>JAZQXP010000104.1:0-1335 GCA_045632925.1 Eubacteriales bacterium | reverse complement strand
CAAGCTTCGCGGCATGGACGCATACCTCTCTCCCGAAATGAAATCCACGGGAGAGGCAATCGGCTACGACGAAAAGCTGCATCGCGCCATGTATAAGGCGATGATCGCATCGGGTCTGACGCTCCGCAATTACGGTACGGTAGTTGTCAGCGTTGCCGACGAGGATAAGGCGGAAACGCTTCCCTTGGTGCAGAGGTTCTACAATATGGGCTTCAATATCGAGGCGACTACCTTGACGGGACAGTATTTGAAGGATCACGGAATCCGAACAAGGATCCGTCACAAGCCGAGCGAAGGTAGCGAGGAGGTGCTTGATTCCATCAGACAGGGATACGTTAGTTACATCATTAACACCCGTGCAATCCTGTCGGGTAAGCATTTCGGCGACGGTGCCCGCATTCGTAGCTGTGCGGCGCAGAACAACATCACGATGTTGACATCCCTCGATACCGTCAGAATGTTGCTGGACGTTCTTGAGGAGGTTACGATGGGAATCTCCACAATTAACGCAAAATAAAAAGGAAGTGATCAAATGCATTTTACGAAAATGCACGGACTCGGAAACGATTATCTGTATGTGTATGGTGAGGTTCCGAGCAATATTAAAGAATTATCAACAAAGCTTTCCGAGCGGCATTTCGGTGCCGGCTCGGACGGAATGATCTACATATCGCCTTCCGCCGTCGCGGATTTCAAAATGCATATCTTCAACGCAGACGGAAGTGAAGCCAAAATGTGCGGAAACGGTATTCGTTGTGTCGGCAAATACGTTTACGATAAAGGCTATACCGATAAAAAGAATCTGACCGTTGAAACTCTTTCTGGTATCAAGACCTTGGAGCTCGGCGTCAGCTTCGGTAAGGTCAAAAGCGTGACCGTGGATATGGGACAAGCTGTTCCTGACGAAGATATGACGTTAAATATTGATGGTGAAACGGTCGTTTTGACTCCCGTATCTGTCGGTAATCCTCACGCTGTTATTTTCGTTGACGATATCGAAAAGGCACCTCTTATCACACTTGGAACAAAAATCGAGCATCACGAGGCATTTTCGGACGGAGTGAACGTAGAATTTGTTCAGGTAATTGGGAACAGTGAGCTTCGCATGAGAGTATGGGAGAGGGGAAGCGGCGTGACAATGGCTTGCGGAACGGGGGCGTGCGCCTCGGCGGTTGTGGCAGTTAAGAAAAAGTATTGCGCATATTGTGAGCCGATCTCGGTTCATCTTGACGGCGGTACCTTGAAAATCACTGTCACGCCTGATAACAAGGTGACTATGACAGGCCCCGCAGAATTTGTTTATGAAGGAGAGACGATGGAATGATTACACCGAAT
>JAZQXP010000103.1:0-8153 GCA_045632925.1 Eubacteriales bacterium | reverse complement strand
GCTCCCCTCCCTTGAACAGGGAGGGGAAGTTTAAGTGTGCAAACTTCATCGATTATCGTTCTGCCCTTTTTTCTAAAAAACGATATGTCAAAGTTCACAAAATCAGGCAAACCGCTGTGTTAGCACTTGCTAAATGGGGTGAAGGGGGCTGCGCCCCCTTCACCCCTGCATCGCGAGTGCGAACATAGCTTTCTGCTTTTTGTGCATATTGCTATATGAATGCTTTTTATGCTACTTTGTCAGCAGTCTGGGAGTTGATTTGTCAACTCTTTTTTATTACTGATACTGCTTCAATTCGCTGAAGAAGACGGGTTGGGGCGCGACTTCGACCATCGAGGTATCGGGCCATTCGTCGGGCTCGCGGTCGATGGTGATGTTCTTGCCGTCGAGGGTGGCGGTGAATGCGGCTTGATCTGTCCAAAGGAGCTTCGAACCCGCTTTCTCGCAGTAGCGCAGAGCAAGCACCGAGCGCGGCTGACCGAGCATTTCCTCAAGTCCGCCCATAAAGACGGTGTATTTTGCCTTCGTAACGTCGGTCATCAGGGGCGTGAAGCGCGCGACGCCGTGGTGCGGGTAGGTCATAAGGTCGACCTCTTCAAAATTCTCGCGGCCGTAGTAGTCGAGTGTCGGCGCAAGGCAGGTGTCGTCAAAGCCCGAATAATCGCCGGGGAGGAAGATCTTGTTCTCACCGTAGCGGATGACAGCCCAGGTCGAGTTGTAATTCTGCGCGAGAACCTTTGCGTGTGCTTCGTCGCGGAGAGCAACGATATTCCAGAAGCCGCGCGAGTAGTCGGGCGAGCCGTCTTCCTTGAGGTAGATCGTCGTGTGATCCTCGAATGCGGGGTAGAGATCCATCACCGCGTCGATGTTCTCAAGCTCGAGGCGGATATGCTTGCCCCACGGGACCTCGTAATAGTACGTGCTTTTGCCGGGGAGATATTCGTCGACGGCCTTGAGCCAGGTGACGTTATTGCCCGTGAAATGGCGCATTTCGGGATCGGTCTCGGGCGTCGAGATATAGATCTTCTCGAACGCGATGAAGGGATTCTTCATCATGATCTTGAACATTCCCGCGATGTGGTCGCTGTGGTAATGCGAAAGATGGGCGTTTACCGCGATCTTGAGCGATTCGTCGTTCTCGTCGATGCCGAGCTCTGCGGCAGCCTTGCGGCGGATGTCCATAAGGTAGTCGTCAAGAGCCTGACCGCCCTTTGAAAGGCCCGAATCACAGACCCAGATCTCGCCGTTCGCGGTGAAAAGGCTGGCGAGCATATGCGTCATCTGCGGCATAAAGTAGCGGAGCTTGTCGTCGCGGATCATAGTGTCGTTCGCGCGGATTCCGTTTGATTTGCCTGTGATATGCTCGCTTTCGGCGATTACGATGCCGTCCTTCTTTGCGACAACGTAGAACTCTGCGTTGCGAGCGTAATCGAGACCGATTGTCGCTGTCGTTTCGGTTACGTTTTCGGCAACGCATTTGAAATCGCGGATCGAATCCGAATATTTAAGGTAAATATCGTAGCTTTCGGCTTCTGCGACGGCGTTCCAGGTGAGTGTTCCGCTCCAATCGGCGGGTGTGAATGTGAGTTTCATTAATATCTGTCCTTTCCTGCGGTAAGCTTGATGAGAAGATCGATGTCGTCGGGCTGAACACGCGCCTCGTGCGCCGCGCGGCATCTCTTTTCTGCTCCGCATTTCGTGCATTTATGTGTGATAATATATCCTTTTTTGGGGTCGGGCTCGACGAGTATCGGCTCCATGAGACCTAAGCACTCGCAAGCGCGGTCGCCGGGATTTTCATCGATATGTATCGACCAAAGACAGTGCGGGCAGTGGTTGCGTGAGGAGGAGCCGAGCGGCTTTACCTCGCGTCCGCAGTGTCCGCAGATGAATCCCGAGTCGTTTTTTGCGAATCTTTTGTTTTCGAGTTCCATTTTTTTGCCTCTTTTCTCTCTTTTTTGAAAAAAGCTCTTTATTTATTCTGAATTTTGTTGTATAATTATTTATATATGCAATTATACACCACTTTTTAGTTTGGGTCAAGTATTTGTATATGATTTTTACAAAAAACTTACGCTCGGAGGTTTTACGGTAATGGAAAAAATGAATAAACTGCCCGAGCTTCTTGCTCCCGCGGGTTCGCCCGAGGCTCTGCGCGCGGCGATAAGATCGGGTGCTGATGCTGTATATATGGGCGCGTCGGGCTTCAATGCCAGAATCGGCGCGACAAATTTCACGCCCGAAAGCCTGAAAAATGAGATCGCACGCGCACACGAGGCGGGAGTCCGCATCTATCTGACGCTCAATACGCTCGTGTACGACCGCGAGATAGGCGATATGCTGAAGACCGCGGAGGCGGCGTATCTTGCGGGCGCGGATGCTCTGATAGTTGCCGACCTAGGAGTCGCTTCGATCCTCCGCCGCACCTTCCCCGATCTGCCGCTTCACGCGTCAACGCAGATGTCGGGTCACAATCTCGATGCGGCGAGAGAGCTCGCCCGCCTCGGATTCGAGCGAATGGTCATCGCGCGCGAGACCTCAAGGGAGAATCTTGAGCTTATCTGCCGCGAGTCGCCGATCGAGATCGAGGCTTTCGTTCACGGCGCGCTCTGCGTCTGCCATTCGGGTCAATGCCTCTTTTCCTCTATCGTCGGAGGACGCTCGGGCAACCGCGGACTCTGCGCACAGCCCTGCCGTCTCCCTTACACAAATCAGCAGGGAGGCAAGAGCTATCCCTTGAGCCTCAAGGATCTCTCGCTTGCCGAGCATTTGCCCGAGCTTATCGATATGGGCGTTTCCTCGCTCAAGGTCGAAGGCAGAATGAAGCCGCCCGAGTACGTTGCGGGTGTCATTTCGATCTGGCGACGTCTGCTTGACGAGGGCAGAGGAGCAAACGCCGAGGAGATGCGCCGCCTCGCCGAGATATTCTCGCGCCAGGGCTTCACCGACGGCTATTACGTTGGTAATGTAGGAAAAAATATGCTCGGTATCCGCACCGAGAGCGACAAGGCGCGCTCCGCGTCGCAGAAGAAAAATGCGGACTATAAAAACACAAAAGCTCCGATCCCCGAATATACCGAAAGGAATTGCCGCGCGGGTGATTACGTGCAAAAAAAGCCGCGCGAGCGTAGAGGCAAGCCGATCGTGAATTCGGCGGTCTTCTACAGCGCGTCGCAGTATACCGCAAAGGCGGCAAAATTCTTTCATATCGCATATCTTCCTCTTGAGGAATTCCCGAAGGCGCGCGGAGCGCGCGGAGTAATGCTCCCGCCCGTCATTCCCGACAGCGAGATGAGCCGCGTGCGCCGTCAGCTTGCCGATGCAAAGAGGCTCGGCGCGACGGATATCCTCGTCGGCAATCTCGGTCATATCCCTCTCGCCCGCGAATTCGGACTTGCCCTCCACGGCGATTTCAGACTGAATATCACGAACTCGGAGACCGCCGCGGCACTCGAGGAGCTCGGATTTGAGGATTTTGTCCTCTCGCCCGAGTTGACTTTGCCCCGTTTGCGCGATATTTCGGGCAGATCATCCGTTATCGTCTACGGCAGACTGCCCCTGATGATCACCGAAAAATGCGTTGGCAAGGAGATCGGCGGCTGTAAGGTCTGCGAGAGCGGACGCGCAAAGCTTGTCGACCGTATGGGCGTGAAATTTCCCGTCCTACGCATTCCGGAGCACCGCTCGCTTATCGTAAATTCGCTTCCGACCTATCTTCTTGACCGTCCGCGCGATCTCTGCGACGGATTTATAACAAGACGGCATTATATCTTCACGGTCGAATCCCCGCGAGAGGTCGACTCGATACTCGCCGCGTCGGCATCGGCATCCCCCATCCCCGGCGGAAAATGCCGCCGTCTGCCGCAAAATCAACCTGCAAAGAAAGGAAAATAAAGGTGAAAACAGTAAAGAATTTTACCTCTGGCATTGCCGTAATGCTCTGCGTATTCATATGCATATACGTGTTGACCCTCTATCTGAAATTCACGCCCGACGAGCCCGAGATGCTCGAGGACGGAACGATGGAGGAGGTCCCCGGCAAGCTTGAGCAGTTCCTTGACGCAAATATCAACACAGAGGAGCATATAAACCTCGTTTTTCTGCTCGCGATATCCGCGGCGGCGGGTTTCCTGCTTGAAAAGGTACCCGCTTTCGGTATGCTGACCTCCGCCTGCGCGCTTTCATATGCGATCACGATGTACCGCTTCGAGGCTCTGCCGAAATTCCCGAACAGCGTGCTCGTCCTCTGCATAGCGCATGCTGCGGGAGCGATATTCTATGCCGCAACCTCGGAGCGGGGAAGAAAGCATTCCTTCCTCGGCTTGGAGAGTGCCGCTTCGGGCGGTCTGCTCTGCAATATTGCCGCGCTCGGAATCACCGCCTACATCTGCCCGATACTTAATAAATTCGCGGCGGTTACCGAGAAGATCGAGATCCTCAAGGAAGAAGGACTCATTATGAGCACAAAGCTTGCGGCGATTCCCGACGTTGTCGATATGATCTGGCAGGTCTTCGAGAGAAAGGGCATACCTGAGGCGCGCTCGCTCTTAAACGAGATCTCAAAGCAGTATGAGGTTGAGGGAATCGTTGAGGATATTCAGATGACATACGTAGGCGAGGAGTTTTCAGTCTATCTTAAGCTCGGCATTCTCCTTTTCGGAATCATCGTCCTCGCGCTTGCGTTCAGACGCCGCGCTTGGGTCGGCGCAGTACTTTCGGTGATCCCGCCGATCTACGTTTTCGGAAATATGATGTTTGATAAGCTTTCGACCTCGACTCTGACCCTTCTGACCCTTACCCTATTCGGCGCGATCGGTGCCTTTGCCGCTTATCAGCGAGAGGGCGAGCCCGCACTCGTTGACGGGAACGGATTGGAGCTCGAGACCGAGGACGATGACGATCCTGCGCCCGATGAGCTTCCGAAGACCGACGGTGAGGACGATGCCGAGGGCGATAAGATCACAGACTGGGAATGCGAAAAGCTTGATTATTTCTATGAAAAACCAAAGCCCGAGCCCGAGGAAATCACTCCGGAGGAGAGGGACGAATATCTTGAAATAGAGGAGAATGAAAATGGAGATCAGAAAAACGATAACGAGCAGCTCTGATGAAGGACTGCAGTACGATTGCATCTTTTTTAAAGTGAAATTCAATAACTTCCGCGACGTCAGCTACTCGACTGCAAACGAGGTGCTCGACCGCGAGGAGTTCGATGAGTGCGAATGCGTGCTCTGCCTGCCCGAAAGCTATTCGGACGAGGGCGACGAGACCCCTCTGATCCTCTCCTGCCACGGCGCGGGAAGCCGCGTTTGCGAGGCTGAGAACAAGACGGGCGGCATCGGATATTGCCGAGAGTGCATCAAGCAGGGTTATGCCGTGCTCGACGTTTGCGGTTCACAGCCCCACGGTCTGACTATGGGCTGTCCCGAGCACATTTTCGCGCTTCATAAGGCGTATCTCTATGCCGTAAAGCATTATAATCTCTCGAAGAGAGTGCTCGTTGCGGGCGCATCGATGGGAGGTCATACCGCAATGAACTTTGCGCACACCTTCCCCGGAATCGTTGCCGCACTCGGACTTATCTATCCCCGTCTCAATATGGACGGCGTGACTGTCGGCGATCATTATTGCATCGGCACCTGGGATAAGACAACGAAAAAGGCGTCTACCGGATACAGCACCCACGACCGCATCGTTCAGATCTACCGTTTCCTCGAGGACGAATGGTTTGCGCCGAATACCGTCGGCTTCAATCCTTATCTGACACGTTCATACATAGGTCCCGACGGCAAGCGCGTCGTCATTCCGCCCTGCCCGATCAAGGTTTGGCAGGGAGACTCGGACGTTACGGTCGATCCCATTATGGTGACCGAATTTGTTGAGTCCGTGCGCCGCTCGGGCAGCTATATCGAGTTCCACCTTATGGAGGGAGTCGGACATAAGATGAACGATGCTATGCGCATCGAGCTTGCAATGTGGTTCAACAGATTTATCTGATATGGAACTTTCGAGGCTTCTTAACAGAGATATCGAATGCTCCTGCGGAAGGACTCACCGCTGTGATATCGCTCATGTCGATATCGGTGTCGGCGCGCTCGAGCGTCTTCCGAGTACTCTTGAGGAATACGAAAACGTGCTCCTAGTTGCCGACAGCAATACCTACGCCGTCTGCGGCGAGAGAGTCAAATCTCTGCTCGGCGGTAAGATCGAGGACGTCTGTCTCTTCGTGACCGACGATCTGCTTGTTCCCGACGAGGAGGGCATTGCCGCGGTCGAGGCGAAAATGACGGAAAAAACCGATCTTATCCTCGGCGTCGGCTCGGGAGTCATCAACGATATCTGCAAATACGTTTCCTTTTATAATAAAATAAAGAGCGGAATCGTCGCAACTGCGCCCTCAATGGACGGCTTTGCCTCGTCGGGCGCGGCTATGATCCTCGGCGGTATGAAGGTCACGGTGACCACACACGCGCCCGACGTTATCATAGGCGATACCGAAATCTTGAAAAATGCCCCGATCGATATGATCCGCTCGGGCTACGCCGATATCATCGGCAAATATTCCGCGCTCAATGACTGGAAGCTCAGTCAGCTCATCAACGGCGAGTATCTCTGCCCCGAGGTCTATGACCTTGTCAAGGAAAAGACGGATCTCATCCGCTCGCTCGCGCGTGATATCGCGGAGCGCAAGGACGAGGCGATCGAGGAGCTGATGCGCGATCTCGTGCTAATTGGCGTGACGCTGACTCTGCTTTCAACGACCCGTCCGGGCTCGGGAAGCGAGCATCATCTTTCTCATTATTTCGAGATCACGGGTCTGCTTGAGGACAAGCCCTATTTTCTGCACGGAACCGACGTCGGCTATTCGACTGTCGTGACCGCGCGCCTCCGCGAGGAGATAAGAAGCTTTGCGATACCGAAATTTTCCTCGGTACCCGATAATGTGCGCGAAAAATGCTATGAAAAGATATACGGCAGGATCGCGCCCGAGGTCAGCGAGCTGCAAAAGAGCGCGGGCAGATATGCAAATCCCGTGAACAAAGTTTACCGTAAGAAGTGGGATGAGGTCGTTGCGATCTTGAGCGAATGCCCCACCGCCTCCGAGATCATGGAAATGCTGACCGATTGCGGATTTGATCTTTCGCTTTTTGTACCGATGTACGGCGCGGAAAAGATTCAAAACGGCATCTGGTTCGCCAAGGATCTCAAGGACAGATATTCTGTTCTTTGGCTTTACTTTAATATGTTTTTCACCAAAAGCGAGGCTCGGAGGATATTATGAAAGAATCAACCTTTGAATATATGAAGTCCTCTGTTGCCGCCGAAAGACGCGCGCTCGAGGCTCTTTACGAGACTATGGATGCCGCGGAATTCGGCAAGACGATGGATTATTTGTTGAATTCGACCCTGATCGTCCTTTCGGCTTGCGGATCATCGGGCTTTGCGGCAAAGAAATTCGCGCATTCGCTCTGTTGCGTTGAGTGTCCCGCGAAATTCGTGCCGCCATCCGAGGCTGTGCACGGCGGAATGGGCGCGCTGAAGAAGGACAATCTTCTGATGCTCGTTTCCAAGGGCGGTAGGACCGACGAGCTGATCCCGCTTGTCTCGATCGCGAAGGCAAAGGGTGCGCATATTGTGGTCATCACGGCAAACAAGGACTCCGAGCTTGCCCGCAATGCCGATGCCGTACTTCTGCTTCCCGATATACCCGAGAGCGACCGCTACGGCGTAATGTCCACCTCGAGCTTTGCCGCCACCGCCGCGATCTTCGATGCGCTGATGGTCGGCATTATGGAGGAGAAGGACTATGCGCTCTCAGACTTCGCCCTCATCCACCCCGGAGGAGCGGTGGGGAAGAAGATTAATTAGTGGTTAGTGACCAGTGGAAGGTAGAAATTTCCTCGCGTTGCTCGGAAATTATTTTAATAGAAAACTCGGATATTATGAAGCGAAAAACTTCATAATATCCGAGTTTTGTATTTGTATTCTGTTCAACGTACAGTACAGACTTTGCTCTCCTCAACCACCGCTGCACGCGGTCCCCACATTTGCTTGCAAATACGCCCGCATGGGGAATGTAAAGGGGCAACGACGCTAATTCAATTTGTGCGACGAATATCGTTCAAACTTATAATTTTATATACCAAATTGGA
>JAZQXP010000102.1:0-1152 GCA_045632925.1 Eubacteriales bacterium | reverse complement strand
TGATAGGAAAGTCCGTTATAGGATTGTGTCAGGGCAAAGGTGTCAGAGCCGCTGTTCGGTGTCAGATAATCCGATGCAACGAGATATTCTTCTTCCTGACCGCGCTGTGCCTCGCTTTCATAGATAAAGAACTGCTGCTTTACGTAGTCGGGCATCTTGGGATAGGAATAGTAATAATAGGTGGTTCTGCTACCCGACACCTTGGAATGATATTCCGCGTTCACCCAAACGTAGTCGGTGTCGGAGTTATAATACTTGACCGAATAATAATATTTGTTACTCGTAAAGCGGATATAATTTGTATCCGACGAATTTGCCGTTACCTCTTTTGAATAGTTGGAGTATTTGTCGGTGTAGATATTCAGCACGGTGGTGCTTTCGTCGATGCTTACGTTATATGCCGCATCAATGCCGTCGCAAGCGGCGTAAAGCGTATGCGTGCCACCTACGATGCTGATGCTTCCGCGCTGATTGCCTTTCTCGGAAATATCGCTGTTTGTGGTCTTGATGCAGTCCCCACCCGAGGCGATCAGGGTGGTATTGCCGCCCTCGATCTCCACACCGTCGTTGCCCTTGAGAGCATTATCAATGCAAGCAACGTAGAGCGTCAGATTCTTGACCTGCAGATTGTCCTTGGAATGAATGCCGTTGTTGTTCTCGGAAACCACGGACAGCTCGCCCTTACCGCCGATCTCAAGGTCAACGTCGGAGTGAATGGCGCCCGAATATAGCGTTTCGTCGGTAGAGTCGATGGCGGAGCGCATATCGTAAATATAGTTCTTCGTGTCCTTCTTTGCCTTGATCGCTACCTCATCGCCGCTTTTTACGGTGATGGGATTTGTGGAATTACAGACGAGAGAAAGTCCTTGAAGCTCCAAATCAAATTTATAGCTGTCACCCACGTCAATAACAATGTTTCCTCTGAACGTTCCCGAAATGGAATATACGGATTCCTCGGCAACCGTCGTAAAGGTCAGCGTACTTCCTTCAAGCTTGTATGCTTTATCCGTACCCGAAACACATTCGACAACAATATCCCCGGACTCACCCTCAAAGTATCCGTCGTATGCGCCGCTTGCCTCAATATCCTCGCCAAACGTTTTGTCATCGTCGCCAAGATCGGCAACCTCGCCCTGCGTTCCTGTTTCGCTA
>JAZQXP010000101.1:0-5281 GCA_045632925.1 Eubacteriales bacterium | reverse complement strand
GGGCATTTCGGGCTTGACTCTCTGTGCGATCTTGCCGAGCTCCTCTTTGAGTGCTTTGAGCTTTTCCTCGCACTCGCCCTTTGTATGGGCGAGTACGCTTTTGGTCTTGGGATTGCCTTTCTCGTTATAGCCTATAACGATCCTTCCTTCCCAGCGTCCGTCCGAGCGAAGGCGTACCGTGCCTTCGCCCTGTTTTCTCTTATTGTTCGCCATTGTTTTCCTCCGTTATTAAGAATTGTTGCATCATATTATTGACGATTGCAGAAGCACCCCTCTGCATATCGCTCGTTACGTGGGTATAGGTATCAAGCGTGAAGCTCGCATCGGTGTGTCCGAGAATGCCGGCCAAGGTCTTGGGATCGACACCGCCGTCAGTTGCTTGGGTAGCAAAGGTGTGCCGTAGGTCGTGGAATCTCAGCAGAGGAAGCTCCAACCTTTTGAGGAGGGTTTTGAGCTTCTTGTATGCGGAGCTTGGGTGTAAGGGATCCGAGGGGTTGGTATAGTGCGGAAATACCCACTCGTTGATCGCATCCGATCGCTTCTTCCATAGGAGCGTTGCCACGCTTGGTGGCATGATGATGGTTCTCACGCCTGCGTCGGTTTTGGTCTCACCGATGCTAACACCGCCACCCTCCTTCGTGGATACGGAACGCTTGATGCACAGCGTTCCTTCGTTGAAATCAATATCACTCCACTTGATACCGCATATCTCACCGCGCCTAAGTCCTGTCATGACCTCCACGTAGAAGAAGTCGTGCCAGTACGGTTCACCTTGAATGGCTTCCAGAAATCTGTTGAGCTGGCTATCGTCGAGAACCTGCTTTTCGGTGGTAGTCTTTTTCGGTATCGTGGTATTATCGGTGGGATTGCGCACGATATATCGCTCTCTGACCGCCACCTCCATGGCTTCGTGGAGCATCATGTGTATTTTCCTCACCATGCTGTCGGAGAGAACGTGTCCGTGGATGGGATGCGGATGCACTCTACCTTCCTTTTTGATCTTGTTGTAGAATTTTTGAATATCTGCCGTGGTGAGTGAGGCGAGCTGCTTATGACCGATAAACGGCTTGATCTGATGGTCGATCTGTGAGCGATAGCCCTTGATGGTATTCTCCTTGATGGTGAATATCATATACTCGTCCATCCACTTATCCATCCACTCGCCGAGCGTCATGCGGCATTCCTCGGTGAGGTCAACGTCACGGTAGAGGTCAAGGAGCTGATGGAGCTGCTTTAAGGCACTTTTCTGAGTTTTGGCGAAGGCGGATTTGTACATCGGGGAGCCATCGTTCTTGTGTCCTATGATGATTCGGGCTTCCCATCGTCCATCCGAGCGTTTTCGTATCGTGCCGTCACCTTGTGGTCTGCGTTTTGCCATAGGGTTCACCTACCTTTCTGTTGTTTTTTTCGTACCCCAAACATATCACATGTTCGAGAGAATATCCAGCGTTTTTTCGAATAGTTATCAAATTGTTATCAAAGCTCCTTTCGGGATTGGTTAAGTGCCTCTGCGCAGGCTCGTGCCTTTTCTTTACGCTCGTCCGAGCATGGCGGAAGAAGGCGGAAGGAGAATCTGTCCTTCTGTATTTCAAAGGATAGACCGCCTGTTTCGTTGTCATCGGTCTGACGGCAAAGGTCGGGATAAACCCTCGCATATGCCGTGAGCCTGTTCTTGAGGCTGGTGTTATAGGTGTTGATGACGAGGATATCGCTACCCTCGTCAAAGAATATTTCCGTTGTCTTGTGAGACTTCTTAATTCCGGTTATCATGGAAAATACCTCTTTTTTTCGTTATTTTTGCGCGGTCTGTACCGCCTAAAACAGCCACTTTTCTCTGTGGCGTAGCCCCAACCGTGTCATTGTTCGGCTGGGGCTTCAATAATCGCCAAATACGCATATTTGACTCAATACATAATAATACCATGCCTCTTGGCTTGGTCTTCACGGCGTTGCTTCTTGTCGATGCCGTGGTAATCGATCTGATGCTCGGAGCTGTACATATCCTCGCATCGCTCGTCGAGAATGTTGCTTGCGTAATAAAACAGATCGCATACACCGATGGCGATCCGCGCGTTCAGCCCTTGTTCTATAGAACGTATCGCCTCACGCGCAGGCTCGTAGCCCTGCTCAGCTGCAGAGGAAAGTAAGGCTTTACCTGCCTCGTGATCCTCGTACTCGTAGTACAGCAGTAGCCCCACTCTCGTCTGTGTCCACGCATCCGACCGAGCGGAGCGTTCAAACCATTCTCGCGCTTCTTCACGCTTTCCCTCGTCAAAGAGCATCTTGCCGTAGGTATATTCTGCTTGGAAGCTGCCGTGAGAGGCGGCTCTGCGTAGGTATTCCTTGGCATCATCGGGCGACTTATCCATCAGATATTTGGCGTATTCATACTCGGCATAGCCGAAGCCTGCGTCCACAGCCATGCGAAGATAGCGGAGCTTATCGCTCGGCTTTTCGGTAAACTTTCCGTCACGGTAGCCCTTGTAGACGAGGTAAGAGGCGAGCTCCAGCCCTTGGTCAGCCGCCTTGCGAAGCCACCATTCTGCGTTCTCCATATCGTCCGTCTTTTCAAGATAATATCTGCCGAGGCGGTAGAAGATCATCGGGTCATCACGGAAGTCAGCGTGGAAAGAGAGATAATCAAAATCGTTTTTTCTCTCCTGCAGCTCTGAATAATCGTAGCTGATCTCTCGCTCCGGTTGCGCGGACGGAGAGGAAATCTCCGCCGCACTTTTGACGACGGCGTTGCGAATCGATTTGAATTCTTCGTTGTCCTCGATGGGAATCTTGTCGGGAATCTCATCGGTATAGGTACGAACGATCTCGCATTTGTAGCGATACCAAGCGTCATACAGCTCCGAGATCTGCTCGTCAGAGCCCAGCAATTTTACGATATCCTTGACCAAAGCCTTGGTATTTTTATCGAGATATCCGTAGACCTTTTTGCCCTTATGCTTCGAAAGCTTTTCGGAAATCAACTCCATTTTTGCAAGGATCTCGAGTGAGAAGGCGTGGTTGCCGCCGTTGATCTCTGCGCAAAGTTCGGCGATCTTTTGGCGGCAACGCTCCTTGATATCCTCTCTTGCATCGGTCTGCTTTTTATAAATTTGGATATGCTCTTGCCGATAGATATCCGTTGCGAAGGTCTTCTTGATGTTGTGGATGCCCTCGCGAGAAAGATACGGCTCTTGCGGTCGGGACGACCACACCATCATGTGGACGTGAGGGTTGCTCTCCTTGTTGTGATAGGCGGCGACCCAGCGCAGGTTGGCGGGTGTAATGCCCATCTCTTTGGCAATAATATTCCGTCGAGAGCGCAGGAGATTGACCCATTGCTCGGCAGAATTGTAGCCCACTCTCTCGGCATCCTCGCGCTTGAGTGAGATGATAAATCCCCAAACGTTTCCGGGATGATTGTCTATTTCCTCGCTGATCTTTGAGAGAGAAACGTCAACACCCTCATCAGAGAAGAGACCGTGAGATCCACGACGCTCACCGATATAGCCTGCCATTCCGCTACGGAGAATTTCAACGCCCTCGCGCGTTCCGATATACTGCGCATATCCTCCGCGAGATTGCCCCTTCTCCGTCTTATGTCCGGGCTTATAGAACGGTGCTTTTACAATAATTTTCGCCATGAATTACCTCGGAATCAGAAGCGGAAGGAGCCGTTGGTTTCCTTCATATGGCGGACGGCATCGGCTCTCATCTGCTCCATATCTTCTTCGGAATAACCCAAATGGTCAGCGAGAAGCTCGGTGAGAATTGCAATTTGAACGCCCATTTTGAACTCAACGTTTCGGATTCTCCCTTCGCTGTCCTTGATCTTTGAGTCCATAACCGACTCGAGAGAAGGCAGAAGAAAGCGTTCCATATGCTCCTTTTCCAGCCATGCACAGTAGAAATCCACAGCTTCACGGATGAATAAATTTCGGGACTTTTTGCCGTATCTCTCTGTGAGACGGTCGCAACGTTCCCATTGGGAAGGGGTAAGGCTTACGCCTTTTGCGGATAAATTTTGATTATTTTGATTCATGCGGTATTTACCTCATTCTTTCTTAAATTTGTAAAGGCGCCGCAAGCAGACATCCAAAACTGCGTTGCTACACCTTGGTTTTTCGGGGGTATCAGACTGTTTACCCTCCAAATTGGCACACGGCAGACATGAAGGCTGTTCTTTTGCGATTCGTTATCAATCCGCAAAAAGCCTTGTTACACCGTGCTTTTTCTTCGCTCGGCGTTGCCGGGCGATGTGATTCGCCATGGCATATAGACATGGCTTTATCCTGCTAAAAAAATAAGGGGGGCGAAAATCCCCCCCTCATCGTGGTACGATGCTCACTTATTGTTGCGTTCGCATCAGCCTCGGTTGAATCTCGTCTGCTCGTCCAGCCATTCAAGGAGCCTGTCACGGGGGATGATGGTTCGCCCCTGAACGATCTTGAGTTTGGGGAAATTGTCCTCGCGCACCAGCTCGTAGGCACTGGCACGAGAGATACCGAGAAGGCCTGCCACGTCCATTACGGTGAGGAACATGGGAAGCTCATCTCGGCTCTTATACATCGACTGCTTCATTCGCCTTACCTCCTTTCTTCTCATATTTTTTCATAGCATTGTTGAAGTGCATCTTCGCTTCTGCCTCTCGGAGCTTTCGCTGAAAGTAGGCTTCCTCTATAGGCTGTATCGGTTGCAGAGTATAGAGGAGGCTGCCATTATGAGCTCTGCCGTCACGTGTCCTGACCATGGTCGGCTCGGTAAGGATGAAGCCCTTGTGTTCAAGCCTGTCCACGTATTTCTTGACAGTGTTGTTGCTCATGCCAACGGCGCTTCCGATGGTGCTGTAGCTCGGATGACACTGATAGGTCTTTCTGTCCTCGCAGTACATAAGGAATGCGAGAACGGCGATCTCTCCCGAATCAAGCCCCAGCCGAAACACAGCCTTGGGCATCGGGAAATACTCGCCGGGGATATCTCTTTTGTTTTGATAATGATTCTGATAATAACTCAATAAGTTACCTCCATAATTTTTATAAGATTTTTTGAAGTCCGGAAACTTTTTTGCAAAAAAGTTTTGGGTGGGGAGTGGGGCAAGCCCCACAAAGAAAAAAGAGTGCCGAGATTTTTGCTCGACACTCATAGGTGTTGTTTCTGTTATTTGATCAGCAGATGTCCGTGAGGAAAACCGTAGATGTTTTCCGTGCGGTATCCTTCGGGAACGATTTCGGGATCCACTCTGACGAGGTCATAAGGCTCGAAGCCCTCGACCGTTTTGAGCTTGGAA
>JAZQXP010000100.1:0-1442 GCA_045632925.1 Eubacteriales bacterium | reverse complement strand
GATATCCCATCTACCGTTCGGTGTTCGCAAAAACACAGCGCGAGCTGATGCCTAAGCTCAATCAGCTCAAGGAATACTATGCAGGCATGTCGCTCACCGAGCACAGCAAGATCACACTCGGCGAGTGGCTTGACCGATGGCTCACGGAGATCAAAGAGCCGATGCTCCGAGGAAGCACAATGGAAGGATACCGAGGATATGCGGAGAACCATATCAAGCCGTACATCGGCAAGAAAACACTGACCTCGGTAACTACCATCGACATCCAAAGGCTCTACAACAAGCTCAAAAGAGAAGGGCGAATCGCCTCTCGCGAAAAATACGGCGAGGGACTCGCAGGCTCAACCGTTCGATCGGTGCATATGCTTCTGCACGAAGCGATGGACGGAGCGGTAAAGGAAGGTCTGATCCCATTCAATCCGACCGAAGCTGCGACGATCCCGAAGAACGCGAAAACCGAGAAAACAATCCTTCTCGAATCGCAAATCGAAACCTTCATACAGGCACTCGAGGGCGACGAGATATGGCATGACTTCTTCTACACGGCGATCATGACAGGCATGCGCCGAGGTGAGATCTGCGGACTCAAATGGAGCGACTTCAACGAGGAAAACGGAACGCTCCACATTCAAAGATCGGTGCGGTATGGACGCGGAATTTATATCGTCGGCGAAACAAAAACAAACGAAGGAAACCGCAAGATCGTATTGCCGTCGAGCGTGGCAGAGCTGCTGAAGGAGAGAAAGAAAACGGCACTCACCGAGTGGATCTTCCCAAAGCCACATTATCCCGAGCATCCGATGAATCCAAGCAGTGCCTATACGCAACTCAAAAATCTACTTCACAGATCAGGGCTTCCTGATATGCGATTCCACGACCTACGGCACACCTTCGCAACGCACGCGGCATCGAACGGAATCGATCCCAAGACCTTGGCAAGTCTGCTCGGACACACGAAAGCGAGCTTCACGCTCGACCGTTACACGCATGTAACGACGGACATGCAAAGGCAGGCATCGGGAATCGTCGGAAACTTTATAACAGATATGTTCGGAGAGGAGCTAAAGCCATGGCAAAGCGAAGAAAATCAGGCGAAGGAACAGTAAGACTGCGCAAGGACGGCAGATGGGAAGGACGAATCGTCGTCGGATACGACGATAGGGGCTTGCCGAAAACCAAGAGCGTCCTTGCGAAAACGAAAACAGAATGTGTGGAAAAACTCGAAGCACTCAAGGAAGAAATCGGCGCGACCGAGGTTACGCGATGCACGGCAGACATGCCGTTCGGCGAATGGATGGACTTCTGGTATCAGACCTATTGCAAGCCTGCTCTAAAGCCGTACACGCAGACCACCTACGAGCAGAGAATATACAATCAGATCATTCCGAAGATCGGCGATGTTCCTCTCAATCAGGTAACGACCGGCACACTCGAAAAGTTCT
>JAZQXP010000099.1:0-1133 GCA_045632925.1 Eubacteriales bacterium | reverse complement strand
CCCCGGCGAGGACTTGGAAACCGACGAATCTTTGAGGGTTCGCCGTGCTGCCGCGGCAAGGGTGAGAAAGAGCCGCGCGACAGACCCGGCAATAGAAGCAGCCCTGCTTGATGTTCGAGGCGTATCTTCGGCCCTTGTCATGTCCAACCGTGGTTTTGCTACCGATTCGGACGGCATACCAGGCAAGGCGTTCACTTCGCTTGTCATTGGCGGCAACGACAACGAAATAGCGCGGTGCATTTACGAGAACCAGCCCGCGGGCATCCAGTCATACGGCAATACTTCGGTAAACATTACCGACAGCCACGGGATCGAGCAGCAAATCAGCTTTAGCCGTCCTACTCCTATATATCTTTGGGTAAAGGTTACTTATTCGCTTTACGACGAAGAAGCCTTCCCGGGCCAGGACGTGGTAAAGGACGCTCTTGTTGAATGGGCTGAAAAGGAATATACGCTCGGCAAGGATGTGATTTCGACACGAATAAACCAGGGCCTTTACGATGTCCCGGGAATCGGCGTCGCAACGTGCGCCGTGGCGGTGACGGAAAACCCCGACACGCCCCCAAGTTCGGCGAGCTACGAGACGGACAAACAGATACCGGTCGCGTTCTTCAGCTACGCGGCCCTCGAAGATGATAGAATTTCATTTGCGGTAGAATAGTAGTCTATGAGTGAGTCGATAACAAATTATTCCTTGGAACAGAAAAAGTACGTTCCAGAGCAATACAAGCGGAGTACGAAGCTACTCGGCGTTATCGACGCGACACTTGGATTCTCGGACGAACTTGAAAAGGCGTTACGCGAGATTTCGGACAATTTCAACATTGAAGATGCCGTCGGCCCGATGCTCGATTATTACGGCCTATATTTCGGAATCGTCCGAAAAATTGGCGAGACCGACGAACAGTTGAGAATGAGGATCAGCATAGGCAGTGGAACCGAAGACCTGCCGACATTCGAGGCCATCTATAACTATTTCAAGATAGCGCTCGGCATTTCGGACATGATTCTTTGTCCCGTATGGCCCGCTGGTCTTTATTTCGTTCTCGGCCAGGGAATGCCCGAACCGGATATAGACGAAGTAATAACCATAGCGGCGGCTTCGGGTGTCGATTTTGGGCAAGGAACATTTC
>JAZQXP010000098.1:0-4995 GCA_045632925.1 Eubacteriales bacterium | reverse complement strand
CCTCCCTTGCCGCGAGTTCAAACGCCTCGTCGCACCAAGGATACCACTCCACGGGATTATCCTTGTGTTGAAGTAAATAGGGGCTTGTTTCCTTTGCCAATCGATTGCTCATATCTTCACCTCCGTTATCTCTTTTATTTTTAGCATTGCCAAAGCAACTTATACGAGAAATTGGCAGGTATGCAATGCTTGGAAAATGCAAATGATATTGATATTACAAATCGGAGGTAAAAAGATGACGAAAGACGAAATGCCGGTTGGCTTTGCTATGGCGCTTGCGATGAATCCCGAAGCTATGCAGAAGTTCGGAACGCTCAGCGAGAAACAAAAGCAACAGATCATCGCAGGAACACACGCGGTAAAAAGCAGAGATGAGATGCGTCACTACGTGGATTTTCTGGTAAACGGCAAGTGATGAGTATGGATTCTATTTGGGAAGATACTGCAAAGCGTGTGCATTTTGATGCTTTGAGTAGCAATAAAAACACCGACATTTTGATCATCGGAGGCGGGATCACGGGGATTTTATGCGCCTATAAGCTAAAAAATGCGGGCGTGGATTGTATACTGGTCGAGGCGAATGAGATCAGCGGTGGTATCACAAAAAACACCACGGCGAAGATCACTTTGGGGCACGGTTTGATCTACGACAAAATGATCAAACGCTTTGGTGAGGATAAAACACGCCTTTACATTGACGCACAAAACAAAGCAATCAAAGAATATGCTCGGCTTTGTGAAAAGATCGATTGCGACTATGAAACGCGGGATAACTACGTATATTCTATGGGTGACCGCAAGAAGATTGAAAAAGAGGTCGCCGCCTTGGGGCGTCTCGGTATGAAAGCCGAGTCCTTGGATGCCTGCGAGCTTCCGTTTACGGTCGCAGGGGCGGTGCGCGTGAGAGATCAAGCGCAGTTCCACCCGTTGAAATTTCTCTATACAATTGCAAAAGATCTGCCAATCTACGAGCATACTAAAGTCGTGGAACTGATGCCGCACAAGGCAATCACCAATCACGGTGAAATCACCTACAAAAAACTGATTATTGCAACTCATTTTCCGATGCTCAATAAACATGGCTTGTACTATCTCAAACTCTATCAGCATCGTTCCTACGTTCTTGCACTCAAAAACGCCAAAAAAGTAGAAGGAATGTATGTGGATGAATCGGACACGGGACTGTCCTTCCGAAGTTACGGCGATCTTCTGCTCCTCGGCGGTGGCGGACACCGAACTGGCAAGCAAGGCGGTTGTTGGCAGGAGCTTGAAGATTTTGCCCGTAAGTATTACAAAAATGCCGAGATCGTCGGCAAGTGGGCGACGCAGGATTGTATGACGCTTGATGATATCCCTTATATCGGTCAATATTCAAAACCCACGCCCGACGTCTTCGTTGCAACGGGATTTAACAAATGGGGCATGACCAACGCCATGGTCGCCGCAGATATTCTCTGCGATCTCGTTCAAGGAAAGCCCAACCCTTATGCTGACGTTTTCGACCCCTCACGCACGGTTCTTCATCCACAGCTTGCGGTAAATGCTTTTGAGTCTGCAATCGGACTTCTTACACCCACCGCGCCCCGATGTCCACACCTCGGTTGCGCCCTCAAATACAACAAAGCCGAACACACCTGGGACTGCCCCTGCCACGGCTCACGTTTCACTGAAGACGGCGAGCTGATCGACAATCCCGCGACGGATGATAAAAGAATATAGCAGTATACGCCTTCGCATAATGGGAAATAATAGTATTAAATCCATAAACGGAGGTTAAATTTGCTATGTTCAAACATGAAAAACAATTATTCCATCCCGTAGAGGTCGAAAGACCGAACTCGCAGTACGCCGTACTGCTTCAGGAACAGCTCGGCGGCGGTAACGGTGAGCTCAAGGCGGCAATGCAGTATATGTCGCAGAGCTTCAGGATTAAGGATCCCGAAATCAAGGATCTCTTTCTTGATATCGCCGCAGAGGAGCTTGGTCATATGGAGATGGTGGCACAGACTATCAATCTTCTTAACGGTCATGACGTGGATGCCACCAAGGTGCAGGCAGGAGAGGTGCAGACGCACGTTCTGCTCGGACTGAATCCCGGGCTTATTAATTCTTCGGGATATTCATGGACGGGAGATTACGTCACCGTCACGGGCGACCTGTGCGCAGACCTGCTCTCCAATATCGCGTCCGAGCAGAGAGCCAAGGTGGTTTATGAGTATCTCTACCGCCAGATTGAGGACAAAAAGGTCAGAGAGACCATTGATTTTCTCCTCAACCGTGAAGAAGCCCACAATCAGATGTTCCGCGATGCCTTCAATAAGGTACAACAGACCGGCTCTAACCGCGACTTCGGCACGACCAAGGCAGCAAAAATGTATTTTTCTATGTCCGATCCCGGACCTAACGCTTTTGCAACGGGCGAGACCCACGCTCCGGCGTTTAAGTGAAAATAATTACTGTTACCAAATACTCTATCGTGCATTAGAAAAGCCACCGACAATTTTTCTTATCGGTGGCTATTTTCATTTCTTACTATTAAAGTTGGGATACTCGAATAAAACAAATAATCCGAACGCTTCTCCAAGTAAGAGAATGTTCGGATTATTTTCATGTGGTCGGAGTGACAGGATTCGAACCTGCGACTTCTACGTCCCGAACGTAGCGCTCTACCAAACTGAGCCACATCTCGTAATTTTATCAGCAATATATTATATCATACATGCGGCGGTTTGTCAATAGATTTTTTTAAAAAGATCGCTAATCGGTCGGCATATATGCTTTCCAATCGACAAAAAGGACTTGACTTTTTGTCTTTCCCGTTGTATAATATTTAAGATATCTGCCCGTGGCACAGCTGGATAGCGCGTCAGACTCCGACTCTGAAGGCCGTAGGTTCGAATCCTATCGGGCAGGCCAATAATAAATGGGATAGCCTTTGGCTATCCCATTTATTATTCGTTTGTTTAATGGATTCAGAACCTCTTGATGTCGCTTTGCGACATCAAAAATTTGCGCGCTACCGACACATATCGGTTTCGCACCCAATTATGCGCGCAAATAGAGGTTCTGAAATCCTATCGGGCAGTTTTTTGCTTTCAGCAAGTATATTCTGCCGATAACGCTAACAATTTTTGCGCGTACCTTTCTCCAAGGACGATATCCTATATTTTTGTATATTATAAATTTGAACCCACCCCTTACTCCCGTCTCGCTGCGGCTCGGTCACGCCGCGGGTCTGACAGTCCCCCGGACTGTCATTCAATACCGCGTCGCCGCTTCGCTACCCGTAAACCGGGAGGGGAAAATATATTGTTCAAACCTCATTGTTAAGCTTTCTAAATATCATATAAACAATTGAAATCAACATTTGCGCGCTACCGACACATATCAGTTTCGCACCCAATTATGCGCGCAAATAGAGGTTCTGAAATCCTATCGGGCAGTTTTTTGCTTTCAGCAAGTATATTCTGCCGATAATGCTAACAATTTTTGCGCGTACCTTTCTCCAAGGACGATATCCTATATTTTTGTATACTATAAATTTGGACCCACCCCTTACTCCGTCTCGCTGCGGCTCGGTCACGCTGCGGATCTGACAGTCCCCCGGACTGTCATTCAATACCGCGTCGCCGCTTCGCTACGCCGTCCCCTACTGAGTTTATCCGTCTAAACCTTGCTAGGACGACAAGCCGAAAAGCACCAAAAATTAAGGCTCCCGGGCTGGTTCGGATTATTCTTGTCACTCTAATTATCGGATTTCTCCAAAACGAAGCTTTTACTTTTTGTATAATTATCGCTTCCGTCGAGGGACCACGTGAGCGTTACGCTGCCGTTTGAGTAGCTGACGGCATATTTGCCGTTATTGAAGGGGCAATATCCGTCGTCGCCGCCGATTATCTCACCGAGAAACTGCGGCTCGGCATCGGGCGAAGACAGATAATAAACCTCGGAACCGCTGCCTAACAAATACTGCCATTCTTTGATCAGAAGCCGAGACTCGGTTTCGGGAATATCAACGTACAGATCGTCGTAATACTCCCTTTCTCCGAACGGTTTCAAGCAGGAAGTCAGCAACAGGCATAAAAACAGTATCTCCGCGATCAAAAAGATACTTTTATTTTTCATTTCAACTCCGCGTCGACGTATACGGGGCAATGGTCGGAGATCGCTACCGATGCGTCGTCGGTGGGGATGCAGTGGACGAGGACGCGGACTGCGTCATCGGTTACGAAGATGTAGTCGATCGGCGTGCCCTCGTCGCATGGACGACCGGGAACGCGATGGAAGGAGTTGATATCGGTAGTCGCGCTGACGGTTGCGACGTCGGCGCTGTCGGGCAGAACCTTCTTCATATTTTGGATCGACTCGCTGTGCGGGTGGGTGTTGAAGTCGCCGGTGATGAAAACGGGAAGTGCTTCGCCGTATTTTTCGCGAAGCTCGTCCTTCTTTTCGAGCATCTGACAGACGTTATCGACGCGCCAGAGCTCGCCCTCGACGGCATTGGTAGCCTCGAGATTGTAGTGTTTCAGGATCAGCGAGCCGTGGGAGTTGATCAAAGCCAGCTTTTTGCCGCTCTTCTTGTCGGCAACGACCGCCCAGGACATAGATTTCGTATCGGTTCCGCGGCTGCGGTAGAGCTCGCTGCCGCCCTCGATCAGATCAAAACGGTCGATGCGGTAGATAATTGGTGTGTAACAATGCTTGCCGTCAGCGTGACTGAGCGCGACGGGCGCGTAAAGGTCCGCGAGAGTCTCAAAAAGTGCGGTTCCGACGCGATTTACCTCCTGCATACCGATCAGATCGGCATCGCTCGCGCGATAGTAGTCGGAAATCAGGGGGAGACGGTCCGCGAGGGTCTTATCAAACAGGATGTTGCTGGACATGACGCGAACGTCGGCGTTCGGCGTACGGGAGGTTAAAGATGACATGGTGTGTTCCTTTCAGGTCGGTGGACCGAGTGATATATTTGATTATACCATATTTGGGCAAGGATGG
>JAZQXP010000097.1:0-5092 GCA_045632925.1 Eubacteriales bacterium | reverse complement strand
ACCGCATCCTCTACTGCACTTTCTACGGCATCTTCTACCGCATCTTCAATGGTGCTTTCGATATCATCGGAAAGATCATCAAGCTTTGATGACAGCTCGGATAACATTTCCTCGATTTTTTCTAGTCTTTCTTCCATGTTTTTCCCCTTTTGAATCACTATGTACAAATTAAATTATCACCTGTAGGGACCGACGTCCTCGGCGGTCCGTGGGCATTAAATTATATATTTGGTGAAATCCAGAAACTATAATTATATTTTCTTGATATAATACACTGCAATAATATAATTGGGCTCGGACCGCCGAGGACGTCGGTCCCTACAGACTCGTAATTTAAACTTACTTATAATTTAATATGTATCTCGTAATTAAGACAATCCGTCAAAAACGATAGATGTCTCCCGTCTTAGCAGAAGTATAAATACCCTCAAGAATTCTGGTTACGGTATAAGCCTGCTCGGGTGTTACGAGGGGTTCGGTGTCGTTCACAACAGCCTCGATCCAGAGACGAGCCTCGCGGTCTGCGGGGGATTCGTTGCCGTGGCCGTCGAAGAATGCCGCGCCCTTTGCGTCAAGGTTGGGCTTGAACTCATACTGCGCGTTGTGTGCAACGCCGTTGATGCGGAGACCGTGGTCCATATCCGCGCCTGCGAGAGTTCCGCAGAAGGAGGTAACAGCCTCGCGGGGGTCAGCCACGTTGAGTGCCCAGGCGGACTCAAGATTGATGGTCGCGCCGTTTTCCATAACTACGAAGCCGAACGCGGAATCCTCAACCGTGAACTTCTCGGGATCCCAGTTGCCCCAAGCGTTGCCCTGATGCTCAACGTCACCCTGCGAGAGCTTGTGGTAAGCGGTACCTACGCAGTACTTGGGCTTGTAGTTGTTAAGCATATAGAGAGTGAGGTCGAGAGCGTGGGTTCCGATATCGATCAGAGGACCGCCGCCCTGCTCATACTCGTTGAGGAATACGCCCCAGGTGGGAACTGCGCGGCGGCGAAGAGCGGTTGCTTTCGCATAGTAAATGTCACCGAACATACCGTCGTCAACGAGCTTCTTGAGATATACCGCGTCCGCGCGGTTACGGGTCTGATAACCAATGGTGAGCTTCTTACCCGTTCTCTCGGCGGCATCGAGCATCTTCTTTGCCTCAACCGAGTTGATCGCCATCGGCTTCTCGCACATTACGTGCTTGCCTGCCTCGAGGGCATCAACGGTGATAAAGGAGTGCGAGCGGTTGGGAGTGCAGACGTGAACAACGTCGATGGTCTCGTCCGCAAGGAGCTCCTTGTAGTTTTCGTAGTACTTTGCATCGGGTGTGCCGAACTTTGCGGCAGCCTTCTGTGCCTTTTCAACGATGATATCGCAGAAAGCGACCATTTCTACGTTCTTGAGCTTAGCTAGAGAGGGCATATGCTTGCTTGTAGCGATTCCGCCGCAGCCGATAATACCTATTCTTACCTTTTCCATAACTATTACCGTCCTTTTTCTATCTTTAATTACCCGAAACCGAAATATCCGAGAACATAACGTCGGGTGCGCCGAAGCTCGAGCCCGTGCCGAAGCTGAGGTTGTTTGCGATAGCGGTCACCTTGAAGAGGAGCTTATAGTAGTTGTCCGCAACGGTGATATTCTTGACCGCGCGGGTCTTCTTGCCGCCCTCAACGAGGAATCCCGATGCCTGAAGCGAGAAGTCGCCGCTGACAGCATTTACGCCCGCATGGAGGCCCTGGAGACCCGTGATATAGAGTCCGTTGCCGAGCTTTTCGAGAAGCTCTTCCTCGGTAAGCTCACCCGGCTTGAGGTAGAGACCCTGAACGCCGATGCCCTTTGCGCTCGTTGCGTTACCCGTGGTCTCCTTATCAAACTTCTTTGCGTACATACGGTTATAGAGGAGGGTCTTGAGCACGCCGTCCTCGATAACGCTCTTGGTGTAAACTGCTACGCCCTCTGCGTCGAAGGGGCAATGACCGAACTTCTTCTCGTGGAAAGGATCATCGATGAGAGTCACGATATCAGCCGCAACCTTCTCGCCTTCCTTGCCCGCGAAGAGAGTGGTCTTGAGGAATGCGGAACGAGCCGAGAACACGCCCGAGAACACGGAAAGGATCGAGCGCATCGCGCCGTTCTCGAGAATGATATTGTACTTGCCCGAGTCAACGGGCTTGCCGCCGAGCTTTGCAACCGCGCCGTCATACGCGAGCTTGACGAGCTCATCGTTCGAGATCTCGTCCGCGAACTTCATTTCGTAGTTCTCTTCCGCGTCGTCGCCGTCCTTAACAGCGGCAACCGCGCCCTTTGCAACGTAGCCCGACTCGTAATCGAGATCGAGTCCCGCAGAGTTGAAGAAGTTCGACTCGGATGCCGAGACCTGCATATAGCTCTGCGAGCCCTCAACTACCTTTTCGCAAGCCATGATCTTGGTCTGGAGATCCATAGTCTCCTTGATCATTTCTTCCGCGGAAGGAATAACTACTTCCTTCTTTTCAACCTTCTTATATTCGGGAGAGCCCTCGAAGAGGGGAACCTCGTCCGCGTCGTCAACAACGAGCGCGCTCTCGCAAGCACGGCGAACGAGCTCAGCCGCTTCCTCGGGAGTTACGATATTGCCCGAAGCGTATCCGCTCTTACCGCCCTTAACACATCTTACGCTGATGCTCTTGCTCTTATCATAGGTTACGGAGGAGATATCGTCCTTGAGCGCCTCAACAGCCGCGCTTGTGGACGAGCCCATCTTAACCTCATAGCCTTCCGCGCCGTAAGCCTTTGCAGCCTCGGCTACAGCATTCTTAATAGCTTCTTTCATTATCCTTGCTCCTTTCGCTTACTTGCTTCCGCCGACGGTGATATCCGAAACGCGGATGAGGGGCTGACCGACGTCTGTCGGAACAGAGCCGCTCGACGAGCCGCACATACCCTGCGCGGTCTCCATATTCTGACCGACCATGTCGATATTCATAAGGATCTCGCTGCCGGTACCGATCAGCGATGCACCCTTGACGGGCTCGCAGATCTCGCCGTTGCGAACGATGTAACCCTCTCTTACGGCGAAGTTGAACGCGCCTGTGAAGGGGTTGACGGATCCGCCGCCCATTGCAGCGGCATAGATACCGTTGTCGATCGACTTGATGATGTCCTCGTTCTTGTCGGGACCGTTTGCGATGTAAGTATTTGTCATACGGGAGGTGGGCTCGTAGGAATAATCCTCGCGGCGTCCGCTTGCCGTAGAGGGCATACCCATTCTGCGCGAGCCGAGACGGTCGATCATATAGGAGGTGAGGATACCGTCCTTGATGAGGGTGCGCTTGATCATCGGCATACCCTCGTCATCGATGTTGCAGGAGCCCCAGCCGTTCGGGATGGTACCGTCGTCGATCGCGGTGACCTTGGGGTTAGCGATCTGTTTTCCGAGCTTGCCCGCCATCTGCGACATACCGATACCGACGCTTGTAGCTTCGAGAGAGTGACCGCAAGCCTCGTGGAAGATAACGCCGCCGAAGCCGTTGCCGATCGCAACAGTCATCTTGCCCGAAGGACAGGGAACTGCCTTCAGGTTGACCATAGCCTGACGAGCCGCTTCCTTACCGACTTCCTCGACGTTTACAACGCTGTCGAAGAGCTCCCAACCCATGCTTCTGCCGGGATTCGAGCCGCCGGTCTGGTTTTCATTACCGTCGGATGCTACAGCGGAAACGCTGATCCTTGTACGAACCTGACGGTCGCCGGTGTAAAGACCCTCGCTGTTTGCAACGATGAAGTTCTTCTCATTCGAGGAGATACCGCCCTGGACCTGAACGATCTCGGGAGCGTACTCATAAGCCTTCGAGCAAGCCGCACGGAGAAGCTCAGCGCGAACTGCCGCGGGAACGTCGGAGGGGATCGTCTTGATGGGATGGATATTCGTGGGGATCCTTTCGGTCAGATAGAAATCGGGAATTCTCTGCACGGGGCTGCCGACAGCCTGTGCAACTCTCTCGGCGCACTCACGCAGACCCGAGGGAGTGAGATCGGACGTGCATCCGAAGTATGTCTTTGTTCCAACGAAAGCACGAATTCCGACGCCGCCGTGAACACTGTCTGCGACCGTTTCGATCTTCTTGTTGGAGTAGCTTACACTGTTTGCCTTGGAGTATTCCGAGTAGACTTCAACGAAGTCTGCGCCGCCGTGGAGAACGATGGCGATAAGCTCGGACATTGTTTTCTTATCAAGCATTTTTCGTGGTTCCTTTCTTGATTATATATAATATATAGAATAATTATATCACAATCTTTGCCGATTGTAAATATATATTCAGAAATTTGTTATATACTTATTAAAACTTGCGACAAGTCCATTGACAACCGCAAAGCTATATGATATAATCAATTTAGACGAACCGTTACAAACATGAAAAGAGGTGCGACATGAAAAAAACATTTTGTTTTGTACTCGCGGCTATTATGATTGTCTCGCTCATCTCATGCTCAAAGACCGGAAGCGCCAAAATCGATTACGGTGAATCCGAGTTATATACTATGGAGGAGCGTGAGACAATCGTCAATATGATAATTGAAGATATTGAAGAATCGGAATCAAATGTCAAGCTCAAAAGTCTCGAATTTGCGGGGGACTCAAAATGTTCCTACTATCTTGAACAGTTCAAAAAAGACTATGATATAGAATATGAGAAATGCATAGTTTTTATCGCCAATATGAAAACACCTGACGCAATTAAATACTTTAATCAACCTGAAAGAACATTTTGCTACTTCTATGTAAAAGAGCCGGACGGGGAATGGTATTTGAAGGGTAGAGGTTGGTAAAACAACTGCGATGATATCTACGTTATTATAAACAAACCTTTTGGGGCTGTCTCATTAATCAAAATGTGACAGCCCATGTTTTTTATCTAAAAGTTATAGATTGAGATTATGGTACGCAAAACAGAATTATATTTTTTCGAAAATATTGGTTCGAGTCCGTAGGGACCGACGTCCTCGGCGGTCCGAGCAGCACAACAATATAGAATTAACTAAATTCAGAAGCTGCATTTATAACCTTTTGATTAAATACACAGCAATAATTCAAATGGGTCCGGACCGCCGAGGACGTCGG
>JAZQXP010000096.1:0-53576 GCA_045632925.1 Eubacteriales bacterium | reverse complement strand
TGCCTTGGCGATATCAAGCGAGAAAACGCCGTTTTCATACTTGACGTCTCGCGCCGCAAAGCTCTTGCCGAATACCTGCAATTCTCCGCCCACGACAGGCACGCTGTGTCCGCGGGATGAACATTCAAGAATACCATAGCGCGTAGTCTTATCAAAATACTGACGGCTGTAAAGGCCGGCACCGACATCCATCAAAACCTGACGTCCGTTTTTGGCAAATATAAACGTGCCAATGTCATTGTTGTTGTGGTGCTCAGCATTGTTTCCGCCCTTGGCGGCAAAGCCATATGCAGCGGTTCTCTTTATAAACCACTCTGAATCTTTCGCGTAATATTCTGCAATTTCGTTGTCGGGAGCAGGGTTATAATAAAGCTGCTCATCAAGCCATGTTGCAGAACGAAGCTGCAAGCAAAAGCGTCCGCATCCATCATAGTTATAAGAATACTTCGGATGGTACACCACAACTTCATCGGGATAAAGTCCCTTAAGATAATGGCAAAGTCCAAGATGATAGTTGGTGGAACGAGTTCCGTCTGCAAAGCTTACACAAGTATTGCCCGACAGAAACATTTTCTGAATAAACGTAGCTATGGTGCGCACCTTAGCATTCTTAAACCAATCCATCTCGCCGTTGGTGAACGTCTTAAGCATATCGGCATAAACCGTGAAAAAGCCAAAGCCGTAGTGCCAGTAGCCGCATCCCTCGATACAGATGCCGTCATCCTCAAAGCCCGAGAGATAATATTCCATCGACTCGTTGAAGCGGTCGATAAGAGTTTCGGCAAGATCGGGACGCTGGATCATAAACGCGCCCGCAACAGAGCCCGTGCACACCGCGGTCCAGTTGTTCGTACCGTGCTCCCACCACTTGTATTCGGGAACTGCGAGGAAGGGCGTGAATATCCTTCGCTCGGTCTCAACCTTGATCCTGTCAATTATCAGCGGATCGAGCCTGTCTCCGAGAATTGCGTAGATCTCGCTGAGCGCGAAACCCGTCTCGGATGCAAAGAGGTCGATCTTGCAGTTGTTGTTCGTCTCAAGCTTTCCCTGATGCGCGGGGAGGCACCAGGTGTATTCGTCGCAGATGGCGTATATCTCATCCATAAGGCGAATGAGATACTTTTCCTCATCGGGATAAAAGACAGCAAGGAGGGAAGTGGCACTTATTGCAAGGCGGCGTGAAAAATATACGGTTTCGTAAACACCGCGGTCTCCTGTTACCCAATAGAGCTTGAAATCGCTGTAGCATAGCGTTTCGCGAGGCTTGGTGCAATGTGCTTCCCAAAGAGCGAAAAGCTCGTCACGGAATTTCTTGAAGCAATCCGCCTCTCTGACTTTTTTGATAAATTCGGGATCTTTAAGCTTAGAATAAATCTCCATAGCCGTTCTCCTTTTGTTGTTAAAAAGCTATTCTTTCAGCTTTGATGCATTTCTTGTCGGCAAGAGTGAAGAGTGCGCCGTGGGCTGTGATTTTGCCTCCCGCAACGCGGTATCTCTGCGGCATAGCGGTAGTAAATCCCTTGATGATACATTCGGGATCAACACCGAGGATGCTTACGTCGGGACCCGTCATACCGACGTCGGTGATATAACCCGTTCCTCGCGGCATGACCTGCTCGTCGGCGGTCGCAACGTGCGTATGCGTGCCGAAAACAACCTGCACGCGCCCGTCAAGATAATAACCCATAGCGAGCTTTTCACTCGTTGCCTCTGCGTGAAAATCGAGCACGGCGATATCGTAGTTGCCAGCCTCCTTACGAAGTATCGCATCGGCGGTCTCAAAGGGAGAGGCAAGCGATACCTTCATCGAGACGTTGCCCTGAATATTCATAACGAGCACGCGCATTCCCGCGGCGTTTATGATGCAATGACCGTGACCGGGCGCACTTCCGGGGAAATTCGCGGGGCGGAGGATATATTTCTCATCGTCGAGGTAGGAATAGATGTCGTACCGACCGAAGGCGTGGTTGCCTGTGGTTATGACGTCCGCACCCGAGTAGAATATATCGACAGCGTCGTTCTGACCGATGCCGTGTATCTCCGCGGCATTTTCGCCATTGACGATTACAAGATCCGCGCCGAGTCTGTTTTTCAGGTTTCGGAGATTTGCGCGCAGGTAGCTGACGCCCACCTGTCCGACAACGTCTCCGACAGCAAGTATCTTCATTAATTTACCGCCTTCTTAAGCCATTTTTCCGCGGTCTTCGAGACCACGAGGTAGATCGCCGCGCCTACTGCGCTTTGAGCAAGATTGAAGGGTACTCCCGCGAGTGCCGCAACTGCACTTTCGTAGACGAAGATGGCTTCAAAGCCCCAGTATCCTACGGCGCAGATGGCGATCGAGATGCAGATGCCGATTACGTTACGCGCCGAAAGCATTCCCTTTTTGCGCGAAAAGCAGAGAACGGTCAGTATTCTGATCAGAGCGGTTGCGGGAATATAGATAGCGTAGCCGCCGCAAAGATCGGCAAGCGAAACGCCGACAGCGGATGCCACCATCGCGTAGGGCGCGGGGAGCAGAGCGGCTGTGAGGAATACGATTCCGTCGCCGATATGGACGTATCCTATGGGGAGCGGGATCTTGATAAGAAATGTTGCAACGAATGCAAGAGCGGCGAGCATCGCGCTGATGCAGACGTGCTTGATATGAATATGTGTGTTAGTATGTTTCATTTTATTAATTATTATTTGCAGTTGAGCTCCTTGACCTTGAGCAGGATATCGTTACCCTCGCCCGAGCAAAGAGAGGTGAATGTGTCGCGGGTTCCGTTAAATGTGACCGAAGTGAGCTTTTCACAGCCCTCGAAAGCCTTGCTTCCGATAGTTTCGAGAGTTGAAGGGAAGGTAAGAGATTCAAGCTTTTCGCAGGAAGCGACCGCTCTCGCGCCTATCGTGGTAAAGCCCTCGGGAAAGGTCAGCGAGAGGAGCTCGTTGCAGTTTCTGAAGGATGCCGAGCCGATCTCCTTGAGCTTTGCGGGGAGCGTGACGGATACGAGCGATACGCAGTCCTCGAAAGCCTTTTCACCGATGAAGTTTACCTCGTCGGGAATGACGAGCGTTTTGATCGAAGCGGCAAAGAATGCTTGCGATTCGAGTCTTCTTACCGATGCGGGGATGATGACGGTGTCGAGATTCTTCGCGTAGAAGAAGCCCTTGTCGGCAATAGCGGTCACAAGCTCATTGTTGAAGACGTCGGGTACGAGAAGCTCGGCGGGACCGCTGTATTTGTCCCCGTCAAAGGTGATCGCGCCGACATTATCGATCTTGAACCAGGGCATCGAAGCTGTGGTACCGATGATGACGTTCTCTCTGCCCGAAAGCTTCTGCGCATTCTTGGTGATGCAGGTCGATGCGATCTCTGCGGCATTCTTGTAGTCACCGAGGCTCATATAAACGTCGTAAGCGTCGAGGTATTTCTCGGCGGCGTAGAGCTCGTTTGCACTTTCATAAATGCGCGCGGGCTTCCAGACGTTCTTCTCGAACACAACGATCGCAATTACCGCGCCGACAACAATCAAGCAGGCAAGGATGATCAGCGAGATCTTTATCATTCTCGCCTTACGTCTCTTGCGGTATTCCTCGATGCGTCTCTGAGTCGCCTTTTCCTGATAAAGCTTCTGACGCTCGGCACTCGTTAAATGCCTTTTTTCGGTTTCCTGTTCGTTTATGTTGTTGTTTTCGGGCATTTTTATTTGTTTTCTACGGGTATCCACTGGGTTCTGGGCTTGGAAGGAAGCTCGGGAAGAGGCTTGAGGTTACAGTCGATGTAGATCGGGCAGTGGTCGGATACGTCGAGCGCGTCCTGATCGAGAACTACGCGGTATTCCTTGACGTCAAATCCCTCGTGACCGAAGAGGAAGATATGGTCGATCGAGGTGAGCTGAGAGCCCTTGGGTGCGGGACCGTTTTCGTATTCCTTGGTTTTCTCGTTGAGAACAGCGTAAGGATGATGAGTGCCCGTGAGATGCGAAAATTCGGTAGCGCAGACTCTGGTATCGAGACCGCCCCATTCGTACGCGCGGCGGTAGGGGAGAGAACCGATTCTGCAGTTCCAGTCGCCCATTGCGATAACGGGTACGTTGTACTTATACTTCATATAGTTAACGTAGGTCATCATCTGATCAACGTCGGATACGCGAGCGAGATCGGATTCGGGACCGCCCTGCCACCAGAAGTGGGTAGAGATCGCACCGAATTCCATTCCGTCGCTCTTGCGGCGGAGAACAGCCCATGCAAGGCTCTTGGTCTTGTGGTTGTTAAGACCGGTGTAAAGATGCCAGCCGTGGTCGATAACGTCAAACATACCCTTGCGGATGAGAAGGGGAGTGTTGTCGGTGAAGCCTTCCGCTTCCTTATGTGTGAGAAGCTCGTACTCGGACGAAAGAAGATCAACGATGCGTGACTCGTAGAGATTGGGAGTCATCTCCTGCAGACCGAGAACGTCGGGCAGATAGCGCATGTAGATATCGCGCATGTGAAGGTCGCGATTGTAGACAGCGCCGCACCATATGTTGTGAGACATGATTCTGAGTTCTGTTTTCTTTGCGTGTTCCATATTGTACCTCCGTAGATGGTTATTGATTTTCTTCTTGTACTTTATCGTGGGTTACGTTGAGACTGATATGAGAATTCTCCGCTCTGACACCGCAGATCTCGACGGCGTAGTCGATGTTCATCTTGCCCGACTTGAGCAGATTATTTTCCAGCGCGCTTGTGATGACGGTGAATTCAAGCTTCGATCCGTCGGGAGCCTTGCCTATACAGCGGCGGCGTACACCCTTTTCGAGGAAGAGGACCGACGGTGCGCCGATCATATCTCCGCGCTCAAGAGCGACAAGATAGGGCTCTTTTTTCGAGAATGAGATCCTGATCTCGCCGCCCTCCTCGCCGTTGAAGGTAAGGATGATCCTTCCGTTCTTGCCCGAACGGAGAACTCCCTCGGAAACTATTTTTGTTTTCTGGGCAAATATCTCTGAGACGAGCATACCCATAGGCGTTGAGATGTCGATCGCGGCATTTTTCGGAAGCGCGCGGCTCATCTCTGCCTTTACGATTACGTTGTATTGCATTTTTTACCTTTTGTTATGACGCCGTGATCGGCAATAATAATTGTGAGGTGAAATAATGAAAAAGAAAATAATCCTTATTGTTACTTTGCTTTTGGCAATGTTGTTGAATCTGAACTGCAAAGCCGCGTCCGAGGACGAGATATTGCTTGCCAAAGCAGTTGAAGCGGAAGCTCACGGCGAGAGCTATACCGTGATGGCGTCGCTCGCGTCTGTCTTGCTTAACCGCATCTCGAGCGATTCGTATCCCGGGGAGCTCGGTGCGGTAATATCCGACGCGGGGATCGATATATCGGTTTCCGTTCCTTCATCGCAAGCCATGCGTGCGGTACACGATGCCGCTCTCGGATTCGATCCGACCTCGGGTGCACTCGAGTATAAGAAAAGCGCGGTTTCGGATTCGCCCTTGTTGCTTTTCGTCGACGGCTGGAGCTTCTACTGAAATTATACCGCATATTGAGCCAATAGTCAAGAAAATTTCTGATATTTTCTTGACTTTTTTTATATTTAGGTATATAATTATATGGATAATTATTAATTCATAAGAGGTAAAACTATGGATCTTAAAAATCTTCTGAAATCACTTGAAAACTGCCCCTGCGGCAGAGAACACACCTTTGACACCAAGGTCGTTGAGATCTACAGCGGTCTGACAAAGGACACGGGCAAGATCCTGCTTGACGCGGGCTTCCCCACCAATATCCTCCTCGTTGCCGATGAGAATACTCTCGGAGTTGCAAACGCTGAGGGACTTTGCGAGGCTCTTGACGCTTCGGGCTTTACCGTAAAGAAGCTCATTTACAAGAATATGATGTACGCGCGCATCGAGCAGGTACGCGAGGTCGAGGCTCTGCTTGACGACGTTGACGGCGTTATCTCCTGCGGTACGGGCTCGCTCAACGATATCTGCCGTGTTGCTTCCTTTGAGAAGGACAAGAAGTTCTGTATCTTCGCAACCGCTCCCTCGATGGACGGCTTTGCATCCGATACGGCTCCCATCATTGACAATAACTTCAAGGTATCCTGGTTCGTTCGTCAGCCTATGGTCATCCTTGCCGACACCAAGATCCTTGCAAATGCTCCCACAGAGCTCAAGGCTGCGGGCTTTGGCGATATGGTAGCAAAGTACATAGGCATCGCAGACTGGAGGATCTCCAATCTTCTCACAGGCGAGTATTATTGCCCCGCGATCGCAGACCTTACCATGACCGCGGTCAAGAAGATGGTCGCTCTCGCAGACAAGGTTACCGGCAACGATGAGGAAGCCGCAGGCGCAATCATGGAGGCTCTCGTTCTCTCGGGACTCGCTATGAAGCTTGCTCTTTCCTCGAGACCCGCTTCGGGCGCAGAGCACGTCGTTTCCCACTATTGGGAGTGCTACAAGCTCGCTCGCGGCATCTGGCCCGAGTTCCACGGCAAGAAGGTCGGCGTTGCTACTCTTATTATCAACAAGATCTACCGCAATATCGCAGACCGCGTAGAGTCGATCGATCCCGTCAAGGACGAGCCCGACTGGAACGAGGTCTACAAGCACTTCTCGCCCGAGCAGATCCCCGAGGTAGAGAAGCTCAATAACCCGAGCATTATGGACAAGATCGATCCCGCAGACCTCAAGGCTAAGTGGCCCGAGATCCGCGAGATCATCTGGGACGTTCTTCCCGAGAATGAAGCACTCCTCGAGCTTATGAACACTGCAGGCTGTGCAACGACTCCCGAGGAGATCCACGTATCCCCCGAGCTCTTCGCAGAGGGTATCTACTATCACGCATTTATGAGATACCGCATTCTTGTTACGAGAATGATGCCCAGTATGGGTATTGATCCGCTTCAGTATCTTGACTAATTTATTTGGATTGGGCCATCTTAACGGTGGCTCAATCTTAATTAATGGCAAAGTGAAGGTGAATTTCCGTTGCCATGCTCTTAAAGTATCGATTGATAAAAAAGAGAAAAAGTTTGATCAAACTTTTCAAAGTTTGCGGATTCTTAAGGCAGAGCCTTAAGTCGCGCTCCGCAGAGCGCGAAATACTCTAAGTGCTTCAAACAGACTGCGTCCCGCAGGCTGTTTGGAAGGAGTAAAACCTCCCTTTGGCGGGAGGTTTTCGCTCCTTCACTTTGCGCGCAACGCGCGCGGATAAAGAAAAATTGGAGGAGAATAATATGAAAAACGAAAAGCTTATGTCAGCCGCGTCGGTTTTCGGTTGGTTTGGTGTATATATTCTCCTGAGCCTTGTTTCGGCAAATTTGCCCGAAGCGGTCGATACCGCCGTGACGATCATTGCATTGTGGGGACTGATATTCGTCTGCGCAAGAACCTCGGGCGAAAACGGATTTGCCCACGGAGGAATACGGGCGGTACCTCCGACTTGGTTGATATTCTCATTATTCGCAGGCGCGGGACTCAATCTCGCGTTCTCGGGAATCTTACCTCTCCTTCCTCTCCCCGAAAGCATCGTCGAATCCTACGCAAGCGCATCCTCGCATTATAATGAGCCGTCAAATGCCCTGTTGCTCAAGACGGTGATATTTGTACCGATCCTCGAGGAGACGGTCTTCCGCGGACTCATCTGCGACAGAATGGGCAGAACACTTCCGAAGATCATAGCAGTACCCGCCGCCGCGATGATATTTGCCGTGATGCACGGAAATATCCTGTGGTCCTCCTATGCATTTTTGTCGGGACTTTTGCTCTGCGCGATGTATTTCTCCTGCCGATCGATCCTGCCCTGCATTACATTCCACCTTGCCTTCAATGCTGCAAATTATCTTTGGGCGAGGATTCTCCCGCTACCCGATGAGGTATGGGCATACGTGCTCAGCCTTGCGATCGGTGCCGTGATTTGTTTTTCGTTTTTATTTTTATTATTTCGCTATACAAAAAAGCACTTATGATCTTTCGGTCATAAGTGCTTTTATTGTTAAGGAAGAACTACCATAAGTCCGTTGGCTACAGCGCGGAGCGAGCCTGCGGATGGGCTGTTCTTGGTGTTCAGATCTGAGCCTTCCTTGAGTACGAGGGTCGAGGATCCGCCTCCGTCAAGGTTGATTCCACTCGAGCAACCAAGCAGACCGAGGATCTCGGCGAGATCTGCGAGAGATGCGCCGTTCGAGGTCTCGGGCTGTCTGCCGTCAACGATGAGAAGCACGATCGTACCGTCGGGCGTAACACCGACCGCGGTTCTCGGGTGTCTCGTGTCGGCAAATTCGGAGCCAACCGATATGTTGTCGGGATTGTCGTTTCTGAGGATAACGTGCGAGCCGCCGACAGCTGTTGTCAGCTTATCCTTGTAATTGATATACTCGTCGCTCGTACCCATAACAGCCTCGCCGTCGGTCGTGATACCGAACCAGGGACGGTCTCCGCAACCGCTTACAAATACCCCGTCCTTGATGCAAAGACCGCGCATGACGTTCGTTCCGCCCATGTCGAAGAAGTCGGCATTTACTGCGGCAATTGCTTTTTTGCCGTTCGTGATAGCGGCGTTCAGCTGATTCTTGATATTTGAGACTTTACCCTTGTTTTCCGCATTGTCGGAGGGCATAGTAGTCTGAAGAACACCCGCGCCCTTTTCAACGATGACCATATATGCGCGGACGGGCTTGCCGTTCTTGTCGAGATAGAGATGCTCCTCGTAGGTTACGCCTGCGGCAACCTCCTTCGAGGTACGCTCCTCGATCGCGAGTCCGTTTGTTCCGCTGCTGATGGAGAGACCGGTTATCGGATCGCCGCTTGCGACCGAGATGGTGTACTCGCCCGAAGCCTTTTCGGGAAGATATTCGTGAATGAATCTCTTTGCCGCATCGGGAGCAACCGAAACTGTTTTGAAATCAATGAAAATATTGCCGCCATCTTCGGTTATGAAGTAGCGGTAGCGACCGTAAGCTTCGGCTTCGGTATTCGAACCGTCGGGCTTGCCGCAACCGAGGAAGATCGCGGGACCGCCCTTGTAGTTCTCAAGCTCGACAACGGGAACGTTAACACCGCAAAGACGGCTGATAGAGTAAACGATATCGGTGATTCCCGAGTATTTGAGCGACTTTGTGACGATGGAGTATTCGGAAATATTGCGATCTCCGATCTTGAGCGCGGTTACGGGATAAACGCCTGACTGCGAGCCCTGAATCGAATTGTCGAGCTCCTTGGCAGTTCCCGCGGAGATAACTTTCTGAGTTTCGGGATCCTCTTTGTAACCAAAGGCCTTGGAAAGGAAGTCCGCGACCGCATTGTAGGTCGCCTCGGGAGAGCCGCCGCAGAGTGCGATAACGTTTTCGTTGTAGACTCGGTATTCCCAATCGTAGTAGGCAAGACCTTCAGAAAGTGCGATCGACTCGTCGCGGTTTGTCTCACCGATGAGGATCTCGAACTCATTGCGCTTGATCTCCTCTGTCGGCTTCTTGAAGTCTGTGACCATCTGGCAAGAGAAGCCGTAAACGCTCTTGATGCCTCGCGCGAGAAGCTGAAGTGCCTCGATCTCAAGCTTATCGGCGATATCGGGACGGACGAGCTTATAGTCGGCGGTTATGCTGAAGCCTATGGGCTCTGTCTCGGGAGTTTCTGTGGTGATCTCTATGCCCGACGTTGTCTCCGCGGGTGTAACGTCACCGCCGCAGGACGCGGACGAGAGGACGAATACCGAGAGGAGCAGGAGGGCAATTAATCGGAGGAATTTATTCTTCATTCGTTTTTACCTTGAATATGTAATTATGCAAGCTCGATGAATGCGCAGACGGGTCTGTGGTCGGAGATGTACAGACCGTCTACGGGCTCGTCGGGGAGAACGTAGGATTTTGAGGTGTCGCAGGGAAGGTTTGTGAAGATATAGTCGATCTGCGGCATTTTTTCGGGCGCATACTTGCCAAAGCCGTGGAATGTTCCGCCAACGCCCGCTGTAGCGTCGATAACAGGTCTGCCGCAGAGCTCGTATGCGGTAAATGCTTCGATCTCGGGGGTGCCGGGGTGAGCGTTCATATCACCCGTGATGATGACGGGAAGACCCTTCTCGGAGAGGTATCTGACAACGTCAAGAGCACCGAGCTTTCTTGCCTCGGAGCCCTTATGGTCGAGGTGAGTATTGAGGAAGATGAAGAGCTCGTCTGAATCGTGATGCTTGAGAGTTGCGGCGGTATAGATTCTGGGGCAACCGCTCTGGTCAGCCGCATAGCGCGAGCCGGGAACGAGAGGAGTAGCGGAAAGCCAACGGGTCTCGAGCGAGATCAGCTCAAAGAGATCGCGCTTGAATGCAACTACGGTAGCCTCGCCCGCGTAATCCTTGCTTCTGCCGCAGCCGACGACTGTGTAGCCGATAGGCGCGAGGTCGTCGCTGAGCCATTTCTTCATCGAAGTGGAGCACTCCTGGAAGCCGATGAGATCGGGCTGATGGTCGCGGATGGTATCGTGGATCCTACCCGTGCGATTGAAAAAGTAGTTGATGCCGTCAACCTCGACAGCTACGCGGAGGTTGAATGTGAAAACCTTGAGTGTGGTGCTCATTTTTTATTCTCCTTTGGGGTTTTTATTTTTGTTTTTGTTTTTATTGAAGATCAGGATACCGATAGCCGCGCCGATAACGAGCAGAGCGGCAAGCGCAATTAGCCATCCGCCCGATTCCATCATATAGACGAATTCATCTACGGGAGAAAAGGCTACGTCAAGATTTGAATACATAAGAAACCTCCGTAAATAATTGCCGAGCCGAGAAGAAATGACGCGGCATTGATTACGATAGAAATAATCATTGAACGCTTGAGCGGAATATCGCAAAGCGATCGTATAAGAAATCCTTCACCGACAAAGACGGCAATTTCACCGATTATCATCGCTATCCAATATGCGATATAGCTTTCGGTGAGCGCGAAGAGTATCATCAGCAGGGCATTGAGTGCGGGATTGGTCAGAATATTGATCAGTATCAGCGGAGTGACCGCGTTTTTTGATCTGATCATCAGAGATCCGATCGGCACTTCAATGACAAGCGTTAACAGAAGGGCTAGGATAAGTGTAAGTTCGGGACTCATTGCTGTGACTGAATCCGAACGTCGTCGGTCGTAAGGAATACCGAGACAGCCGCGACGAGCGAGAGAAGCGGGATGAGGAACGTAGCAGTCGTTTCATCGATCGGAAGGATAGTGTTGACAAAATAACCGATGAAGAGCGCGAGAGTGGTAAGTCCGAAGACGAAACCCTCGTGTCGCGGGAGCTTACGTGCCGCGCCGACGAGCGTGATCGGCATTGCGATATTGAAAAGGAAGGTCGCGGCGAGGAAGAAGAGATTCGATTCCGCACCGAGATAAAAGAGCGGAACACAGAGGAGAAGCGATGCCGTTGCAACTCTGCGTGCGCCGATGAGATCGGCAAGGATACCTCCCGCGAATTTTCCCGCGAAGGAAGCCGCGGCGATCAGCAAAAGCAGGAGAGTCGAGTCACTTTCGGGTCTTACAGCCGCAAAGCCCGCGTATGATCGGATAAGAACTGCAAAGAGAAGCAGGAGAAGCGCGGGGAGAGTAGCAGAAATAACGGTTTTGGCGTTGACAGTAGACTTTTCCTTCTCGGAAGGCTCGGGGGATTCAACCTCGTTGCGCTCGCCCTTACAGAAGATCCACACGGCAACTGCCGCGAAGATGAGCATTGCGATATAGTGCAGGGGAGAGAGGAGAAGCTTTTCGCCGAATTTGCATCCGAGTGCGATTCCGAGCGCACCGGTTGAGACGAATATTCCCGCGCGGGTCATTCCTCTGCCCTCGGTGATCGCGTCGATACCGCCTCCGACGTGGAAAGAGGCGTTGCCGAGACCGACAAGGCAGACACTCAAGGCGGGATTGTCAGCGCCGACGAAAAGTCCGATTGCGGTTGAAGCGATTCCGATAACGGCAAAAATTCTGCCGTTCGATTTTATCCCATCCGCGATCGCTCCGAAGACGTGCTGTGTTGCGAACGCGAGAAGATTGTAGAGCAGGAAGAGCGCGGCAGCCGATTCGGCTTCGATCGCACCCTCGGTGAACATCGCGTAAAGTATGTATCCGCAGGTGAAATCAACGAGGAAATGCGCCGCGGCGTATGTGATAAGTGAAGTGCTTTTCATTATTGATCCTTATTTGACGTGCCTCTTCTGACAGATGAAAGCGAGATCAGAAATGCTATGAATGACGCGACCGCAAGCAGACCCGATACTATCAGGAGCGCGAGAGTGATCTCCTCACCGCCCGGTCGGTTGGATGATGATTCTGGCACGGGATGCAATTCCTCGTCACGGTTTACCGCATCGGTAGCGTGCTCGAGGGCAGACGTATGTGATACCCCGGGCAGAGCGTCGGTTTCCGGAGTCAGCATTTCCGCCTCGGTCAATGCTTCGGTTGCTGCGGTGGGTGGCGTGCACTCGGGAACTACCGCCTCGGGCATTTCGACGTTTTCGTTGCTTTCGACTTCCTCTGCCTCGGCGAAAGTGTCTTCAAACGGCTCCTCGGGTATGAAATCCGTTGCGGGCGGAGCTTCGGGCTCGGTTGGTCCGCAATTCTCGATTTCGTTCTTTTCAAAAGACTCGTTTATGGACGGTGCATCCTCAATAAAAGTACCTTCCGCGATCGGATCATCCTCTGGGAGATCGTTGGTCCTCTGGTTTCCGGGGAGCATAGCGAATGCAACCGCGGAGGAAAGGCAGATGACCGCAAACGCTGCCGCGATGGCTCCGAGCCTGATGAGCTTTTTGCGCGAATTGATCTTTTGTTCCTTTTTTACCGATTCCATGATCTTTTGGTGCATATCCGCGGGGTGCTTTTCAGCAGAGCCGCGGATCATTTCTCTGAGCGCAATTGCGAAGCGCAAGGATCGGCGGCACTCTTCACAGGTTGAAAGATGCGCCTCAAGCTTTTCGCGGTCCTTGTCGTTCAGTAATCCGTCAATATAGTCATCAATCATACGGTCATATTTTTCACAGGAATGTTTATTTGCCATAATAACTCCTTCCTTCAGTATTTTTCTTTTATTTATAAAGACGAAGCTTTTCTCTGAAAGTTTCGGAAATTGCAAAATTAAAGAATATTTTTTTCGATTATCAGACTTTTCAGCTTCTCCCGAGCTCTGAAAAGACCCGATTTTACGCTTCCCTCGGGGATTCCTAGGATCTCGGCGATCTCGCTGTATGAGAGACCGTCCATGTCGCGCATTACGATCAGCTCGCGCATCGGGAGCGGGAGCGAGTCGATGCATCCGCGAACCGTTTCGATCGTAAGTTTGCGCAGAAATGCTTCGTCGGGACGAATATCGGGATCGGGATCCGCGATATCACGTTCGATCTCTCCGTCATCGGTGAGAATGACGGTGTCGAGCTCGAAGGATTTGTTTTTCTTTCGGATCAGATCGATCGCGATATTACGCGCGATCCTGAATATGTAGCTTTTTGCGGACGCACCTCTGTAGTCGGGGAGCGATCTCCAGAGCCGCAGGTAGGTCTCCTGCGTGACGTCCTCGGCATCCTCGCGCGATCTCGTCAGCGAGAGGGCGAGATTGTATATTTGTTTTTCGGTTTGCAGGACGATATGCTCGAAGGCGGTGCCGTCGCCCTTTTTGGCAAGCAGAAAAAGCTCGTCAAGGCTCAGATCTTCATATTTCATTACGGCACCTCCTTTGTGGATTTATTCCTCTTCCTCGTCGGATTTGGTAAATGCTCTGATCAGAGCGTCCTCCGCCTCGGCGGCGGTCATTGAGTTCATGAAATCGAAGCGCGCGCGGGTAGCACCGCGGATGCCTCTGAAATAATGTGAGACGACGATCTTTGCCTCCGCGAGACCGCGTCTTTCACCCTTGTGTGCGATCGCCATTGCGAGATGACGCTGTGCCATCTGCATGACCTCTTCCTTCTGCGGATATGAATATTCCTTGCCATCGAGGGTTGCGGCGATCTGTGAGAAGAGCCAGGGATTGCCCATCGCGCCTCTCGCGAGAGCAAAGCCGTCGCAACCGGTCTCTCTCTTCATTTTCTCTGCGTGCTTGGCGTTGAAAAGGTCGCCGTTTCCGATGACGGGGACCTTCACCGCACTCTTGACTTCTCCGATTATCGAAAGGTCGACTCCGGGGGAGTAAAACTGATCGCGCGTTCTGCCGTGAACGCAGATGGCAGATGCGCCCGCACTTTCGGCGGCAAGCGCACATTCGACCGCGTTCTTACTCTCCTTGCTCCATCCCGCGCGGATCTTTACGGTTACGGGAAGGGAGGAAGCCTTGACAACGGCTTTTGTGATATCGTGGATAAGCTCGGGGTTCTTCATCAGCGCACTTCCGTCGCCGCTTTGGACAACTTTTCGCACGGGACAACCCATATTGATGTCGATCGCGTCGGGACGTGCACCCTCAAAGCCGCGGTATGCGCTGTTTGATATCAGCCGCGCCGCCTCAGCCATAAATTCAACGTCCGAGCCGAAGATCTGTACCGCTGTCGGGATGGATTCCTCCTCGATATTGCAGAGAAGAGCGGTCTTGACGGGTATGCTCGGGCGCGACTCCTGCTCGAATACGATCGCCTTTGCCGAGACCATCTCGGTCACCGCGTATTCGCAACCGAACTCGGAGCAGATATGCCGCATCGTGCGGTCGGTGACTCCCGCCATCGGCGCGAGCATAAGGCCGTAGGGCAGCTCTGTATTGCCTATTTTCATTCCTTTTCGTTGTAAGCGAGGGCAAGTCTGCACGCGATCGAGTGGATCGCGGCAGCGGTCTTGGTATCAATGCCGATGGAGGTGTGGGGCTCGTCGCCGTCGTTGACGCGAAGAGCGCGACGACGTTCGGTGACGGCGTAGAAGATCGAAGCGGCGGCAAGATAAGAGCCCGTGGGAGTTGCGTGGTTTCCGTCCTCGCGGTAGAGCTCGGGAGCGGGACGGCGGCGGAGAACGCTCTGCCAGACCTCGCCTGCGGGAGCGACTCTTCCGTTCATGTATTTAGCAAGCTCGACGTTTGCGTTAGTCAGAGCGGGCTGATCCTTTTTTCTGCCTCTGTTCGACCAGACCATGTAGAGGATCGGCTTCGAATCGGTCTTCGATATGAATTCATCGTATATCTTTTTGCCGTTCTCAAGATAGGATTCGGGCTCGAAATTCGAAGCCTTGCTCTGGAGAACGATATAGTCGTAGCCACCGTAAAGGATGTTGAAGCGGGTCTGCTTCTGCTCGTAATGCCAGTCAAGGCACTTGCCGCCCTGAGTCAGCATAGTGACCTCGGCGTCGAGCCCCGCGGATGCGAAAATATTCTTTGCGATTGCCGGCATGTCGTTGTAATAGGTGTGGCTGTTGCCGATGAAGAGAATTCTGATCTTTGCCATAATTTTATTTCCTTTGTTTGGTTTAATTATTGATTTATACCACTTAAAGGCATTAAGTGCTATTAATATAATACCACATTATTGCCGTCAAGTCAAGCAAATAGCCAAAAAAACCGCCCCGTCACGGAGCGGTTTGACTATTTTTCTTTTGGATCACGAGGTAATTCTATCTCGCAGAACGCGCACTTTTCCGAGCCGAGGGTGTTGCAAGCGCCGCAGATGGGGCATACAACGCTCACTGGATCGTATTTCTTTTCGGTATCTCCTCTCGGGAAACGGCAAACGTGCATTGCACCTCTGAGGTGATAAACGCGGTCGCCGATCCTGTAGGGGACAGTGTTTGCGTCATCTTGCGGGAGCATCTGCTCAAAGTTGATGACCTTACCGCCGTCGCATTTGACTTTCATTTGTGCGAATGCTCTGCGCTCCACCTTCTTTTCGATCGCATTGTTCATATATCGCTTCGAGTAGACCTTCATCCCAATAATCTCACCCGAGAAGGAACCCTCGCGGATGTATTTTGTCAGCTCAAAACCGGGAGCGAGCATTAAAGCAATGATCGCTATTATTGCCACGGATATCAGCGGATGAAATCTCGCATTCGGAGAGATGTGGTAAAACGCGCAGATAACCGATAAAGCCGCGACTATTATAAACCATCCGATGAATTTTTTCAGATAATATTTTCTTATATGTCTTTTGGCGTCCATCGCGTTATCCTCCGTGCCTTCCTGCTTTTGTATTTTAACATTTTTCCGTATGAATGTCAAGCAAAATCGTCATTTTTTATGAACATTTTAGCTGAAATTGAAGATTTTTTGAATATTTCGCAAAAAAAGTTCAATTTAACTATTGACATTTTCGAAAAAAATGGTATAATGTGTATAAGCGGATTTATATATGGGCATACTGCGCCCTCAAAGGCATCCGCGGAGGTTTACGTGACGCATCATACCGATCCCGAAAAAGATAAAAGCCTCGTGTCCGCATCTCACATAGGCTTGTTGCTTCTTGCCAAGGAAGGGGATGGGGATGCTTTCGCGCGCCTTGCCGATGAATATAAGCCCATGCTTGATGCCGCGGTTGCACCGCATAAGGGCGAGCTCAAGGATCAGGATTTTGATGAGCTTTGCCAGGAAGCACTCCTTGCCTTCCATCGCGCTGTTCAGAGCTATGAGCCTCTTTACGGCAACGTAAGCTTCGGTCTTTACGCAAAGATCTGCGTAAACAAGGCGATCATTTCCGCGTTTCGTCAGTTCAAGAAGAGCTCGAATATAATTCTCGTTCCACTTGATGAGATCGAGCCCTGCGAGCTTTCGGGTGACGATCCCGCCGAGGCTGTGATCGAGCAGGAAAGTGCATCTGAGCTCCGCGCATTCATCAGAGAGAATCTCTCGAAGTACGAAAATTCCGTTTGGTGGATGTATTATTCGGGAATGAGCATCGACGAGATCGCAGAAAGCCTGAATACGACCAAAAAATCTGTAAGTAACGCGATCGCAAGGATCAAGAGAAAATTGCGCGCGCTGTTATCATAAAATATGCTCGAATAGCTTAAAAAGAGCGTTGTAACAACAAAGGTGGCGGTGTGAGTCCGCCGACGGGCAATTATCACTATTTATTTTTCACGAGGTAGAACATGTACGACGAAGAAGTCAAGGTCGAAGGTACCGAAACCGAAGAAACAGCAGCAGTAGAATACGTTGACGAAACTCTCGTTTGCGTAGAGTGCGGTAATGAGTTTGTATTTACCGCAGGCGAGCAGGCTTTCTATGCTGAAAAGGGTTACACCAACAAGCCCAAGAGATGCAAGACTTGCCGCGACGCGAAGAAGAACGCTAACCGTCCTGCAAGACAGTATTTCTACGCAACCTGCAGCGAGTGCGGTGCTGAGGCTAAGCTCACATTTGAGCCCTCGAGCGACAAGCCCGTTTATTGCAGCGCTTGCTTCGAAAAGAGAAGAAGACCCCAGCAGTAATCTGATAGTCTTATCTCCGATGCCATATAGCCCCGTCAAGAGCGGGGCTTGTGGTGTTTTTTGAAGTAAGAAGTAATAGTGAATAGGTAAGAAGTTAGAGCTTTTCGACGAGTCGGAAAGCTTTTTCGACTTTTTGTGACAATATTCCTTTCTTTGCATAAAATACTATTGAGAACGCAAAGAAAGGAAGGATGATATGAACAAATACAATTTTGACCGCACGGGATTTGAGGTCAGCCGTCCCGATGTGCGTCGTGTAAATGCGCGCGCCGAGCATCCGTCTCATCAGAACGAGATAAAAGGCTCGTATGGTGAGACGCTCAACCGTTTGGGCGGCAGAGTCAGCTTCTCGGGAGAGAATTGCGGCGGATGCGGCACTCACATCAATAGCCGTTTCGGACTGACCGATCGCCCCGCAGGCTCGGTTTATGCTCCGCTTCAGGATTTCGACGACCTTTACGACCCCGAAAAGGCGCTTGCTCGCGGGACAATGTTCTCAACCCTCGACCTGCCGCTCGAGGTCTCATCGGGAGGAGGCAGGTGCCGTGGATAAGAATCAGTGCTCTTGCGTAAGCAACAAAAAAGACCTGCTTTGCAGGCTCAGAGAGATCGACTTTGTTATTTTAGAAACCACTCTCTATCTCAACGTATATCCCGAATGCCTTGAGGCAAAGGAGTATCTCGCGGCGATGAGAGAAAAACGCGCGAAGCTCGCGGCGGAGTACGAGGCAAGGCACGGTATGCTGACTATGTACGGCGTCTGCGGCGAATCGAGCGACAAATGCGCACCCTGGCCCTGGGAATACGCGGCAAACTAAGGAGGCGAGATCATGTGGATATATGAGAAGAAATTGCAGTACCCCGTAAAGATCAAGAATCCCAATCCGAAGCTTGCATCGGCTATGATATCACAGCTCGGCGGACCCGACGGTGAGCTTGCCGCATCAATGCGCTATCTCCATCAGCGCTACGGAATGCCCTATAACGAGGTCGTTGGTATCCTTACCGACGTCGGTATATAAGTTTTATTTTGTGCATAATGAAAATACCCCGGTTGATCAAAATCAACCGGGGTTAGCCGAGTGTTTATTAACTCTCTTTCTTTTGAAAAAGCTCGATGATTTCCTCACTTACGCATATAAGTATGCGGCAAAGCTCATCGAATGTATTTTTTCTTTTTGTTTCTGCGGCGTACTGCCTAAAGTATGCCATAAAATCAAAGTCTTGTTCTCCCTCTTCTGTTGTGTTTTCTTGTGCTGCAAGCCATAGCTCGCGGAGCTGGTTCGGTTGGTCTTGAGGTGTAAGTTCATTTGCTATAAACACCTCATGTTCATATTTTTCACCATACGCAATGTGTAGGGCAAAAAGCACTTGATTAGCAGTTATCCAATTTTGCGCGATGTAAATTCTGGAGCCGAATCCAGTATTATAGTAGTACCTTAAAGGTTTTCCACTCATATCAGCATGCCAAAGCTGGTTGCCGTCCGCAGTATTTTGGATTAGTGCTTCGATGTACTCGTCGATTTGTGTCTTCCCTTTAGACGGGAGTGTAATTGCAATTGAATTTTTGTTCATGATGATTCTCCTTTTTCCATATAAAATATTAGTAGCATATAGCTGACACTTAAATAATGGCCGACAGATATACATGATAAAAAAGGGCCCCTATGCTTCCAAGTTTGAAGCATAGGGGCGTAATTACGCGCGCCGAAAAAAAAGGAAAAAAACGGCACGCTATGTGCTGCACAAGGCCAAGAAAAACAGGAGATGTAGAAAGTGAGGTATAGAAGCGTGCAGCTTTGAGCAGACAGCTCAGGAACGAAGTTCAACTCCTGGCATCATATCACTCATATATACAAAGACATTTTAACAATGCAGATAACTTAGCAAATTCCGCGCTTAGATGTCTCTTGCAGAGAAAAACAAATGGTGGAGTGTTCAAGTATTTGTAGTTTCTCGTTTTTCACGCAATAATACTTCACATTATCTCTATCGTCTACGTTTATCAAAAGTTCCATGCCTTCAAAATAAGCTTTTTCTGGCAAAGAACTGTTGATGAAGCCTACGAGCGCCAAACAGTTTTTCATGTTGGTGTACGCAATGGCCAGTTCTTTAAGTATATGATACTGAGCCGCGTCTCCGTATATGAGTTGTTCGTGCTCCGGCTTCAGGATGGAATCTGAAGCGTTGGTGATTTTCAGATAACACTTAGGGTCCATTTTATACCTCCTTGGTATGTTGGGGCGGTATATGTTACCGCTCCTCCTCATGTAAAAGTTTTAGGTCTTCTACTGTCCGCGCATCCTCTGATAGCTCTTCTAATACGGTTTTTCCGCGTGTTGTGCGGATTGCGGAAAGCTTGTCATATAGACGTTGCAGGGGGGCTAAGACACGTTTTAGCCGCTCTATGGCACGTATCAGGACGTTTTTTTCTTCATTTAAGTCTTTACACGCCTGAACCAATTTTTTTGTTTCCTCGGCTGCCTTATCACGTTGGAAAGTCATTAAATCTTTGCCTGCTTTTGAGGAGTCTCTTGCCTCACGTTCTATTTCAAGACCGTACATCTGCTCGCATATGTCAGCAAAAGTCTCACGGAGTTCTTTGACGAAAGTCATTTGTCGATTGTTGTATTTATGTTCAGCTTTTTCGGGGTCAGGTAAATCAATTCCAGCTTCCTTCATGCCTTTGTTTATGCTTACTTTGGGGCCATGTTTATCCGTATAACTCACAAAGATATACCTAAGGTGCAGATGCGGAGCTCCGCGTTCATCAAGGTGTGCTGCCAAACTCAACGGAATAAAATTTTTTGATTTGGTCTGCTGTATTCGCTTGATAAGCTCCGAGGCAGCTGCTTTCAAAACGTCGCTTTCGGGATGGTTGTCTTTATCCCCAATATATATCAGGCATTCATCCGGGCAGCTTTGTGGAGAGCGATAGTATTCCTCCAACGTCTTGCATTTTTCTTTGTGACTTTGTGCGATGTAACGGGCATTCATAGTATCAAGCCTTCCCTGAAACATTTTTCGATAAACATCGAGCTCATGTCCCTGAATGTCATGCGATTTTCTGTGATGCAAAATCCCGTTGTCCTCCACGTCGAATTCAACGTAGCGATTGAGATGGCAACGGCTTGGGTCAATATGCGGAGCTTTCGATATATCGAAATGTCTGTCCAAATGCCTTGCAGAAAATGCAATTCCCGATTTGGTTGTCTTTTCTTTATGAATAGTCAATCTGTAAGCCATTCTATAGTTACCTCCTCAGTTATTTCTAAAGAGATAATGACCGAAAGATACAGACGATAAAAATTGATTCGATTTTTAATACGCCGTATTGGTAGTCGAAACAACTACCCGGCGCTCCTTCCGGAGGGGAGGCTGTCTGCCGAATCCTATGCAGATGGCACTCTTGCTCAGAGGGAGCCACTTTCGCAGTGGGCGCGGTCTTCCGACGGACTCCTGCTCGGAGAGAGCCACTGCGCATGGAGCGGTCTACGACGTATTAAAGCTGGTTATGATTCTACGATCATAACCAGCTTGCAATTATGCCATGATAATTATTCGTCTAATGGCATAATCGGCTCCTCACCGCAGCTTGCCAAAAATTCATCTGCTGCTGCATCCATTTTTTCCGCTTCTTGTTTAGCGGCAATATCTGAGGGACTTACATACGCACCCACGGGCACTTCGGCCATCACACTATGCCATGGCGCATCATTTGAATCGTCATATGAAGAAACAGCAATGTCATAGCCGTCATATTTCGATACGGCAGGAGTGCCAAACAGAGCAAAGAAATCATTTAAATCCGGTGCTTGTTTTGCCTCATTTGAGTATTTCATAATCTCTTTGTATGCGGGGTCGAAACCGCGAGCTAACACAGTGGCCTTTTCTTCGTCCGATAGAGGTGATTGCATTACTGCAGGTACTGAACACAGATAAGAAATGGTACTATAAAATCGCTCTTTGCAGTTGGCAGGATAGAATTCGCGATTTTTATAAATACAGTAACGAGTGGCATCCAGGAACGTACATCGGAACCAAAAACGCCCGTAAAACTGGGTAATCATATCCGTTTCCTCTTCCTCGTTTTTAGCTTTGGTTCCAGCCAAGGCTTCTATAAACGTACGGAAACTATCAATACCAGAAATAAAAATAAACTCAGGGGTCGGAAGAACACTATCAAATTTGATATTGTATCGCTGAGAGCTGGGATGCGGGTCAAAAAATGTCTTGATTGCAGCGCGCGATTTAAAAGCAGTTTTTAAGTCGCCTGCACGAAAATCGTCGAGAACGAGGATAGGTTGTCCTGTATACCCCTCAAAAAGTGTTTGAGAAGAAGCGGTAAAAACATATGGATTTGCGCTCTTTACCGCTGATATAGTCATGTAGTCTTTATCGGGTGCCCCAAATTTGTCAATTGCGATTCGGCGTGCAATCTCATAAGCGCCGGTTGTTTTGCCGATGCGCGCCTTGTCGTCCATTGCACTATCAAAATATCCGACTACGCGGCGCTTTGGAGGGACCGCAAAATTTGTAATGCGATGCCGTTCAGCTTTATCGATATTATTGGAATTACGAGCATAAACAGCGTAACTATATTTCTCAATAAAATCCCTGCGCGTTTTTAGACCCGACGAAATACAATTCACTTCGTCGTTTACTTCGTCTGGGGTAAGCTTGTACAGAGCGTGTAGCGCTGCTTTTTCCAGTAGATTATTCAGCTCTGTACAATAGTCGAACGATGCATGTACTTCAGTTGGTTCATACCGATGTTTTTCGGGAGCGTTTTCATGCACCAGGTATAGGAGAGCATTTTTTAAGCGGTCACCACTTTTAGCAACATTATCCTTAAACACTTTCAGAAGTTCTGGTTGAGTTTGGGCAACTCCCTTAAACCACCTGCCGACCACATCCGTTTTGCGATTTTCGTTCAATCGCAAAACGATGTGGATGTGAGCAGGTTTGGTCGCACCAAGAACAAATTGCGGAAGTTTTGTGTCAACAATCTCTTGTGCTTTTTTCAGAGCATCAGAATGTAACGCATCTGAAACAGAAAAATTTTGCAGGTCCTGCTTACTCATATCAGACCCAAGCGCAAGATAATATTCTCGAGCCAAATATCTTAGGCGCTGATTGTTACGGTCTTCGATATCCTCTTCGGTCACTGTGTCTTGGTCGTGGACGATATATGCATAACGTGTTAGTGTGTTTCCTAATCTGCTGTTTAGCATTTTCTCGAGCGCGGGAATATCCACCCACACATTTCCGGTAGCAGGGTCTCTTAGTTGGCAGACATACATCATCGTGTCTGCTTTAGGAAAATAAATTTTTTTGCTCATGCGGTTCCTCCTTTGTTAAAAGTCCATTGGAATGGTGTCCGGATAATCACTATCGTCTTGATTTTCCTCGTCTTCATCAAGGAGCGAACCGAGAATATAGTCTGCATAATCTTCGTCTTCGATTTGCGTGATGTGGTACTCAAGCTCATCACAGGTAACAATTTCGTTATCTGTGATAAAGCTTGTTTCCCCTGCGGCTCCGTTCCAAAACATCTTGCCACGATGTTTCTCTAAGAACGCGATAACCTCATCAACAGAGACCATAGTCTCCTTTGATGTTGCAAAAGTTTTTCCGTTGGAGCAGTGAAATGTTTTAATCATGTGTAAAATCCTTTCGTATTCCAGCAACGCTGGTTATTTAATTTATCCGGCTGCCAACCTCACCGGATTTTGAATTGCTGTTGGTTCGTTGGCTACACATTGATAATGACTACAGTTATCCAAACACCTCTTGGATTGGCTCAAAAAGTGCCAAATAAAAAATAGAAAATACAAAAAATCCAAACAAATCCTGGCGACCCCCTCAAGTCTGGGGGTCGCCTGCACGCATAAAAAGGCGTTTTTTTGTTGAAAAAGGCGATTTTATACATCACGTATGCTGATGTATGTTTTTGTGAAAAAAAGAGATTTCAAAATAGAAATCCCTAAAATCCAAGTAAAGTGACTTTTTTCAGTTATTTAGAATGTTTGTTGGTAGGTTCACATCACATATATGATGTACTTTTAGAAAAGACAACGCATCACATATATGATGTATCCAGCTTCATAAAAGAGCGGCGCGAATCTACGATCCGCGCCGCAAAATTGAAAGCAAAAATAAAGTTACAAAAATTATATAGCGTAAATATTGCATGGATGCTATATTTGTGCTATAATATACCTTGAGAACTTGTAAGGAGGACTCTGATATGAGTTTTAGTAAAAGTATAAAAAGAGTTCGTATAGAAGCACGGATGACGCAAAAACAATTTGCCGAAGCACTTGGTGTCTCCTTTACCACCGTTAATCGGTGGGAAAATCGGAAAACGCTCCCGTCTTTCCCCACCGTCAAAACAATAGAGTCCTTCTGCGAAGAGCACGGTATTGACTTTGACATCAAATCTATTCAGGAGGTGTAACCATGGCTGATATTCGTAAAGAACAAGAACGCGAGGAGCTCCATCGCGCTATATGGAGCATCGCCGATGACCTGCGTGGCAGTGTTGACGGCTGGGACTTCAAGAACTATGTACTTGGCACAATGTTCTACCGTTACATCTCCGAGAACTTCGCAGCATACATAAACCAAGGCGAATGCGATGCCGGAAACACCGACTTTGACTATGCAACCATGTCCGACACCGAAGCAGAGAGTGCAAGAGAAGGCTTGATTCAAGAAAAAGGATTCTTTATTCTACCTTCCGAACTTTTTTGCAATGTGCTCAAAAAGGCACCGTCTGACGAAAATCTCAACGAGACGCTGGAACGCATATTCCGAAATATTGAAGAAAGCTCTCGCGACGGCGAAGCAGAAGGCGACTTTGTAGGTCTGTTTGACGACTTCGACGTTAACAGCAATAAACTCGGTGCAACCGTTGCCAAGCGAAACGAGAGATTGGTCAAGCTTCTGATCGGCGTTGCCGATATGAAGCTTGCCTACAAGAACAATGAAATCGATGCCTTTGGTGATGCCTACGAATACTTGATGGGCATGTACGCGGGCAATGCGGGTAAATCCGGAGGTGAGTTCTTCACTCCTGCCGACGTATCCGAGCTGTTGACCTGTCTCGGTACTGTTGGAAAGACCGAGGTGAACAAGGTCTACGACCCTGCCTGTGGCTCCGGCTCTCTGCTGTTAAAGGCTCAAAAGGTGTTGGGCAAAAACGGTGTGCGTCAAGGCTTCTACGGTCAAGAAATCAATATCACGACCTACAACCTGTGCCGTATCAATATGTTTTTACACGACGTTAGCTTTGATAAGTTTGACATCGCATGCGAGGACACCCTCACAAACCCTCAGCATTGGGATAACGAGCCTTTTGAGCTCATCGTATCTAATCCTCCTTATTCCATTAAATGGGCGGGAGATGACGATATAACGCTTATCAACGACCCCCGTTTTGCTCCTGCAGGAGTGCTTGCGCCCAAGAGCAAGGCAGATATGGCATTTATCATGCACAGCCTTTCTTGGCTTGCAGGCAACGGCACCGCCGCAATCGTTTGCTTCCCGGGTATCATGTATCGCGGCGGAGCAGAACAAAAGATTCGCAAGTATCTCATCGATAACAACTTCATTGACTGCATCATTCAGCTTCCCAGCAACCTGTTCTACGGCACCCCCATCGCTACTTGCATAATGGTGCTGAAAAAGGGCAAACCGGACAATAAGGTGCTCTTTATCGATGCCTCAAACGAGTGCATCAAGGTAACGAACAATAATAAGCTGACGCCCGACAACCTCGACCGAATCGTTGAGGAATATACCACCAGAGCCGAGGTACCCCACTTTGCTCATCTTGCCTCTTATGACGAGGTAAAGGAAAACGACTACAACCTGTCTGTCTCCACCTATGTGGAAGCTGAGGACACCCGCGAAAAGGTGGATATTGTCAAGCTCAACGCTGAAATCGAGGAAATTGTTGCACGAGAAAATGTGTTGCGTGAAGAAATCGATAAAATTATTGCCGAGATTGAGGGTTAAGCCATGACAAAACTTGAACAATTGATAGAAGAGCTTTGCCCAAAAGGTGTGAAGTTTTATGAATTAGGTGCAGTAGCCCATTACGCTAAAGAGCGAATTGCCACGTCTGGTATTGATGAAAACAATTATGTTGGAGTAGAAAATTTATTGCCAAACAAAACGGGAAAGACGATTGCCAGTAGTGTTCCTGAGAGTGGCGTAGTGATTGCTTTCCACCCCGGCAACATATTGATTGGCAACATTCGTCCGTATCTTCGAAAAATCTGGTTAGCGGATTGTGATGGAGGAACGAATGGAGATGTTCTTACCATTCAAATTGATAATGAATTCATGGTTTCGCCAAAGTATCTTTATTATGTTCTCTCATCAGAGCAATTTTTTCTTTATGATATTCAAAATTGTAAAGGTGCAAAAATGCCAAGAGGAAGCAAAGATGCTGTATTAAAATACCCTATTCCCGTCCCTCCTTTGCGTGTGCAGTGTGAAATTGCCCGCATACTGGACAATTTCACGGAACTTACTGCGGAACTTACTGCGGAACTTATAGCGAGAAAACAACAGTATGAGTATTATCGTGATAGTATTATTGCTTCAAGTACAGATAACAAAGTGGAAATCGGGTCATTGGGAACATTAACTCGAGGAAAAAGATTTGTCCATGCTGATGCGGTCTCTAATGGTGTTCCTTGTGTTCACTATGGAGAATTATATACTCATTATGGTGTTTATGCTAATTCCGCTAAATCTCACATACGAGAAGAATTGCGCAACAAAATGCGATATGCTGCAAAAGGTGATGTTATCATTGTTGGAGCGGGAGAAAATAATACAGATATCGGTATAGGTGTTGCGTGGTGTGGTGAAGAAAATGTCGCTGTACACGACGCTTGCTATACTTTGAAGCATAATCAAAACCCTAAATACATTTCGTATTGTTTGCGGACTAATGATTATCACGAACAAATCAAAAAGTATGTTTCAAGCGGAAAGATATGTGCAATTTCTGCCGCTGGGATAAGCAAGGCAAAAATCCCATTGCCATCCATCGAAGAACAAAACCGTATTGTTTATATTCTTGACCGTTTTGATGCTCTCTATAATGACCTTTCCGTTGGTCTTCCCTCCGAGATTGCGCTACGTCAGAAGCAGTACGAGCATTATCGGGACAAACTATTAACTTTTAAGGAGGTGACTTCAGTTTGAGTTACTTCAACATTATTGCCCAAAGTGAAGAAAACACTGTTGTAACCGAATATACATCGCAGCTCAAACGTGCCGAGGGTTATCAAAGCGAAGCTATGCTTGAAGCGGAGTTCATCCGTTTGCTGCGTGAAATGAACTACGAGTATTTGCAAATACATAACGAAGCCGATTTAGTTTCGAATCTGCGTACGCAGATCGAGAAACTAAATGGCTGCACCTTTACCGACGGCGAATGGGACCGCTTTTTCAAAGAGGTCCTCGCCAATACTAATTCGAGCATCGTTGAGAAGACGAGGCTCATTCAAGAAAACCATGTGCAGGTCCTGAGAAGGGACGATGGCACCAGTAAAAACATTACTTTAATTGATAAAAAGAACATCCACAACAACCATCTGCAGGTTATCAACCAGTATACGGTGTCTACCGCCGATGGTGCTAAGCATGACAACCGTTACGATGTGACCATTCTGGTTAATGGTCTGCCCCTCATCCACATCGAGCTGAAGCGCCGTGGCGTGCCCATCCGTGAGGCATTCAACCAAATCAACCGCTATCAACGGGATAGCTTCTGGGCAGCAAGTGGCCTTTTCGAGTATGTGCAGATTTTCGTTATCTCCAACGGTACGAATACCAAGTACTACTCCAACACTACCCGATTCAACCACATCAAGGATGCAAATTCCCATAAGGTTAAAAAGGAAAAGACAAGCAATAGCTTTGAGTTCACTTCCTTCTGGGCTGATGCCAACAACCGCATCATTCCCGACCTTGTGGATTTTACCAAGACCTTCTTTTGCAAGCATACCATCCTGAACATCCTTACCCGCTACTGTGTGTTCACGGCTGAGAATCTGCTGCTGGTTATGCGTCCCTATCAGATTGTTGCTACCGAGCGTATTCTGAATCGAATCGAGATTGCCAACAACTATAAGAAGTGGGGCTCTGTTGCAGGCGGCGGTTACGTATGGCACACCACCGGTAGTGGTAAGACGTTGACCTCCTTCAAGACGGCTCAGCTTGCCTCTCGCCTCCCCTACATTGACAAGGTGCTCTTCGTCGTTGACCGTAAAGACCTGGACTATCAGACAATGAAGGAGTATGACCGCTTCGAAAAGGGCGCTGCCAACAGCAACACATCTACTGCGGTGCTGAAAAAGCAGTTGGAGGATGCTGACTCTCGCATCATCATTACCACCATTCAGAAGCTCTCTACCTTCATTAAGAAGAATGCCGGCCACGGTGTTTTTGATAAGCGTATAGTTATCATCTTTGACGAGTGCCACCGCAGCCAGTTCGGTGATATGCACATTGCCATCACCAAGTACTTTAAGAAGTACCACTTGTTCGGCTTCACCGGCACACCTATCTTTGCCGTAAATGCAGGCGTGAGCAAGAACCCCACTCTGCGTACAACCGAGCAGGCATTTGGTGATAAGCTTCACACCTACACCATCGTGGATGCTATCAATGACAAGAACGTGCTGCCGTTCCGCGTAGATTACATCAAAACCATGGATATGGACCCGGATATCGACGATAAGGATGTTTGGGACATCAACCGCGAAAAGGCGTTTATGGCTCCCGAGCGCATCCGTCAGGTTACTGCTTACATTTTAGACCACTTCGACCAGAAGACTTATCGCGGTAGCCGTACTTACAGCTACAACGTGCTTCAAAATATCGGCGACGTCGCATCTGCAAGCAGCCGTAATCCCATTGCCGAAATAAAGCAAAAGCAACGAATCAGCGGTTTCAACTCCATCTTTGCGGTTGCCTCTGTTGACGCTGCAAAGCTTTACTATGAGGAGTTCAGGCGTCAGATGGAAGCTGACCCGACAAAGGCTCTACGCATTGCTGTTATTTATAGCTACGGCGCTAACGAAGAAGAGTCTGACGGTATTCTGGACGAGGAGAACCCCGAGGATACCAGCGCTCTTGACGTCACAGCCAGAGACTTCCTGGAAAGAGCTATTCAGGACTACAATGCCACCTTCCACACCAACTATGATACGTCCTCGGACAAGTTCCAAAACTACTACAAGGATGTATCCTTGCGCATGAAGAACAAGGAGCTGGACCTGTTGATTGTCGTTAACATGTTCCTGACCGGCTTCGATGCCACCACATTGAACACACTGTGGGTAGACAAGAACTTGAAAATGCACGGGCTTATTCAGGCGTACTCTCGTACCAACCGTATTTTGAATTCCATCAAGACCTTTGGTAATATCGTTTGCTTCCGAAACCTGCAAAAGCGCACTGATGATGCTATCTCACTCTTTGGCGATAAGGAAGCCGGCGGTATCGTGCTGATGCGCGGCTACAAGGATTACTACTACGGCTACACCGAAAAGGACGGCACTCACAAGCCTGGCTATGTAGACCTGATGGAAGACCTGCTTGCTAAGTTCCCGCTTACAGAAGAGCGTATCACCGGCGAACAGAATCAGAAAGATTTCATTATGCTCTTCGGTGCTATCCTGCGTATGCGCAATCTGCTGAGCTCTTTCGATGAATTTGCTGGCATGGAGCTTATCTCCGAGCGTGACCTTCAGGACTACCTCGGCAGATATCAAGACCTGCGCGATGAATGGAAGAATCGTCAGCAGACTGGAGAAAAAGAGGACATCATTGACGATATTGTTTTTGAAATTGAGTTAATAAAGCAAATCGAAATCAACATCGACTATATCCTTTTACTGGTCAAGAAGTACCACGACTCACACTGCAGCGATAAAGAGGTTCTGGTGACCATTCAGAAAGCAATTGATGCCAGCCCCGAGCTTCGTAGCAAGAAGGCTCTTATCGAAACCTTTATTGCGGGTATCAATGATGTATCAGATGTCATGGTGGAATGGCGCTCCTATGTTGCTGAAGAAAAGGAACGTCAGCTTGCAACAATCATTGAGGAGGAGAAGCTGAAGCCCGAGGAAACTCGTCAGTTTATTGAAAGCGCCTTCCGTGACGGCGCAGTCAAAACCACCGGTACTGATATCGACAAGCTGATGCCACCCATTTCTCGCTTCGGCGGTGGCAACCGTGCCGAAAAGAAAAAGACCGTTATTGAAAAGCTTCTGGGCTTCTTCGAACGGTTCTTTGGAATATGAGGAGGGACACTATGACACGATTAGATGAATGGGCTCTGCAATTTCAAAACAATTCAGAACTCCTTGTTTTCGTTAGGTTTATACAAGATGAGTTGACTACAACACAATGTAAAGAGGCTATTGCAATAGCCGACCAAGAAGAGCTCTTGCAGTACCTGCTATATGCATTTGGGTGCTATAGCATATCGCACAAGCGCGGTGTGCCGCATCTGATACGAAATCCAGAGGCGTTGTCTTTGACCCCTGAACAGCAAAAGCAGCTGATAGATTTGGTGCGAGAAACCATCGTATCTGAAATAGAGCTTGCCAAAGCTAAGAAAGCGGCTATTAAACGCCCCAACAGCAAATAAAATCAAAGGCGTAAGGATTTTTACGATCCTTACGCCTGATTTTTATTGGTTGGGGTTGGGCACGACATCGAAAATCGCATTGTACTCAGTGCCTTTTCCAGCTGTCTCGTACTTCAGGAAAACTGGTTCAGGGAGTATGCTGAGATGTATTTCCAAAATATTTTCCGGATGCACAACGATTTTCTTGGTTACACGACCAAAGAGTACCTCGTTAATATCAGCATCATCCAGCCCTGCCATTTCCTCCACTTGCTGCTTCATAGCTAACAGTTCCGCAATCTCGGCCTTAGCTTTGGAATTGGAATTGAGCTCGTTAATCTGCGCTTGAATTATTTCCATCTGCTCCTCCAATTCACGGTTTTTGGCAGTGTAATCAGCTTTGGAAACAATTTCATCAATAAGCTTGTCCAAAAGTCTACTCTTTTTGACCTTGATACCATCAAGTTTACGTTGAAGCTTTTCCAACTCAGATGTGCGTACCTTTTGAGTTTGAACTTTTGTTACACGCTCGAGAATCGCGTTTATGAGGTTGTCTTTCTCATCACGCAAATAATATGTGAGCAGGTCTTTAAGCGCAATGAGAAGCACACGCTCATTTACACGCTTCGCATTACATCCAACCGTAATGGTCTCACCAAGGTCAGTCACAATTTCCTTTTGGCGACCTCTTTGGTGATTAGCAAAGCACACCCATGCTTTATAGGGGATGTTTTTTTGCTTTTTGGGTAAGGACACATACCTGCCACCGCAAATGCCGCAATAAACTTTGCCAGACAACCAATAGCGGTTGTTGTGCTTAGCTTTTATCTCGTCAGGAGGTGCATTTTCAATCAAACGCTTTTGAACTCGGTCCCATAGCTCACGCTCGATAATTGCACTTTCCGGATGATGGTCTTTAATGTAGAAGGTGTCGGATTCCCCACGGTTATATTTCTTTTTATGTGTCATGGGGTCTGGCGTATAGGTTTTACCTTGTGCCAAATCCCCCACATATTTTTCTTGACGCAAAATTCGTAGGATAACGGTGTTACTCCAGCCATTTTGATACTTGCTCTTCACTCCCATTTGTTCTAAGCGTTTAGCAATTACATGCGTGCCGTCACCTTGGGCATACCACGCAAAAATATTGCGGACCACTTCGGCTTCATCTTCTATGATTTCAAATGCTTGAACACCTTTTCTTACACGATTGATTTTATATCCATACATATCTTTGCGACCAAAAATCACTCCGCGTTCCATACAACGCTGATGTCCCCAACGGACACGTTGCGAGGTGCGCTTGGATTCCTGCTGAGCGTATAGCGCGAGCTGGTCTAAGCGGTCACGCTCTTCCGGAATGGCTGTGTTGATTCTGTCTGCCAAAAAGCTTACATACACATTTTTCTTCGCCAACTGGTCTACAATCGTGATGGTATCGACCAGGTTTCTTGAAAAACGGGAAACTTCTTTGGTTACAATCAAGTCAATCTCTCCGGCTTTGGCTACGGTTAGCATTTCATTGAAAGCATCGCGTTTCTCAGTGGAGGTTCCGCTGATACCTTCATCGGCATAAATACCACAGTGTATCCAATTAGGATTTCGCTCAAATTCCACCTCGAAAAATTTCTTTTGAGCCTCAAGGGAATTCCATTGGTCAGTCTTGTCTGTTGACACTCGGCAATAAGCACAGACTCTCAGCGGCTTTTCGTCTGATGGAGTTGTTGGCTTTTTCGTCGCTCGTGTGATAATTACTTCCATAAATTTTGTCCTCTATAAGTATCTTCATTATTTGACGTAAAGATTCTCCCGCATTCTTTGATTGCGGAAGGGCATCAGGATTTCGAATCACAGCACCTATCCTCCGCTATATGTTTCCCTAAAACATATGCTGAATGGGTGCATAATTAGAATTTCTGTATATATTATATCATAACCAAAATAAAACGTCAATAGGTACGGAAGAACTCGCCCACCTTGAAATGATCGCGGCGATCATTTATCAGCTGACGAGGAATATTTCGATCGACGACATAAAGGGAACGATGTTCGAGCCCTACTACGTCGATCACACTACGGGACTTTATCCGATCGCGGCATCGGGCGTGCCTTTCGATATGAAGTACGTCGGAGTCAAGGGAGATCCCCTTGCCGATCTTGCTGAATCCCAGGCAGCAGAGCAGAAGGCTCGCGTGACCTACGACAACCTCATCAGACTGTCGGACGATCCCGACGTTACCGATCCTCTGCGATTCCTCCGCGAGCGCGAGATCGTGCATTTCCAGAGATTTGGCGATGCAATGAGAGTCGTTCAGGATAAACTCGACGGCAAGAATTTCTACGCATTCAACCCGGCGTTTGATAAAAAACAATAAAGTGAAAAAGGGAGCTTCCTCGAGGGAGCTCCCATTGTTTTTTAATCAAAAAGGAAGTTGACGTTACCCGCCATCAGCGCGGTAAATCCGCGGTAGATGACCTCGGGGCGATCGTCGAAGTTTGCTTTCATTCTGCGTGCACGGTCAAGGCTGTCGACGACGAGAGTCGCCTCGAAGATGATCTTCTTTTTCTCCGTGATCGAGCAATAGACGTTGCATTTGCCCGTCTTGGGGTCGACGCTTTCGATACGGCATTCGGTGAGGATTCCGCGCTTGGTGAAATCAAGATAGCGCAGAGCGGCTGTCATTGCGGCATCGAGGATCGAGGAAAGGACGTCGGATTTGAACGCCTGCGCGACGACCTTGCCCTTTTCGCTGATATGATAGTAGGTAAGACCGTCCTCTTCAAAAGAGTCGATGAGTCCGCCGTCGACCATCTCGTTGAAGCTTTCGGCAAAGTCGAGGAACATAACGTAATCTGTCTGCATTACGATGTCGTTGATGGTACAGTATTCGAGCGGGTAATTTATGTTTTCAAGAAGATAAAGCACGAAGATCTTGACGTTGCGCTTGCTTCCGATGGGTGATGGCATTGATGATTCTCCTTAAATCGGTTGTTATATATAAATATTATCACAAATCAAGAACTTTTTCAATAGTTTTTATTGCTTTTTTTGAAAAAATGTGATATTATAATGAGTAATATATTTATTTCGCAAAGGAGTCCCCTGAAAAATGTTGAATATTGCACTTATGGGCTACGGCGTCATCGGAAGCGGCGTTGCCAAGGTTATCGAAGAAAATAAAAAGCTGATTGCTTCCCGTCTCGGCGAGGAGGTCTATCTTAAATACATCCTTGAGATCAAGGATATGTCGTCGACTCCTTATGCCGACCGCGTGGTCACCGATCTGAATATTATCCTGAACGATCCCGAGGTCAAGGTGGTAGTCGAGGTTATGGGCGGTATCCATCCCGCATCCGATTTCACACGTGCTTGCCTCGAGGCGGGCAAGAGCGTTGTCACCGCAAACAAGGCTGTGGTTGCCGATTGCGGAGACGAGCTTCTCGAGCTTGCAAGAGAGAAGGGCGTCCGCTACCTCTTTGAAGCGAGCGTCGGCGGAGGTATCCCGATCATCCGTCCGCTTATCAATGACCTCGCCTCGAATGAGATCGAGGGCATCTGCGGTATCCTTAACGGAACCACGAACTATATCCTCACCCGTATGACAAACGAGGGCTGCACCTACGAGGAGGTCCTCAAGGATGCGCAGAAGCTTGGCTACGCAGAGGCTAATCCCGCCGCTGACGTCGAGGGCACCGATGCGCTCCGAAAGATCGCTATCCTCGCGGCACTTTCCTACGGCAAGCTTATTCCTATGGACATGCTCACGGCAAAGGGAATCACAGAGGTTTCGCTCACCGATATCGAGGTCGCAGAGACCTTCGGTTGTTCCGTAAAACTCATCGGACGCGCAGGTAAGCTTGAGGACGGACGCATCTACGCGACCGTTTCCCCCGAATTCGTCAAGGAATCCTGCCCGATGGCACACGTAAACGACGTTTTCAACAGCATTCTCGTCCGCGGCAATATGCTCGGCGACGCTATGTTCTACGGCAAGGGCGCGGGTCAGCTTCCCACAGCGGGCGCAGTCATCGCCGACGTTATCGACGCTCTCGAAACCAAATATGCCGCCCCCGCAAGACTCTTCTGGGAAAAGGCTGAGGCAAACGATATCGTTCCCGCGGACGAAGTCGTTTCTACCGTTGCCAAGGAATTCTGCCATATCTTTGAGGATGGTGAAACTCTCAAGAAGGCGGTTGCGGGCAAGATAGACGTTTCGTTCGTTGACGGTGTTGACGAAATGTACGCCGTTATATCGTCCGATCCCGTGCTTGAAGGAAGTGTGAAGACATATGCAGTCCTCAGCTAAGATCAAGGTCACTCATATCCTGACCGATTCGAATATCGGCGGAGCGGGCAGACTTCTTCGCTATCAGCTTGAGAAGGCTGACCGCGAAAGATTCGAATACAGCGTTATCCTCCCCGAGGATGCGGCGCTGATCCCCGAGATCGAGGCGCTCGGTATTCCCGTCGTTACCGTGTACGGAATCGCCGACAGATCTACCGCTCCCGAGATGAAGTCCATCCTTACCGAAAAGATCAAGGCACTCGAGCCCGATATCCTGCATACCCATTCCTCGAGAACGGGCAGATTCGCGGGAGTTGCGGCGGGCGTACCGAAAATAATCCTCTCAAAGCATTGCTCGGACATGCCGCCCGCACAGCTTATGAAGTTTCCCTATAAGCAGATGCTCGTAAGGGAATGGAAGAAGACGCTCCACGGCGCGATCGCAACCGATGACAGCGCGGCTGATTCGATCGCGGCAGAGGCACTTTCACGCGATAAGATCACGGTGATCTACAACGGAGCCCCCGCGCTTCGGGTTTTATCCGACGGGGAAAAGAGCGCGCTTAAAGCCGAGCTCGGTATTCCCGAGAAAGCATTTGTAGTCGGGATCTTTGCGCGCATCGAGCCGGTCAAGGATCACGATAAGTTTCTCGATATCGCAACCGAGTGCATCGAACGCGGACTTGACGACGTATATTTCCTCATAGTCGGCGACGGAAGCAAGAGAGATTACGTCGAGGATTATATCGAGGAGAGTGAGTACGGCGACAGGATCAAGGTCACGGGCTTCGTCCCCGATATCGCGCCGCTTATGAATATCTGCGACGTGAACGTTAATTGCTCGGTAGGCACGGAGACCTCAAATCTCGCGCTTATCGAGGGTATGAGCCTCGGAATTGTGCCCGTGGTATCAGATCTTCCCGGTAACGAAAGAATTGCAGAGGGTTGCGGAATCGTCTGCGACCGAAACGATTACGAGGAGTTCGCCGATGCCATCGAGTCCCTTTACCGCGACAGAGAAAAGCTGATTGTGCATTCCGTTGCGGCAAAGGAAAAATATCTCGCAAAATACACCTCCGAGCGATTCGCACGCGAGGTTGAGGAATATTATCTTCAGTTAATGAAGTAATTCAGAGTTTCCTTACGTATCCGTTTCCTTTCAAGAATAAGCAGAGAAATATTTATCAAGGTCATAATTCCGATCGAGAGATCGGCAAGACCCCATACAGAGCCCGGCGGCGTTCGTGATGCTACGATCGCCGCCGTTCCGTATGCGACCGTCAAAATGATCTTCGCGGCTTTGCTTTTTGTCAGATAAGAAAGACACGCCTGACCGTAAAAGCATTGGCAGAAGACCGTTGCAAGCCCGAAAAGCAGTACAAGCCCGCACATCACGGGATCAGCCCAATCTCCGAGTGCCTCGGAATACGCTGAGACCGTCATCATTACCGAATTGTCACCGAAACGCTCGACCTCGGGGTAACTTATGAGTATGACGAGCGCGGTCAGCGTGCAGAGAAATACTGTGTCGATCAAAACCTCGAGTATGCCGAGAAATCCTTGCTCGACAGGCGAATCTGTTGATGACGCAGAATGCGCCATAGGAGAAGTTCCCGCGCCTGCCTCGTTGCTGATAAGTCCGCGCATAACTCCGAGCCGCACACTCCTTGATATGAAAAATCCGCCTACACCGCCGAGGATGCCTGAGGCTTCAAAATCAAACGCCGACGTCATAATCTCCGCGATCGCGTTCGGTATTCTCTCCGATCTTATTATTAGTGCGGCAACCGAAAGCAGGCAGAAGAGAAGTGTCATAAAGGGAACGATCTTGTTTGTCGCGCCCGATATCCTCTTGAGTCCGCCCGATGAGACCGCGATCATCAGCAGAGCGCAGACGGCTCCTGTTATCATCGGATCAATCTTCAAAATATCCTTGCAAACCCCGACCATCGCGTTGACTTGGATCACACATCCGAGCGAGAGGGAATTTAGGAGGCAGAGAAGCGCAAAGCAGATGCCGAGGAACGCCCCGAGCCGCGGATGCTTTCTTTCGGCAAGCGAATCTTTAATGTAATCCGAAGTACACGAAGGACGTCCGTTTTTTCTCCGCGAGAGAGCAAGCAGAGTTTCGGAGTATTTCAGAACCGCGGCAATTACCGCAGAGGCACACATCCAGAATACCGCTCCCGCACCTCCGAAGAATATCGCTGCCGAAACACCGACGATGTTTCCGACCCCGAGAACACCGCCGAGAGCAAGCCACAGAGCCGAGCGCGGACTGATCCACTCCCCACTTTTCTCCTCTTTTCGCAAAAAGGGTGCAATTATCGCGTGCGGTCGTATTAAAGGAAGTCCTTTCATATATATAATAAAGAAAACGCCTACGCCGAGCAGAGCGATCGGCAAAACCGTCCCGATTATACGGGAATTTATAAATTCAAGCATAAAATCACCTCTTTATAGAAGATATGCTCGAAAATTGTTGGCAATTCCTTTCTCGTGTGCTAAAAATTATGTGAACAATATGTTAATTTGAGGGAAAGGTACTTGATTTTTTGAGATTTTGTAGTACAATTATAGTCGTAAGTTAGCACTCGAACAAAAAGAGTGCCAAAAACCATAGTAAATTTTTGAGGCATATGCCTTTTACATTTTAGGAGGAATAAAAATGAACATCAAACCGCTTGCAGACAGAGTTGTTATCAAGCTCGTCGAAGCTGAAGAGAAGACCCAGAGCGGCATCATCCTTACCGCCAGCGCACAGGAAAAGCCCCAGATCGCAGAAGTAGTTGCAGTCGGCCCCGGAAAGAAGAACGACGACGGCGTTATTATCCCCGTTGCTCTCGAGGTTGGACAGAAGGTCATCGCGGCTAAGTACTCGGGCACCGAGGTCAAGCTCGACGGTGTTGAATACACCATCATCGCAGAGAAGGATATTCTCGCAGTTATCGAATAATCGAAAGGAAATTTTGAATTATGGCAAAAGATATTTACTACGGAATTGATTCCAGAAACGCCCTTCTTCGCGGCGTTGATAAGCTTGCTGATACCGTCAAGATCACTCTCGGCCCGAAGGGCAGAAACGTAGTTCTTGACAAGAAGTACGGCGCACCCCTCATCACCAACGACGGTGTTACCATCGCAAAGGAGATTGAGCTTGACGATCCCGCAGAAAATATGGGCGCACAGCTCGTAAAGGAAGTTGCTACCAAGACCAACGACGCGGCAGGCGACGGTACTACCACCGCTACCCTCCTCGCTCAGGCAATGATCCACGAGGGTATGAAGAACGTTACCGCAGGCGCGAACCCCATGGTCCTCCGCAAGGGTATGAAGAAGGCTATCGACCGCGCTGTTGAGTGCCTCGCTGACATTTCCAAGCCCGTTAACGGCTCCGAGGATATCGCTCGCGTAGGAACCATCTCTGCAGGCGACGAGGTTATCGGCGCGCTCATCGCAGACGCTATGGATAAGGTTACCGCTGACGGCGTTATCACCGTTGAGGAATCCAAGTCGGCTGAGACCTCCTCCGAGGTCGTTGAGGGTATGCAGTTCGACCGCGGATATATCTCCCCCTATATGGCAACAGATATGGAGAAGATGGAAGCCGTTCTCGACGACGCCTTCATCCTTATCACCGACAAGAAGATCTCCGCAGTTCAGGATATTCTCCCCCTCCTCGAGCAGATCGTTCAGGCAGGCAAGAAGCTCCTCATCGTTGCTGAGGACCTCGACGGCGAGGCTCTCACCACCATCATCCTCAACAAGCTCCGCGGCACCTTCACCTGCATCGCTGTAAAGGCTCCTTCCTTCGGCGAGAAGAGAAAGGAAATGCTCCGCGATATCGCTATCCTCACCGGCGGTCAGGTTATCACCTCCGATCTCGGTCTCGAGCTCAAGGATGCCACCATCGCTGATCTCGGCCGTGCACGCCAGGTTAAGGTTACAAAGGAAAACACCATCATCGTTGACGGCGCAGGCGACTCCGAGGCTATCAAGGATCGTGTTGCACAGATCCGCGGCGAGCTTGAGAACACCACCTCGAGCTTCGACAAGGAAAAGCTCCAGGAAAGACTTGCGAAGCTTGCGGGCGGCGTAGCTGTTATCAAGGTCGGCGCGGCTACCGAGGTCGAGATGAAGGAGAAGAAGCTCCGTATCGAGGACGCTCTCAACGCAACCCGCGCGGCTGTAGAAGAGGGTATCGTTCCCGGCGGCGGAACCGCTTACCTCAACGTTATCACCGAGGTTGCTAAGCTCCTCAAGACCGTTGACGGCGACGAGAAGACCGGTGTTTCGATCGTTCTCAAGGCTCTCGAGGCTCCCGTTCGTCAGATCGCAGCTAACGCAGGCTTCGACGGCGGCGTTATCGTTGATAAGATCGTATCCTCCCGCAAGGCAGGTTGGGGCTTCGACGCTTACAACGAGGTTTACTGCGACATGATGAAGGCGGGAATCGTTGACCCCACCAAGGTTACCCGTTCCGCTCTCCAGAACGCAGCTTCCATCGCTTCCACCATCCTCACCACCGAGGCTGTTGTAGCAAACCAGAAGGAAGACCCCGCGGCTGTGGCTGCTGCTAATGCGGCGATGAACGCAGGCGGAGGCATGTATTAATTAATGCAAAAGGCAAGAATGCTCCGCTTCGCTTAGCGAAGCATGCAAAATAAATATCAAGGGAGTCGGATTCGGCTCCCTTGACTTTTTTCGGTGAGTATGATATAATGATGAAAAAGGAGGTGCGCAAATGGAACGCAGAGTTTTAAAACTGAGCAGGATAGCATCATTGCTCCAACCATTTTCTTTAATCTCTAGTTTCGCGTTTGGTCTGTTTTTTATTATCGCCGGCGTGATTGAAGCACGCGAAGACGCAGAGCTTTTTTGGTTATATTTTATCGAAAGTATATTTGTTGTTTTGGTATTATTGGTTTCCATGACAACAGTAACTACCGGAAAGATCTATATTGATAAAGACTATATGGAATTTACTTATCATCAAAGAGCAAGAAGCAATAATTTCAAGCATCGCAGCAGACACGTGCGCGTAAAATACACCGTCACCGAGATTGAAAACCTCCGATTTGAACAAAACGCACTTGAAAAGATATTCAACTGCGGTCATTTCAGCTTCAATGGAAATACCGTATACGAATCAAACGCGGAAGGCTTTGAACCGAAGACCGAATTTACTTTCTACGGCTTGACCCATTTCCGTCAGACCAAAAAAGAAATCTGCGATATTCTCGGAGTAAACGAAACCGAATAAAACAACCGCAAGGCAAAAGCCTTGCGGTTGTTTTATATTAAATCTGATTTTCGCGTCAGCGAAAATCTACCTTCAACTAGTAACTAGTAACTAGCAACTAAATCAGTCGTAATACTTATCCAGCGCGTTAAGGAAGTTCTGGATGCTTCTCTTAGCGGTCTTGGAGGTGCTTGTGATAGAGGAAGCTACGCCGTCTACGTTGGCAGCCTTAGCAAGAGCCCAAATGCTGCTCTCGAGACCCGTGATCTTTGCAGCCTGGTCGACGTCAAAGGTCTTGGAATCGAAGAAGATGTCGAGCATTCTGGTGTCCTCGGGAGAACGTGCGAGACGGTAGTCGGCAAGAACGTAGTAGAATGCATCACGGAGGCTAGCGTTGGACTCGGAGGTGGTAAATCTCGAGTAGTATGTAATTGCCTCGGTGATGAGCATAGCGTCCTCAACGTTTGCGAGGTTGGAGGGGAAGGAGAGGGGATGATGGTTACCGCCCGATACGTAGCAGTAGTATTCGTTGGTTACGCCGTTGTTCGGAACGGGGAGAATACCGTAGTCGCTGCTCATGTCGAGAAGACCGTTTACGGAGGAGAGAGCGTTGGAGCGGAAGAGTGCGTTGCCGCTCTTGAAGACCTTTGTAGCGTTGTTCCAAACGTCGCTGCCGCCGAACCATACACCGTTGTTAACGATCATAACGTCGGGGTTCTTGGTGAGCTGGATGGTCTTCTGGAGCATATTGCTTACAGACTCTGCGCCGATGTTTACGGTGAATTCGCCGCCGTTGTTGGTAAGGGTCTTTTCACCCTGACCGAGGAAGAAGTAGTAGGGAGCCGAAACTTCACTTACCATACCCCACATACCGTCCTCGGTAGCGGGCTCGGAGGTAACGCCCTTGATCATCTCAAGGAGAGTGTCGTAGGTCCACTTGTTGTTCTCAACAAGCTCGTAGGGAGTGCCGTAAAGCTCGTTGAAGTTGAAGTTGTTGTAAAGCTCCTTGTTGAATACAACGCAGATGGTGCGGAGCTCGTCGAGCATGTTCATATCGCCCTCGAGGGTGAAGAGACGGTCGCCGATGAGGTATTCCTTCTGGATACGCTGATCCCACCAGGGCTGCTCGAGCTCAAGGCCTTCGAGACTGTTGATATCGAGAACGTAGCCGCTTGTAGCCGCGCTGAAGGTGTTGGTTCCGGACATATAGACTGCCTCGCAGAGGTCTGTACCGGTGGAAACGTGGTTGCCGAGGGTCTGAAGCAGATTCGAGTCGATGGTGTACTCTACGTTACAGCTGTATTTTTCCTCGATGAATGCCTCGCGGCGGTAGAGGGCGTCGTTGATGAGGTTACCGTTCTGCTCACCGTCGGGAGCAAAGTGTACGGGACCCCACATCTCGTTGCTTGCAACAAAAATGCGGTAGGTGTAGCCGTTGAGATCCTTGATCTCGGGTACGGGATAGGATGTGGTCTCTTCTTCGGTCGCTATGGGCGCGGTCGTAGTAACCGAATTGCCCTCGGGAGCCTTGCTCTGATCATCGGTACCTGCGGGATCGATAGGTGTTTCCGAGCATGCAACGATCGTGGGCAGAAGCACGAGAAGAGCGCAGATCAGGGAAATGATGCGTTTTTTCATTGTGATTCTCCTTATTGGTTTTTTATTTTTACTTAAAAATATACGTGCAGTTGAAGACGTAGGATCTTCCCGGCTCGAGTTGGATGAAGCCCTTGCGGTCGCAGATGCGATCGGGGTCGGTGCCCTCGGGAGCATCGGATGCGGGAAGCGACTGCCAGGGCTCGATGCAGAGGAATGGGGCATCGGTATGCATCGGCTGCCAGAAGCCTACGTAATTTGCGTCGGGGAAGATAGCGGTAACGCTTCTTTCCGAATCGGGAGATTCGAGAGTCGCGCTCTTTACACCCGTAAGGATGATGGCGTCGTTGTCGAAGAGCGAATTGTTGAGATCGATGTATTTTCCGTCGCTGAGCTCATAGGGCTCGCTTTCGTCCGCCATAAAGAAGCGAGGCGAGAGAAGCTGACGGCGCGGCTGCTCCGAGCATTCGAGAGAGAGGCGTGCGCGTCCCTCGGGAAGCATAAAGCCCGGGTGAAGTCCGATGCCGAAATAGATGTCTCGCTCGTCGGTATTCGTGACCGTGATGCTCTCGATAATTGAATTTTTAGCGAGCTTGAAGCGGCGTCGAAGCGTGAAAGCATAAGGATAAGCCGTGCGTGTCTCTTCGTTATCGGTCAATGTAAACTCCGCGAAATCGCGAAGTGCAACCGCAGACATTTTTTGATGTCTTGCAAAGCCGTGGGTGCCCATCGGATAGGCAACGCCGCCGTCGGTCCATTCACCGCCGCGGAGTCTGCCTACAGCGGGAAAGAGAATGGGCGCGCTCGACTTCCAATAAGCGGGGTCGCGGTGCCAGAGATATTCGTGTCCGTTCATCGAGATCGAAAGCGGCTCGCCTCCGATCTCGGAAAGCTTTACGGTTAAAAAGTCATTGCTGATAGTATATGTATTCATAATAATTACACCTCCGAATTATTTTACCATATTATCGTGAATAAATCAATAGTTTGGTGAGAAAATATATTGTGAAAAATCAGTTTTGGAGAAAATAATGGAAGCGAACAGAAGAATTATAGATACCGCGGGTGCGGTCATAATCTCCTCGTCGAGCGCGGTAGGAGGAAAGGAATTTGAGGGACCGCTCGGCGGATGCTTTGATTTTCACGATCCCTCCGACCGCTTCGGTCAGAAGACCTTCGAGAAAAGCGAGGGTGAGATGCAGAGGCTCGTGCTTGCATCTGCGATAAGCAAGCTCGGGATGAAGCCTCGGGATATCGACGCGCTTTTTGCGGGCGATCTGCTAAATCAATGCGTCTCGTCGGCTTACGGTCTGCTTGAATATGACATACCCTATTTCGGGCTCTACGGAGCCTGCTCGACTGCGGCGGAGGGCTTGATGCTCGCTTCGGTATTCGTATCAAAAGGTATCGCTCGCCGCGCGGCGGCTGTAACATCGTCGCATAATGCCGCGGCTGAAAGGCAGTACCGCAATCCGCTCGAATACGGCGGTCAGCGAACACCGACGGCTCAATGGACCGTAACGGGCGCGGGCGCATTTGTCGTTGCGAATGAAAACGATGTCTCGCCTGATTCCGTCTTTGCTTGCGTTGCCGATGCCTTCCCCGGGATAGTTGTCGAGAAGGGAGTAACCGATGCGGCAAATATGGGCGCGGCTATGGCACCTGCGGCGGCTGATACTCTTCTGAATTATTTTGAAGCGACGTCTACGTCCCCCGACGATTACGATATGGTCATCAGCGGTGACCTCGGGCAGGAGGGGGTTTCGATACTCGGCGAGCTTCTTTCGGCGTCGGGCGTTGATTCATCGGAAAAGCTTTCGGATTGCGGCTTGATGATCTATGACCTTGAAGCGCAGGACGTTCACGCGGGCGGCTCGGGATGCGGTTGCTCTGCGGTGGTTCTCGCATCACATCTATTGCCGAAGCTCAAAAGAGGCGAGCTTTCGAATATTTTGATCTACGGCACGGGCGCGATGATGAGCCCATCGAGCCTCAAACAGGGGCTCGCGATTCCCGCGGTCGCGCATCTTCTTCATCTGCGCTCGCCCTCGGCAAAAATCAAATGAGGTGACGGAATGAACGGTATATTACCCTATGTATGGGCATTTTTGGTCGGCGGCGCGCTTTGTGCCATCGCGCAGATCCTGATCGACAGAACGAGGCTTACCCCCGCGCGCATCCTCGTTGGATACGTTGTTGCGGGCGTTTTTCTCGGTGCAATAGGAGTTTACGGCCATATCGCCGATCTCGCGGGAGCGGGAGCGGCGGTTCCGCTGACGGGATTCGGTTATCTTATCTCCGAGGGAGTCCGAAAGGCTGTCGACGAGCGCGGATTTCTCGGTGCGCTTACCGGTAGTCTCACGGCTGCCGCGGGCGGTACAGCTGCGGCGCTTGTATTCGGACTTATTGCCGCTTTCTGCGTCAGAAGCAAGCCCAAGCGTTAACAAGTTGTAAAAGTTTTTTTCCTTTCGACAAACAACTTGCAAATATCGATATTATATGATATAATTTAAATGTTATGCAGAAATTTCGACATGCAAGGCGTTTGCCGAAAGGATTATATATGAATTTCAGAAAATATAAAATATTGGCGGGAGCGGTTGCGCTCTTGCTGCTCATCTTGGCTTTTGCCATCGGAGCACACGCGGACGAGCTCCCCTGGGTACCGATCGACCCGAATCAGAAGCCCGTATCGATCAGCGTTTCGGATCAACCTATAAAAAATCTCTACCTCGTAGGCGAGGAGCTTGATCTTTCGGGTGCTCGCCTCGAGCTGAAATACGAGAGCGGACAGGTCCTTTCCGACGTTATTAAGACCGAGTGGTGCTCGGGCTTTGATTCAAAGAAGGTCGGCACAAAGACGGTCACCGTCACCTATCCCGATACCTCCTGCACCGCGACCTTCACAGTCGAGGTCGTCACCGAGGATGAGCTCAAGATCGTCAAGCCGCAGAAGCTTGTTTATTTCGTCGGCGATAAGGAAGACAGAGACGGACTTGCCGTTTCGGTCGTCTACAGCAACGGAAAAACTGCTCTGCTTGAGACGGGCTTCACCGTTTCGGGCTTCAGCTCCAACACGATCGGCGAGAAGACCGTTACAGTCAAGTACAAGAATCTCACCGCTACCTATACCGTAAACGTAGTTGAGCCCGCGCTTCTTATGATCAACATCGAGAAGAAGCCGACGAAGCTCTCCTATTACATAGGCGAGGTGCTCGATATCTCGGGTATCAAGGTCGTTGCGCTTTATGAAAACGGCGTTGTCGAGGACGTAAGCTCGAAGGTCCTCGTTGACGGCGATATCAAGACCGCAGGCGTCAAAAAGATCAAGGTAGTCTATTCCGAGCGCGACTTCATCAAGGAAGCCGAATTCGAGGTAACCGTAACCGACGTTCAGATAAAGAGCATCAAGATCGCGTCCTATCCGAAAAAGACTGTCTACGCCGAGAACGAGGCGTTTGACCCGACGGGACTTTCGGTCATGGTCACCTACAACAACGGAACAACTAAAACAGTCTCGGACGATATCCTCTTTACCGGATTCGATACCTCAACGATAGGCAAGAAAACAGTTACACTCCATTATGGCGGACTTCAGCTCAATCTCGAGGTCGAGGTCGTCGTTTCATCTTCGCACGTACATAAGGAAGGCGAGTTCAAGCGCACCAAGGCACCGACTTGCACAGAGCCCGGAGAAGAGACCACGACCTGCCTAATCTGTAACGAAACCGTTTCGAGAAGAACAGTTCCCGCAACAGGACACGGAAGTGAGAGCATGCCAGTTCAGACAAAGGCACCGACCTGCACAGAGGCGGGCACAACAACGACCTACTGCATGGTTTGCGGCGACGCCGTAACCGTCAGCGATATCTTTCCGCTCGGACATACGGAGGGACAGATCGAGATCGTTCTCGCACCCACCTGTACCGAAAGCGGAACCTCGAAGACCTTCTGCACCGTTTGTTCCGCAGAGGTGACCGTTCTCTCGATCGATCCCCTCGGTCATAGCTTCGCTATCTGGACAATGACTAAGGAGCCTACGGGTGAGTCCGAAGGCTCGGAGGAGAGAAAATGTACTGATTGCTCCTTTATAGAAACAAGAAGCGTTCCGAAGCTTGAAAAGCTTCTGACAAGCGGCGATTTTTCTGCCTCTCTCAATTCAGCAGACTCATATTTCCCCTATTCCTCGACATTCCGCGGTGAAAAGCAGACAGACAAATTGACCGCCGAGGAGCTTGATTCGCTGATTTCCGGACTTGACCGAGGAAAATATACTGTCCTCGATGTTTTCGAATTCACCTTCGTAACCGTAACGGGAGAGAAATTCTTACCGAAGGGCGATATCACTTATACCGTAAAATATGATCTTCCCGAAACCGAATTTGCTTCGTTTATGATTTATGATACAGATCTCGGACGCTACACCCCTGCCGAGACCGCGGAAGGCTTCAGCTTCACGGTCGAACGCATCGGACGCTTTATCCTCATCGGAGAGAATATTCCCGAGCCGACCGAGACTGATCCCGTAACCGATCCCGAATCGTCATCGAACGTGAACCCCGGCGATACTTCTTCGGAGAATACCTCCGGCGGACTTCAGGTATCCGTGCCTCCCGTCAAGGGAACCTCCGCGATGATCATGGTCCTCGTAATAATCGCCGTGATCCTCATCGTAATAATCATAGCTCTCGTATATACATACGCATTCAAACAATACTATTAATACAAAAGCAACCGCGGCGAAAGCCGCGGTTGCTTTTTATGTAATGATTAACCTCTTGTCTGGAGAATGGAGGTAATGGAGCTTGTTTCTCCGTTGTAGGGAAGCGGAACGATGAACTGGTTGCCGCTCCAGCCTGCAACGTAGAGTTCCTGGAAGTTCTTGTTGGTGCCGTCCCAAAGAACCTTGTTGTAGGACTTTTCCTTGTAGTTCGGGAATGCAGCTTCACCCTGAGGCCAGAGAACGATCTCGGGAGCCATGTATCTGTAAGCGGTTGCCATAGCGGAGTCGTTACCCCAAGTGGTGTAACCGTGGTGAGCAACCTGAACGATCTGGGATCTCATATCGGTTCCGTACATCTTGTTACAGATTGCCATTGCGGGGCCTGTGCAGTCACCCATTACCATGGTGGAGCTGGAGTTGCCCTTTGCGTCGGTGGTGATGGCACGGACGAGGATTGTGGAGGTGTTGAGAGCGTTAACAACGGTAGGACCGTAGCTTTCAACGGTGTAGAGGATCTCGAATACGGTATCTGCGAAGAAGAAACGCTGACCTACGTGGCAGGGAATGAAGTCCGCACCGAGAGCTGCAGCCGCATTTCTTGTGCCGTCGTCGCCGCCGCCTTCGCCGTTAGACCAGTTTCCGCTGTAGGAGGAAGCCATAGATCTTTCGCGCTCTGCGTCGGTCATGAAGTTTGCGATAACGCGCTCAACCGTGAACTGCTTGAATGCGCTGTTCTGGCTGTTGAGACAGCCGTTGTGGTCGCCGTGAGAGTGGGAAATGAACCAAGCAGCGATGGTGATATCCTTGCCGGTTGCATATTCCTTAGCCTGCTCCTTGATGATGTTAACAAGGGTGGTTGCGGCTTGGGCTCTGTTGAAGGAACCGTCAACGATTACGAAACGTCCGTCTGCAAGTCTGAAGAGGAGGCAGAGACCGTTACCAACGTAGCTTCCGTCGCCCTTCTTGTACTCGCAACCGATCATAGTTACCTGAGAGGTGGTGACTACCTTGTACTTGTTGTCAGCCTCGGTGCCGATGAGAGTTTCCTCTGAGAAGGGCTCCATAATGATACGGCACTCGTCATAGGGCTTGTAGTAGCCTACGTTGAGGGTGTATTCCTTGTTGTAAAGAGTGGTAAAGAGGTTTCCGCTGAAATCACTGCTTGTGTACTTGGTGTAGCCCTCGCCCTCAAGCTTGGTGATATAAGCGTTGTAGTTATCAACGGTAGCATTGCCGAGAATGATCTCTTCGCATGCAACATTGGACTGGTATGTACCCGAGAATGTAGCGCCTTCGAACGCGGGAAGGATGGAGAGCTCCTGAGAACCGGAGTGAGTACCCGAAATGTTGAGAGCCTCAACGGGAATGGATACGCCCTGCTCGGTCTTGTAGTCGGCAATGAGCTTAGCGAAGAGGTTTGCGGCGTGGTTGATAGCGCCCTCGGTGAAACCGAAAACAACGATCTTGTTGCCAACTGCTCTTACAGCATAGTCGCCGTACTTGAGGTCCTTGATCGCCTCTGCAACCTCGGGATGTGCGGTGTTACCGACAAGGATCTCCATGGTCGAAGCGTCGAATTCCTCGGTAGCCTTCTTGAAGTCATCGCCCATCTTGAACTTGACGTCGGTGGTGTCCTCGATCTTGTTACGGATCTTGACAGCTGCCGCAACCTGGGGATTGTCGGAGCCGAGGTCCTTGGGACGGATGATCATTGCCTGAGCCTCACCGTTTACGATAAGGTCAAACGACGTGCGCTCTCCCGACACGGGAGCCTCAGTCTCCTCACCGGTGGAATCTGCGGGAGCTTCGGTGGTCTGATCATTTTCGGGAGCGGTAGTCTCTGCGGGCTCGCTGTCGCAGGCGGCAAAGAGACTGAGCGCCATGATCATTGTGAGAAGAAGCGCGATAAGACGAATATTAAGTTTCATCTGAAATCTTCCTTTCTTTTGGTAGAAGTGGTTTGGCTTCTATATTGCGTTTGTCTGCGCAACATGAAATACTGTTCAACAATTATACCATTTTTTCATCCCAAATTCAACAGTTTTATGAAAATTTTCACAAATACTTCATAGAATAATTCCGCGACCGAAGATATCAACTTTCAAGAGCACTCCGCAGCTTTTCGAGGGCAGACTTTTCTATCCTGCTGACGTAGGAGCGTGATATCCCGAGCTTTACCGCAGTTTCCTTCTGTGTCTGCGGCTTTCCTCCTCCTATTCCGTAGCGGAGATAAATGATTTGCCTCTCTCGAACCGTAAGAATGCTATGTGTATAGGCAAGAACGCGCTCGGCGAGCATTTTTCGGTCGAGATCCTCCGCCATATTCTCGTCCGTGCTGATGATATCCTCATAAGTAAGCGGATTGCCGTCGCGGTCTGTGTCGATGGCTTCGTTGATCGAAACCTCGTTCTGCAGCTTTTTTTGGGAACGGAAATGCATCAGTATTTCATTCTGGATGCATTTTGCGGCGTAGGTCGCAAAGCGCGCGCCGTGGATCGGATCGAAGGAATCGACCGCCTTGACAAGCCCGAGAGTGCCGAGCGAGACAAGATCCTCCTGGTTTTTTGCGGTAGAATAATATTTTCGCACGATATGCGATACGAGACGGAGATTGTGGACGATCAGCTTCTCGCGAGCTTTTGCGTCACCCTTCTTGGCAAGAAGAAATGCCTCGTGTTCTTCCTTTTTGTCGAGCGGCGGAGGGAAGTTGTTCGTAGTGGATATTCCGAGCATTAAGTGGAGCAGTCGGGAGAGAATAGAAAGTAGATTCAGCATGTCGCACCTCTTGATTCGTAATATTTGATTATATTACAGAACCTTACATTTTTTGCATGTCCCCGAGGAAATATCAGCCAAAATTATTTGCCCCTTGTAAACAGTTAATGCCCATATATGTAAATTTTGCCGCCACCCCTTGACAAGATATGATAAAAGATGATAAAATATGATTATATTAATACAATTAATGCTATAACTGCCTTGATCTTACGGAGGAACAAAAGGTGTCCGCAAAGAATCGGAATACATATAAATATAAAAAGCTCCCGCGAGTGATCGCGTTTGCGCTCTGCGTCTGTATGCTGATCCCTATGCTCAGCTTCCCGACCTACGCCGAGGTTGAGATCCCAACGGGCTCGGATCTTGTCAAAAGAATTGAATATACATACGCATGGGCGAAGAGATATACGGGCTATTCAACCTTCAAGAATTATTGCGCACATTATGTTAATACCCAACTCCTGCTTCTCGGTATCAATACAAGATACGTCGGCGGTAACGGCAACGACGAATACGACAACTACAAGGATCTCTCCTATACCGGCGGCGGACGCAAGGTACATAACTATCCCGCAACCAACGCAACCTTCAAGGAGACTCTTGAAAGGATCGCCGCACAGGGAGACGTTGTGACCGACGTCCTCGTCGGCTTCCAATGGACAAGCACGACTGCGGGCAAGAAGTACGGTCATTCATTCCTCATCCACGGAATCATAGACGGCTACGTCTACTTCTCGGACAGCTTCAATCTCACCCTCGGAGGAAAGGTTTATAAGGAAGGCTCTGCGATCAAATGCACGATTGACCAGCTCGTTGCCTATTACGGAAGAACAAATGCATACACCCTCGAGGGACTCATCTGGTTTGAGGACGAGGAGCTGACCGCGGCTATGGGGGGCGGAAATGAGATCGACGTTCCCTCCGATCCGAGCTCGACTCTCGGTATCTATGAGATCACGTATTACGCGGGAATGAAGCTCCGCAGCGGACCCGGTACCGGTTATTCCACTCTGGACGTAATGCCTACAGGAACGCAAATGTACGTTACCGAAATAAAGGACGGCTGGGGCTACACGAACTATAACGGAAAGCTCGGATGGTGCTGTCTTCCGACTTATACGAGGAAGGTCGCCGATCTTCCGCCGTTGCTTCTCGAAAAGTATGAGGGAAGTAAGCTTATCTCAAGAGACGCTCAATCGAGCCTCTCGGAAGCGATAAGCGCCGCAAAGGATACGGCAAGATACAGCTACAATATTCTCGCTCTCGGCGATATTAAGCTTACCGCAGATACCAAGCTCGGTGGGGGGATCACGCTCTCGCTTATGAGCTTTTCGTTTGACAGCGGCAGTTATTCCTTTGAGCTGAACGGCGGAATCGTCCGATCGTCGATTCCCGTTGAATCTCTCAAAAACAGCGGACTGGTCAGCGAGACGGTCAGCGGTGGGGAGTATATCTACACCTCGTATACCGCGGACATGCAGTTCACGTCCGTCAGCCTTCTCCTGAGCGATAACGTATCCCTTCGATTCACCGCACGTGTCGACGGTATATCCTCGCTTAAAAACGCAAGTGTTCTGATGATCGCGACCGATGCCGCGGGCAACGTCAGCGAATATAAGCCCGATTCCGCAAAGGACGGCATTTACGTCTTTACGACCGACAGTATCCCCGCGCGAAAGATGGGAGATGATCTGAGCGTTCAGATATGCATCAGATCGACCTCTCTCGGAGCAGTCGGAGAGCTCAGAAGCGCGGCTCTTTCCTATTCTCCCGCCGATTATGTCATAGCAAGCTACGGCAGCGGCGAGGTCTTCGATAATCTCCTCTCGTCGATGCTCAATTACGGCACCGAGGCGCAGGAGTATTTCAGATACAATTCCTCATCCCCGGTAAACTCCGTCCTCCCTGAGGATAAGAGAGGGATCTCGGGCGACAGCTCTGTTCTTGTTAAAGCCAATCCCGCGCCGATAGTCGGATGCGATTCCACGGTTCACGTAACCTCGGCGCAGCTCGTTCTGCTCGATAACGTTGCGCTTCGTCTGCACACCGAGGGCGATATCGGAAGCTCGGATCTTTCGCTCCTCGTCTGGACGGATGCCGATTACCGCGCGCTCAAGGCTAAAGCCGATGCCGCGGGTAAGGATATCTCGTCCTATCTCGTGAAGGGCAACGAGACCTACTCGCTTGCCGACGAGGAAGGCTCCTTCACCCTTGACGATATCTCCGCAAAGCAGTTTGCCGATACCTATTATTTCAGACTCTGCCAGACCGACGGAAAGAAGGTCAAGTACGATTACGTATTTTCCTACAGCATAACCGAATATTGCGCGTATAAGCTCTCGGACGGAGTGGAGGAGGACATCGACCCGCTCTGCCGCGCGATCGCGAATTATTCCGCCGCTGTCAGGGAGTATTTCGGGTATGAGGTGAATGGTTAAAAGCGAGTGCAGAATGCAGAATGCAGAGTGCAGAGTTGTGGAAAATTTCCTCGCGCAGCTCAGAAATAATAAATACAAAAATTTCGTTTTGCTTTGATAAACGGTTGTTATGCGACAAACGATAGTTGGGGTAAAATAAAAAGATACTCGGAAATCTTTGAAATAATCTTCATTGATTTCCGAGTATTTTTCTTTAGTTGTTATTAGTTACAATTTGACTATGTTTTATCAAAGCAAAATTGAATTATCGCACAGATATTTTTCGAGCTTGCGAGAAAAATCACATTAATTCTGCACTCTGCATTCTGCACTAAATTTACGATCCGAAATTCTCCGAACCGAAGATCTTAGCGAATGCCTTCGGGATATCGGTGTTGTCGATAACCTTCTTGGAGAGGAGCTCAGCGGCACCGTCACCGAGAGCGAATACGGGAACGTTCTTGTTGGTGTGGTTGTCGGAGTTGTAAACGTATTCGCCGTTTGCCTTCTTGGAGAGGTTTCCGCAGTCGTGGTCAGCGGTGATAACGAGCATAACGTCGGCGCGAACCATTGTGTAAGCGATGCAGTATGCGATGACCTGGTCGTAGTTCTTAACGCTTGCGGTGGTCTTGGTAAGGTCGTTGTTGTGGGAGTTCTTATCGATGTAAGCCTCCTCGATCATAATGAAGAAGGGGTTGTTTTCTGTAGCGATGATGGAAAGAGCTTCCTTGGTGTAGGGTACGAGGCTTACCTTATTGTTTGCGCCTGCACCGTAGGTGTAATTGACCTCGCCGTTCTTGATAAGGGTGTCGATCTGTGCCTGAAGCTTTGCGGTTGCATCGCGGTCGGGGTAGTGGCAGAGGTAACCGCCGGGAGTTGCGCCGGTGATCTTATCGGTGGTTACAACAGCAGTCTTTGCTCCGGATTCGTGAGCAAGCTCGCGGATGTTCTGCTTTTCCTTCTTGTTGTGGTCAACGCCAAGGTAGCTGTTGATGGTCTTGTAACCGCTGGAAAGAGCGGTAGCCGATGCCGCAGAGTCGGTGTAAGCTTTGCCCTTGTAAAGTACAGAATAGGAAGCTGTGGTGCATTCTGCCTTGTAGGGAAGAGTGTCAGCTACGAATTCGGAGATGACCTTGGTATCAACAGCCGCTGCGAAGTGAACTGCGCTCATACCGTCGCCGATCATCATAATGCCCGAGGTAGCCTTCTTGAATGTGAACTCTGCTGCTGCGGGAGCGGTGGGAAGATTGGTTACGTCAACGTCCTTGCCGTCAAGTCCGAAGTAGGTGTTGATAAGAGTGCTTGCGGCTGCGCCTACCATGCGGTAATCGCCCTGCATTACAACCTTGCCCTCGGAGATCGAGAGGGAGTACTGATCAGCGGTGAGGCTGATGCCGATATTGGAAGCCGCGCGGTTGGTATCGCCTACGAGAAGCTCGTATGCGGTCTCGGTCTTGCTGTCGTCGATGACCTCAAGCTTGTAGCCTGCGTTGTCGAAGATGTAGTCGGAAATAACTTCTGCGGTGTAGTAGGTGATGAGATCGCACTTCTTGGGGCGAACGATCTTATACTCTTTGAGCGAAACGCCGTTGATCGAGATGTTGCCCATGGGGTACTCGTACTCGATAACCTCAAGAAGGTGCTCGGAGAGCTTGATCTTCTTGTTTGCGGAGTCAATGTAGTTTTCGATAAAGTAATCGACCGCCTTTGCGCAAGCATCGTCTGAACCGCCGGTGATAATGATACGGTCGTTCTCAAATGCGATCGCGTAATCCTTTGCTCTGATAGAAGCAATTACGTTCTGAGCCTCGGTACGGTTTGTCTTACCGACAAGGATCTCCTTTGCGGTAGCGGGGAGCTCTTCGGTAGCCTTGTGCCAGTCGTCGAGAAGCTGGAGATCAACACCGATCTCGGTTTTTATAGACTCGCGGAGCTTCTTGGCAGCCTGAATGCTTGCCTCGATGCTTTCGTTCTTGACGTTCTCGGGTCTGCGGATAACGTATTCCGCGAGAGCAGTTGCGTCAAGGTCTACGGAAACAACGGGAGCCTCGGTGATCTCTTCGCTTGTGTTTGCCTCGGGAGCGTCGGTGGTTACTTCCTCATTGCCGCCGCCCTGGCATCCTACGAGAGCGAAAACGGTGATGAGTGCCAGAAGAAAAGCTGTAATTCTTTTAAGCATAATATTCCTCCAATGTTTTCTTGAATAGATACGATAATTATACATCAAACTAAATTGTAAGATGTGAACAAAAAGTAAAGATTGAATTCCGCACAGCAAAAAATAATTACGATGCGGTATTTTTTTCTTTATACTTGGATAATTTTGACAAGACCTCCAACTTCGACCTTTTTTTCGCTTTTTATATGTTATGATTGTTTCACTAGCCGTACGGGAGTCGAACCTAATTGCCTCACGGCGATTACTTTTCGCGTATTTCGGCGTGCTTTTACTCGCAAGGTTAATACCTTGCTTCGCAAAATCCCACCAAAATCCATCAAAAATTAATTCGCCGTGAGGTGCG
>JAZQXP010000095.1:0-12980 GCA_045632925.1 Eubacteriales bacterium | reverse complement strand
CCGAGACCCGCCGCGCCTATGCAAACACAGCAGCCGTAATAGGATCTGTCGGCAAGGAACTGGAATCCGCCGACCTTTCTTCCGCGGCGACCGGGGATCAGCGGCGAATAGCTGTCGAAGGGCAGGGGCGTGACGGTGATCTCGCCCTCGCCGAATTCCTTGGCGAACCTTTTGACGATATATTCGTCCTGCGGGACGATCATGTGCTCGTTGAGCGAGCCGAGATATGCGTTGTAGAAGGAATGCTCGATCGCGTCGGCAAATACGCTCTCGCCCGTGAGTCTCAGCAGCTGCGAGCAGAGCTTCATCCAGGTGACGGTCACGCAGGTCTCCTGCATAATTCCGTCGTAAAACTGCGTCTGGCGAGCCTTTGTGTGGTCGAAGAGCTCGTGCGTGCATCCGCAGGAGCCGATCACGGACACCTCGGTCTCGAGCACCGCCTTTGCGAAATTGACGACGGCTGTTCTGTATTTCTCGATCCCCGTGACACGGTAGTACTCGAGCAGACCCTCGAAGCAGGACATCATCTCGTAAGCCTTCGAGACGCCGTACTGATAGGGCTTCAGCACGTTCTCATAGGCGCGCTCGAAGATATTTACGCCCTCGGCACCGCCCGACTCGACGATATACGTGCAAAAATCGAAATATTTCCTCTCGCCCGTGAGGCTATAGAGTCGGACCATCGGCTCGAGTATCGACGAGGAATTCAGCCCGAGCCAATGATTCGTGGCTTTATTGATATGGATCTGTCCCTCGCCCCTGCCGATATGCGCGATAACGTAATCCGCGGCGCGCGAGATGAAGGAGACGATCTCCTTTTTCAGCTCTCCGTCGCGGCAGATCTCGAGATAGTATTCCATGCCGAGGATGACGTACTTGCGGCACCAGAGGTCCCACGCGCGGAATTCGGTCTCCTTTGTAAAGGACGAGATCCTTCCCTCCGAGTCGATGACCGTGAGCATATCGCGGACGGTCTCGGTGAGCACTTCGTAGAGCTCCTCGTTCCTCGAAAACTCATAAACAAGCGCGCCGCCGCGCATCATCTTGCCCCAATATTCGCCTCGCCAGCCGTTGTTTGCCCCGTCGATCGGATAGCGGAACTGATCGACGAATCTCTTCCAGGTCGCGCGGTCGCAAAGCTGCTCGCGCATAAGAAATTCTGCGGTCCTCGCACTAAGTCCGCCGTATTTTTGTTCTGATTTCAAAAATTGCATCTTGTCAAGGCTCATGATGATCCTCCAAATGTTTATTCATATTGATTAATGGGGAGAAAGGCGTTCCTCTACATAGCGAGGCAAAGCAATATGCTATCAGCCTACGGCTGAATGATGATCGGCTTACGCCGAATTATGATCTGCCAAAGGCAGAATGATAATTTGCCTACGGCAAAATGAAGGTTAATTTCCGTCGCTACGCTCGGAAATTTTCAATTAATTAAATTAACACTTCAACTAAATCAATATAATTATACCTTTTTCCCCTCTGCTTGTCAATAAAAAAGCAAAGAAAACGAATATTTTTCGCGCGATGACTTAATAATAACTACAAACGAAAAAGGAAAGGGTGACATTTATGCAAAGCTTCAACCATACATTAAACTGCGTCGGAGGACTGCACGCGCGTCCCGCGGGCGTCATCGTCAACGCCGCAAAGCAGTTTTCCTCCGATATACTGATCAGAAAGCTCTCCGCAGAGGGTGCAAAGGAAGCCGACGCCAAGCGGCTGATCTCGCTTATGAGCCTCGGTGCGCGCAAGGGGGAGACGATAACCTTCTATATCAACGGCCCCGACGAGGCTATGGCGGCGGAAAGGCTTCGCGAGGTTTGCCGCGAGACGGTAGGATGATGAAGAGCATCGCGAAGCCCTCCCTCTTCCGCGGGATCGGCATCGGGGAGACGGCTGTTTACGGCAAGCTCCGCTTCATCGGCGAGAAAAAAATCTCGCCCCTCCGCAAAAGCCGAGGCGAGGAGGCGGAGGAGCACGTATTTTCCTCCGCGCTGACGCAGGCGCGTGCCGAGACCTCCGCGCTTTATAGGAAGACTCTCTCCGCGGCGGGCAAGGAGGCGGCTTCGATCTTCGAGATCCACGAAATGCTCCTCTGCGACCCCGATTTCCTCGACCTTGTAAGCGCGGGGATATCAAAGGGTCTGCCCGCGGAGGAGGCTGTCCGCGAGGCGGGCGAGTCGCTTGCGGCGGTATTTGAGGGGCTCGAGGACGAATATTTGTCCGCGCGTGCCGCCGATATGCGCGATATTTCTTCGCGCGTCTGCTCGATCATCACGGGCGGCGAGGAAAAAGACGACGGTGACGGCTCACCCGAGATCATAGTCTGCCGCGATCTGACCCCCGGCGACACCGCAAAGCTCGACACAGAGCGCGTTGCGGGCTTTGTCACCTTTGCGGGCTCGGTCAACTCGCACACCGCGATACTTGCGCGCGCGATGGACATCCCCGCCCTCATCCGTGCGGAGGAATTTCCGAAGGATCTCGAGGGCTCGCCGGCGATACTCGATGCGCAGAGCGGAACGCTTTCGATCAATCCGACGCCTGAGCAGATGCTGAAATTTGCCGAAAATCTTCAGAAGCGCGAGGCTGAGCGGAGCCGCCTGCGCACTCTCACCGCCCTCCCCGCGGTCACGAAGAGCGGACGGCGCATCGCCCTCTACGCCAATATCGGCTCGCCCGCCGAGGCAGAGGCGGCATACAGGATGGGCGCGGAGGGAATCGGTCTTTTCAGAAGCGAATTTCTCTTCATCGGACGGGACGATCTGCCGGGTGAGGAGGAGCAATTCGAGGCTTACCGCGAGGTTGCGCGCCTCTTTGCCGATCGAGCGGGACCCGTTGTTATCCGCACCCTCGATATCGGCGCGGACAAGTCGCTCCCCGCGCTCAACGTCGACGCCGAGGAGAATCCCGCGCTCGGAATGCGGGGGATACGCCTCTGTCTCGCCCGACCCGAGCTTTTCCGCACGCAGATTCGCGCGATCCTTCGCGCCTCCGCCTACGGAAAGACCGCGATCATGCTCCCGATGATCACCTGCTCGGACGAGATCGCGCGGACGAAGCGCATCATTTCGGAGGAGAAAAACCGCCTCCGCTTCGAGGAGGTTGCGATCGACGAGTCGATCGAGCTCGGGATAATGATCGAAACGCCCGCCGCCGCGATAATGGCGCATGAGCTTGCGCGCGAATGCGACTTTTTCTCGGTCGGGACGAACGATCTTTTCCAATACACACTCGCCGCCGACCGCCAGAATCACAGCCTTTCCTACCTCGAGAAGGACGGCATCGAGCCCGTTATGCGCCTGATCAAGCTCGCATCCGAGGGCATCCACTCGGCGGGAGGCGACAAATGGCTCGGCATCTGCGGCGAGATGGCGGCGGACGTCGGGCTTACCGAAGCACTCCTCGCCGCGGGCGCGGATGAGCTATCCGTCTCGCCGCCCTATCTTGCAAGGGTTAAGGACAGGGTGAGGGGAATAGATTAAGTTAAGATCTCGCTTCGCGAGAGTTAAGATCGGCTTGCGCCGAGTTAAGATTGCCAAAGGCAAGTTAAGATTCGCCTACGGCTAATGAAAATTTCCGAGCGAAGCGACGGAAATTCACCTTCCACCAGCCACTAAAAAACCGTCAGAGGTAAAAATGAAACTGTTTTCAAAAGACAAAAAAGCTACCGCATCCCTTCTTTCTCCGTCAGACGGCGAGGTGATCCCTCTCAGCGACGTTCCCGACGAGGCTTTTTCCTCGGGGATGCTCGGTGAGGGCTTTGCCGTGATGCCCGAGGGCGAGACCGTCTTTTCCCCCGCGGAGGGCGTCATCGAGTCGATCAGCGACAGCCGCCACGCCTACGCGATCTCATCCGAGATCGGCGATATCCTCGTCCATATCGGGATCGATTCGATAAAGGTTCCCGAGGCCTTCGAGCCGATCGTAAAGGTCGGCGAGAAGGTCGCGGCGGGTCAGCCGATCGCGCGCGTTGACCTCGGTCTTCTCCGATCATCGGGCATTTCAACCGCGATCCCCGTCCTCATCACCGATAAAAGACAAGCGGGCGGGATAAAGATCAAATACGGCAATCTGCGCGGAGGCCGCGACGCGGCATTATTTATATCAAAATAAGGATTTTTCCAAATGAACGCTGTAAAAGAAAAACCCGCAAAGCGGGATTCAAGGCTTTTCGGAGTGCTTCAGAGGATCGGGCGCTCCTTTATGCTCCCGATCGCGCTCCTTCCGATAGCGGGACTCCTCCTCGGAGTCGGCGCATCGCTGACAAACGCGGCGATGATCGAGAGCTACGGGCTCGAAAAGATCCTCGGCGAGGGCACTATCCTCAATTCGATCCTCACAGTCCTCTCCGCCGTCGGCTCGATCATCTTCGATAATCTCCCCATCATCTTCGCAATGGGCGTCGCTCTCGGTATGGCTGAAAGCGAAAAGGCGACCGCGACCCTATCGGCGGCGATCGCATTCTTCGTCATGCACGCGACGATCTCCACGCTTCTTTCGCTGACGGGCAAGATCTCGGACGGATCGCTCCACGAGGGAAGCATTGCCGAGGTCGTCGGCATCACCTCGCTCCAGATGGGCGTCTTTGGCGGTATCATCGTCGGACTCGGCGTTGCCGTGCTTCATAACAAATTCTACAAGATCAAGCTCCCGACCGTCATCTCCTTTTTCGGCGGCACGCGATTCGTTCCGATCATCTCGACCGTCGTTTACGTCGCCGTGGGCGCGGCGATGTTCTTCGTCTGGCCCTTCATACAGGAGGGCATCTTCGGGCTTGGCAATCTCGTGCTGAACTCGGGATATATCGGCACGGCTGTTTACGGTTTCATCGAGCGAATACTGATCCCCTTCGGGCTTCATCACGTATTCTACCTCCCCTTCTGGCAGACGGGCGTAGGCGGAAGCGCGATCGTTGACGGCAATCTCATAATGGGCGCGCAGAACATCTTCTTTGCCGAGCTTGCGAGCCCCGCGACAGAAATTTTCTCGGTCTCGGCAACGCGATTTATGTCGGGTAAATTCCCCTTTATGATCTTCGGACTTCCCGGCGCGGCGCTGGCGATGTACTCCTGCGCCAAAACGCAAAAGAAGAAGATCGCGGGCGGACTTCTCCTCTCTGCGGCTCTGACCGCGATGCTGACGGGCATCACCGAGCCGATCGAGTTCACCTTCCTCTTCGTTGCGCCCGTGCTCTACTTCTTCCATTCCCTGCTCGCGGGACTTTCCTATATGCTGACGCACGTCTTCCGCGTCGGCGTCGGAATGACTTTCTCGGGCGGAATCATCGACCTTCTCCTTTTCGGAGTCCTTCAGGGCAACGAAAAAACGGGTTGGATCGCGATCCTGCCGCTCGGAATCGTCTACTTCATCGTTTATTTCCTGCTTTTCCGCTTTATGATCCGCAAATTCGACTACGTCACCCCCGGCCGCGAGGAGGACGGCGAGACCAAGCTTTACACTCGCGCCGATTACAACGAGAAGAAAAAGGGATCAAGACCCGAGGTCGCGGGCGAGCCCGAGATGTCCGCCTCTGCCGTCGGGCTTGAGGACACCTCGTCGCTGATCGTCCGCGGTCTCGGAGGGCGCGAGAACATCCGCGACGTCGACTGTTGCGCGACCCGTCTGCGCGTAACGGTCAAAAATTCCGACCTCGTTACCGATTCTCTGCTCAAGATGAGCGGCGCAGCGGGCGTCATCAGACGCGGAAACGGCGTGCAGGTCGTCTACGGACCGCAAGTCAGCGTGATTAAGAGTGAGCTTGACGATTTCCTGGCGAAAAAAGAATAAAGATCAGGGACTGAATCATTATTGAGTGATTCAGTCCCTACATATTAAATCATCGCGGAGCAAGGTTTATTTATCCGGGACTCAGAACCCATATTTGCGCGCATAATTTGAGCAATAATTTAATTTGGCGATAGCGCACAACTTGGGTTCCGAGTTACCGAATGGGGTGACATGAAAAAAGCACCATGCGAAGCATGGTGCTTTTTTCATGGCGCGCCGTGAGGGACTCGAACCCCCGGCCTTTTGGTTCGTAGCCAAACACTCTATCCGGCTGAGCTAACGGCGCATTTCGCTATATCTCGTATAACGCCTAAATATAATACCACAAAAATGCCCGTTTGTCAAGCCTTTCTTGAAAAAAAGTTTGAAATTTTGAAAAAATTAATATCTCATCCGATATTTATTGCTTTTTTATTGCAAAAGGCGATCGAGTGTGATATAATAAAACTAAATTGAGAAAGGAAGGTATCCAAAATGAAAAAATTCGTTTCCTTATTTCTTGCATTGATTCTCGCGTGCTCCGCGGTCTCCTGCTCGGGAGGCGGCTCGGAGGTCACGTCCGCGCCCGATCCCGAAACAGATGTGCCGACAGATCCCGTAACCGAGCCCGCAACAGATTCCGAAGAATCAAATATTCCCGAAACAACCGAAAAGATAGAGGAGGACAAAATGCTTAATATACTGTTTCTCGGCAACAGCCTGATGTATTACAACGATATGCCCCTGCTCTTCGAGCAGATCGCAACGGCAAACGGCAAGAAGGTTAACGTCAAGTCGGTGACCAAGGGCAGCGCAACGATCTCGGATTTCGCCAACGAGCGCACAGAGGTCGGAGCGCAGGCGATCCCTCTGCTGAAAAATAACGCCTGGGATCTCGTAATAATCGAGCCCTCGCGCCGAATCTCGCCCTATGAAAACACGGTAAAGGAAGCCGAGCTCGAGTCGGCAAGGAAGATCCAAGATCTCGCGCGTGCCGCGGGCGGTGAGATCCTGCTCTACTCGGTCTGGGGCAACAACAACGGCACAGTCGTCGAATACAGGGCAACCTCGCCGATCAGTATGGTCGAGGTCTCCTCGCACGCGATGGGCAGAAAGCCGCATACAAAATTTATGCACGAGGTCAACCTCGAGCTTGCCGCGGCTCTCGGCGGCGTGAAGGTCGCTTATGCGGGCTATGCCTTTGAAAACTGCATTGCAAAGTACGAATACAATCTCTACCATTCCGACGAGCGTCATCCCTCGCCGATTGGATCCTACCTCGCCGCGGCTGTGATCTATGCGACCGTGTTCGAGGAGAAGGTCGAAAGGATACCCTATGCGATCTCCGCGGCACCCGCGAGCGGTCTGCTCGAGGCGATCGCGAACGATACCGTGCTCGGCGGACTTGTGCCCGATCTGAGCGAGGACGAGTCGGATAAGCCCTTCAATCTCCTCATCGTTGGCTCGAATCTGATGGATAATTACTCCTGTGCGAACGTCTTCGCGAAGCTCGTCAAGGAAGCTGACGGCAGAAACGTCGTTTCGACCTACGTCCGCAGCGCGACCTTTGTAATCAACGACGTGGTTGACGAAAAGAACGATCTCGGACTCCGGGGTGCGCTCGCTGAGGTCGAATGGGACGCGATCCTCATCCAGATCAGCCGCCGCTGCACGAAATCGGGCACCGACGTTGAGGCAAGCGAGCTGAACGCGCTCAAGACCGTCCTCCCGCTTATGAAGGCGGAGACCGATAAGATCTACCTCTTCACTCTCAACAGCGACAAGACCCCCTCGATCTTCACGACCGCGGGCGGTGATCCGGGCTATACCAAGACCTCGAAGAAGGAGACATACTCCGCCGCCGAGGGAAGCGCGTATTTCAAGGAGCTTGCGGACCGCTGGGCGGCTGAGCTCGGCATCGGCGTCATCAATTACGGCGAGGCTTACCACGATTATCCGAACCCCGCAAAGGTCGGTCTCGGCTATCTCCAGGCTTGTATGATCTATAACAGCGTCTTCGGCAAGGCTCTTCCCGAGGGAATGAGCGAGACGAACACGCTCTCGGCAAGCGACGCCGCAACTCTGCGCAAGCTTGCGGAGAAATATTGCCTGAACTGATTCGGAAACGTAAATGAAAATAGCAACAAAGGAATTCCTCGGGAATCTCCAAAGGACGAGCGAGGAGAGGGCGCGGTTTATACGCGATCTGCCCGACTCGGAGGATTTTGGCGGCGTGGTCTATTACGTCAGCGCGGACGGCGATGACGAAAACGACGGCAGAAGCCCCCAAAATCCTTGGAAAACGCTCGGGAAAGTCTCGTCCTTTGAGTTCTCGGCGGGTGACACAGTCCGTTTTCGCCGCGGAGACGTCTTTCGCGGATTCATAAAGACCCGCCCGGGCGTAAGATATTGCGCTTACGGCGCGGGCGAGAAGCCGAGGCTCTACGGCTGGGAGAAAAATCTCGCCGATCCCAAACTTTGGGAGCTTTACGACGCGGAAAAGAATATCTGGAAGCTGCGCGAGCCCATCCTCGACTGCGGAACTCTCGTTTTCGGTGATGACGAAGTATGCTCGAGAAAGCTGATCCCATCATACAGAGACGGAAAATTCGTCTGCAGATACGATGAGGAAAAGGATTTCGTCGTTTCGGACGAGATGACCTGCGATCTTGATATTTTCTGCAAATATGACGAAAAGCTGACCGAAAAGCCTTCGAAGGGCGAGGATTTTCCGATCCCCGCGCTCGATTGGGAGTCGCGCGGCGAGCTCTATCTCCGCTGTGACGCGGGAAATCCCGGAAGTGCTTTCTCGTCAATAGAGGCACTGACCCGCCGCCATATGTTTATGAACGGATCGAACGCGGACGTCAGCATCGACAATCTCTGCCTCAAATATATCGGAACGCACGCGATCTCCGCGGGCAGGGGCACGAAGGGTCTCCACGTCACGGGCTGTGAGATCGGATGGGTCGGCGGCGCGATACAGCATTATTCGGGCACCGATCCGAACTATCCCGAGGGCAGACGAGGAAGCGTCACGCGATTCGGAAACGGCGTTGAGATCTACGGTAGCTGCGAGGATTACCTTGTCCGCGATTGCCACATCTATCAGGTCTATGACGCAGGTATCACGCATCAGATCACGACGAACGGCTCCGCCTTCAGGCTCTCGAACATAAAATACCTCGGCAACCTCGTCGAGTATTGCGTCTATTCGATCGAGTATTTTCTCGATCAGAATATGGGCGAGGACGGAAGCGTGATCGAGGATTGCGAGATCGCGGATAATATTCTGCGTTTTTCGGGCTTCGGCTGGGGTCAGCAGAGGCATAATATCCACACGCCCGCGCATATCAAGGGCTGGAGCTACCGCAATACTGCGCGCGGATTCAGTATTCATAACAATATCTTCGACCGCGCCGCATATCGAATGATCCATACGGTCGCGCTCGACCGCGAGTCCTGCCCCGAGATGTATGAGAACACCTACGTTCAGTATCTCGCCGCGCCCCTCGGACAGTACGGGGCAAACCGCGACGGTGAGCCGCCGAATATCGTTTTCGATGAAAACGCGGAGCGGACCGTCCGCGAGATCTTCGGCGATCGCGATGCCGGGGTTTACGCGATCTGAGCGTTTGTAAACAAAATGTAAATAAAGCCTCACGGATGAAAAAATCCGTGAGGCTTTTCGTTATATAGATGAAAAAAAAGGGCAGAGGTAAGGTGAATTTCCGAGCGAAGCTCGGAAATATTCCGATTTGATTGTCTCTCCCTCCACCGTCGTCAAACGACGGTCCCCCTCCCTCCTCAGAGGGAGGCAAAAGTTTGTGCGTACAACGCATATAGAGATTCGATCTGTCGAAAATTATCAAATGTTTATAGTGCCGATTAGCTATAGCCGAAGAGAGTCGAACGCATAAGGTTTTCATCGGCAAATATCCGCATATACATCAGAAAAAATCCTCGTAAGATTAATCCTTGCGAGATATATCACGCCGAAAGACGCGAAAATATATCGCCGCAGAGCTTATGGGTTCGACTCTCTTCGGCTATACAATCTATAGAAAGCTATGTTTGCACCAGCTATTCAGCCTCCCTCTGAGGAGGGAGGGGGACCACGCAGTGGTGGAGGGAGAGATAAATATGCCCAAAGATATGCCTGTTGAACGCATCGAATCTTTGATTTATTAATGAAAATTTCCTCGCTTGCGAGGAAATTCACCATACCTTTTCCCTTGTACCTTTAACCTTTTACCTCAACAAGGCGGTGTATTATGAACAAAAAAGAGAGAATCAGACTTGCGGTCGGGTCTGCCATAATGATTATCTTCCTTTTAGCCGTTGCCTCGATCGGGTGGACGAAAGAGGAATTCAACGTGACCTATTTTTACGGCTTTGACGGGAAATACGAGGTCGTGCGGGTCAAAAAGGGATATATCGATCCGATCCTCCCGGGGCGGTACGGTCACGTTTTCGACGGCTGGTACTACACGGACAAGACGGGCGCGGAATATCTTTTCGACCCCGAGACCGAGCGCGTCACCTGCGACCTTGAGCTGACGGCGCATTGGCTGCCATTTGAGACCGAATTCAATCTCATCGAGGGCGAGGGCGAATGCGAATTTGACAGCGTATTCGTTCCCTACGGCGCGGAATACACGCTCCCTGAGGCGCATCGCGACGGCTGGTATTTCGCGGGATGGGAGGGTTGCGGCCTGTTGAGCTCGTTTATGTACACCTCGGGCGTCTGGAATCTGCCCGTGGACGTCTTCTCGGTCCGCGCGAGGTACACAAAATTCAAGCCGGGAACGACCTATTTTCTCGGCAGATACGAGCAGGACAACGTCGATTATACGCCGCCCGAGCGCATCGAGTGGATCCCGATCGACAAAAAGGACGGAAAATACCTTCTCGTATCAAAATACTCGCTCGACGCGATGCATATGGACGATGAGCCGGGGCGATTCAAAAAATGGGCGGATTGCAGTCTGCGCAAGTGGCTCAATGAAGAATTTTATATGACGGCGTTCACCGAGGAGGAGCGCGCCATGATCTGTCCCTTTACGGATGCCGAGCTCGGCACGACCGACAACGTATTCCTTCTCTCGCTTGATGAGGGGCGGTTGCTTGTCGGATTTGATGAGCTCGGAGCGGGGACGAAATATGCTCTCAAGCGCGGACTTGAGAAGGACGCAAACGCTTATCGCGGCGAATATGCGCTTTGGTGGACCCGCTCGGTAAACAGCGAGAGGAATTGGTGCACGGACGGCGGAGGAGGCGGAGGCGGCAATGGACCGTACGCTTTGCAGGGCGTCCGCCCCGCGATATGGGTTGACGCGGAGAAATTAGGGCAGAGGGCAGAGGTAAGAGGGCAGAGGTAAGGTTAATTTCCGAGCGAAGCTCGGTAATATTCCGATTTAATAGTCTCTCCCTCCACCGTCGTCAAGCGACGGTCCCCCTCCCTCCTCAGAGGGAGGCAAAAGTTTGTGCGTACAACGCATATAGAGATTCGATCTGTCGAAAATTATCAAATGTTTATAGTGCCGATTAGCTATCGCCGCAGAGCTTATGGGTTCGACTCTCTTCGGCTATACAATCTATAGAAAGCTATGTTTGCACCAGCTATTCAGCCTCCCTCTGAGTGAGGGAATACCTGCTGACGCAGCTTAGGACCGCGGCTTGACCGCGGTGGAGGGAGAGAAAAATATGCTAAATTATTGGCTTATTGAACGCATCGAATCTTTGATTTATTAATGAAAATTTCCTCGCTTGCGAGGAAATTCACCATACCTTTTCCCTTTTACCTTTAACCTTTTACCTAAACAAGGCGGTGTATTATGAACAAAAAAGAACGAATAAAATACGCTCTCGGAGCTTTTCTGATCGCCTTGATGTTTTTTTCGATCGCGGCGGTCGGATTCTTCCGCGACGAATTCAATATCACCTATCATTACGGCTTTGACGGCAAGTACGAAACGGCAAAGGTCGCGCGCGGGTATCTGAAAAATCCGCTGACTCCGGGACGCTACGGCTATCTCTTTGACGGCTGGTACTACGACGATCTTTTCGGCAACGAGATCCTCTATGATTTTGAAGCCGAGCCCGTGAAGCGCGATCTTGAGTTGACGGCACATTGGCGTCCTTTCGAGACCGAGGCAAGGCTCAATTCGAACGGCGGCAGATGCGAGACCGATCGGATGATCCTCCGCTACGGCGAGGAATACACCCTGCCGACCCCGACCCGAACGGGCTACTATTTTGCGGGTTGGATGGGGTTTGTGAATACAGAGTTTTCCTCGGGCATATGGAGCGCGCCCTATGCCGAGGTCGCTTTTACCGCAAAATGGAGCAAGATCCGTCCCGGGTCCGCCGTGAAGATGGGCAGATACGAGCAGGACGGCAGGAGCGATAACGGGCGCGAGGAGATCGAGTGGATCGTCCTCGACGTCGTTGACGGAAATTATCTGCTCGTCTCGCGTTACATTCTCGATTCGGTTAAGCTTTATGACCAAAAACCGATGCCGTCCGACGGATGGCGGGATACTAATCTGCGCGCGTGGCTGAATTCGGATTTTTTGGACAGCGTATTCACCGAGGAGGAAAAGTCGATCATCCTCGAATACAGCGACGTAAAGCTCGGAACGAGTGACAGGGTCTTTCTTCTCTCGGAGACCGAGACCTTCTTTCTCGTCGGCGACGATATCGAGGGCCGTCCGACGGCATATGCCAAGGAAAAGGGATTTTCTGCGAACACGTATTCATCCTTCGGCGACACGGATTGGTGGATCCGCGCCAAGGTAAAGAGCACATGCACCCGCGCCGCCTATTCGAGCGGAAGTCTTGCGGGACCCTACGGCCTACGCCCCGCGATACTCCTCAGCGGCGAGGCGTATGACAGAATATTTATGAGGGAAGAGGACGGAGGGCAGAGGTAAGGTGAATTTCCGAGCGAAGCTCGGAAATATTCCGATTTAATAGTCTCTCCCTCCACCGCGGTCAAGCCGCGGTCCCCCTCCCTCCTCAGAGGGAGGCTGAATAGCTGGTGCAAACATAGCTTTCTATAGATTGTATAGCCGAAGAGAGCCGAACCCATAAGCTCTGCGGCGATAAATTTTCGCGTCTTTCGGCGTGATATATCTCGCAAGGTTAATACCTTGCTTCGCTACATCCCACCAAAATCCATCAAAAATTTATTCGCCGGAGAGTGC
>JAZQXP010000094.1:0-37089 GCA_045632925.1 Eubacteriales bacterium | reverse complement strand
GATTTCCGAGTATCTTTTTATTTACCAAACTATTGTTTATCACAAAACAATAGTTTGTCAAAGCAAAACATAATTATTTAACTTCTGATTTCCGAGCTCGCTCGGAAATTTTCCTTAACTCTGCACTCTGCATTCTGCACTCTGCACTTAATTATGCGTTTTCTTCCTTATACTGAGTATTCTGACGAAAACGGGGCTGAGGATGCCGTTCATAAGTACTTCGATGATGAAGTTTGCGAAGGCGAGGGCGATAAATACGCCGAATCCCGCGCCGGCAACGCCGACGATCTCACCGATAGCCTCGGCATAGGGCATAAAGAAGACCGCGCTTCCGAGAAGGAAGATTCCCGTGTTCACGATCGGGCAGGTTAGTGCCGCAAAGATCGCGGAGAAGTATCCGAGCTTCTTGAAGAGCAGCTTGTAGACGAGTCCCGCCGCAAATCCGCACGCCGCGCCCTTGAGAAGAACGGTGATGATCGTTCCGGGGATGCTGAATGCGAAGAAGAGTGCCGCGTTTCCGGTTGCCAGAACAACGATTCCGAATACCAGACCGAGCCACGCGCCGATCAAGGGTCCGCAGAGACACGCGCCGATCGCAATGGGTATCAGACCGATTGCGGTTGAAAATGGTCCGAAAAAGGTCGTGTAGGTCGCCAAAACCTGAAATACGATGACAAGTGCTGTCATCATTGCCGCCAAAACGAGCTTTTTGGTGCGATCTCTGTACTTTGTTGTTTTCATAAATTCCTCCTTGCTGTCGTCCCGATAGGGTACAACGCTGAATAAATTTATATTATCCCTTTTGGGAAAATATTTAGTTGTTCTTTTTATAAAGAATATTGAGTCCACGGAGCACGAGGTGCTCGTCGTAGGTAAATTCGTGCGAAAGATGGGGAGTTATGAGTCCCGATTGGCTTCCTGTGACGATCAGGGGAATATCGTCTCCTATCTCCGCGCGGATGCGGTCGATCATACCGTCGATCATGGATGCGTTTCCGTAAATGATACCCGAGCGCATGCAGTCTGCGGTGTTTTTTGCTATGACGGCTCCGGGCGCGTCGGGCTCGATATTCGGGAGCAGAGCCGAGCTTTTTGAGAGCGCGTCGAGTCCCATAAGGACTCCGGGGATGATCGAGGTTCCGATAAATGCGCCGTTTTTGTCAACGACAGTCATTTTCGTTGCCGTACCGATGTCAATTATGAGCGAGGGCGAGCCGTAGATATAATGCGCGGCGACCGATGCCGAGATCAGATCTGCGCCAACGGAGGACGGAATGTCGCATCTGATTCCGATGCCCGTCTTGATGCCGGGACCGACCATCAAGGGCTCGATCGAGAAGAGGAGCGAGATCGCTGACTTAACCGTGGGGTTGAGCGAGGGCACGACCGACGATATGATCGCTCCCGTGATGCTTTCCCTTTCGACGGAGTAAAGCGCGAGGACGGATATGATCGACGCGGCATATTCGTCGGATGTTTTTTGGGTATTCGTACCGATACGCGCAACAAATGAAAGCGCATCGCCATCGAATCCGCCGAGCATTATTTCGGAATTGCCGATATCAAGCGTCAGTATCATTTTCCCTGCCTCCTTATTTTTTGTAAATTATAGCACAAATCGCGCGATCAGTCAACTGTTTTTCTGAATTTTGTCCCTCCTGCGGGTTCATACAGGTAATTGCACGCCCGCAAAGAGATTTTGACGATATCCTCATAATTTTGAAACGGCAAATCGGGACCTCCCTCCCGCCCTCCCTCCGTTAACCGGAGGGAGGAGTTTTAAGTATGCGAACTCCTCTGTTTAGCGTTCTAATCTTAGTTAAAAAGTATGTGCTCTATGAAGATAAACAGTACTTCGGACGATTAACAAAAGTTTCGGACTTTGATAAAACAAACAAAGTTCAAGCAACAAATCATAGATGTTCAAGTTTTATGATAATAAACGATATTTAGAAAGCCAAAATATAGAATTCGTGCTATTTAATTTTCCCTCCCTGTTCAAGGGAGGGGAGTAAGGGGTGGGTTCCGATTTAAAATATGTTGAATTATCGGATATCGTCCTCGGGATTGTATAGGCGCGAAATTATTTATATAAGCCCGCAGGAGGACAAAATCTCTATAGAAAAAAGGGTGAAGGAGCAAAAGTACTTGCCTACGGCAAGTTGCAACTCTTGCTTCTCGGCTCCCGCCTCCATTTTCCTTCGGAAAACCGCAAGAGCTGCCCGCCCGAAAAGGGCGGTTTTACTCCTTCCAAGCGGTCACCGAGGGCGGCGACCGCTTGGAGCGCAAGAGAGAATTCCGCACTCTGCGGAGTGCGGCAAGGGCTACGCGCCCTTGACTCGTGCGGCTCTGTCTATTTTCTGTAAGAAAACGGCGGTGTTTAGCCGCCGAGACAGAGCCGTAGCTTGCCGTAGGCAAGCATAAACTTCTTGAAAAAGGTGGACGAAAACTTTCCCGCTGTTTTCGTTTTTAAATAAAATCGAGAATTTCCGAGCCTTTTGGGCTCGGAAATTCTCATTATACTTCGCCGCAGGCGAATCTTAACTTGCCGCAGGCAATATTAACTCACGCTTTGCGTGATCTTAACTCTCGCGCAAGCGAGATCTTAACTTAATCAAGATTACTTCGTATATATTCTTCCGCATCTCGAAGTATCTCTTTCGTATTCTCAAAGGTCAAAGCCTTGCAAGCCTCTTCGAGCGGGAGTACGAGATGATCGCGGATCTCAAATCCGGGGTTGTGAGCGGGTGTCTGATCTGAATAACGCGCAAGAAAATAAACGACTGTCTTTTCATTGCCGTTTCGCATTTTGTAAACCGTCTCGCGGCGGAAATCACCGACGATCTCGGCGCGGATCGAGGTCTCCTCCCAGGTCTCGCGCAGAGCGGTCTCGTGCTCGCTCTCGCCCGCCTCGACGTGACCCTTAGGAAAACCGCAATAACCGTCGCGAGCCTTCAGCAGAACGTAATGAATTACATTGTCTTTTACAGTCCAGAGAACAGTACCGCATGATTTTTCTTTCATAACGTCACCTCATTCGGGAATAATTATTTTTTTGATTTCTCCTGATTCAAGATTGAGAGAAGCGTAAAAATCATTTCCTTCGATTCCTGAAACTGTGCCGATGAAGAGGCCGAAAAGCTTGCTGTTAATAATATGAGCACTATAGAGTGTGATATCGGAATTGGTATAAATTATACGATCGTTTCCGCCGTCGAGATTACAGGCGTGAATATCTGCGCTTCTAAGGGTTTCATACATACCGTTTTCATCTGCAAAATAGACGTCCGGCGCGTAAACTTTTCTTTCTTCATAAGGAATATAATATAAACTTTCCTCTGTCAGATAGAAATGGTTGACGCCTGTTTCCGAAAGCAGTAGGATTTCGTTTGTTTTCGTGTCGATTCTGTAGAGGTATTCTTTAATAAAACGTTCAGTCGATACAGAAGACGTAGGTATGCGAGATACTTCGGAAATCTGCAGATATATTTTTCCGTCAAAGTAAAGTGCTTTTCCGACGGGATAAATGGTTGTAGTATTGAATATAAATACTTCTTTCTTTTCGAGAGTTTTGATGTCATAGGAATAAATATATCCGATATTAACAGCCGGAACTGACGATGAAAGACTTAACAGGACGCGGCTGACATAGATCTTTCCGTCGGCTACCATAAACATTTCTTTAATGCCTTCGCATTTGATAAGCTTTTCGGGTTTTCCGCCGTCTGCGGGTATGCGGCAGATATTTTCGAAATCGATATCAATATAATAAATGTATCCGTCATAAACGAAAAAATAATTTGTTATGTTTATTTCGACATCGATCTTCTTTGTATTGCCCGACCCGATATCGTAGTAAGCAACAGAACCTTCTTCACCCAAAATACCGGTATTATAAGCAAAATAAAATCTGTTACCGTATAGCTGAATACCGCCGCTTCCGATGCGTTCAAGGAGACAGTCATCGTTGTCTTCCGTGTGTCCGCAAAGCTTTGTTACGCTGTCTGTAACCGAATCATAACGCATCAGAGTCCCGCCTTTGACAAAATAAAGATACTTACCCATCGCCTGCGAGCCTTCGCCTATGATGCTCGGAGTATAAAAATTGCCTTCTCTATGCCTGTGTCTGTTTGCAAGATAGATCGCGCCGAAAAGGATCGCCGTAAGGACGAGGGCGATGATTATTATTGAAATGATTTCTTTTTTCTTCATGTTTTTCAACTTATGGGGACATGTGAAGCGGTTTACAGTATTATTATAAAGCAATAAGCGCGACTTGTCAATGGTTTCGGAGAAAATCTCGTTCCGTCTGCGGGTGCGAACAGGTAATTTTGCGTCTACACATACCCGAGGACGATATCCTATAATTTTGCATATTTCAAATAGGGACCTCCCTCCCGCCCTCCCTCCGTGAACCGGAGGGAGGAGTTTTAAGTATGCGAACTTTATAGTATAGCGTTCTGAATTTAGTTAAAAAACACTCTGTAAAGCTAAAAATTCATAGATCATTTAACAAAAAGCTTTGCACTTTTAGAGGATTAATGAAGCCAAGAAAGCTGAACAAAAAGGATCGTAAACATAGACTCCCCTTCCCGGTTTACGGGTAGCGAAGCGGCGACGCGGTATTGAATGACAGTCCGGGGGACTGTCAGATCCGCGGCGTGACCGAGCCACAGCGAGACGGGGGCGGGGGATGGGTCCAAATTTATAATAAGTTGAATTATCGGATATCGTCCTCGGGATTGTGTATGTGCGAAATTATTTATATAAGCCCGTAGGAGGACAAAATCTATATAGAAAAAAGGGTGAAGGAGCGAAAGTACTTGCCGTAGGCAAGTTGCAACTCTTGCTTCTCGGCTTACGCCTCCATTTTCCTTCGGAAAACCGCAATAGCCGCCCGCCCGAAAAGGGCGGTTTTACTCCTTCCAATCGGTCACCGAGGGCGGCGACCGCTTGGAGCACAAGAGAGAATTCCGCACTCTGCGGAGTGCGGGAAGGGCTACGCGCCCTTGACTGCGCCACCTTTTGGAAAGGTGGTCGAAAACTTTTCCGCTGTTTTCGTTTTAAAAAAAATCGAAAATTTCCGAGCCCAAAAGGCTCGGAAATTCTCATTTCACTAGTCACTAGTCACTAGCCACTAGTCACTTAAAATACTTCACTGCCGACTCAAACAGCTTCATATCGTACTCGCCGGGGACGTTCTTATAGAGTCCGTAACCCTTACGCTCGGAGTGTCCCATCTTACCGAAGACTCTGCCGTCGGGAGAGAGAATACCCTCGACTGCGTTCGCGCTTCCGTTGGGGTTGAATCGGATGTCGCCGGTTGCCTGTCCGTTCATATCAACGTACTGAGTCATGATCTGCGAGTTCTTAGCAAGCTCGGAAAGAAGTGCATCGGATGCTACGAAGCGACCCTCGCCGTGCGAGATCGGAACGCTGAATACGTCGCCGACGTTGCATGCGGAAAGCCAAGGAGATGCATTGGACGAAACTCTTACGCGGACGATCTTCGACTGATGGCGAGAGATGTCGTTGTAGGTAAGGGTCGGGCAGTTCTCGTCGGTGTCGATGATCTTACCGTAGGGAACGAGGCCGAGCTTGATGAGTGCCTGGAATCCGTTACAGATACCGCCCATAAGTCCCGCGCGGTTGTCAAGAAGGTCGGTGACAGCTTCCTTGACCTCGCCGTTGCGGAAGAATGCGGTGATGAACTTACCCGATCCGTCGGGCTCGTCGCCGCCGGAGAATCCGCCGGGGATGAAGATGATCTGGCTCTCGCGCGCCTTCTTTGCGAATTCTTCAACAGAACGCGCAACAGTCTCCGCGCTGAGGTTTGCGATAACGAAGATCTCGGGGTCAGCTCCCGCGTCTGCGAACGCCTTTGCGGTGTCAAATTCGCAGTTTGTGCCGGGGAAGACGGGGATAAGGACCTTGGGTCTTGCCACAGCGATGGGCGCGTGTGCGGGATATGCCTTGGGCGCGCAGCTGATCGTCTCGATCTTGCGCTCGGGGGGAGTAATATTGCAAGCGTAAACAGACTCGAGCTTGTCCTCGGAGACCTTGAGGAGGTCAGCGAGTGCAACGGTCTCGCCGCCGAGGGTGATAACAGCCTCAGAATTGAGAGTACCGAGCTCGATCGCGTCGAAGTTATCCACAGCGACATTTGCGCCGGGTTTAACTTCAAGTATAAACGAACCGCCCGCGAGGTTAAAGATATCGGAAATCGATACGTTTTCGTTCAGATCAACACCGATGTTGTTACCGAATCCCATCTTCATAAGAGCCTCGGCTACGCCGCCGATGCCGGGAGTGAATGCGGTTACGCAGTCGCCCGCGCGCTGAGATGCGGTCACAGCGGAGAAGAGGGCGAGGATCGACTCGGTCACGGGAAGACCGTTTTCGTCGTACTTCGGCTTAAGGAGAAGAACCTTGTTGCCCGCCGACTTGAACTCGGAGGAGATCATATTCTCGACCTTGTCAGCGGTTACCGCGAAGGAAACGAGGGTGGGAGGAACGTCAAGATCCTGCGCCGAGCCGCTCATAGAGTCCTTACCGCCGATAGCGGCAGAACCGAGCGCGGTCTGCGCGGCAAATGCGCCGAGGAGTGCAGCCATCGGCTGACCCCAACGCTCGCCGTCGCGTCCGGGCTTCTTGAAATATTCCTGGAAGGTGAGGTAAACGTCCTTATATTCCGCACCCGAAGCCACGAGTCTTGCGATCGACTCAACAACAGCCATATACGCGCCGTGGTAGGGCGAAGCCTCGGAAAGGAAGGGGTTGTAGCCCCAGCTCATAAGCGAAACGTCGTCGGTGTGACCCTTTTCGACCGAGATCTTGTGAACCATGGTCTGAATCGGCGAGAGCTGATTCTTACCGCCCCAGGGCATCATAACCGTTCCCGCGCCGATGGTGGAGTCAAAACGCTCGGAAAGACCTCTGCCCGAACAGCAGTTGAGGTCGGAAGCGAGTGCAAAATAGTTATCTGTGAAGGAAAGGGAGGGATCGTAGATGGAAACCTTCTCGAGAGCTTCCTTATCGATTGCGCCAACCTTGATATCGATGTGCTTTTCCGCGCCGTTGGAATTGAGGAACTCGCGGGAAAGGTCAACGATCTGCTTGCCGCGCCAGAACATAGTGAGTCTCGGCTCTTCGGTGACTGTCGCAACGTGGGTAGCCTCAAGGTTTTCCGCGGTTGCGATCTCGATAAATCGAGCGGCATCATCAGCGGCAACAACAACAGCCATTCTCTCCTGAGACTCTGAGATCGCAAGCTCTGTGCCGTCAAGACCCTCGTACTTCTTGGGAACGCGGTCGAGGTTGATGGTCAGACCGTCTGCAAGCTCACCGATAGCGACAGAAACACCGCCTGCGCCGAAATCGTTACAGCGCTTGATAAGGCGGGATGCCTCTGCATTTCTGAAGAGACGCTGAAGCTTGCGCTCCTCGGGAGCGTTACCCTTCTGAACCTCTGCTCCGCAGTCGGCAAGAGAGGTTGCGGTGTGGGATTTAGATGACCCGGTTGCACCGCCGCAGCCGTCGCGTCCCGTTCTGCCGCCGAGAAGGATGACGTAGTCACCGGGCGCGGGACATTCACGGCGCACGCAGTCAGCGGGAGCGGCAGCGATAACGGCACCGATCTCCATACGCTTTGCGGCGTATCCGGGATGATAAATTTCGTTTACAAGACCTGTTGCGAGACCGATCTGGTTACCGTAGGAGGAATAGCCCGAAGCCGCGCCGGTAACGATCTGACGCTGAGGAAGCTTACCCTTGATGGTCTCGGAGATAGGCTTTGTGGGGTCAGCCGCACCGGTCACGCGCATTGCGGCGTAAACGTAGCTTCTGCCCGAAAGCGGGTCACGGATCGCTCCGCCGATGCAGGTTGCCGCACCGCCGAAGGGCTCGATCTCTGTCGGGTGGTTATGGGTCTCGTTCTTGAAGAGGAGGAGCCAATCCTGTTCCTCGCCGTCAACGGTGACCTTGATCTTGACGGTACAAGCGTTGATCTCCTCGCTCTCGTCGAGATGACGGAGCTGTCCCGTGGACTTGAGATACTTTGCGGCAAGAGTGCCGATGTCCATGAGCGAGACGGGCTTGGTTCTGCCGAGCTCACGGCGGATTCCGATGTAGTGGTCATAAGCCTTCTGAAGGAGCTCGTCCTCGAAGGTTACGGAGTCGATCTCGGTTAGGAAGGTGGTGTGACGGCAATGGTCGGACCAGTATGTATCGATCATACGGATCTCGGTGATCGAGGGATCGCGTCCCTCGGTCTTGAAGTAATTCTGACAGAAGGTGATGTCATCGATGTCCATAGCGAGGGCGTAGTCGGAGACAAACGCCTCAAGTCCCGCGCGGTCGAGGGCGGTGAAGCCATCGAGGATCTTGACGTCTGCGGGAACGGGATATTCGGTAGCAAGGGTCTCGAAGGTGTCGAGAGCCGCCTCACGGGATTCAACGGGGTTGATGAGGAACTTTTTGATCTCGGCATACTCTGCGTCCGAAATATTGCCGTAGATCGCGTAGATCTTCGCGGAGCGAACAGCGGGACGGTCGCCGCGGGAGATCAGCTGGATGCACTGAGCCGCCGAGTCTGCTCTCTGGTCGAACTGACCGGGCAGGAATTCGGATGCGAGAACGCGCGCGTCCGCAAGATCGACATCGGCGGTGGCGTTATCCATCTGGGGCTCGGAGAAAACGGTCTGAACGCAATAATCGAAGAGCTCTTTTGTGATGCCTTCGCAGTCGTAGCGATTGATCTGACGGACCTTTTCGACACCCGAGATACCGAGAAGCTCGCGAAGCTCACTTGCGAGAGCGCGCGCCTCGTTGTCAAAACCGGGCTTTTTTTCAACGTAAATTCTGTAAACCATTTTATTGACCTTTCATAATGAATAATGAAAAATGAATAATGAATAATTAATAATTGTGGTGAATTTCCTCGCCTGCGGCTCGGAAATTTTCGATTTTAATGGAATAGTTTGTGCGAACATAGGTGTACTGTCAGTCGCATCTTTCTGTCCACTGTCCACTAAACACTGTTCACTTCTCCAGCGCCTTAAGTGCTCTCTGTCCGATATCCTTACGGCAGAAGGCGTTATCGAAGTGGATCTGCGATACCTTTTCGTAGGAAGCGGCGATCGCTTCGGGGAGAGTGTCGGCAACCGAAGTGACTCCGAGGACGCGTCCGCCGCTGTTGACGAGCTTGCCGTCACGGAGCTCTGCGCCCGCAACGTAAACGCTGTCGGCGATGTCGGCGGGGATGGTGATCTCGTATCCCTTTTCGTAGCTCTGAGGATATCCCGCGGATGCCATAATTACACAGCAAGCGGATTTGGAGGTAGCAAATTTAACCTCGACCTCGGAAAGTCTCTCCTCGGTGACCGCCTGCATAACGGTGAGCAGATCGCTCTCGAGAAGGGGAAGAACAACCTGTGTCTCGGGGTCGCCGAAACGGCAGTTGTATTCGATTACCTTCGGTCCCTTGGGTGTGAGCATTAAGCCGAAATAGAGGCAACCCTTGAAGGTGCGTTCCTCCGCGTTCATCGCGTTCATAGTGGGAACGAAGATGGTTTTCATACATTCCTCGGCAATGTCCGCGGTATAGTAGGGGTTGGGAGCGATAGTTCCCATTCCGCCGGTGTTGAGGCCCTCGTCGTTGTCGTGCGCGCGCTTGTGGTCCATCGAGGAGACCATCGGGATGACGACCTTGCCGTCGGTGAACGCAAGCACGGATACCTCGGGTCCCGTGAGGAATTCCTCGATAACAACGTGGTCGCCCGATGCACCAAAGACCTTGTCAGCCATCATCGAGCGAACTGCATCCTCAGCCTCGGCGAGAGTCTGCGCGATGATAACGCCCTTGCCGAGCGCGAGTCCGTCCGCCTTGATGACGATGGGCATTTCCTTGTCCTGAAGGTAGGCGATAGCACGGTCCATGTCGTCAAAAATCTCGTAAGCCGCGGTGGGGATCGAGTATTTTTTCATCAGATCCTTTGAGAAAGCCTTGCTTCCTTCAATGATAGCCGCCTTTTTGTCGGGGCCGAAGCAGGGAATTCCAATCGCGGAAAGCGCGTCAACGCAACCGAGGACGAGCGGGTCGTCGGGGGTGACGATGGCGTAGTCAACCTTGTTTTCGGATGCGAACTTTACGATTCCGTCAATGTCCTTCGCGCCGATGTTCACACAAGTGGCATCAGCCGCGATTCCTCCGTTTCCGGGCAGACACCAGATGGTCTCAACGCTCGGATTCTTTTTGATCGACTTTATAACGGCGTGTTCACGGCCGCCGCTGCCGATTACAAGAATATTCATAGAATTTTATTCCTTGTTCTGAATTTTGTTGGGGAGGGGTAATGAGTGCAGAGTGCAGAATGCAGAGTGCAGAGTTAAGGAAGCTTTTTTCGCTACGCTCAAAAAGTATTTTATTAAAATGAAAATTTTCGAGTCGCAGACGAGAAAATTCTCCTAAACTCTGCACTCTGAACTCTTAACTCTGCACTTGCAAAGCATTAGTGGTGGAAGAGTCTCATTCCTGTAAACGCCATGATCATGCCGTACTTGTCGCAGGCTTCGATGACGGCGTCGTCACGGATGGATCCGCCGGGCTCGGCAACGTAGGAAACGCCGCTCTTCTTTGCGCGCTCGATGCTGTCGGAGAAGGGGAAGAATGCGTCGGAGCCGAGAGCAACACCGGTGATGGTGTCAAGGTATGCGCGGATCTCCTCTGCGGTGAGGGGTGCGGGCTGCTCGGTGAAGTACTTCTGCCAGATACCGTCTGCGCAAACGTCTTCCTCGTTCTTGTTGATATAGCCGTCGATAACGTTATCGCGGTCTGCGCGCTTGAGGTCATCGCGGAAGGGAAGGTTCAGAACCTTGTCGTGCTGGCGGAGGAACCAGGTGTCAGCCTTGGTGCCCGCGAGTCTTGTGCAGTGGATTCTCGACTGCTGACCCGCGCCGACGCCGATAGCCTGACCGTCAACTGCATAGCAGACCGAGTTCGACTGTGTATATTTGAGTGTGATGAGCGAGATGATGAGGTCGCGTGCGGCTTCGTCCGAGAGAGCCTTGTTCTCGGTTACGATGTTGGAGAGAAGCTCACGGTCGATCTTGAAGTTGTTGCGTCCCTGCTCGAAGGTGATGCCGAATACCTGCTTCTTTTCCTGAGGATCGGGAACGTAATTCGGATCGATCTTAACGATATTGTAGTTGCCGCCGCGCTTGCCCTTGAGGATTTCAAGTGCCTCGGGCTCGTAGCCGGGAGCGATGATACCGTCGGAGACCTCGCGCGCGATCATCTTTGCGGTGGTCACGTCGCATACGTCGGAGAGAGCGACCCAGTCGCCGAAGGAGCAAAGTCTGTCCGCGCCGCGCGCTCTTGCGTATGCGCAAGCGAGGGGGGACTCGTCGAGTCCTTCGATGTCGTCAACGAAGCAAGCCTTCTTGAGCTTATCGGAAAGGGGAGTTCCGACAGCGGCGGAGGTGGGAGAAACGTGCTTGAAGGAGGTTACTGCGGGAAGTCCTAGAGCCTCCTTGAGCTCCTTGACGAGCTGCCAGGAGTTGAAGGCGTCAAGAAAATTGATATAGCCGGGACGTCCGCAGAGAATTTCGATGGGAAGGTCCGAGCCGTCGTGCATATAGATGGACGCAGGCTTCTGGTTGGGGTTGCAACCGTATTTGAGTTCAAAAGTCTTCATTATTATATATACCTCATTTTTAGTGCAGAGTGCAGAATGCAGAGTGCAGAGTTATGGTAGCTTTTCGCGGAGCGAAAAGCGTTTTTAAAGCTCTCCCTCCACCGCGCCTTCGCGCGGTCCCCCTCCCCCCTCATGTGGAGGCAAGGAGTTTGTGCAAACATAGCAATTATAGATATCAAAAACATACGATATTTAAAAATCCATATTCGCGCTGATTATCTTGGCTCCCTCTGAGGAGGGAGCTGGCAGGCGTTAGCCTGACTGAGGGAGAGAAATCCAAAACGCGTTACGCGTTTTTGTTAACTATTCTCGTTTCAGCTTCGCCCGACTCGATGTCGATATAGCGAACGAAGAGGGAGACCTTATTGTCCTCGTTGAGGTTAGTCCAGATGAGGTCGGTCAGCTCGTCGATAGAGACGTCGGGGAGGATGAGGGTCTTCGGCTCGCCTTCAAAGGAGGGAAGGGGATTGCCGTCGCAGTTGTAGGTGTGGATGAACTTTGCCTTACCTGCGATGGGGTTGGAGTAAGCGTATGTAAATCTCTCGCAGGAAGAGTCGTCGCCCTCTGCGCTCTTGAGGATGGACATTGCGTAGTTCATCGCGCCGCCTTCGCAGTGGATGATGCCGGAAATACGGGGGGTGAAGTTGGGCTTGTCGTCCTCGAACTCACGGGTGCGCAGAGCCTGCTCGAAGGTCATCTGCTTGTCCATAAGATCATAGATGGTGTCGGTCTGGTCGCCGTTGGTAACGATGGTCTTGTTGCCGAGCACGCGGACGGGATAGTAGATGATGAGATGGGGATCGACCATCTTGGATTCGTCAAAAGCCTTGGTGCGCATAGCGTCTCCCTCGGGGACAAAGACACGGTTGCGGCTGTTTACGCTTCTGCCCATGATGAAGTAGGCTGTTACAGCCTTCTTCGAGTCGGCGGATTTGCCGATGATAATTCCTCTGCCGTGGTAAGCGAGGGAGTTGAGTTCTTCTGCGATAGTTGAGATTTTCATTTTTATCTCCTTAATTATTTATTACGTGGTTTCTTTCTTAGCAATGTATATGTCTCTCCCTCCACCGCGCCTTCGCGCGGTCCCCCTCCCTCCTCAGAGGGAGGCAAGATTATGAGTGCTAACATTGCATTTCTATATTAGAATGACAAGAATAATATAAATCGGATTGAGGAACTGTATCTCTGTGCAAAATGTTTGTACAAACTCCTTGCCTCCCTCTGAGGAGGGAGGGGGACCGCGCGAAGGCGCGGTGGAGGGAGAGACAGGACTGTTAGAAATAAGTATTAAGTGTGATTATTTAATATAAACCTTGCTATCCTTAACCTCGATCCTGCCGTCGCAGAAAAGGCGGACGGCTTCGGGGAGGATCTTCCACTCAGCTTCCTGCATAATGCGGAGCTGAAGGGTTTCGGGGGTGTCATCCTGCTTGACCTCGACTGCCTTTTGGAGCACGATGGGACCCGCGTCGCATTCGGGAATGACGATATGTACCGTCGCGCCCGAAACCTTGACGCCCTTTTCGAGTGCCGCATCGTGGACGTGGAGTCCGTAAAATCCCTTTCCGCAGAAGGAGGGGATCAGCGCGGGATGGACGTTTAAGATCTTATTCGGGAAAGCCTCGTAGACCTGCTCGTCAAAGATGGTCATAAAGCCTGCAAGGACAACGAGGTCGACGCCCGCCGCAGTCAGCGTGTCGGCAAGAGCCTTTGAATATGCGGCAATATCGGCGTATTCCTTGCGGGGGAGAACGATAGAATCAATGCCGTTCTGCGCGGCACGCTCAAGCGCGTAAACTCCGGGCTTTGAAGCGAGAACGAGGCTGATCTTGCCCGCTCCGAGCTCGCCTCTCTTTTCGGCATCGATCAGAGCCTGAAGATTCGTTCCGCCGCCGGAGACGAGGACGGCTATTTTGGTGGTTCTGCTCATAGTTTGTACTCCAATTTTGTTTTGTGGTTGTTACTTTGAAAGTTCAGAGTGCAGAATGCAGAGTGCAGAGTTAAGGAAGATTTTCGCGAGCGAAAATCATTTTTATTAAAAATATTGCATTGGTGAATTTGGATATAATTACTTTTCGCTTTGGCGAAAAGTTACCGAAACTCTGCACTCTTAACTCTGCATTCTGCACTTTTTAGCAGATCTCTATCTGCTCTCCGCCAAGACTTTCAGCGGAAACGATCTCGCCGATGACGTACGCGTCTTCACCGTGAGCCTTGAGAATCTCGATAGCTGCATCAACCTGATCTGCGGGAACGACAACGCTCATACCAACGCCCATATTGTAGGTGTTGAACATATCGCGCTCGGGGATGTTGCCCCATTTTGCGATCATATCGAAGATGGGAAGGATGCGGACTGCGCTCTTATTGATCTTTGCGCCGAGTCCTGCGGGGATGGATCTCGGAATGTTTTCGTAGAAGCCGCCGCCGGTGATGTGGGAGATGCCCTTGACGTCAACCTTCTCGAGGAGTGCGAGAATGGACTTAACGTAGATGCGGGTGGGTACGATCAGAGCCTCGGCAATGGTCTTGCCGCCAAGCTCCTCGCGGGGGACGTAGAGCTCGGGGTTGTTGTTGTCGATATCAAATACCTTACGGCAGAGCGAAAAGCCGTTGGAATGGATACCGGTGGAGGGAAGAGCGATAACGACGTCGCCCTCAGCCATACGGGTGTTGTCAAGGATCTTCTTCTTGTCAACGATACCGACAGCGAAGCCTGCAAGGTCGTATTCCTCTACGGGCATCATACCGGGATGCTCTGCGGTCTCGCCGCCGATGAGTGCCGCGCCCGACTGAACGCAACCCTCTGCAACACCGCCGACGATCTCTGCGATCTTTTCGGGAATATTCTTGCCGCAAGCGATGTAGTCAAGGAAGAAGAGGGGACGCGCGCCGCAGCAGATAATGTCGTTTACGCACATAGCAACGGCGTCGATGCCGATGGTGTCGTGCTTGTCCATAAGGATAGCCATCTTGACCTTGGTTCCGCAGCCGTCGGTGCCCGAAACGAGAACGGGCTCTTCCATACCTGCGATGGGCAGACCGAAGCAGCCGCCGAAGCCGCCGACGTCGTCGAGGCATCCCTCGTTCTTGGTGCGTGCGATATGTTTTTTCATAAGCTCGACAGCGCGGTAGCCGGCGGTAATATCAACGCCCGCCGCTGCGTAGCTTTCGGATTTGGAGTTTGAATGTAACATAGTTGTTTGTCCTTTCGGATTTTTTGTTTGTCACGCAGCCGTTTGCCTGTCGAAAGTGACTAGTGGCTAGTGACTAGTGACTAGTGGAAGGATAATTTCCTCGCGTTGCTCGGAAATTTGCGATTTTTATTCTAATGATAACAGCGATAAAGTTTTGATCAAACTTTTTCAAAAGTTTGCGGTTTCTTAAGGCAGAGCCTTAAGTCGCGCTCCGCAGAGCGCGAAAATCTCCTTGCGCTTCAAACAGACGGCGTCCCGCCGGCTGTTTGGAAGGAGTAAAATCTTCCCTTCGGGGGAGATTTTCGCTCCTTCACCCCCGCGCTCTCCGAGCGCGCAATAACTACAGTGATTTTGTTTTCCTATAGTTTGCAGAGGTAATTTCGTTTACGAACAGATATTTTGTCGATATCCTATAATTTCGTATTGGCACATCGGGACCCACCCCCTCGCTCCCCCTCCCGTAAACCGGGCGGGGGAAGTCAGAGAGTGCGAGCTTCTTCGTTTAGCGTTTTGAATATTGTTTTATTGGTGTTGCGACCTCTGCGGAGGTCGCGTGATATATCCTGCGGATACGATATACCTGCGGCACGATATGTTACACACGATATGTTCCGCAAAGCGGAACGTTATTCAATAGGAAAATTTCCGCACGGCGGAAATTCACCATTCACTAGTCACTAGCCACTAGCAACTAGCCACTAATAACCGCGAAGCGGCTTTTACCCCTTCCCGTTCCAGCAATAGGTGCAAAGCTTCTCCTTCGGTATTCCGATGGCTTCGACGATGCCGTCGAGGGTCTGGAAATCGAGGGAGGCAAAGTTGAGCTTTTCCGAAAGCGCTTTGCGGAGTGCGCGTCCGCGTTCGGTCGAGCCGTCCGAGTATTCTTCGATGTGATCAAAGCCTTCCTCGCCCTCAAGCTCAAGGATGATCTTGCGCGCGATAAGGTCGTTGTCGCTCGTGGAGGGGGAGAAGTGGAGGTATTTGCATCCGTACATGATCGGCGGGCACGCGCTTCTCATATGAACCGAGGTCGCGCCGTTGTCATAAAGGAATTCGACGGTCTCTCTCAGCTGTGTTCCGCGGACGATCGAGTCGTCAACGAAGAGAAGGTTCTTGCCCGTGATCAGCTCGCTGACGGGAATGAGCTTCATCTTTGCGACCTTGGCGCGATTGACCTGCGAGGGTGTGGTGAAGGATCGCGGCCAGGTGGGAGTATATTTGATGAAGGGACGCGCGAAGGGGATGTGGCTTTGATTTGCGTAGCCGATAGCGTGCGGCGTGCCCGAATCGGGAACTCCGCAGACGTAGTCGATCCCCTCGGTCTTACCTTCCGCAACCTCGCGCTTTGCCATGATCGATCCGTTGCGGCAACGCATACACTCGACGTTGACGTTCTCGTAATCGGATGTCGGATAGCCGTAATAGGACCAAAGGAATGCGCAGATCTTCATCTCCTCGCCGGGACCCGAAAGGACGGTCACGCCGTCCGCGGTGATCTCAACGATCTCGCCTGGACCGAGCTCGCGGTAGTCGGAGTAGCCGAGCTTTTTGTAAGCAAAATCCTCAAAGGCAACGCAGTATCCCTCGTCCGAAACACCGATCTCGACGGGAAGTCTGCCGAGCTTATCGCGCGCGGCGATGATCCTTCCGTCGTCGGTAAGGATGAGGATGGTAATCGAGCCCTCGATGCGGCTCTGAACGTACTTGATGCCGTCGGTGAAAGAGAATTTCGTGTTGATGATGGCGGCTGTGAGCTCAGTCGAGTTGACGGCGCCGCCCGTCATAGCGTTTATGTGACCCGAATTAGACATTACCTCGGCGAGGAGCTCTTCCGAATTGTTGATAACTCCGACGGTGCAGATCGCGTAGGTGCCAAGATTCGAGCGAATGAGCAGGGGCTGGGGATCCGAGTCGCTGATGCAGCCGATCGCGCTGTTTCCTCTGATCTCCTCAAAGATATTTTCAAATTTGGTTCTGAAGGGTGAGTTCGCAATGCTGTGGATCTGTCTCTGGAGACCGATCTCGGGGTCATAGGAAGCGATACCGCCGCAGCGTGTGCCGAGGTGGGAGTGGTAGTCGGTTCCAAAAAATACGTCCGAGATAGCCTCCGAGCGCTTTGCACACCCGAAAAATCCGCCCAATTTTTGCCTCTCTTATGCGAAGAAGAGCTTCGAGAGGGTCATAGGATCGATGTACTCGCCGTCCTTGTAAACTCTCATATTGCCCGATGCGATCTCGTCGATGAGGATTACCTCGCCGTCAGCGTTGTAGCCGTATTCGAACTTGATGTCGTAGAGAACGAGTCCGCGCTCAGCAAGGTCATCGGAGATGATCTTGGTGATCTTGCGGGTCATGTCAGCCATATCGTCGTACTGCTTGTCGGACATAACGCCGAGAACAACGAGGCCTTCCTTGGTTACGAGCGGGTCGCCCTTAGCGTCGTTCTTAAATGTCATTTCAACGTAGGAGGGAAGATCTGCGCCCTCTTCGATGTAATCGGAGTAACGGCGGAGGAAGGAGCCGACTGCCTTGTTACGGCAGATAACCTCGAGTCCCTTGCCGAAGGGCTTAACGGGAACAACTTCCATTGTGGTGTTAGCGAGGTCTGCGGAAATATAATGGGTCTTGATGCCTGCGGCGTTGATCTTTTCGAAGTAGTAGATGGACATACGGAGGTTGACGTCGCCGACGCCCTCGATGGTGAGACCTACCGAGTTCTCTCCGGGATCAAAAACGCCGTCCTTGCCGGTGCAGTCGTCCTTGAATTTGAGAAGGTAGTTGCCGTTTTCAAGTGCGAAAACGTCCTTGGTTTTTCCTGTGTAAACGAGATTGTTTGCCATTTTTTTGTTTCTCCCTTTATTTATGTTTGAAATTAATTATATTATCAGTTTTACAAATACTATAATTCGAATAGCTATGTTAGCACTTGCGAAGCAGGGGTGCAGGGGGCGAAGCCCCCTGCAAAAGAAGACGATGTCATCCTGAGGGCGCGTCCGCAGACCGCTTGGCGCCCGAAGGATCTCGTGCCGCCCCCATTTACAAGGGCGGCGCGGTGCCGTTACGAAGAAGTCTGCTCTGCATCCGCCGGTGCACAAGGTTTGCGCACCCAAGCTTGACTCAGATCATCATACTTCGGATTGACCGCACGAATGAGATCGCGCTTCTTTTGCCGAGTGATCCCTTTTAGAGATTTTTCTCTTGCTATTGCTTTGTTTATATCGTGAAATTTTTCGTAATACACCAATTTGTTTACGTTGTACTTCGCTGTGAATCCAAATTCGTGTAATTTGTTTTCGTGTTGTTTATCTCGGCGCGCAATATTATTTGTTACACCTACGTAAAAAACACGGTTTCTTTGGTTTGTTTCAATATAAACGTAATATACTTTTTCGTTCATAGTGATTACATTTAGTGGTATAATTTTGTTTTTGGTTCACATCAGACTTCTTCGTACCGGCACCGCGCCGCCCTTGTAAATGGGGGCGGCACGAGATCCTTCGGGCGCCAAGCGGACTGCGGTCGCGCCCTCAGGATGACATCGTCTTCATTGCAGGGGCTTCGCCCCTGCACCCAATTTTACGAGTGCGAACATAGACGATAGTGATACCGTTTTACGATAAATCTGATTTAATTTAAATAAAAATAAAATCGCAAATTTCCGCAGCCGCAGGCAAGGAAATTATCCTTAACTCTGCACTCTGCATTCTGCACTTTGCACTCGGTTTCCGCTTAGTTAAATCTCTCTGCTACTGCTTTATCTTTCGCAATAACTCCCTCATACTGCGCCTGTCTGTGCTCCTTGAGCTTGAGGCTGAGCTCGGGGTCGGAGAGGGCGAGGATCTGTGCAGCAAGCAAAGCGGCATTGACTCCTCCGTCTATCGCAACAGTAGCTACAGGGATACCTCCGGGCATCTGTACTGTGGACAGAAGGGCTTCAATGCCGCCTAAATTTGTAGATTTACAGGGGATTCCGATAACGGGCAGGGTGGTGCGTGCCGCCAGGGCTCCCGCAAGATGCGCAGCCATTCCCGCAGCCGCAATGATGACACCTATCCCGCGCTCTTCTGCGGTCTGGGCATACTCTGCCGCCTCGACGGGGGTGCGGTGCGCGGAATACACGTGCACTTCGAATCCGATTCCGAGCGCACTGAGGGTATTCGTTGCTTTTTCGATAACAGGAAGATCGCTGTCGCTTCCCATAACGATACCGACTTTGTACTTCATTTTTTTACCTCACAATAAAAAATATATATTTAATTATACTACATAATACGCTCAAAGTCAAGTATAAAAAACGAGAAAATCGATTGCCCGCGCGACGAATTTTCCACTTTCTTTTTCCTCTTCTATGGTAAAAATGACAATTTGACAAAAGTACAAAAAAACTCGAAAAATTCTCTTGACTAAACGCCGATTTTATGGTATTATATTATAATAGTATATATAATAGCAGAAATTTGTTTGGAGGCAGGCTATGACACTTTTCGATAAGGTTAAATTCATGGGCTCCGTTGATCCTTCCATGGTCGACGGTGTATTCTCCGTCTCTGATATTTCCGATATCGACCTGCCCTTGGGAGCGGTCGTTTTTCCCGGCTTTTGTGATGTGCATGTGCATTTCCGCGAGCCGGGATTTTCATATAAAGAGACGGTAAAGAGCGGTTCACGCGCGGCGGCGCACGGCGGTTACACGACGGTTTGTACGATGCCTAATCTGAACCCCGTTCCGGACAGCGTTGATAATCTCGCGCTCCAGCTCGATATAATCAAGCGTGACGCATCGGTCGAGGTCATCCCCTACGGCGCGATCACAGTTGGCGAAAAGGGCGAGGAGCTTGCCGACCTCGCGGGAATGGCGGAAAACGTCGCAGGCTTTTCGGACGACGGACGCGGAGTTCAGAGCGACGCGATGATGGAAGACGCGATGAAAAAGGCAAAGTCGCTCGGCAAGCTGATCGTGGCGCATTGCGAGGTAAATTCGCTCCTCCGCGGCGGCTATATCCACGACGGCGAGTATGCAAAGGCACACGGTCACCGCGGCATCTGCTCCGAGAGCGAGTACGCGCAGATCGCGCGCGACCTTGAGCTCGTGGCAAAGACGGGATGCGCATATCATATCTGCCACATTTCGGCAAAGGAGAGCGTTGAGCTACTCCGTCAGGCAAAGAAGAGCGGACTCGACGTTTCGGGCGAGACGGGACCGCATTATCTTATAATGGATGACTCCGACCTCCGCGAGGAAGGAAGATTCAAGATGAATCCCCCGCTCCGCTCGTCTTGCGACCGCGAGGCACTCCTCGAGGGCATCCTTGACGGCACTCTCGAGATGATCGCGACCGACCACGCGCCCCATTCGGCGGAAGAAAAGAGCCGCGGACTCGAGGGCAGTCCCTTCGGTATCGTCGGACTCGACTTCGCATTCCCCTGGATGTACACAAAGCTTGTGAAGACGGGAATCATCCCGCTTGAAAAACTCATAGATTGTCTTTCCACCAACCCGCGCAAGCGTTTCGGTCTCCCCCTCGGCAAGTCGTTCAGCGCTTGGGATCTCTCCGCAGAGATCACGGTTGACGAAAGCTTCATTCAGTCGCAAGGCAAAGCAACGCCGATACTCGGAGAGAAGCTTTATGGCAAGAATCTCTTGACGGTTTGCGATGGCAGAGTTGTTTGGGAAAGTGCAGAGTGAAGAGTGCAGAGTGCAGAGTTAAGGTGAATTTCCGCAAGCGGAAATTTTCCGATTTTATTATCTCTCCCTCAGTCACGCATAAGCGTGACAGCTCCCTCCTCAGAGGGAGCCAAGGTTGAGAGTGCTAACATAGCATTTCTAATTTTTATATAGTTACTATATTAATACCTCTGTGCGGTATGTTCGCACAAACTTCTTGCCTCCCTCTGAGGAGGGAGGGGGACCGTGGCTTGCCCACGGTGGAGGGAGAGATGCTAACCGTAATGAAATACAATGAACTGAAAATAGAAAGAGGTAGAAACATGGCAAAAAGAACAGATCTGAAGAAGATTCTCATCATCGGCTCGGGACCTATCGTAATCGGTCAGGCGGCGGAGTTTGACTACGCGGGCACGCAGGCGTGTCTTGCGCTCAAGGAGGAAGGCTACGAGGTCGTTCTCGTAAACTCCAACCCCGCAACCATCATGACCGACACCACCATCGCGGACAAGGTCTACATGGAGCCGCTTACACTTGAATATATCGCAAAGATCCTGCGCTACGAGCGTCCCGACGCGATCCTTCCCGGTATCGGCGGACAGACGGGCCTCAACCTTGCAATGCAGCTTGAAAAGAAGGGCGTTCTCAAGGAATGCCGCGTAGAGCTTCTCGGAACCTCGAGCGAATCGATCGAACGCGCCGAGGACCGCGAGCTCTTCAAGGAGCTTTGCCAGTCGATCGGCGAGCCCGTAATCCCCTCCGAGATCACCTATGACCTCGAAGAGGCAAAGGCTGCCGCAAAGCGTATCGGATACCCCGTTGTTCTCCGTCCCGCGTTCACCCTCGGCGGCACGGGCGGCGGTTTCGCATACAGCGAGGAAGAGCTTATTGAGGTTGGAACAAACGCATTCCGCCTTTCTCCCGTACATCAGGTTCTCATCGAGAAGAGCGTCAAGGGCTACAAGGAGATCGAGTTTGAGGTTATGCGCGACTCGAACGATCACGCAATTACCATCTGCGGTATGGAAAACATCGACCCCGTCGGCGTTCATACCGGTGACTCCCTCGTTGTCGCTCCCATTATGACCCTCTCGGATCACGACAAGAAGATGCTCAACGATTCGGCTATCAAGCTGATCAAGGAGCTTAAGATCGAGGGCGGCTGTAACGTACAGTTCGCGCTCAACCCCCACTCGAGCGAATACTACCTCATCGAGGTCAACCCCCGCGTTTCGCGTTCCTCCGCGCTCGCATCCAAGGCTTCGGGTTACCCCATCGCAAGAGTCACCGCAAAGATTGCGGTCGGTATGAGTCTCGAGGAGATCAAGATCGCAAACACCAACGCCGCATTCGAGCCTCAGCTTGACTACGTCATCGCAAAGCTCCCCCGATTCCCCTTCGATAAGTTTACAACGGCATCCAATCAGCTCGGAACTCAGATGAAGGCAACCGGTGAAGTAATGGGTATCGGCTCGAACCTTGAGGAATGTCTCCTCAAGGGTATGCGCTCGCTCGAGGTCGGCGTAAACCACGTATATCATCCCAAGTTTGACAATATGTCGAACGACGAGATACTCGAGTACATCTCCACCTTCCGCGATGATAACATCTTCGCTATCGCAGAGCTGCTCGCACGCGGTATCACTGTCGAGAAAATACACGAAATTACTCAGATCACTCCCTTCTTCCTCGAGGCTGTCAAGAATATCGTTGATATGGAGGAGACCCTCAAGGCTCATCCCTTCGAGCTCGAGACCCTCACCGCCGCAAAGAAGATGGGCTTCTCTGACAAGTACGTTGCAAGAATGTGGAAGTGCGCAGAGCTTGACGTATTCAAGTTCCGTAAGGAGCATAAGCTCTTCCCCGTATTCAGAATGGTCGATACCTGCCATACGGGCGCGTATATTCCTTATTTCTACTCCTCCTACACCGGAGAAAACACCTCGATCCTCACGGATAAGAAGAAGATCGTGGTTCTCGGCGCAGGACCTATCAGAATCGGTCAGGGTGTAGAGTTTGACTACTCCACCGTTCACGCCGTAATGACCATCAAGAAGGCGGGCTACGAGGCTATCATCATCAATAATAACCCCGAAACCGTATCCACAGACTATACAACAGCGGACAAGCTCTACTTTGAGCCCCTCACTCCCGAGGACGTTATGAACATCATCGAGTTTGAGAAGCCCGAGGGCGTTATCGCATCCCTCGGCGGACAGACCGCGATCAACCTCGCACAGCCGCTTGATAATCACGGCGACAAGATCATCGGCACCGATTGCGCCGCTATCGACCGCGCCGAGGACAGAAACGCTTTCGAGAATCTTCTCAATGAGCTTAACATCCCCCGCGCAAAGGGTAAGGCAGTTACCAAGATCGAGGACGGTCTTGCAGCTGCGGCAGAGATCGGTTATCCCGTACTCGTTCGTCCTTCCTTCGTTCTCGGCGGACGTGCTATGCAGATCGTAGGCAACGAGGAGCAGCTCCGCACCTACCTCAAGACCGCGGTTGAGATCGACGAGGACAAGCCCGTTCTTGTTGACAAGTACATCAGCGGTAAGGAGGTCGAGGTCGACGCTATCTGCGACGGCAGAAACGTATTCGTTCCCGGCATTATGGAGCTCGTTGAGCGCACGGGCGTTCACTCGGGCGACTCGATCAGCGTATACCCCCCCTTCTCGATCTCGGATAAGGTCAAGGGAATCATCCTTCAGTATGCAAAGAAGCTCGGTCTCGGCATCGGTATCGTCGGACTTTACAACATCCAGTTCATCGTTGACGAGCACGACGACGTATATATCATCGAGGTCAACCCCCGTTCCTCGCGTACCGTACCCTTCCTCTCGAAGGCAACCGGCTACAGCCTTGCGGACATCGCTACAGAGGTCATCCTCGGCAAGTCCTTAAAGGAGCAGGGAATCTTCGATATCTACCCCGAGGAGAAGAAGCGCTGGTACGTAAAGGTACCCGTATTCTCCTTCAACAAGCTCCGCGGACTCGACGCATATCTTTCTCCCGAGATGAAGTCTACGGGCGAGGCTATCGGCTACGACGACAAGTTCTACCGCGCGCTTTATAAGGCACTTCAGGCTTCGGGTATGAAGCTCCAGAACTACGGCACAGTCTTCGCAACCATCGCGGACAAGGATAAGGAGGAGGCTCTGCCCCTCATCCGCCGCTTCTACAACCTCGGCTTCAATATCGAGGCTACCTCGGGAACCGCGAAATTCCTCAAGGAGAACGGCATCCGTACCCACGTTATGAAGAAGCTCGAGGAGGACGGCGACGAGATCGCAAGAGCTCTCGCGCAGGGTCACATCGCGTACGTCATCAATACCCGCGATATCGACTCGGTCGGCTCGGCAAGCGACGGCGCACTCATCCGCCGCTATGCTACGGAGAATAACGTCACCATTATGACCTCGCTCGATACCGTAAGAGTCCTTCTCGACGTCCTCGAGGAGACCACTCTGACTATCTCGACCATCGATTCGTAAAATAAACAGCCAAGGGGCGGATAGAATATGTCCGCCCCGGAAAAGCAAATTAATGAATGATGAAGCCGCTTCGCTGATGAATAATGAATAATGAATAATTAAGGAAATTTCCTCGCGAGGCTCGGAAATTATTTTATAAAAAATCTGCCACGGGCAGATTTTTACCGAAATTATTCATTATTCATTTTTCATTATTCATCATTCATTAACTATAAAACCGTTATTGTAAGGATAAAAAATAAAAAATGAAACAATCAATCTTCACCATCACCGAAAACCGTCCGCTGACCGATTGCGTGTGGCTGATGCGTCTTGAGGGTGATACCTCGGATATCACCGCGGCGGGTCAGTTCGTTAACATTCAGCTTGACGGTCTCTATCTGCGCCGTCCGATCTCGGTCTTTGACTGCGAGGACGGAATCCTTTCCATTATATATAAGGTCGTCGGCAAGGGTACCGAGCAGATGACAACGCTCCCCGTCGGCACTCCTCTTGACGTGCTCACGGGTCTCGGCAACGGCTATGACCTTGCAAAGATCGGAGAAAAGCCCCTTCTCGTCGGCGGAGGAGTCGGCGTTCCGCCTATGTATTACCTTGCAAAGAAGCTGATCGCCTGCGGCAAGAGACCCGAGATCATCGTCGGCTTCAATACCGAGAGCGAGATCTTTGGTGTCGAGTTCTTTGAGGAGATCGGCTGTAAGGTCACCGTCACCACGGTTGACGGAAGCGTTGGCGTCAAGGGATTTGTAACCAACGCGCTCGAGGCGATCGATTACGACTATATCTGCACCTGCGGACCCGAGCCTATGCTCAAGGCTCTCTACCGCGCTACCGAGTGCACGGGTCAGTACAGCTTTGAGGAGCGCATGGGATGCGGCTTCGGCGCATGCATGGGATGCTCCTGCAAGACAGTCACGGGCTACAAGAGAATCTGCAAGGACGGTCCGATCCTTGAGAAGGAGGAAATACTGTGGGAAAAATGAACGTGAATCTTTGCGGTATCAAGCTTGACAACCCGATAATCCCCGCCAGCGGAACCTTTGGCTTCGGCTATGAGTTCGCGGAGCTTTATGATATCAACTGCCTCGGTACGTTTTCTTTCAAGGGAACAACAAAAGACCCTCGCTTCGGCAACCCCACTCCGAGAATCGCGGAGTGCACCGAGGGTATGATCAATGCCGTCGGACTTCAGAACCCCGGCGTCGATAAGGTCATTTCCGAGGAGCTTCCCAAGCTCTTTAAGGTTTTCAACAAGAAGGTTATGGCAAACGTCTCGGGCTTTTCGGTCGAGGACTATGCCTACACCGTAGAAAAACTCGATTCGGTCGACGAGATCGGCTGGTTCGAGGTCAACGTAAGCTGCCCGAACGTGCACGGCGGCGGAATGTCCTTCGGAACGAACCCCGAGGCAGCGGCTGAGGTCACCCGCGCGGTTCGTAAGGTGACAAATAAGCCGATCATCATCAAGCTCTCGCCCAACGTGACCGATATCGTGTCGATCGCAAAGGCTTGCGAGGAGGCGGGCGCAGACGGCATCAGCCTTATCAACACTCTTCTCGGAATGAGAATAGATCTTCGTACCAAACGTCCCGTCATCGCCAACAAAATGGGCGGATTTTCGGGTCCCGCGATCTTCCCCGTAGCGGTCAGAATGGTTTATCAGGTGGCACACGCGGTTAATATCCCCGTTATCGGAATGGGCGGTGTTTCGTCCGCCGAGGACGTCATCGAGATGATGCTCGCGGGCGCAACTGCTGTCGAGGTCGGCGCGGCTAACCTCGTCAACCCCTACGCTTGCCGCGATATTATCAATGACCTCCCCCGCGTAATGGCGAAATACGGTATCGAGAATCTTTCCGATATCATCGGAGCGGTGAAATAAGTGGCTAGTGGCTAGTGGCTAGTGACTAGTGGAAGGTGAATTTCCTCGCTTTGCTTGGAAATTTTCGATTTTATATAAAATAATTGGTACGCTTGTCGCTTTTGCTGTGCAGACGGTGCTCTCCTCATTCACCGCTCCTCGCGGTCCCCACATTTGCTTGCAAATACGCCCGCATGGGGAACGCTAAGAAGTTGGCTCAGTTAGCATCGTATTTCAGCGAACACCGGCTATTGCTATATTTTTGTTTGGGTAGTAAGGAATATTTTTATTAAAATTATTTTGTGCTTGTAATGGAGTTCTTGCAAACTTTTTCGATAAAATATTCCAATTTGATATGCATAATTATATTGCTATGTCATCTTCGCTGAATAGTTGGCGATTAATGCTAAACCCTTTGCCTTCCCCAGCGGGGAAGGGGGACCGGCGAAGGCCGGTGGATGAGGAGATCGCCGTTTTTACCGCACAACGGACAAGGCGCGGAAAATGTTATTATACGAGAAATTAAATTATAAGGAGATATAAAAATGGGAAAAGACGTAATTATTGCTTGTGATTTTGACTCAAAGGAGAAGGTGTTCTCCTTCCTTGACAAGTTTGAGGGTGAAGAAAGAAAGCCCTTCGTGAAGATCGGTATGGAGCTTTACTATGCCGAGGGTCCCGAGATCGTCCGCGAGATCAAACGCCGCGGCCACAAGATCTTCCTTGACCTCAAGCTCCACGATATCCCCAACACCGTAAACAAGTCGATGGCGGTCCTCTCGAGACTCGACGTTGACATGACCAACCTCCACGCGGCAGGCACGGGCAGAATGATGGAAGCCGCAATCGAGGGTCTGACCCGCGAGGACGGTACCCGCCCGATGCTCATCGCGGTAACTCAGCTCACATCCACAGATGAGGAGACAATGAAGGAAGATCTTCTTATCAAGGAGCCGATCGATAAGGTCGTTATGCACTACGCATCGGTCGCAAAGAGATCGGGACTCGACGGCGTCGTTTGCTCTCCCCTCGAGGCAGGCAAGGTACACGACACCTGCGGCAAGGAATTCGTCACCGTAACTCCCGGCGTTCGCTTCGCTGACGGCGATATCGGAGACCAGAAGAGAGTTATGACCCCCGCGGCAGCAAAGGAGATCGGATCCGACTACATCGTTGTCGGACGTCCCATCACCGCGGCAGAGGATCCCGTTGCGGCGTATCGCAGATGCGTTGCGGAATTCTGTGACTGAGAAATAAGTTGCTAGTTGAAGGTGAATTTCCGCCGAGGCGAAAATTATCCGAATTAATAGTCTCTCCCTCCACCGCAAGCGGTCCCCCTCCCTCCTCAGAGGGAGGCTGAGAGTTTGTGCGAACAACGGATATAGAGATGTCAATGTATTTGACATATCATTTAAATGATCCGGACTTACGGGAGAGCCAAACATCGTTCAGAAAGCTATGTTAGCACTCGTCATTTTGCCTCCCTCTGAGGAGGGAGGGGGACCGCGGCTTGACCGTGGTGGAGGGAGAGATCTTCTAAATGATACCTTACAACAAAAAGAATATCGTATTAGCAAGAAATCTTCGGAAAAACATGACCAAGTGGGAACGAAAGCTTTGGTATGATTATCTGAAAAACTCCCCGATACGTTTTCAGCGTCAAAAGGCTATAGGAAATTATATTGTGGATTTCTATTGTGCGCAGGCAGGCTTGATTATTGAGCTTGACGGCAAATGGCATTATACCCACGAGCATGGAGAGCAGGATGTTATCAGGCAAAACAAATTGAAAAGTATGGGCTTTGAGATTATTCGTTTTTCAAATACGGATATTCAATATAATTTTAACGGTGTATGTGCCGGCATCGATAAGGTAACAAGAAAATTAAAATCAGAAAAAGATAGACAGGAGCAGGAAAATGGAAAATTATAAAAGAGAATTTATTGAGTTTTTAGAGAGCGCAGGAGTCTTGAAGTTCGGCGATTTCACCGCGAAGAGCGGACGCAAGATCCCTTATTTCATCAACGCGGGTATGATCAAGACGGGCGACGATATCGCAAAGCTCGGCGAGTTCTACGCAAAGGCATATTTCGAGAAGCTCGGCGCAAAGAAGGCAGTCCTCTACGGCCCCGCGTACAAGGGCATCTCGCTTTCGGTTTCCGCGGCAGTTGCGCTGTCAAAGAACGGACTCAACGTCCCCTTCTTCTTCAACCGTAAGGAGGTCAAGGACCACGGCGAGGGCGGCGTTTTCGTAGGTTACGTACCCACCCCCGGCGAGGAGATCGTCATCATCGAGGACGTCATCACAGCGGGCACCGCTATCCGCGAGTCGATGGATATCCTCTCCCACCTCGAGGGCACAAAGGTTGCCGCAACCTTCATTATGGTCGACCGCAAGGAAAAGGGTCAGGGCGAGAAGGGCGCAATGCAGGAGATCGAGGAGCAGTTCGGCTTCCCCGTATACTCGATTGTCGACGTTTACGACATCATCGAGTACCTCGAGGCTGACGAGGCAAACCGCGAAAACGTAGAGAGAATTAAGAATTATCTTAAGGTAAACGGTGCAAAATGAGAAGTCTGATCGATATTTTTGACCTCAGCGTCGAGGAAGTGGGCGCACTTCTTGACACCGCTGACGATATTATCGCACATCCCGAAAAGTATTCGACCAAATGCCGCGGCAAGAAGATCGCAACACTCTTCTTCGAGCCCTCGACAAGAACCCGTCTCTCCTTTGAGGCGGCAATGCTCGAGCTCGGCGGAAGTGTCCTCGGCTTTGAGGCGGGCGGAAACTCGTCCTCGTCGAAGGGCGAGAGCGTAGCCGACACCGCGCGCGTCGTTTCCTGCTACGCCGACATCATCGCAATGCGCCATCCCCTCGCGGGAAGCGCGTACGTTGCGTCGAAGAACGCTTCGATCCCAGTTATCAACGCGGGCGACGGCTCGCATAGCCATCCCACACAGACTCTCGCCGACCTCTGCACGATCCGCCGCCACAAGGGCAAGTTCGACGGACTCACCGTCGGCTTCTGCGGCGACCTCAAGTACGGCAGAACCGTCCATTCGCTGATCCAGGCACTCTCTCGCTACACGGGCATCAAGATCGTGCTCATCTCCCCGAAGGAGCTTCGTCTTCCCGAATACGTCAAGAACGAGACGATCAAGGCGAACGGTATGAAGTATTACGAGACCGAGTCGATGACGGAGGTCATCGGCGATCTCGACGTGCTCTACATGACCCGCATCCAGCACGAGCGTTTCGCAAGCGAGGAGGAATATCTCCGTCTGAAGGATAGCTACGTCCTCGACACCGCAAAGATGGAGCTTGCCAAGAGCGAACTCATCGTTCTCCATCCGCTGCCCAGAGTCAACGAGATCTCGACTGCGGTCGATAAGGATCCCCGCGCGTGCTATTTTGAGCAGGTACTTAACGCGAAGTATATGAGAATGGCTCTGATCCTCAAACTGCTTGCAGAAAAGGACGTGGAAATGCCCGAGACCGACGCCGAATACCGCGCCGACCTCACCTGCGACAACAAGGGCTGTATCGTCACCACCGAGCAGGAGCTCCCCCACCTCTTCCGCAAGGGCACCGACGGCAAATACCGCTGCCTCTATTGCGAACACAGAGACTAAATAAAAAACCCGACGGATGTCGGGTTTTTTAATAGGTAAAAGGTAAGAGGTAAGAGGTAAGAGGTGAGGTAAATTTCCTCGCCGAAGGCTCGGAAATTTGCTATATATATTAAAAAGGAAGAAAACTTTCGTCCGTCCGATGAAAGTTTTCTTCCTTATTATATATAGAGATAAAACGGCATAAGCCGCGAGGGCTTGTAGTTTCCATATATACATTAAAGATTAAAAAAATAATCATCTAATGGTTGACAAATATCGCCTTTAGGTGTATAATTTAATTAAATATAATTATTTTAGTAACAAAAGGAAAATTTGTTGCAAGAAATGGAGGACAAAATGAAACGTATGAAGAGACTTGCGGCATTCCTGCTTCTCGCGGTAATGCTTGCGAACACGATCCCGTTCTATGCGTTTGCAGCCGGTGGAGAAATGACGCTGACTGTATCGACCGTATCGGGAACCCCCGGCGAGGAGGTAACGGTCACGGTTGACGTTTCTGACAACCCCGGAATTGCGTCCCTGGTATTCGACGTCAATTATGACAGTATGCTTACGCTTGTGGATGTTCAGTTCAGCGAAGCGTTTGGTAATCTGGTAACCACACCGACGCCCTATACCAATCCGCAGACGATAACGCTGATCAGCCCTTTCGCAGATATTACCGTTAACGGTACGCTTGCAACGCTGACATTTGCGATCTCCGAGTCGGCAGCCGACGAATACGAGGCTGAGGTAAGCATCACATGCAAGGATAACGAGATTGTTAATGCAAATAAAGAACTTGTTCCGACCAAAGCCGTAAACGGCAAGGTGTGTGTGTTTCGCGGTATCCCCGGAGACGTCAACGGCGATAAAGCAGTCAACACCAAAGACGCCGTTCTTTTGTTTCGTTACGTCGCCGGTTGGGATGTCACTGTTGATCCTCTTGCTGTTGATTGTAACGGTGACGGTGTTGTTGATACGTGGGATGCGATCGAGCTCTTCAGATACACAGCGGACTGGCCGGATATAGAATTACACTATGGTACGGTATGTGTGCATACGCTTACTCATATTGAGAGAATGGAAGCTACTTGCGTTGATGCCGGCAATGCCGAATATTGGCATTGCGCAAATTGCAATCTGAATTTTGCCGATGAGAATGGTATTACAGCCATAGAAGATGTTGTTGTGGCTGCAAAGGGACACGATTATTTTGATGGGGGATGTACTGTTTGCGGGGCTACAGATCCTACTTACGGTAGTGAAGGATTGAAGTATACATTGTCATCTGATGGAAATTCCTATACTCTCAGTGGAATTGGTACTTGTACAGATACAGACATTGTTGTTCCTCAAATGTATAATGATTTACCAATTACTGCAGTTGCAAATTATGCTTTTTCTAGTAAAAAGAATATTACTTCTATTACCCTGCCTAATACTATTACAGCTATCGGTAACAACGCATTTGCCTCTTGCGAAAAATTGACAACGGTAAAACTATCGGATGGTCTCTTGAGTATTGGAAGTTCTGCCTTTAGCGGTTGTAGTCAACTAGTAAATATAACGATACCCACTACTGTAACAAATATTGATGAAAAAGCATTTAAAAGTTGTTCAAGTCTCAACAGCATCAAGATCCCAGATGGAGTGACAGTTATAGCAAAATCTTCCTTCCAATATTGTAAAAGTCTTACAAGTCTAACAATTCCATCCGGTGTGACAGGTATCGCAGCTTATGCGTTTCAAGGTTGCACATCACTGACAAGTGTTACTTTGCCCTCAAGTGTGACAATTATTGGTGCTTATGCGTTCGCAGATTGTGAAAACATTTCGAAGGTATACATCAGTGACATTGCTGCTTGGTGTCAGATACAGTTTGTGGATTACCGTGCTAATCCCCTGTACCCGGGCAAAGCTGCCTTATATTTGAATGGCACATTGGTAACTGATTTGGTGATTCCTTCGGGTGTAACTAGAATAAGAGATCGAGTGTTCATGCATTGTTCAAGCCTAGCAAGTGTAACAATTTCCTCGAGTGTAACAAGTATAGGAGAAGCCGCATTCAATAGTTCGAGTCTTACGAACATCACCATTCCCTCGAGCGTGACAAGTATAGGATCTTGGGCGTTTACAGGATCGAGCCTCGTAAGTGCCATAATTCCTTCGAGTGTAACAAGTATGGGATATGCATTTAGTTCTTGTACAACCCTTACGAGTGTAACTATTCTTGATGGTGTGACAAGAATTGGAGAAAAAACTTTTAACAATTGTACTGCGCTTAAAAACATATACATTCCCAAAAGTGTAACGGATATTTTATATGGAGCATTCAAAGGCTGCTCAGCTCTTACAGATGTTTACTATGACGGATCAATGTCCGAGTGGTCGAACGAATTGACAATAGCAATCGAAAACGACTTACTGACAAATGCAAATATTCATTATAATGCCAGAATGGAATAATTAACGGTATATATGAATAATGATTAATTTTCAGTTTTTTCTGAAAGGACCAAACATGAAAAACAACCTTAAATCATTAACGGCGGTTATCATGACTTTGATAATGCTCGTTAACATATTCCCGATAAGCGCGTTTTCTGCAGGAAACGCTTCCATGTCGCTGATGGCTTCGTCCGTCAGCGGCGAGGCGGGAGATACTGTTGAGGTCGAGATCTCGGTTTCGGACAATCCCGGCATCGCGTCGCTGAAATTCGACGTTGAGTACGCCGATTGTCTGACCCTCGAGGGCGTGACCTTCAACAGCGCGTTCGGCCCCTATGCGACCACGCCTCCCGTATATTCAAATCCGCAGAGGATCACTCTGATCAGCCCCTTCTTCGAGTGCACGGTCAACGGTGTCCTTGCAACTCTGACCTTCAAGATCGCGGATGATGCTCCCGCGGGCGAATACGATATCTCGCTTTCGTATATTCAGAGCGAGACCTACGATTCGGATTTCAATGACGTTGTCCTCTATCCCGTTGACGGCTCCGTAACTGTTGGGGCGGCGGCGTCGGCGCTGAGTGTTGAGACCTATCTTGACTGCGAGTATGCGGTCTCGGGACGCGTTGTGACGGTTTCGAGTGACGCGCCCTGCAAGGTCGGTTACAAGAGCGGAGTACGCTACATCGCTCTCGATGCGCTCCCGAACGCTGACGGAAGCTACAGCTTCACCGCGCCCGACGGCGTGAGCGAGGTCCTCCTCGTTCTCAAGGGCGACGCGAATCTCGACGGCCGTGTGACCGCGGCTGACCTCGCGCGCATCAATGCGTCGAAGCTCGGCAAGACCGCGATCACGTCCGATGCGATCTTCGCCGGTGACGTTGACCGCAACAGCGCGGTAAACGATTCCGACATCGATACGATCAAGAATGCGGTCCTCCGCATCTCACCCCTTGAATGGTAAAAATCACTCCCGACGGCAATGCCGTCGGGAGTTTCATATTTTTCATCAAAAACCTGAAATCTATTGACTTTTCGGCTCAATACTGTTATAATACATATTGGATCTGACCGATTGGATCATCTTTGAAGCAAAAGGAGCGGAAAATCAGATGAAAAAGACTTTGGGCGTCATTCTGGCGACGGTGATTGTGATGCAGTTGTTTATTCTCGGCGGGGCGGTTTCGGCACTCGAGTCGCCTGTCGTGTCGGTGACGAGCGCGTCGGGGTACGCGGGATCGACCGTTACGGTCACTCTCGCGATCGAAAATAATCCCGGATTCGGCGGACTCGAATTGGATCTGAAATTTGACAATACCCGCCTCGAGCTTCAGAGCGTGAAGAATAAAGTCGTTCCGCCCGAGGGTGCTGTGGGTCTCCCCATGTTTCCCGGAGACACAAGCTCGATCAATGCCGCGAACGCGAAGGGCGTTGTGTCATGCTACTACGTCGCGATCGGCAATATTGAAGGCGACACCGATCTTTTCGACGTGACCTTCAGGATCAAGGATAATGCCGCCGCCGGCGACAGCGCGCTGACCGTCAAGGTCGTGGACGGCTCGTTTTATTACAACGGAGTGCTGATGAGCGATCTCACCGCCACCGCCTCGAACGGTAAGGTGACCGTCAAGAGCCCCGTCACGGTGCGTTGCCCCTACGAGATCGATTACAAGGTCAGCGGCGGAGTCGTGACCGTCTCGAGCGGCGCGGCTTGCAAGATCGGATATCAGAAGGGTGTCAGATACGTCGCGATCAATGCGGTTCCGAACTCTGACGGAAGCTACAGCTTCACCGCGCCCGACGGCGTGAGCGAGGTTCTGCTCGTTCTCAAGGGCGACGCGAATCTCGACGGACGCGTGACCGCTGCTGACATCGCGCGGATCAATGCGTCGAAGCTCGGAAAGACCACGCTCGGTGCCGATGCGATCTTCGCCGGAGACGTTGACCGCAACAGCGCGCTCAACGATTCCGATATCGACACGATCAAGAACGCAGTTCTGCGCAGATCCGAACTTAATTGGTAATATAAATTTGATCCCGACGGCTTAGCCGTCGGGATATTTGTATATTTCGCGCAATCAAAATTAAATAATTGTTGATTATTTTGTCATAATGTGCTATAATTATTATGTATATTTTTGATTATCATTAAGGAAGTAATATTATGAAAAAAGCAAATGGCATATTGTTGCTGATTCTTTGTTTGGCGTTGATGTTAAGCTCCGTCAGGTTTGCGGTGATTGCGGAGGAGGGAACGAATTTCGATTTCAGTCTCAGCAAAACCGCGCTGGCGTCGGGCGACACTTTTTCTGTAAATCTGACTTCGGATGAGATGACGGTTTCGAGCATCGTGTGCGGAATTCTTTTCGACAATGATAAGCTTTCCTGCGTCTCGATCGTCGGCTCCGATCCCGAATCTCCCGATGAGATAGGTATCAACAAGACGGAGGGAAAGTCGACTCGCGTCGAGGCGTGCTTTGTTCCTTCCGTGAATGAGGCGAATGAATCGGGTAGCATCGGAGCGGTATTCGTGAACGAGAATGACGTTTCCTATTCCGCGGGCGAGGTTTTTACCGCCACCTTCCTTGCAAAATCTGCGGGAGAGGCGGAGATCACGCTTTATGAGGATACCGACGGCGCGGACGGTTACCGATCGGATAACGCCAAGAGTATGCAGGTGCTGGTATATGACGCGAATGCGGCTGACGACGCGAACGTGTATTTCCATATGGATAAGCACGAGCTTGCCATCGGCGAGCGAGTCAGCGTTACTCTGGGCTCGAAGGAGATGACGGTCGCGGCATTCTCGGCGGGAATCAGCTTCGATAACGAAAAGCTCAGATGTGTTTCGATCGTGGGATCGGATCCCGACTACCCGAACGATATCGGACTCAATATGAAAGAGGGCAAGAACCCATGGAAGGATGCGCTGATCGCGGCAACGGTGGAGGAGGCGAACGCCTCGGGAAACATCGGAATGCTGGTCTACTCGCTTGAAGATGAAACATATGTCGAGGGCGTGATCTTTACCGCGACCTTCGAGGCTATCGCGGAGGGCGAGGCTCTGATCTCACTTTTCGAGGACAGCGACGGCGCGGACGGCTACAGATCCGATTGCATAGCGATCGGATCGGTCAATATCGGCGGAAAGAAATTGGCTGTCAGAAGCACGGCGGACTCGATCGGGTACAGCGTAAGCGGCAATGTCGTGACAGTAAAATGTGACGATGCCTGCAAGGCGGGATATCTCAAGGACGGCGCGTATATTGCGATCGACGCGGTCAATGGTGCGGAAGGCTACAGCTTTACTGCTCCCGAGGGCGCGGATGAGGTTCTTTTGACGCTCAAGGGCGACGCGAATCTTGACGGCAGAGTGACGGCGGCTGATATCGCGCGGATCAATGCCCATAAGCTCGGGAAGACCGTCATTGGTGCGGACGAGCTTTTTGCGGGTGACGTAAACGGAGACGGCTTGATCACGGATGCCGACATTGCGGCGATCAAGGATAGCGTACTGCGCATCACACCGCTCGGGTGGTAAAGATAATTCGGAATTAACATATATGATTTGGGAGAAAAGCTATGAAGTACAATATATTTGTAAGATTTTTGTCCTTCCTTCTTTCGGCAATAATGGTAGTGACTCTGCTTCCGCTTTCGATTCTGGCGGAGGATCTTGCCGCGGATGCGGACGAAGGCGAGGAGCTGAACGTTGAGGAGCTGATCTCGGATATTTCCGAGAGCGAGGACGGCGGGGAGGTCGAATATACCGATCCCGCGCCGGGACTCGACGAGGTCAGACCGACCGGCGATACTTTTTATACGAATGAAGGTTTCGCTCTGCGGCTCAACAGCGACTCCGCGAGCTACAGCGTGGTCGGATTCATCAATGCGGCGGCAACGTCGATCACGGTTCCCGATAATTATGACGGCAAGCCCGTCACGCATATCGGAGACTCCGCGTTCAAGGACAAGGAGAATCTGGAGCACGTAACGATCGGCGCGAACGTGGTCTATATCGGTGACGACGTTTTCGGCGGCTGTGTTAATTTGAAATTCAACGAAGTTGACGGCGTTAATTATATCGGAACCAAGGATAACGCGCATTTCTATGCTCATTCGGCGAAGAATAGCTCAATCGCGGAGTATATCGCGCCCGCCGAGACGAGGATCATCGGCTCGTATGCTTTCCATAATTGCAGGGATCTGAAGAAATTCGCGCTTCACGCGGATATCATTCAGGTCGGCTTCCGCGCGCTCAGAGGCTGCGACTATATCGAGGACGTGACCCTGCCCTTTGCGGGAGAGGTCAAGGACGGCACCGCGAACGTGCACGTCGGCTTTGCATTCGGCGCGCGCACTTACGGCGGAAATATTTCCTTCGTACCGCTGACGCTCAAGAGACTGACCATCCTCGGCGGCAGCCTGCAGAAAAACGCGCTCTACGGCCTTGATAACGTCACCCACCTCGGACTTCCCACAATGACCGCCCACCTCGGCTACTACTACGGCGCGGAGACCTATTCGGAAAATATCAACTATATCCCCGCCGCCCTCACATCCGTCTCGGTGCAAAGCGGTGATATTCCGGATTATGCTTTTTATAATTGCGTAAAAATCACGGATGTCGAATTGTGTGATGACGTCACATCGATAGGCAATGATGCGTTCTATAATTGCACCTCGCTTACCGCTGTTCATATCCGCGATATTGCCGCATGGTGCCGGATCAAGTTTGGTAACGGTTGTGCCAATCCGCTGTACTATGCCAAGAATCTTTATCTCAACGGTGCTTTGGTAACCGATTTGGTAATCCCCGACGGTGTCACGTCGATAGGCTCTTATGCGTTTTTGGGTTGCACCTCTCTTACGAGCGTAACGATTCCCGACAGCGTCACATCAATAGACTCTTCTGCGTTCTATAATTGCACCTCTCTTACGAGCATAACAATTCCCGACGGTGTCACGTCGATAGGCAATGGTGCGTTCCATAAGTGCACCTCGCTTACCGCCGTACATATCAGTGGTCTTGCCGCATGGTGCCTGATCAAATTTGGTAACTCATCTGCCAATCCTCTGTACTATGCCAAGAACCTGTATCTCAACGGA
>JAZQXP010000093.1:0-24424 GCA_045632925.1 Eubacteriales bacterium | reverse complement strand
AAATTTATTCGCCGGAGAGTGCGAAGCAGTTTTCATCGAGCAAATATTCGGATAGACAAAGAAAAAATTCGAAGTAATATGTCATCTTACGAGGATTTTTTCTGCAGTATATGCGGATATTTGCCGATGAAAACCTTATGTGTTCGGCTCTCTTCGGCTATACCGCAAAGCGGATGCCATACACGCTTGCGCGTGATTCCATACCAAGCCTTCGGCTTGGATTAAATAAACCAAAGGTTTATTTACCGGGACTCAGAACCCGAATAATAAAAAAATGCTTTTTGCAACGCAAAAAGCTACATATTAAATCATCGCGCAGCGATGTATGGAATTGCGACGAAGTCGCGTATGGAATCAACACGAAGTGTTGCATGGCATCAAGCCGCAGGGATACATGCACAGCATGATGCCATACCGCAAAGCGGATGCCATACACGCTTGCGCGTGATTCCATACCAAGCCTTCGGCTTGGATTGAAAAAAGCACTGCTTACGCAGTGCTTTTTTCAACCCCCGCCGAGCCGTGTAACCGCCGCCTCGGAACCCTGCCAAGCAAGGTGGGTGCCTATCATTGGCCTCACTGCTCCCAACATCCCGTGCATCTGTCGAGACAAGTCAATCGAGGAATGCTCGGGGAGGTCTGCAAAACAGCCGCCGAATCTATTTCAGCTCCCTTTAAAGTAACGTCGGTTCCACTAATACGGTTAATCACAAACTAAGCAGGAGAATAATACTCATTTGTGACGCTTACTCTGCGTCGTAGTCGTATTCTGCGCTGAAGGCATCGTCAAAAATGCCCGCAATGCGCTCGAATTCTGCATCGTCCTCGATCTCAACAAGCTCCTCGTTGCCGTCAGCGTCCTTAACGCTCTTGAGGATAATGTACTCCTCGAAGCCGCCGTCCTCGTCAGCACTGCCCTCGAGGATGAGAGCAAAATACTGCACGCCCTTATCAACGTAACCGCCGATAAGCTCGAAGCGGACTTCATTATTATTTTCGTCAAGGAGAGTTACGATCTCAACCTCGCCGTCATCAATTCCGATAGGGATATTCTTATCTGTCATGGTTGCCACCTGTCCTTATTATTCTATATATATTTTACTACGAAAATACCCGATTTGTCAATGGTAATTCTTACATTTATCAAAAAAATTATCAATCTCCGAGATCAAGCACGCTCGAGAGGATGTAATTCGATACGAACATACCGTTTGAGGAGAATCTGTATCCCTTTTCGTCCTTGATGACAAAGCCGTCGTCAACGAATTCATCGAGCCTTGCGCCGTATTTTTCGGCAAAGGGAGTATTGAATCTCTTCTCGAAATCTGCGGTAACGATACCGTCCGCGAGTCTCATACCGAGCATTACGTACTCGTCCATGCACTCGGCTGAGTCGATCTTCTCTGAGGAAGCAACGATATTGATATCGGTGCCGATGATCTCAAGCCCGTCGATGTAGTCACGGACCACGCGGGTGGTCGAGAATCTCTCGTCCTCGAAATAGGAATGCGCGCTCGCGCCGAGACCGAGATATTCGTCGCAATGCCAGTACTTAAGATTGTGGAGCGATGCGGCGCCCTCGCGGCAGAAGTTCGAGATCTCGTATCTCTCGTATCCGCGGGTAGCAAGGTACTCGACCGCGTGGGTGTACATCGCGAACTCAGCCTCCTCACCGGGGAGAGGGAGACGGTCGCGCATTGCCGAGAAGGGCGTGCTTTCCTCGATCTTTAGGGCGTAGAGCGAGATATGATCGGGTCCGAGCGAGGAAACTGCGGTCAGAGTCTCGATGAAGCTCTGCTCGGTCTGCTCGGGGATTCCGTACATCAGGTCAACGCTGATATTGTCAAATCCAGCCTCGCGTGCATCCTTGAAGCAATCGACGAACTGCTCGTAGCTGTGTATCCTGCCCAGAGCCTTGAGCTCGCCCGCGTGCGCACTCTGGCAACCGATGCTGAGTCGGTTTACCCCGAGGCGGCGAAGCTTCCTCAGATATTCGTAATCGGCTGTTGCGGGATTGCACTCGATCGTGAACTCTGCGTTCTTGTCGACCTTGAAATTGTTGTAGATCGCATCGATGATACGCGCAACGCGGCGTATATCGAGATAGGTGGGAGTTCCGCCGCCGATATAGACCGAATCTATATTGTAATTGCGGCAACGCGAGCTCCAGTCCTCCATCTGCAGGATGAGAGCATCGGTGTAATGCTCGACCACGCCCTTGTTATTCGGAACAAAGGAGCAGAAATCGCAATAATCGCATTTGCTCTTGCAGAACGGGATATGTATGTAAAGCCCGAGGGGCTTGCGGTTTTTCTTTCCGAACATAAATATACTCCTATATTTTTTAATAAAATCCGTTTTTTCGGCGGCTTTGCCTCCGAAAAAACACCTTCGGGACGAGCCTTTGCAAGTGGATTAATTGTCGTCTCCGAGCTTAAGCACAGCCATAAACGCTTCGGGCGAAACCTGAACCGAGCCGAGCTTACGCATCTTCTTTTTACCTTCCTTCTGCTTTTCAAGCAGCTTCTTCTTTCTCGTGATGTCTCCGCCGTAGCACTTTGCAAGGACGTCCTTACGGAGTGCCTTGACCGTCTCGCGGGCGATGATCCTCGCGCCGATAGCCGCCTGGATCGGGATCTCGAAGAGCTGACGCGGGATATTATCCTTGAGTCGTTCCGCGATCTTACGCGCTCTTGCATAAGCCTTTTCCTCGTGAACGATGAAGGAAAGCGCGTCAACCTGCTCGCCGTTGAGAAGGATATCGAGTCTGCAGAGCTTGGAGGCACGGTATTCGTACATCTCGTAGTCGAGAGACGCATATCCTCTCGAGCGCGACTTGAGCGCGTCGAAGAAGTTATAAATGATCTCGTTGAGTGGGAGCTCGTAGTGGAGCTCGACGCGGATATTGTCGAGGTACTTCATATCCTTGAAGATACCGCGGCGGTCCTGGCAGAGGTCCATAAGCGCGCCGACGTATTCCTGCGGCGTGATGATGCTCGCCTTGACGATCGGCTCGTACGCCACCTCGATCTCGTCGGGCTGAGGATAATCGGTCGGGTTGTCGATCCGCTTAAGCTCGCCGTCCTTTGTCTTTACCTCGTAGATAACGCTGGGCGCGGTGGTAATGAGGTCGAGATTGAACTCGCGCTCAAGTCTCTCCTCGATGATCTCCATATGGAGCAGACCGAGGAATCCGCAACGGAAGCCAAAGCCGAGTGCGGTCGAGGTCTCGGGCTCGAAGGTCAGAGCCGCGTCGTTGAGCTGAAGCTTGAGAAGAGCCTCGCGCAGATCCTCGTAGCGTGCGCCGTCCTCGGGATATATACCCGCAAAGACCATCGGCTGAACCGCCTTGAATCCGGGAAGTGCGGTGCTTGCGGGCGAATCGGCAAGAGTTACCGTGTCGCCGACACGTGTATCCGAAATATTCTTGATCGACGCGGTAAGATAACCAACCTCGCCTACAGAAAGCTCATCCCTCGGCTTGAGACCGAACGCCTCCATCGAGCCGACTGCGGTGACCTCGAAGACCGCGCCCGTGCTCATAAGCTTGATGCGGTCACCGGTGCGGAGAGTTCCGTCGATGATTCTGATGTAAACGACGACTCCGAGATAGGAATCGTAATACGAATCGAAGATGAGCGCGCGAAGAGATGCATCGGGATCTCCCTCGGGATTCGGGATATCGCGGACGACCGCCTCAAGCACGTCGTGGATATTGAGTCCGACCTTTGCCGAAACCGCGGGGCAATCCTCGGCAGGGATGCCGATGATGTCCTCGATCTCGTTACGGCAACGCTCGACATCCGCGCTCGGAAGGTCGATCTTGTTGATAACGGGAACGATCTCGAGTCCCGCGTCAACCGCGAGATATGCGTTGGCGAGCGTCTGCGCCTCGATACCCTGAGTCGCGTCTACGACGAGAAGCGCGCCCTCGCAAGCGTTGAGCGAGCGCGAGACCTCGTAGTTGAAGTCGACGTGGCCGGGGGTGTCGATGAGGTTGAAGATATAATCCTGTCCGTTGTCAGCCTTGTAGTCAAGTCTTACCGCGCGCGCCTTGATCGTAATTCCGCGCTCGCGCTCGAGGTCCATATTGTCGAGGACCTGCTCCTCCATATCGCGCTTTGCGACAGCACCCGTCTCCTCAAGCAGACGGTCCGCCAGAGTCGACTTACCGTGGTCGATATGCGCAATTATCGAAAAATTTCTAATCTGTTCGTTCTTTGCCATTTTATTGGACTTTCCTTTTAGTATACATTGTCAGTATATATTATAACCTATATTTTTCGACAAAACAAGAGGAAATTGAAAATTTTATCAAAACGTAAGAAAAACGACTGATCTTTGTGACAAAAAAACACCCAGAATTCACAAAAGCTTTCATTTTGCACCATCCGAACTATCAAAATTTGGTATATAATATTAGCGAAATAACGGAAGGAGGTGTATCCGTGGCGAAGGATAATTTCATATTCAAGCGAGTCGAGAAGAAATATCTGCTGACCGATGAGCTAAAAAACGAGCTGCTATCAAGGATATCCCCTATGCTGATACCCGATTCATACGGCAGAAGCACGATATCAAGCCTCTACCTCGACACACCCGACTTCCGCATTATCCGCGCCTCGATCGAGGCAAAGCTCGGAGGGCACGCATACAAGGAAAAGCTCCGCCTGCGTACATACGGAACCCCGCAGGATGAAACAAAGGTATTCCTTGAGATCAAAAAGAAATACAAGGGCGTGGTCTACAAGCGAAGGATCTCGCTGACACACGCCGCCGCTATGGAGTACATCCTCGGCGGCGAAAAGCCGCCCGATTCGCAAATAATGCGCGAGATCGATTACGCGATGCATTTCTACGGTGAGGTAAGACCCGCGGCTGTGGTCTCCTATGAGCGCGACGCGTTTTTCGTCCGCGATCTGCCCGCTCTGCGCATCACCTTCGACAACGGAGTGCGATACCGCGCCGATTCGCTCGATCTGCGAGGCGGAAGCGGCGGTAAGATGCTTCTCCCCGAGAGTATGAACCTTATGGAGATCAAGACCGACGGCGCGATGCCGCTTTGGCTCTCGCGAGCACTCGACGAGCTTAAGATCTACCCCGCGTCATACTCAAAATACGGAAACGCTTATATAGACTTAATGAAAATAAAAGAGGAAAATTAAATGGAACAGTTTTTTGATTCGATCGTAACCGCGGGAGCGGGTATTACGCTGAAATCCTACCTTATCGCGCTCGGGTTCTCACTCACGTGCGGACTTATCGTGCTTTTGGCAACCGCATTCCGCGGAAATATCACCAAGAGCTTCGCGGTCACGGTGCTTCTGCTTCCCGCGATCGTACAGACCGTCATTATGATGGTAAACGGCAACGTCGGCACGGGTATTGCCGTAGCGGGCGCATTCTCGCTCGTGAGATTCCGTTCTGTCCCCGGAAAGGCACGCGAGATCGCCGCGATCTTCCTTTCGATGACCGCGGGACTTGCCTGCGCCGCGGGTTACGTTGCGCTATCCCTGCTCTTCACCGTCGTGATCTCGGCTGTAATGCTGATCTTTGCGCTCATACCGATCAAGCGCGAGCGCGAATACGAGCTCCACGTAACCGTCCCCGAGTCGCTCTCCTTCAATGGCGCATTCGACGACATTTTCAAGGAGTACACAAGATCGAGCCGTCTTACCAAGACTAAGACCTCCAATATGGGCAGCCTTTACAAGCTGACCTACATCATCGACCTCAAGGATCCCGCGCGCTCGAAGGAGATGATCGACGCGCTCCGCACGCGAAACGGAAATCTTGAGATCTCGCTCAGCGTCGCTTGTGAGGAGAATGAACTTTAATGAAAAGAATTATTAGTATAACAGCCCTTCTGCTTGCCCTTCTGACCGCATTTTCATCCTGCGGCGGAGACGGAGAGATCGATCCCGTGATCGGCGGCGACGGTACGACCGATGGCGAGGGCGGTGTCACAGCCGAGGTCACCGACATCGGATTTGAGCACGTTATCGAGAACATCGAAACGACTCTGACCGTCACCTGCACCGAGGGTACGCCTAACGCATACACTCTCGAGAACGGCATCCTGACCTTCTCGGGGCTCACAGCCGACACGATCTACACCGTCACGGGCAATCTCGGCGGACATATCGTCATCGACGCGGGTGAGAATTACAAATTCGAGCTCGTGCTCCAAGGCGCGCTCATTCAGAGTGCCGACGAGTCCCCGATCATCGTAAAGAGCGGCGACAAGGTCACTCTGACGGCAAAAAAGGACACGCAAAATTATATATACGACCTCCGCGAGGCGGTCGATTCGACCCTCGAGGACGTCTATTCGGGCGCGATCCACTCGGAATGCGACCTGCAGATCGGCGGCAAGGGTGGTCTCACCGTCGAATCTAAGAACAACAACGGCATCCACTCGAAGGATGACCTCGAGATCAAAAATCTGAATCTCACCGTCACCTCGGTCGACAACGCGCTCAAGGGCAACGACAGCGTCACTGTCGAATCGGGCAAGCTCGTTCTGATCTCCCGCGCGGGCGACGGCATCAAGACCTCAAACAGCGATATCTCGGACAAGGGCAATCAGCGCGGTAACGTCAGCCTTCTCGGCGGTCAGATCGACATATACTCCGCCTGCGACGGTATAGACGCCTCGCACAACGCGATCGTCGAGGGCGAAACGGTTCTCAATATCTACACCGACAAATACTCCGAGTACTCGGAGGAGGTCACCGCGGTCAGCGAGAATATTTATTATATCCGCTTCACAAGCAAGGATTTCAATTATTCGGTCAAGTACACGAACGACGCGGGCGAATCGCTCTGGAAGACCGCGGAATTCGATTCCGAGGTAAAATTCTCGGGCGGTGACAAGGGCGGCAGACCCGGCGGTCCCGGCGGAGGAAGCCGTCCCGGAAGTCAGTCGATGGCGTATTACTACTACAAGGTCGATAAGCCCGCGGAATACACAAAAATGCAGCTCTTCATCTATTCTGCGGATCAGAAGACCGAGCAGGAAACAGATTATCTCGCATCGTCGCAGCTTATGTCGCTGAACGAAAGCTACGACACGATCGCGCTTGATATCTTAGGCGACTCGCTTCAGATGAGCTGGACGAATTACTCGACCTCGCCCCAACCCGGCGGCTTCGGCGGCGAAATGGGTAGACCCGGAGGTATGGGCGGTCCCGGCGGTATGGGTGAAGGCAATCGCGACAAGTCCGATCATTCCGCAAAAGGCATCAAGGCGGCAAACGAGATCCTGATCTCGGGCGGTAACCTATTTATCAAGGCGTATGACGACGCTCTCCACGCAAATATGGACACCGCGCTCGAAAACGGCAAAAATCCCACGGGCAACGTCACCGTCAGCGGAGGCAAGCTCACAATCCACTCAAATGACGACGGACTTCACGCCGACGGAGTAACGAAGATCTCGGGCGGAATCGTCAACGTCACAAACAGCTACGAGGGTATCGAGGGCACTTCCGTCCTCATCGCGGGCGGCGAGATATCTGTCAGATCGAGCGACGACGGCATCAACGCAACCGCAACCTCGGGTAACGGCGTTACGATCTCGGACGGAAAGCTCTTCATCCACGCAAGCGGCGACGGAATCGACTCGAACAGCCGCTCCTCCTATCAGGGAATCGTATTCAGCGGAGGCAAGACCGTGGTCATCTCGACCTCGGGCGGAAATTCCGCGATCGATACCGAGCAGGGCTACAGCTACAGCGGCGGCTACGTCCTCGCACTCATGCCCTCGGGAGGTATGTCAAACGAGGCAACTCATTGCAAGGATTTCAATTCCGTGGCGCAGAGTCAATCGGTCACCCTCTCGGAGGGCACCTGCCTCTCGGTCGGCGACATCCTCACCGTAAAGGCGTCGATCAGTCAACGCGCACTTGCCATCTTCATCGGCGACAAGGACGCGAAGATCTCGACATCGACCTCCTCCGATGCAAGCTTTGACGCAAACGGAGTTGCGTGGGAGAAATGAGTGACTAGTGACGGAAAAAGTGGCTAGTGGCTAGTGGCTAGTGACTAGTGAATAGTAATTTTCCTCACTTTGTTCGGAAAATAATAAAATAAAAAATCTCGGATACTATGTAGCAAAAACTACATAGTATCCGAGATTCAATTTTTTAGTTATATTTTCGCACAGTACACAATCTGATCAGCACTGTGCAAAACTATTAATCGGTAATTTTCGATTCTGCGAAAATTTTCCTTCCACTAGCCACTAGCCACTAGCCACTAGTCACTAATAACGCTTACTCGCAAAGAGAGAGATGAATATCGTAAAGACGCTTGATCTCAGATGCGCGGAAGTCGCAGATCTCCTCCATTGTACCGATCTGCTCGGGAGTGAAGCCGTCGAGCGCGCCTTCCTTAAGCTTCTTCTTATACATCTTGTCAACGGTGAGCGCAAACTTGATATCGAAGGATACGATGCGACCGTCAACCTCTGCTACGATGCAATCGCTCTTGCCCTCAAGGAGAAGGTCGATAGCGTAGCTTCCCATTTCGGTAGCGGTAAGTCTGTCGCGGAGTGTGGGAGAGCCGCCGCGAACAACGTGTGCGAGACGAGCGAACTTGGTCTCGATACCCGTCTTATCCTGGATAACCTTCTTGAGATCCTCGCCGTAGGGCTTGCCCTCAGCGTTGAATACGCCCTCGGAAACAACAACGAGCATACTTCTCTTGCCCGCGTTCTTTGCCTTGAGAATGCGCTCGATAGCGGCGTCCTCATCGAAGGGAACCTCGGGGATAGCAATAGCTACCGCGCCCGATGCGATACCCGTCTTGAGCGCGATCTCGCCGCAGTCACGTCCCATAACCTCAACGACGTTGCAACGTGCGTGAGACTGGCAGGTGTCGCGGAGCTTGTCGATCGCTTCCATAGCCGTATTCATAGCGGTATCAAAGCCGACTGTATAATCGGTAGCGGTGATATCGTTGTCGATAGAACCGGTAACGCCGATGGTGGGAATACCGTGGAGAGAAAGATCGGTAGCGCCGCGGAAGGTTCCGTCGCCGCCGATAGCAACGATAGCGTCGATATTGTTCTTCTTGCAGGTTTCGACAGCCTTCTGAACGCCTTCTTCATACTTGAACTCGTCGCAACGGTCGGTAAGAAGGATTGTGCCGCCGAGATTTTCGATATTGGATACGGCGCGGGCATCGAGGTCGATCATCTCGTCCTTGATAAGTCCGCTGTAGCCGCCAAGAATTCCCTTGACCTTAAGTCCGTTTGCAAGGGCGCGGCGTGTGATAGCGCGTACAGCGCAGTTCATTCCGGGAGCATCGCCGCCCGATGTGAGAACTCCGATGGTGTTGAATTTTTTCATTGTTTTCTCGCTTCCTGTCGGTAAAAACCGACGATAATTATTAACGCTATTATTGTAATATATTATTTCCCGAAAATCAAGAGGTATTTTGTGATTTTTGTTAAGATTTGTCGTTTTTCGATGAATTTAATGCCAAAGACATAGCATTTGTCGCCGCGCAGATGCGGATAAACTCGCGCGAACGCTTGGGAGAGAGGTGCAATAGCTTCACCGTCTCGCCATCCTTCGTTGAGATCGCAATATAAACGGTGCCGACGGGCTGCTCGGGTGTTCCTCCTCCCGGACCCGCGATACCCGTGGTTGAAATTCCGATATCGGAGCCGAGAGCAAGCCTTACTCCGCGCGCCATCTCGGACGCGGTCTCCGCAGAGACAACGCCGTATTTTTCGATCGTCTCGCGGCTGACTCCGATAAGCTTCACCTTCGCGTCGACCGCATAGGTCACGCAACCGCCGAGGAAAACGTCCGAGCATCCCGCGATATCGGTGATGCGCTTTGCGATAAGTCCGCCCGTGCAGGACTCGGCGCAGGCAACCGTCATTCCGCGCTCGCGAAGACTCCTTACAAGCGCGTTTTCGATGCTGTCGACGTCGATACCGTAGATAAACTCACCGACCTCGGTCTTCTTTATCTCTTCGATAAGCGCGTCACACATCGCGGATGCCGTTTTTTCATCCTTTGCCTTTGCGCTGACTCTGACTCTTACCTCTCCGTTGCCCGCGTAGGGCGCGACGGTGGGATTCGTCAGCTCCGTCATCATATGATAGAGCTTCTCCTCGACTGCCGATTCGCCCATACCGAGGATGTGGATATTCTTCGAGACAATGACCGAATCCGACCGTTCAAAGAGATATGGCTCGACCCTCTCGCGCCACATCGGCTCAAGCTCGATGGGCGGTCCGGGGAGAAGGATCGCGGTCCTCTCGCCCTCTTCGATGACGAGTCCGGGCGCGGTGCCCCAATCGTTTTGCAGAACTCTCGCACCCTTCGGAGCCATCGCCTGCTTTTCGTTATTCTTCGTCATAGTCCTTCCGGTGGAGGAAAAATACGACTTCATCCGCTCTAGAGCCTCTTTGTTGAGCTCAAGCTCGAGTCCGAAATACTCCGCGACTATCTCCTTTGTTATGTCGTCGCAGGTCGGACCGAGACCGCCTGTCAGGATGAGGCAATCCGAGCGCGCGAAAGACCCGGCAACAGCCTCACGCATTCGCTCGGGATTATCTCCCACAACGGCTTGGCGGTAGACGGGGATGCCGAGTGCGGCAAGCCTCCTCGAAATATACGAAGCATTCGTGTTTACAATGTCGCCGAGCAAAAGCTCCGTGCCGACACATAAAATCTCTGCGCTTCTGACATCTTTCATTACCGGGTCTCCCTTGTTATTCAATTAGTGCTATTATTTGTTGAGAATTGTAACGTCCATATGAGGATATGCACAGGACACGCCCTCTGCCTCAAGAGCCTTGCGGATCTCGGTGGTAAGGTCGAACTTAACGCCCCAATAGTTGCCTGCCTCTGCCCATACGCGGACGGTAACGACTACAGCGGAGTCGCCGAGGTTTGTAACACGAGCGAATACGTCCTTATCGGTCTTAACGTCAGCGTGAGCCGATGCAACTCTCTTTGCGATCTCGCAAGCCTTCTCGGAATCGGATTCGTAAGTAATTCCGAAGTCCATATCAACACGGCGGAGATCCTCGCGGGAGTAGTTGATGACGGTGTTGTTCATCATTGCGCCGTTGGGGATGGTCACGTGCTTGTTGTCACCTGTGATAAGAAGGGTGTAGAAGATACCGATCTCGTTAACGGTACCCGAAACGCCCGAGGTCTCAATGAACTCGCCAACGCTGAAGGGACGGAACAGAAGGAGCATAATGCCGCCTGCGAGGTTCGAGAGAGAGCCCTGCATAGCAAGACCGATAGCAACACCGCAGGATGCGATAGCCGCTACAACGCTCGCCATGGGAACGCCGAGGATGGCGATGATGCAAACGATGAGGATGACCCAGAGTCCGATATTAACGAAAGAGTTAAGGAAGGACTTGACGGTGGCATCCATCTTGGAGAATTTCTTGCCGTTCGGGAAGAGCTTGAGAATGCCCTTGATGATGAGAGAGCCTACGATCCAGGTAAGGATAGCGGCGAGGAGCTTGAGTCCGACGTTCTGAGCAACGCCGATAAGCCAGTTGAGGAAGTTTTCTAACATTTTGATACTGTTTCCTTTCTAAAAAACTAATAATATAATTATAACACAATTCAAATTAAAAGTAAATAAATAAAGCAAAAATTGTCGTAAATCGTTGCATTTTTCTTTCATAAGATGTATAATATTCGCAGAGGTAAGAATCATGAAAAACTATTACAAGCAATGCAATATATGTCCGCGCGGATGCGGTGTCGACCGCGAGTACTCCGTCGGTGTCTGCCGATCGGGTGCAAAAGCCGTTGTCTCGCGCGTTTCGAGACACATGTACGAGGAACCCGCTATATGCGGCAAGAGGGGCGCGGGAACGGTCTTTTTCTCGGGCTGTAATCTCGGATGCGTCTTCTGCCAGAATTCCGCGATCAGCCGAAAAAGCACGGGCAAAGAATTTGATGAAAATAAGCTTGCCGAGCTTTTCCTGACGGTTGCGGGAAGCGGAGTCGAGTGCCTTGATCTCGTAACGCCAACGCATTTTACACCCACAGTAGCGGCGGCACTCTCTCTTGTTAAGGACAAGCTCGCGATCCCCGTCGTATGGAACAGCGGCGGCTACGAAAGCAGAGAAAGCCTCGCGCTTCTCCGTGGACTCGTCGATATATACCTTCCCGATTTCAAGTATTATTCCCCCGAGCTTGCGGTGGAATACTCGCACGCCGCCGACTACCGCGAGCGCGCCGAGGAAGCACTCCTCTTTATGTATGATATGCTCGGAGCACCCGAATTTGACGAAAACAGTAAGATGCAAAAGGGCATAATCGTGCGCCATCTCGTTCTTCCGGGTCAGCGCAAGGATTCGATCGCGTGCCTTCGCCGCCTTGCCGAAATTCTGCCGGTAAAGGATATAAGGCTCAGCCTGATGAGCCAATACACGCCCGATTTTTACCAGGGTGACGACAAAAATCTCCGCCGAAGGCTGACCACCTTTGAGTACGAGTGCGTGCTGAAAGAAGCCTTACGCCTTGGTTTCGACGGATATATGCAGTCGCCGTCATCGGCTTCAGCAAAATACACGCCCGATTTTTCAGACACCTTTTCTCTCGATTTGACTTGACAAAAGCTTAAATATATATTATAATTACAATGTCTTATTAATTTTTCCGAAAAACGGAGGTAATTTTTATGTCACAAAGCAGAGTAATCGTCTTTTCCTGCGATGCGATGGTCTATGAAGATATCAAATATCTTCTGAAAACCAGCCCGCGCTTCGCGGAGCTTTTCGAAAAGGGCTCGATGGTAAAGCGCACCCGCACCATCTATCCCTCGGTTACCTACCCCTGCCACACGTCGATGTCGACCGGATGCTATCCGAATAAGCACGGCGTCACCAACAATAACGTCTTCATGCCCGGCGTTACCAAGAACGTTCCCTGGACCTGGTTTGCCGACAACATCAAGTGCCCCGATATCTTCACGGCGGCAAAGAAGGCGGGACTCACCACAGCTTGCGTCTTCTGGCCCGTAACTGCAGGCCACGAATACATAGATTACAACTTCCCCGAGTACTGGCCTCAGTCTCCCGAGGATACCAAGGAAGAATGCTATCTCCGCGCGGGAACTACTCCCGAGCTCTACCGCGAGTGCATCGCTCCCTATATCGACAAGGTCAAGATCAGAACGCATCCCGACACCGACGAGCTCCTCGTCCGCGTCACCTGCGATATGATCGAGAAATACAAGCCCCACCTCCTTCTCCTCCACACGGGTGACGTTGACAGCTACCGTCACGGCACGGGACTTTTCACCGAGAAGGTAACCGGAGGCGTAAAGGACACCGAGCGTTGGTTCTTCGAGATCATCGAGGCAACCAAGAAGGCAGGCACCTTCGAGGAGACCAACTTCTTCCTCATCTCGGACCACGGTCAGCTCGAGATCGTCCGCAACCTCAAGCCGAACGTAGTATTCGCCGACAACGGTCTTATCGAGACGAACGAGGACGGCTCGCTCAAGTCCTGGAAGGCTTACTGCCACTCCACGGGTCTCTCCGCGCAGATCAGACTCGCCGATCCCACCGACCGCGAGACCTGGCAGAAGACCTATGACCTGCTCAAGTGGATGCGCGACGAGGGTATCTACGGCATCAGCGAGGTCTACACGACCGAGGAGATCAACGAAAAGGAGCACCTTTCGGGCGAATTCTCATTCGTTATCGAGTCGGACGGCTACACGTCCTTTGCCGAGGACTGGAAGCGTCCTATGGTCAAGCAGCTTGACCTCTCCGACTACCGTTACGGCAGAGCCACCCACGGTCACAATCCCGATAAGGGCCCCCAGCCCATCTTCTTCGGCTTCGGCAAGGATATCAAGGAAGGCGTCATCATCGAGCGCAGACCCACAGTCGACGAGGCTCCCACCTATGCTAAAATTCTCGGCGTTGAAATGCCCGGCGTCGATGGCACACCTATTGATGAAATGCTGTCAATTTAATCGACAGCATTTCAGTGAAAATATTTCGTCTACGACGAAATGTGAAATCTTGCTGAAGCAAGATGAAATCCGCACTGCGTGCGGGTGAAATCTTTCGCCTTCGGCGAAAGGTTAAGGTAGAAATTTGCCGGTGGCAAATTCCATTATAAAAATAATTTTCAGGAGAATAATACTATGCTTAAAGTTGGTGTACAGACAGGCGGTTGGTACGATCACGACAACGCCCTCGCTTCATTTGAATATATCAAGTCCTGCGGCTTTGAAGCCGTTGACTACAATATCGACATCTATATGAGACCCGAGCCCATGGCAAAATCGGGCGTCATCACCCCCACTCTCTTTGACAAGCCCATCGAGGAGATCATCGAATGGATCAAGCCCCTCAAGGACGCAAGCGAGGCAACGGGTGTTGAGATCTCGCAGATGCACGCTCCCTTCCCGTGCTGGTTCAAGGATCAGGACGAGCTCAACGCTCATATCGTTATGGCTCTCGACAAGTGCTTCGCAGTTTGCGAGTACATAAACTGCCCCGCAGTCGTCGTTCATCCCTCCGCACGCACAGACCGCGACGTTGAGTGGGAAACAAACCTCAATTTCTACCGCGGACTCATCCCCTATATCACCAAGTACAAGGGCGTTAAGATCTGCCTTGAGAACATTTTCGGACGTCACGGCTCGCGCTTTGTCGAGGGCAGACTCTCGAATCCTTACGACGCCGCAAGAATGATCGACATCCTCAATGAGGAAGCAGGCGGCGATTACTTCGGCTTCTGCCTTGACGTCGGTCACGCAAACCTCTGCCACCTTGACCTCAAGCAGTACCTCAAGATCATGGGCAAGAGAATGACAATCTTCCACATCCACGATAACAACGCGATGGATGACCTTCATATGATCCCCTATTCCTACCTCACCAACGGCAAGACCCACGTCTGCAACTGGGAACGCTTCGTCGAGGGCATCAAGGAGATCGGCTTCGAGGGCACTCTCGCCTTCGAGACCTTCCGTATCTTCTCGGCATATCCGAAGCCCGCGCATACCTCCGCGCTCAAGCTCATCTCGGACATCGGACACTATTGGGTAGATCTTATTGAGAATAAGTAAATAATGAAAAGCGGCTGTCTCTCCGGAGATAGCCGCGTTTTGAGTGCAGAGTTAAGAGTGCAGAGTGCAGAATTAAGGTAACTTTTCTCGCAAGCTCGAAAAGTATTTTATAAAAATGATTTCCGAACAAAGTGAGGAAATCTTCCACAACTCTGCACTCTGCACTCTTAACTCTGCACTAAAAAATCAGGACCGCCCATTTTGTGAGCAGTCCTTTTTCATTATACAGATAAAGCAAAAGAGTTGTAATTAAGAAAGCACGCTCTGTGTGCAGAGAGCGACTATGTAGGTCATGAGACCTGCTGCGGTGGGAGAGGATACCCACGCGATAGCAATTCTGCCGAGAACCTTGAAGTTTACGTTCTTAGGACCCTTAACGAGACCCGCGCCGATAACGGCACCAACGACCGCCTGAGAGGTCGAAACGGGAATACCGAGAAGGATCTTCATTACGGTGATAGCAAGCGCACTTGCAAGGATTACGAGGAAGCCGTCGATCTGGCTGATGTTTGCGATCGAGCTTCCGACGGTCATCATAACCTTCTTCGAGTAGGTAAGAACACCGACTGCGATAGCAACACCGCCGAGGATAGCGGTAAGGCGTGCATTGGTAAGAATGTTCGCGCCCACACCGAAGCTGTCGTAGTAGAATGCGGTAACCGATGCAGAGGAGTTGATACCGATGGTGTACGCGGAGTACGCGCCCGCAACGATATAACCGATCTTGATGACCTTATCGTAGCCCTTGAGAGACTCTACCTTTGCCTCGAAGAACTTCTTGAAGACGAATACGATAACGAAGGATATAATAGCCGCACCGAGGGGATTGAGAAGCCATGTGCTGGCAAACTTACCGATCTCGCCAAGGTTTGTGGAGAGGACTTCGGGGTTTGCATAGTCTGCATGGAAGAGACCCCAACCGATAACGGCACCTGTAACAGCCTGGTTAGCCGATACGGGGAACTTGAGATAGCTCATGACAAAGACTGTCAAAGCCGAGCATCCGAATATAATTGCAGCCTTGATAGCCGACTTGAGACGGAGAGTCTTGAGTGCAGCTTCGTCAATATTGTCCTTCGACTTGATGATATAGTTACCGTCTTTGTCGAGAACAAAATTTCCGTTCTCGTCCTTCTCGAACTCAACGCCGATGTTTTCCATATCCTGAACGTCTGCGGAAACCTCGTTGTTGGTCGAAATGCTGGAGAGCTTATCAATGTCATCCGCGCCCTGAAGGATGGATCCGAGGATGACCATAACTGCGATGATGATGATGGAAGTTCTGTATTTTACAACTCTTGTTGCCACTGCCGTACCGAAAGCGTTGGCAGCGTCATTCGTTCCGAGCGACCAGCCCATGAAAAGGCCGGCAAAAAGCAACAAATATATCATTTTTCTTTACTTTACCCTCGCTTATCAGACGATTCTGTTGATCAGCATGATCTGAATCTGGTCGGCGATGTTCTCGATGATATCCGAGATATCGCAGATGATGTCAAGGAAGTTGACAGCCTGGAGCTTCTGGGAAAGTGCGAGCTCATCCATGTCGAAGATCTGCTGGTAAACCTGCTCCTCAACGCTGTCTACCTGCGACTCGAGACCGCGGATGTCGTCAAGGATAGCGTGATTCTTGACAAGGGTGTTGAACTTACCGAACAGCTGGCTTACTGCGCTCTTGAGCAGCTCGAACTGCTTCTTGGTGATCTCAAGGATCTCAAGAATGGGCGCGTTGCAGCTTGCGGGGAAGAAGAATCTCTGGTAAACCATGAGCTTTGCAACGTCCTCGCACTTGTTAGCGATCTTATCGCAGCTTGTAGCGATCGAGATAAGATCCGAGCGGGTGGAGGGAAGGAAGGGACCGTCAAGTCCTTCGATCATGGTGCGGAGAGATACGTCCGCGATGTGCTCCTTCTCGCGTACTGTCTTGCAGAGTGCGCGAAGAGGCTCGATGGTTGCGCCTTCAGCGGTTGCGGCAGCCATGAAGCCCTCAAGAGCAACAAGGGTGTTCTCGACGTCGGTGAGCTGATCCATGATCAGACCGTGGATGTCATTGTTCTTGTTTTTGTTAAGCATTATTGCTCCTCCTTTTGATGTCTGCCCCCAAGAGACCCCCTTGGGAACACACGTTTTTTCGTCGGTGAACGCCGACGTGTTGTGAAAATATTTTTCCACTATTATTGTATAACAAATTTGACGCTTTGTCAACCCAAATAAGGAAAATTCAAGAATAATTGTCTATTATTTTTTGTAAAGGCACCCTTGAGTTGCCCCCGAGGAGAACATCAGCTTGTCGATGTCGTTGAGGATCGCGATCTTTCGCTTACTGTATTCGGGTGCGAGAAGATCGTCCGCGATGCCGTCGCCCGTGAGTCTGCATATTACCGTCTCGGGCGGCAAAAGTTTAAGTGCTTCAACGACGAGCGAGATATATCTTTCCCTCTCGAGCGGAATATATTCTCCGCGCAGATATTCGTCGCCGAGCGGGGTATCTTTAATGACGTGAAGCAGATGGATCTTGACTTGCTCGGGATTGAGCTCTGCCACCTTCTTGACCGTATTCAGCATATCCGCATCGCTCTCCTCGGGCAGACCGAAGATGACGTGAACGCAGACCTCAGCCTTCGGAACAATAGCCCGCAGACGGCTATATCCATCCTCAAAATCCGCCATCGTATGACCTCGGCATATACGCTTCGCGGTCTTATCCGACGAGCTTTGAAGCCCGAGCTCAACAGTCAGCGGTATCCTTTCCGATACTTCACGAAGAAGCACACAAACGTCCTCGCCGAGGCAATCTGCGCGCGTGGCAATGCTTATGCCGCAGAGATTCGGGAAGGTAAGTATTTCTTCATATATCTTACGCAGTACTTCGACGTGCGCGTACGTGTTCGTGTGCGCCTGCAAGTAAGCTATACAGTTCTCCGTCGACCATTTTGACGAAAGCTTTGCCCTTCCCTCGTTATATTGCTCGCGCAGAGAGAGCCCCATCGGAATACTGTCGCCGCTGCCCCTGCCCGAGCAATAAATGCACCCCGCACCCGCGTCGATATTCGGACAAGAAAGCCCCGCATCAAGCGGAATCTTCGCCACTCTGCCGCCAAACTTCTTCCGCATATAATACTCATAAGTCTGATACCGCTTGTTCGAGTCGCTGTGAGGGTATGGATTTGAATTTCTTTGTGTTTTTTTCATAATACACCAAATTAATAAATAATATATTGACGAATAAAAGAAAATATGATATAATAAACCCGATATCGCAAGATATCCGGAGAACACCAAAACGGTGGCGGTTGCTTCCCTATCACGGGAATGCATAATATTTCTTTTTTGCCTTCCCGATGAGGGGAGGTGATGTTGAATGGTATTTACGCTTATGGAAGTATTGGGGATTTTAACCTTTATCTTCTTGGTTTTATCCTACCTCAACGATCTTTACAATAAAAAGAAATAACCGCCTGCGCTTCGAAACTTAGGCGGTTATTACTTAATAATCACTAAGGAAGCAACCGTCATCGGTGCTCTCCGTTATTATTATAACACAACAAATGCGTTTTGTCAACCGATTTTATATTTTTATTAATTAATTTCCGAGCGAAGCGACGGAAATTTCCCTTAACTCTGCACTCTGCGCTCTTAACTCTGCACTCAAAAAGACCGCCGCGGCGGTCTTTTTGATATTTAATCGCAAAGCTTACGTCCGATAAACTTTTCGATCGCGGCGATCCTTGCACAGAGGGTAAGGATATCCATCGTGATCTCGAGGTCGTCGTTCGAGGGATACGTGGGAGCTATGCGGATGTTCGAGTCGTTCGGGTCGATTCCGTAAGGATACGTCGCGCCCGCGGTGGTGAGATGTACGCCTGCGCCGAGGCAAAGGTCATACGTTCTCTTTGCGGTGCCGTTCTCAAGGTAGAGGCTGATGAAGTATCCTCCCTTGGGATTGGTCCAATGGGCGATACCCGTGCTTGCAAGATCTCTCTCGAGAGCCGAGAGAACTATCTTGAACTTGGGGCGGATGATCTCGGCAAGGTCCTTCATATGATTGTGGATATTCGTCGCATTGCCGTCGAAATAACGCACGTGACGGATCTGGTTGATCTTATCGAATCCGATCGTCTGGACGTTCATTATCGGCTTGATGAACTCGAGGTTATACTCTGAAGCCGCAAAGATCGCAACGCCCGAGCCGGGGAAGGTGATCTTCGAGGTCGACGCGAAGTAATAGACCATATCCTCGCGTCCCGTCTTACGGCACTCGGCGAAGATATCGAGCAGCTCCTCGCCCTTGTCGTAGAGGTCGTGAACGGCATATGCGTTATCCCAGAAGATCCTGAAATCGGGAGCGGCGGGATTGAGATTTGCAAAGCGGCGGACTACGTCATCCGAATAGGTAACTCCGTCGGGATTCGAGTATTTAGGACAGCACCAGATACCCTTGATCGTATCGTCCTCCGAGACGAGCTTCTCGACCATATCCATGTCGGGACCGTCCTCGTGGAGCGGTACGGGGATCATCTCGATACCGAGCGACTGACAGATCGCAAAATGTCTGTCATATCCGGGCGAGGGACAGAGGAACTTGATCTTATCCTGCTTTGCCCAGGGCTTCTTGACGCCCGCAACACCGTAAAGCATACAGCGGACCATAGTATCGTACATAATATTGAGCGACGAGTTTCCCGCAACGATGATATGCGACTCGGGGATACCAAGCAGCTCCGCAAAGAGCTTCTTTGCCTCGGGTACACCGTCGAGAAGACCGTAGTTACGGTAGTCAAAGCCGTCCGCGGAACGGCAATCCGCGCTCGAATGGATGCAATAGAGCATTCCCTGCATCATATTGAGCTGTGCGCGTCCGGGCTTACCGCGCGAGAGATCGAGATGATGACCCTCAGCGCAGATCTTCTTATATTTGGATAGGTAGCTTGTGCCAAGTGCCTCAAGCTCCTGCTGTGACATTTGTGAGTAAAGCATAACGGCTTCCTTTCTGATGGTAGAATTGCGGTAAGCCGTATCGCGGCTTACTTTAATTAGAAATCAGCGTTACCTGTTGTTCTGGGGAACGCCTCAACGTCACGGATGTTCGATACACCGGTAACGTACATGATCATACGCTCAAAGCCGAGACCGTAGCCCGCGTGCTTTGTTCCGCCGTAACGGCGAAGATCGCAGTACCAGGAATAATCCTCGGGAGCGAGTCCGAAGCGAGTGATCGCCTCCTCGAGCTTGTCGAGTCTTTCCTCACGCTGGGAGCCGCCGATGAGCTCTCCGACGCCGGGAACGAGCATATCCGCAGCCGCAACCGTCTTGCCGTCATCGTTCTGACGCATATAGAACGCCTTGATATCCTTCGGATAGTCGGTAACGAATACGGGCTTCTTGAAGACCTGCTCGGTGAGGTATCTTTCGTGCTCGGTCTGAAGGTCGATGCCCCACTTGACGGGATAATCGAACTTAACTCCGCTCTCCTCAAGGAGCTTGACGGCATCGGTATAGGTGATGCGTCCGAAATCGTTGTCAACGAGGTTCTGAAGTCTCTCGATAAGGCCCTTGTCGATGAACTTATTGAAGAATGCGAGCTCTGCGGGGCACTCCTTCATAACGAACTTGACGATATACTTGACCATCGCCTCGGCGGTGTCCATATAATCGTTAAGGTCTGCGAATGCCATCTCGGGCTCAACCATCCAGAACTCAGCCGCGTGACGCTGAGTGTACGACTTCTCTGCGCGGAAGGTCGGACCGAAGGTATAAACGTTGGCAAAAGCCATCGCGAAGGTCTCGACGTTGAGCTGACCCGAAACGGTCAGACCCGTCTTCTTGCCGAAGAAGTCCTGCGAATAGTCGATCTCTCCGTCGGGAGTTCTCGATGGATGTGCAAGGTCAAGAGTGGTGACCTGGAACATCTCGCCCGCGCCCTCACAGTCGGAGCCCGTGATCAGGGGAGTATGAACGTAAACGAAGCCTCTCTCGAAGAAGAAGCTGTGGATAGCGTATGCAACGACCGAACGAACGCGGAAAACTGCGTTGAAGGTATTTGCTCTGGGGCGGAGATGCGCGATCGTACGAAGGTACTCGAGCGAATGACGCTTCTTCTGGAGCGGGAAATCGGGAGCCGATGCGCCCTCAAGAGCGATCTCGGTCGCCTTGAGCTCGAAGGGCTGAGGTGCCTCGGGAGTGAGGACGAGGATTCCCTTGCAGACGAAGGACGCGCCGACATTCTGCTTTACGATCTCCTTGTAGTTAGAAAGCTTCTCGCTCTCGACAACGATCTGAAGGTTCGAGAAGTAAGATCCGTCGTTCAGCTCGATGAAGCCGAATACGTTGCTCGAACGGATGGTTCTCGCCCAGCCTGCGACGGTGATCTCGCAGTCAGCAAATTTTTCGGGTGCCGCAAAAATTTCTTTGATTGTGGTTCTTTCCATGTTAAGGTTTCCTTCCTTTTATAGGCAAAATGCGGCTTGCCTTTTGAAAAGTGCAATTTTTCATTTCAAAATTGCAGAATTTTTCATGTGCATAGCAAATATTATAGCACAAAAGCGCGCATTTTGCAAGTCTTATTTTAAAAATCGCAAAAATAATTTGAAAATTTATTATTCGGACACAAATTTTGCCCAAAAATCGCTAAGGATCCCCTGTAGCTCGGGAATATCCGCCGCGAACTTCATTTCCGACCAATGCGGAGGGTAGAGAGCGCGGTATTTTTCCTCGGCATATCTGTCGTCGATCAGGACGACAACTCCGCGGTCCTCCGGGCGTCTGATAACTCTTCCCGCCGCCTGCAGGACCGAATTCATCCCGGGATAAGTGTAGGAATAATCGTAGCCGCACTCGGCTCGGTTCTCGAAATAGTCGCGGATGATATTCCGCTCAGCCGAGAGCCCCGGGAGTCCGACACCGACGATCAGCGTTCCGATCAGCCTGCTTCCGGGCAGGTCAACTCCCTCCGAAAAGCTTCCGCCGAGAACGCAGAATCCGACACGCAGACGCCCGACGTCATCCTCGAAGAAGGAAAGAAACTCCTCCCTCTCCTGCCTCGTCATACCCGACCGTTGGATCGCCACGGGTACGTTCGGATAGCGCGCGGTAAAGATGTCGGTGACGCTCTGCATATATTTGTAGGACGGGAAATAGACGATGTAATTTCCCCGCTTCGCCGCAACGGTCGCCGCGATAGCACCCGCGATCTTCTTGTAGGATTTATCTCTGTCCTCAAACCGCGTGCTGACGTTCGTAAGCGCGATCAGTCCAAGGTTCTCGCGCGGAAAAGGTGATGGGAGTGAGACCGACCTGCTGTCCTTACCGCCTCCGAGAATATCCGAGAAATAATCCGCGGGGGTCAGCGTTGCCGAGAAGAAGACCGAAGCATAAGCCTCGCCGAGAGCATCATCGAGACGCGCCGACGGGTCGAGACAATAGAGCTTGAGCGAGACCTCGTCGCCGATCTTCTCGATATAGGTCCGATACCTCTCGTCGAAATTCTCCGCCGCGTTCTGCCACTTCTTGCAGACCGATCTGAACCTCGCCGCCGCAGACGCGAGCGGAATATCCGTCCTGTGCGTGAAGTAGAAGAGATCGGCGCGCTCGAGAGCACGGCTGACGGCATCGTCGAGCTCGGGGAGCGGATCGCGGTTGAAGTAATAACCGCACCGAACGCCGTCATACTCGCTCATATTCTCCTCGCAGAGCTCACCTGCGCGGCAGAGAGCCTCGTCAAGCGCCGTAAGCGCAGAGGCAAGCATCGTATCGTTCTGCAAAGCCTCGCGCAGTCTGCGGACATCCTCGCGCGTCAGAGTTGCCGAGAAGATATCCCTCGCGCGCTCGGGAAGATTATGAGCCTCGTCGATGAGAAAAATATTCTTACCGCCGCAATATGCCGAGTCGCCGAAACACCGACGAAGCTTGACGGCGGGGTCGAAGGCGTAATTATAATCGCAGATAATTATATCGCAGTATTCCGAAAGATCAAGCGAGAGCTCGTATGGGCAGATATTATGCTTTTCCGCCGCCTGTGAGATCGCACCCGCGGGGTACCCCTTATAATTCAAGGTCAGCGACTCGATCGCCGCGCCCCTGCGGTCATAATAGCCCTTAGCAAGCGGACAATGCTCGGGATCGCATATGAAATCGCCGCCCGTCTTTCGCGGACAGATCTGCTCCTTCGCGGTGAGAACCATCGTCCGCAGACCCGCACCAACACTCGCGAGCCTTCCCGCGGCGGCGTAAGCCTCGCGGCGAGTGCTCGCCTTGGCGGTGAGATAAAAGATCCTTCTGATATCGGTCCTTCCCATAGCACGAGCCGCGCCGTAGAGGACCGAGACCGTCTTGCCGATGCCCGTAGGAGCCTGCGCAAAAAGTCTCCTTCCGCTAGCAACAGCGGATGCGACCGACGAGATCAGCTCGTGCTGTCCGTCACGGAGACTTGGATGGGGAAATTTCAATTTTGAAAGAGCGGGATGAACCTGACGCGCGGCATCGACCTCGCTTCTCGCGCGAGACGCGACCTTCGCAATAAAGGCGTGGAGCGCAAGCTCGAGCTCATCAGAGGTATATACCCTGTCGGCGTTTTTGACCTTTTCGCCGTCGGGTGTTGCGATAACGAGCCTCGTCATAACCTTCGGGTAGCCGCCCGACAAGCACAGGGCAGCGGCATAGATCATAACCTGCGCTCTTCCGAGGCGCGAGGATGCCCTCTCAAACGCCGAATGTGTCACCGTCTTGAACTCGACCACGGTCGGGATTGCGCCGTCTATAACGCCGTCTGCGCGTCCCGAGATACGGTAGGTGATATTTCCGCTTTGGAAATCCGCGGAGATCGGCACCTCGGCTCTGAATCCCTCGCCCTGCATAGACGCGAGAGCTTTGTGGAGAGCCATTCCCTCCTCCGAGGTAGGCGACTCACCCCCTCCGCCGAGATTTCCGCTCTGCGAAGCCCGATCTGCAAGCTCGCGCGCGGATATCAGGATCATATTCAGTTCGCTGTCAAACCGCACCCGATCACCTCATTGCATATAGTATCTCATTATATTATATGTATATATTACCACATTTTTTTCATAAAGTCAAGCATTTATATAAAAACGAAAAGGGGCTGGCTCATTTAAGTTTTCTATGAGGAACGTATTCGGTAAGATTTTCGGAAAGCCGTACACCATCACTCTCCGCCCGAATCTTGCACAAAAAACACATAGAAGTTCAATCGCGTTCTCCTTCCACCGCTCCCCCGCGGTCCCCCTCCCTCCCGGAGGGAGGCTGAGAAGATAGCACAAACCCGTATGAAAATACAGCGAATATCGTTCAAATTAATAATTATGCATATAAAAATAGGAATATTTTA
>JAZQXP010000092.1:0-12099 GCA_045632925.1 Eubacteriales bacterium | reverse complement strand
CGGCGGTCCGAGCAGCACAACAATATAGAGTTAACTAAATTCAGAAGCTGCATTTATAACCTTTTGATTAAATACACAGCAATAATTCAAATGGGTCCGGACCGCCGAGGACGTCGGTCCCTACGGACTCGTTATATCATTATTACGAAAATGTTGACTACATTATCGTACTTTAATACTAATTGAGGCTGTATCACATTTTTTATCGAGACAGCCCCTTTTCGCATCTTTCCGACCACTCAAAATGTAATATTTCTGTTAATATTATATAATATAATTGATTAATTAATTTATATATGATATAATATTATATATATCACGCGAAAGGATATTTAAAATGGCATACCTTGACGGACTTAACGCCGTTTGGGAAGACGTCAAATCGAGCTTTCTTTCGAGCATGGCGAGCTCTGCCGTTGAGCTCTGGTTCGGAAATATGAAGCTCATCTCCTTCGGAGCCGATACCTTGACCTTCTCAATTGACGCGGCATTTAAATATGATCTTGTAAAAGAAAAATTTCTTTCAAAAATCGAAGACGAATTCGAGGCGAGGCTCGGCTTCCGCGTAAAGGTTGAGATCACCTGCGCCGAGATCACACCCAAGGAAGAGAAAAAAATCGACTATTCCGCGGGCGGAACCGGATTCCACTACGAGGGCGAGGACGATCCCGAGGAGATCGTAATGCCCGACCCGATCCTTCCCTCGGGCGACGGATTTGAGGCTGAGCTCTTCCGCACGAAGAGCGAGGAATTCGCTAACGAGACTCCCGAGGAGCGCGAGGCGCGTATAAACAAGCTTCACCAGGATATGATCAGACGCTTCCGCAAGGAGGCTGACGATGAAAAGAGACAGCTTGAGGGAACAAAATCGCTCCCGATCGGCTCTCTGGGCTCCACTCTTCCCCCCTACAACTTCGAATACACCTTCGACAACTTCATAGTCGGAAGCTCGAATAAATTCGCTCACGCGGCTTGTACGGCGGTTGCGGCAAATCCCGCAATGAATTATAACCCCCTCTTCATCTACGGACCGAGCGGTCTCGGAAAGACCCACCTTCTCTACGCGATCACGAACGAGATCAAGAAGAAGAAGCCGAACGTTAAGATCATTTACATAAAGGGCGAGGATTTCACGACCCAGTTCATCGAGGCTCTCGCGGCTCAGATGACCAACGAATTCCGCAACAAGTACCGCTCCTGCGACGTTCTCTTGATCGACGACATTCAGTTCATCGCGGGCAAGACCTCGACCCAGGAGGAGTTTTTCCACACCTTCAACGCCCTCTACGAGGAGCACAAGCAGATCATTCTGACCTCCGACCGTCCTCCCCGCGACATGAAGACGCTTGAGGAGCGACTCAAGACGAGATTCGAATGGGGACTTCTTGCCGATATTCAGCCGCCCGACATTGAGCTTCGCGTTGCGATCATCAAAAAGAAGGCTGAGCAGGTCGGAATAGTAATTCCCGAGGACGTTCTGACCTACCTTGCCGAGAATCTGCGCTCGAACATCCGTCAGATCGAGGGCGCGATGAAGAAGCTCGGCGCGCTTGCATTCCTTTCGGGTCAGGAGATCACTATGGAGGTTGCGCGCGGCTGTATTGCGGACCTTCTCGGCGGCGAGGAGCCCGTCAGCGTGACGGTTGACAAGATATTTGCGACCGTCTACAAGAAATACGGCATCTCGAAGGATGACATTATCGGCAAGAACCGCTCGCGCGACATTGCGCAGGCGAGACACGTAACGATCTACCTCATCCGCAAGATCACGGAGATGTCACTTCCGAACATCGGTAAGATCTTTAACCGCGACCACACGACCGCACTCGCGTCCTTTGAGACGATCGAGAAGAGACTCAAGACAGACGCACTTCTCACGCTCGATATCAATGAGATGACGAAGGAAGTTACCGGGGAGAGTAGTGAGTAGTGACTAGTGGCTAGTGGCTAGTGGCTAGTGGAAGGAGAATTTCCTCGCTTTGCTCGGAAATTTTCGATTTTAATAAAGCGTGAAAGTTTGATCAAACTTTTCAAAGTTTGCGGGGTTTGGGGCAGAGCCCCATTCCAATACAAAGGCTTCAGCCTTTGTCAACTGCTTCAAACAGGTGAAGCTTTGCTTCTCCTGTTTGGACAGAGTCAATACTTCCCGAATGTAGGGAAGTATTGATTCTCTGTCACCCTTTGCATCGTATAATTATAAAACAACGCGAAGGAGCAAAAATCTCCCCGAAGGGAAGATTTTACTCCTTCAAAACCGTCGGCAGGGACGCCGCCGGTTTGAAGCACGGAGAGTATTCCGCCCTCTGCGGAGGGCGACTTAAGAAACTTTTTGAAAAAAGTTTCTTTAGAATCTTCAAAAACTTTCAACAAGGGTCTTTTGAAATCTTGTTAGAAAGTCTAAAAAACGAAAAAAAGTAAATTGATACTTTTTTGAGACTCAAAAAAGTCCTGTGTAAAACCCATCATCTTTTACATAAGTTTTCCACACCGAGATTTCGGTCGAAAAATCGGAAAATACCGCAAAAATGTCGCTATAGCGTCGTTTTCGGATAATTTCAAGGTTTTCCACAGTTTCCCCAGGCCCTACTATTAATATTATTAAATATTTATATATTAAACTTATTTACTTGTTTTCTTATCGCGCAAGCGCGAGAGAGAACGACAAAAGAATTTTTGTTGTGGAAAAGTTCCGCACATGTGATATTTCAAGGAGAATTTGAAATGAAGATTATCTTTAACCGCCAGGAGCTCATAAACAGTATCGCTCCCCTTCTCTGCGCAGTTCCCAATAAGGGCCCATTCCCCGAGGTCGAATGCATCCATATGAATGCCGAGAACCCCGGCGAGGTTGTTCTTACCTCCTTTGACCTCGAGAAGGCTGTCAGAGTGAAATGCGAGGCTACCGTCCTCGAGACCGGTTGCTACGCCATCAACGCTAATAAGCTCTTCCAGATGCTTAAGGTTATGGACGGCGAGGAGGTCACCGTAACCGTCAACCAGAAGCTTGAGACTACCCTCGTTTCCGGTAAGTCGACTCAGAAAATGTCCGCCCTCAACGCCGAGGGCTTCCCCGCTATTCCCCAGATCAACAACAACGCTCTCCGCTACGATATCTCCTGCGCTCTTCTCAAGAAAATGATCGCAAAGGTCTCCTTCGCTATGGGAGTAAACGATCAGAGACATATCCTCAACGGCGCATATTTCAAGGTCGAGGCTGACAAGATCATGGTCGTTGCCTGCGACGGCTTCAAGATGGCAAAATGCACCACTAAGGCTGATATCGTCAACAGATCCGAGGATGACATTGCAGTAAAATATTCCTACATCGTTCCCGCCAAGACTGTTCAGGAGCTCTACCGTATGCTTCCCGACGGCGAGGAGGACAGAGTTATGATGCATATGAGCCGCAAGTACCTCATCTGCTACTTCGATAATATGACCTTCTACACCCGTCTGATCGAGGGCGAGTACATTGATTACGACCGCATCATCCTCAAGACACACAAGATCTTTATTAACGTCGACCGCGACCGTCTGCTCGGCGCACTCGAGCGTGCCGCCGTCGTTACCGAGGAGAGGATCATCGGCAGCAACCGTACTCCCGTTCGTTTCAGCCCTGAGGGCGACGTTCTCAAGATCATGGCAAACTCCTCCGCAGGCTCTTCCTACGAGGAGATCGAGATCGACCACGAGGGCGATGACCTTCTCATCTCCTTCAATAACAAGTACCTCATCGACGCGATCCGCTCCTGCGAGTGCGACCGTCTCCGCATCGAGATGACAACCGCATTCTCGAGCATCAACATCATCCCCCTCGACCTCGAGGAGGGCAGCGACGAGGTATTCTTCCTCCTTCCCATCAAGACAAAGCACTAAAAGTCTCAATTTATGAAAGTCAAAAAAATTTGTGCCGAGGATTTTCGCAATATCGAGCGCGCCGAGGTGTCGTTCTCGGACGGAATAAATCTTCTCTTCGGCGCAAATGCGCAGGGAAAGACGAATCTCCTTGAGGCGATCTGCTATTTCTCGCTCGGAAAGTCGTTCAGAGGCGCGAAGGACGCGGAATTTATCGCATTCGATAAAAAAACGGCGAAATTATCACTCGATTTTGAGGATAAGGTTCGCGAAAGAAATCTGACAATAGATTTTTCAAAGGATCAGGCGCGAAAGATCGAGCAAAACGGCATGAAGATCTCGCGGATGAGCGAGATAATCGGTCTTTTCCGCGCCGTGATCTTCTGCCCCGAGCATCTCAATATCATAAAAGAGGGGCCTTCGATGCGAAGGTTCTACCTTGACGTCGCAATCAGTCAGCTCCGTCCGCTCTATTTAAGGTCGCTGCAGAGGTACAATCACATCCTTCAACAGCGAAACAAGCTGATCAAGAACGCGGAACGTGACAGAAAGAGCTTTGACGCGACCATCGAATTCTGGTCGGCACAGCTTGCGGCGGAGGCGGCGAATATCACAAAGCAGAGACTTCGTTATATCGAGGCTGCCGAGCGTGAATTGAAGGTGTGCTTTGACGAGATGACCGGCGGTCGTGAGACTCCCTCGCTTGAATATGATTTTTCCTTCAAGATAAATCCGGAGGATGCCGCCGATGCAAAACGCGCGCAGGAGATCTACTTTAATCAGCTGATGTCCTCCCACGACCGCGAGATTTACGCGGGAGCGACGCTTTGGGGAATCCACAAGGATGACCTCGTGATCCGTCTCGACGGCAAAAACGCCCGAAATTTTGCCTCACAGGGGCAACAGAGGTCGCTCGCACTTGGACTCAAGCTCTCCGAAGCAGCAATTTCGGCAGTCAATACGGGTGAGAGCCCCGTCCTTCTCCTCGACGACGTCTTCTCCGAGCTCGACGCGGAACGCCGTTCCTATCTTTGCGAGCGGATGAAGCGCGGACAAGTGATAATGACGGCGTGTTCGGATGTGGATTTGCAGAATGAGCACGTTAACGTGATTCAGGTGGAGAACGGAAGTTACAGCTGTTGAGCGCCGTCAAGTGCAGAGTGCAGAGTGCAAAGTGCAGAGTTATGGATAATTTCCTCACTTCGTTCGGAAATTTTCGTATTAGTTTGTCTCTCCCTCCACCGGCGTCAAGCGCCGGTCCCCCTCCCTCCTCAGAGGGAGGCTGAGAGTTTGTACGAACAACTCGTATAGAGATTTGATTATCTGATAAACAAGAATTATCTATAGTGACGACATAGCTATATAGTATTCAGAATGCTATGTTAGCACTCGCCTTTCTGCCTCCCTCTGAGTGAGGGAATACCTGCTGACGCAGCTTAGGACCACGGCTTGACCGTGGTGGAGGGAGAGATTATTTGTTATTTAGATAATATTCAATACTGACAAAATTCTGTCAGTCACATAAACAAAAAATCAATATAATTATATAAAAATACTTTTCGCTTGCGAAAAGTTACCTTTATTTTGCATTTTGCATGCTCCGCTTGCGGAGCGGTGCATTCTTGCATTATGAATCCCACATTCAGAAAGACAAAACACCATGTTTCTACACGTTGGCAACAATAAAAACATCCGCATCCGCGATATAATCGGCATTTTCGACATGGACAATGCCACACTTAATTCGACGCTGACAAAAAAATACCTATCTGCGGCTCAAAAACGCGGCGAGGTTGAATCCGCCGGCGACGATATACCGAAATCCTTCATTCTTTACCGTTATGGTGAGGATTATAGGGTGTGCTTTTCCACGCTTTCGGCATCTTCATTGCTCGGTAGGCTTGAAGGAGTTCAGAGTTAAGAGTTCAGAGTGCAGAGTTAAGGAAAATTTTTTCGCTTTGCTCAAAAATTATTTTTATTTAATTACTTTTCGGCTTGCCGAAAAGTTACCGAAACTCTGCACTCTGCATTCTGCACTCTGAACTATTTATCCGCCTCTTTGGCTAAAAACTATAATTTGAATTTAACTCGGATAAATCCGATCCGAAAGGAAGATAAAAATGATTGACGAAAAAATCACAAACGCAGAAGAAAAGGCTGAGGATATCGTGATACCCGAAGCCGAAGAGGAGGTCATCCCCGAGGCGGAGCTCATCGAGCTCGATCCCGAGGGAACCGAGATCTCGACGGTCGTTGACGCGGCTTACACCGAGGATCAGATCCAGGTCCTTGAGGGACTTGAGGCTGTCCGCAAGCGTCCCGGTATGTACATCGGTACAACGTCCTCGCGCGGTCTGCACCATCTTGTCAACGAGATCGTTGACAACTCCATCGACGAGGCTCTGGCGGGTCACTGCGACCTGATCGAGGTCACCGTCAACCCCGACAACAGCATCACCGTTGAGGACAACGGTCGAGGCATCCCCGCGGGTATCCATCCGACTCAGGGTATCCCGACTCTCGAGGTTGTCTATACCATCCTCCACGCCGGCGGAAAATTCGGCGGCGAGGGCTATAAGATAGCGGGCGGTCTTCACGGCGTCGGTGCGTCCGTCGTAAACGCGCTTTCCGAATGGCTCGAGGTCGAGGACGTTGTCGACGGAGTTAAGTATTCCGAAAGATTCGTTCACGGTGCGGTAGATCGTCCCTTTGCGTGTCACGGTCCCGTCGGCGAGGGCGAAAAGCAGCACGGTGTAACCGTAACCTTCAAGCCCGACGGAACTATTTTTGAAACAACAATATTCGATTACGAAATGCTACTGACCCGTATGCGCGAGCAGGCGTTCCTCAACGCGGGCATCCGCATCAAGCTGATCGACGCGCGCCTCGAGGAGCCCAAGGTCAACGACCTTATGTTCGAGGGCGGTATCCGAAATTTCGTATCCTTCCTCAACGAGCAAAAGCACACCGATCTCGTTCACGAGAACGTCATCTATATGCACGGCGAGAAGGGCACAAGTCAGGTGGAGGTCGCGCTTCAGTACAACACCTCCTACAACGAGACCATTCTCACCTTTGCAAACAATATGAACACGATCGAGGGCGGTACTCACGAGACCGGCTTCAAGTCGGCTCTGACCCGTGTTCTCAACGATTACGCACGCAAGAACGGCATACTCAAGGAATCGGACAAGGCTCTTTCGGGCGAGGACGTCCGCGAGGGTATCTGCGCCATCATCTCTGTCAAGCTTCAGAACGCGCAGTTCGAGAGCCAGACAAAGGCAAAGCTCGGAAACTCCGAGATCCGCGCGCTCGTTGACAGCACCGTGACCGCGCGTCTCACCGAATTCCTCGAGGAAAATCCATCGGTTGCGCGTGCGATCCTCGATAAGGCGCTTGCCGCATCGAGAGCGCGTGAGGCTGCAAGAAAGGCTCGAGAGATGACGAGACGTAAGGGTCTTCTCGAGGGCTCTTCGCTTCCCGGAAAGCTTGCAGACTGTCAGACGAGAGACGTTGCGCTCGCCGAGCTCTACCTCGTAGTGGGAGACTCCGCGGGAGGCTCCGCAAAGGGCGGACGCGACTCTAAATTCCAGGCGATCCTTCCCCTCCGCGGTAAGATCCTCAACGTCGAAAAGAGCCGTCTCGACAAGGTCTACTCCTCGATCTCGGTCATTCCGATCGTTCAGGCACTCGGATGCGGTATCGGCGAGGATTTTGATATCACAAAGCTCCGTTACGGCAAGATCATTCTTATGGCGGATGCCGACGTCGACGGTTCGCATATCCGAATCCTGCTTCTGACCTTCCTCTTCAGACATATGCCGAAGCTTATCGAAGAGGGTCACGTTTACCTGGCACAGCCGCCTCTTTACAAGATCTTCAAGCCCGCGAAGAAGGGCGGATTCATCAGATACGCATACTCCGACGAGGAACGCGATGCCATTATGGCTGAGATCGGCGATCTTCAGGGCGTTGAGACCAGCCGTTACAAGGGTCTTGGTGAGATGCCCGCAGAGCAGCTCTGGGAGACCACTATGGACCCCGAGCGCCGCATCCTTCTCCGCGTCACAATGGAGGACGCTATGATCTGCGACCAGACCTTCTCGCTTCTTATGGGTGACAAGGTTGAGCCGAGACGTGAATTCATCGAGCAGAACGCTAAATACGCGACCAACCTCGACATTTAATTGATGAGACGTCAAAGAGATATAAAACTTAAGGATTTCAGCGATATTCCCGAGCTTCCCGACGAGTGTTTCGACAAAAATATGCCGAAAAGCCAAAAATTTGCCGTTCTCTCGCTCAATCCGGGCATCGACCGCGCGCTTTATCTGCCGTCGCCGCTTACAGAGGGCAGTCTCAACCGCGCCGCAAGGAGCGTAACGACGCAGGGCTCGAAGGGCGCGAACGTGGCAATTATGCTTCACCGCCTCGGCTGTGACGTCGAATATTACACTTTTGGCGGCGGTGAGTTCGGAGATCTCGCAAATTCCTTTCTGACCCGCGAGGGTATCAGGGTCCATTCGGTCGAAACTCTCTGCGGAGTCAGACTCAACACCAAGGTCATTGACTCAAACTGCACCTGCACCGAGCTTAACGAGCGCGGCGGTGTCTTTCTGCCGAGTGAAACGGCGGCTCTCACAGAGCAATTTCTCGCGACCGATGCCGACGTCCTCTGCCTGTGCGGAAGTATTCCACAGGGTGTGGAAAAAGATGTGTATAAAGTCTTCACCGAGTTCGGAAAATCCACAGGAAAGCGCGTCGTTCTTGATTGCGACGGCGATGCTCTCGTCCTCGGACTTGAGGCTTGTCCCGATATTATAAAGCCAAATGAGTTTGAGCTTCAGAATCTCGGACTTTCCACAGGACTTTTCTGTGAGTTTTCAACAGACCCCGAGGCGCGTCTCCGAGATATCACAGACGCCTGTGCAAAAGTGGCAAAAAAGTACTCGACTACCGTAATCTGCACACGCGGTGCGGAAGGGTCGGTGCACGTAAATCCGCAGGGCGAGGTCATCACAAGAGACTCGATGAAGGTCCGTATGATCGGTTTTTCGGGCGCGGGTGATACTTTCCTCTCGGGATATATTGCCGCAAGGTTCGACAAAGGATTTACCGAGGAATACGCCCTCATCTGCGCGACTGCCGCGGGTGCTATGAAGGTCGTCCTCGAGGGAAGTGAGCTTCCCGAAGCGACCGACATCGACGAGGCTGTCGACGACATCATCCGTCCGAAATCAAAAGAGTTTAAAAATATTCGTATAGAAGAAACAATATTGGAAGGTATAGAACCGTGGAACATAAAGAAGATTTGTCATTCAAAAACCAAAAAATAATCGACGTTGAAATGTCGAGCGAGGTCAAAAAGTCCTTTATCGAGTATTCGATGTCGGTCATAACCTCGCGTGCGCTTCCCGACGTCCGCGACGGTATGAAGCCGGGTCAGAGACGTATCCTCTGGGCTATGTACGAGGATCATCTTACCTCCGACCGCGCTTTCTACAAGTCCGCAACGACCGTCGGTAACGTGCTCGGTCGTTACCATCCTCACGGTGACGCCGCAGTTTACGGCACGATGGTAAGAATGGCGCAGGATTTCTCCCTGCGTTACCCCCTCGTTGAGGGCTCGGGTAACTTCGGTTCGGTAGACGGCGACCCGCCTGCCGCTTACCGTTACACCGAGGCAAGACTTGCTAAAATTTCGGACGAGATGCTCCGCGATATCGAAAAGAACGTCATTGTTATGAACAAAAACTTCGATAACCGCCGCGACGAGCCCTCCGTCCTTCCCTCGCGCTTCCCGAACCTGCTTGTAAACGGTTCGGTCGGTATCGCCGTCGGCATGGCGACCAACATCCCTCCCCACAACCTCGGCGAGGTAGTTGACGCGGTCGTTTACCGTATGGAAAATCCCGATTGCGACACCTTTGCCTTGATGGAATTCATCAAGGGTCCCGACTTCCCGACAGCCGCCATCATCTACGGCGTTAACGGCATTAAGGAAGCATATCTCACGGGTAAGGGAAAGATCATGGTCCGCGCCCGCGCAGAGGTCGAGGAGGACAAGCGCCGCATCATCATCACCGAGATCCCCTACGGTGTAAACAAGAGCCTGCTTTGCGAGTCGATCGCAAACCTCGTTAAGGAAAAGAGGATCGAGGGTATCACCGAGCTCCGTGACGAATCGGGACGAGACGGTATGCGCATCGTCGTTGAATACCGCCGCGACGCAAACGGCGAAATTATCCTCAAACAGCTCTACAAGTACAGCCAGCTCGAGGACACCTGCGCGGTCAATATGCTCGCGCTCGTGAACGGCGAGCCGAAGGTACTTCCCCTTATCAGCATTATCGACGAATATATCGCGCATCAGGAATCGGTCGTTACCAGAAGAACTCAGTTCGAGCTCGACCGCGCTCTTGCACGCGCACACATCCTCGAGGGCTACGCGATCGCGCTCGATAACATCGACGAGATCGTTGAGCTTATGAAGACCTCGAAGTCGATCCCCGACTCTAAGGCGAGACTCTGCGAGAGATACGGTCTTACCGATATTCAGGCGCAGGCGATCGTAGAGATGACTCTCGGACGCCTTACCGGTCTCGAGCGCGACAAGATCCTTGACGAGCTCGAGCGTCTGCACAAGCTTATCGAGGAGCTCCGCGCGATCCTCGGCGATATCGACAAGGTCCGCGAGATCGTCAAGACCGAGCTTCTTGAGATCAAGCGCAAGTACGGCGACGACCGCCGCACCGAGATCGTTGAGGCGTCGGACGATATCCTCCTTGAGGACCTCATTGAGAAGCACGACTGCGTCATCACGATCAGCCATTCGGGCTATATCAAGCGTCAGCACGCCGACACCTACTCGGCTCAGAGACGAGGCGGCAAGGGCATTATCGGTATGTCGACCAAGGACGAGGACTTCATCGAGAAGGTTATGGTTATGCACAGCCATTCGAACCTTATGATGTTCACGTCTCAGGGTAAGGTCTACATGCGCAAGGCATATATGATCCCCGAGGCGGGCAGAACCGCGAAGGGCACCAATATCGTAAACATCCTCGAGCTTCAGCCCGGCGAGAAGATCACGACCGTCATCGAGGTCGACAACTTCGACAATTCCGAGGACAGATTCCTCACGATGGTCACCAAGAACGGCGTTCTCAAGAGAACGAAGCTCTCCGAGTTTGAATATCAGCGCAAGGGCGGTAAGATCGCGATCGGTCTTGACGAGGGCGACGAGCTTGTCGGCGTTCTCCTCACCGAGGGCAAGAGCGACATCATTATCGCATCCGCGTCGGGTAATGCCGTCAAGTTTACCGAGGAAGGCGCACGCACGATGGGACGTACCGCGCGCGGCGTTATCGGTATCAGACTCCGCGGCGACGATCGCGTTGTCGGCGTAGTTGCGTCCGAGGAGGGCAAGCACCTTCTGACGATCACCGAGCTCGGCTACGGTAAGCGAAGCGAATTTGACGACTTCAGACTTATGAAGAGCCGCGGCGGTATGGGCGTAATGTGCCATAACGTCACCGAAAGAACGGGCAGAGTCGTCGGAATCTCGGCTGTCAGCGAGGACGACGATATTATGATCATCACCGAGGGCGGAACCATCATCCGTACCGCTGTCGACAGCATCCCCGTTTACGGCAGAAGTGCCGCGGGCGTTATCGTAATGCGAGTCACCGACGGTCAGGCTTGCGCAGGCTTCACCACCGTCCCCAAGGCGGAGGAAGATGAAGCGGAGACTGAGGAAGAATAAAAGTGACTAGTGGCTAGTGACTAGTGCAAGGTAAATTTACGAGCCGAAAGGCTCGGAAATTTTCATTTTATTAAAAATGTCAGAAAGTTTTTTGAAGAGTCAAGGGAAACTTTTTCTCAAAAAAGTTTTCCTTGTGGGGAGCGGGGCAAAGCCCCGATGTGCGCTTCAAGCAGACTGCGCCCCATTCACCCCTGCATTGAAAGTTCTAACATAGCTATTTTATCATATTGACGTGTTCAACATAATAGTCCTTATACACATCTTTATTGACTTCAAAACCCTCCTACAAAGCATTTCCACCAAAAATTTGCCTTCAAAATTGTGTAAATTGCATATATCCATCCTTGCCCAAATATGGTATAATCAAATATATCACTCGGTCCACCGACCTGAAAGGAACACACCATGTCATCTTTAACCTCCCGTACGCCGAACGCCGACGTTCGCGTCATGTCCAGCAACATCCTGTTTGATAAGAC
>JAZQXP010000091.1:0-49336 GCA_045632925.1 Eubacteriales bacterium | reverse complement strand
AAACATGGAAGAAAGACTAGAAAAAATCGAGGAAATGTTATCCGAGCTGTCATCAAAGCTTGATGATCTTTCCGATGATATCGAAAGCACCATTGAAGATGCGGTAGAAGATGCCGTAGAAAGTGCAGTAGAGGATGCGGTGGAAAGCGCTATGTCAAACCTCAAATCGGGCGAATCTCCGATTCTTTTGACAGTCCTTACTCAGGATGGCAAGAGCATTCTTCCGGTTCACGCTATCAAGGCTCGCAGAATGAAAAGGATGCCGAGGAATACGGGATCTTCGTTCATTGGTGCGATAATTGCGAATGTGCGGGTAAATATCCGAACAAAGCTGCGGCACTTGCTGAAATCGAATTAATGGTAAAGCATATCAGCGTTGGCTTGAAAACAATTTATAAGATGAAATAATTTTCTATCTCTCCCTCAGTCGCCTTCGGCGCCAGCTCCCTCCTCAGAGGGAGCCGAGATAAATAGTGCGAACATAGTCTACTTGTATTTGATTTGGAGAAAATTTCTGTTAGCTATGTTCGCACAGATTTCTTGCCTCCCTCTGAGGAGGGAGGGGGACCGTCGCTTGACGACGGTGGAGGGAGAGAAAAAACATTAAAAGGAGAAAAAACATGAAACTTTGTGTTCTTGAAAATCTTTACGGCAACAAGACTCTTGAGGAGTCACTGTCGATCCTCACCTCGCTTGGCGTACATACCGTTGAGGTAGGCGCGGGCGGATACCCCGGAAAGGCTCATTGCAATCCCGCGGAGCTTCTTGCGGACGAGGCTAAGTACAATGCTTTCGTTGAAACATTTAAGAAATATGACGTCGAGATCGCGGCTCTGGCTTGCCACGGCAACCCTCTGCATCCCGACAAGGCTATCGCGGCGCAGTTTGATAAGGATTTCCGCGAGGCTATCCTTCTTGCCGAAAAGCTCGGCGTTAAGACCATTATCGGCTTCTCCGGCTGTCCCGGCGACAGCGAGGGCTCGAAGTACCCCAACTGGGTAACCTGTCCTTGGCCCGATGACTTCCTCACTATCCTCGAATGGCAGTGGAACGAAAAGGTAATTCCTTACTGGCAGGAGATGGGTGTGTTCGCGACCGCACACGGCGTTGAGCATATTGCATTTGAGATGCATCCCGGCTTCTGCGTATACAACCCCGAGACTCTTCTTAAGCTCCGCGCGGCAGTAGGTCCCGTTATCGGCGCAAACGTTGACCCCTCCCACCTTATCTGGCAGGGAATGGATCCCGTTGCGGCTATCCGAGAGCTCAAGGGCGCGATCTATCACTTCCACGCGAAGGATACCAAGGTCGACAAGTACAACACCGCAAAGAACGGCGTTCTCGATACCAAGCATTATAGCGACGAGCTTAACCGCGCGTGGGTATTCCGCGCAGTCGGATTCGGTAACAACGAGTCTTACTGGAGAGACGTTATCTCCAACCTCCGCCTCTGCGGCTACGACGGAGCTATCTCCATCGAGCACGAGGACAGCATCATGACGGTTGACGAGGGACTTCGCAAGGCTATCTCGGTTCTCGGACCGATCGTTATGACAGAGGATAAGCCGAGAACGATTTCGTGGGCGTAAGGTCGCTGCGCGACAGTGGCTAGTGGCTAGTGACTAGTGGAAGGTGAATTGCCTCGCGTTGCTCGGAAATTTTCGATTATAATAAAGCGGGAAGTTTTTGAAGTGTCAAGAGAAACTTTTTTCAAAAAGTTTCTTTTGCCGCCATCCGCAGATGGCGGAATTATCCCCTGCGCTTCAAGCGGGTGCCGTCCCCGGTACCCGCTTGGAAGGAGTAAAACCACCCTTTTCGGGTGGTTTTCGCTCCTTCACTCTTTTTTATGAGGTATTATTATGTACAAAAAAATCCTTCTCGCCCTTGACCTTGAGGGCGTGAATAACGTCCATGGCGTTCCTTACGAGGCTCTCTCTAAGGAAACAGATGAGTGGAAGATCGCGCGCAAACAGGGCGCGCTTGAGATCAATGCCGCGGCGCGTGCGCTTTTCCGTGCAGGTGCCGAAAAGGTAGCACTCTGGGATAACCACGGCGGCGGTCACAATATTGACATAGCCGACCTCGACCCGCGCGTTGATCTGCTCGACCCCGATCTGACCTTGCCCCGTATGTACTTTGCCGACGATTACGATTGCGTCTGCTACTTCGGCTACCACGCTATGGAGGGCACTCTCGGCGGCGTGCTTGCGCATACGATGAGCAGTAAGACCGTGCAGTTTTATAAGCTCGACGGAAAACATATCGGCGAGATCGATATGGACGCTTATATTGCGGCGTCGCACTCGAAGCCCTCGGTCTTTTTCGCGGGCGGTGATATCGCGTGCTCGCAGGCAAAACGCGCGGTTGAATCGATCATTACCGTCACTACAAAGCACGAAATATCGAGAAACGAAGCCGAATTCCGCGATAACGAAGAGCTTTTTGCCGAAATAGGCGAAAAGATCGTCAAAGCTGTTTCGTCCGAACACGGCTATAAAACGCTTGCTTTCCCCGCAAGATTTGAAAAATCCTTCAAGCGCGTCGAGGACGCGGCAAAGTACCTCTCCCGACTGCAAAAAAACGGTATCAATGCCGATTACCTTGACGATGAAGTACTCGGTAAAGACGCGCATACAGTGGTATCAACCGTTCGCGATATATTCGAGTTCATCAAGTGCATATAAAAAAACGGATACTCAACCCCTTTCGGGAAATTGAGTATCCGTTTTTGTTATTTAATCGGGATAGACCTCGGCTGTGGAGCCTTTAACGAATGGAATCTCTGCGGAGATGGCGGCGAGGGCGTCGCACCAACGCTCGAAAAGTGTTTCGTAGAGCTCGAAATCCTCATCGAGGATCAGCATTGCCGCCATATAGTATGCGGCGGCGGGGGCGAATCGGTCAGCAAGGGGGAATTTTTCTTCGAGATCAAGGTACAATCCATCGAAATCAACTCCATTCTCCATGCCGAATGCTTTGCGGTAGGCGCGGTCAAGTGCGGATGCCTCGCGGCAGAGCGCGGCACCTATGTAGGGCGCGCGGTCTGCGAGATCCGCCTCGGATGCGGTACATTCGATCTCACCGATGAGTTTGAGCGCAGTTTCATAAACAGAGCGAAGCTTCATTTTTCGCCCTCCTCGGGATTACGCGGATACGGTAAGGTCGAGTCTTACCATTTCGGTGGGGTAGATAACCTCCGCGCCGTAGAGATGGAGACCCTTGACTGCATCTGCAAATCTCTTTTCGGGGCGGTAAGCGTCCATCTCGGAAAGCTGTTCCGCGAATGCGATCGCACGCTTGGTGCGTACGAGGCACTTGTGGACGCTGTCCTTGACGATAATGTTGTTGGAAACATAGACCTTGCAGCCTGCGATGGTGCCGATGCAACCGGTCTCGAGCGCAGTATCCTCGTTGGAGGAATTGATCTTGCTCTTGAGGATGAGGTTGCTTACGTCGGGGGATACTTCAACAACGATCTCTCCGGGATCGTAGACGTTGTTTTTGAGGAGCTTGGTGCGAGCGTCGATGATGAGGGAGATCACGTTGTCGATGTTCGCGGAGGCGGCAATGCTGTCGCCTGCCTTCTCACAGAGGGAGAAGACGTAGCGGTCGGCGGTGTTGGCGAGGGCTGCTGCCGCATTTCTTACAGCCGCATCCATGAGCTTGGGATTGGTCTGTGCGCGCTCGATATCGTCGATCTGGAAGTTGAATGCCTTTGCCTGATCGATTACGAGTGTCTTGAGGGAGGATGTAAGCTCCTGCGCGGCATTGTCGAAATCGGCGTTCTTGGTGTAGTCGAAGACGTTGATGTCTCCTACGCCGCAGATCTTGACGCGGTCGCCGCGATTCTTGATATCGCCCTCGAAATCACGGTTGCAGTTTGCAACTGCGATGTACTTTTTGTCCATCTGAGAGGACATGGTTTCGCTCCATACTGTGGAGATAAAGTGTGTAAGTGCCATTTTTTATTTCCTTTCTTTTTTAAAAAAGATTTTTCAGCGCCAGCTCTTCATCGAGCGGCGTATTTTTTCAATATTTTTTCTGACCTCGGAGGGCGACATTGCGCGCACCTCGTCGGGGGAGTAGAGTGAGTCCTCTGTAGGCTCGAGTTTACCCGCGGAAAGCTCGCGGGCGCGTTTATTCGCAGCATCGATGCGCATCTTTGTAACCTCACGGCGGCGAAGCTCAAGGGCGTATGCCGCGGCGGGAGGAATGCCGCGCTCGATGGCGGAATTGAAGGAATCGGGGAGGGAGGCAATATCCGCCTCGGGGTAGAGCTCGGAAAATTCGCGCCAGCCTGCCGAGATCTCGCGAGCCGTACGCTCGGCTACCTCGAGTCGGCGGCGGAGTGTGTCGAGCTCGGCGAGGAGATCGACGCTTGCGTCCTTCGTGACTTCTTCGATCGGGTCGTTGAACTCGTCGATGACTTCATCATTCGGGATCAGATTCGTTTCTTCCATCGGGAATCTCCTTTCTGTGTGCTTCTGCAAGGCTTATGCGGTCGGGAACGAGTCCCTCGGGCAGTCTTTCGAGATATTCGGTGAGCGTGATATGTCCGCCGTCAAGCAGACGGTCGAGCACGCTCTGCGTACCCGAGATCGAGTAACGTGCGGAATCACAGATGTCGATCTTTGCACGGATGAGCATCGAGTGGAGGCGGGAGGGGAAGAGCTTTCCGTAGCCCTCCGCTGTACGTAGAGGTCTGCCGTCGGGACAGAAGGCGAGGGTCATATCCGCCCAGATGCAAGCCATCTGCTCAAGGCAGAGGTAGAGCTCGCTCTGAACGTGCTCGAGTGCCTGCATTGATGCCTCGCGCAGGGCGAGGATCGCGCTGGTGTTCGTCGGAGCGACGTTTCCGAGTGCGGTCTCGGTTGCGCCCGAGAGCTCCTTCGTCATTGTGACGGCGTTTTCGATCAGCTCGAGGTAACCGTTCTCAAGCTTGCCCGTGCCGACAACGGTTACGGCATCGGCGAGATTTCCTCCGCCAACAGCGGCGATAGCCTCGCCGACCTCATTTGTCCATTCGGGAATGCGGGTGCGATCGTAGATGACCTTTGAGAACGCCGTGTCGGTCATATGCTTCATGACCATGGCGTAGGCGCGGTTGATATATTTCTGATTTGCGATCATCGAGCTGACGGGCGAGTTACCGAAGAAGCAATTCTTCGCATCCTGCCAGGAAAAATGCGCCACGGGGTAGAGCTTGCAGGGCGTTACCGCACGGCGGATGAGGCAGTCGCGGGTCGATTTTTCAAAGACCACACGCCCGTTTTCGCGGAAAAATTTGATCAGAAAGGTCGCGCGAGCCTCGCCGTCCTCGTATTCTGGCTCGATCTTTGCGAGCTCGCCCGCACCGCGCTCGGTGAATTCCGAGATGCCGTCGGGCTGAATGCGTGCGACGTCTTTTTCGCTCATTCCCGCACGCTTTGCCTCGCGGCGGAGAGAGTCAACGCTCGCTCTGCCCGAGATGATTATGTAGTCCTGCGACTGAATATCGGGATTTGAGACGTCCGCAGGGAAAATGTTCGCGGAATCGAGCGCGGTCGTTGAGATATCACCGCGCCATCCGCCTCCTCCGTCACTATCGGGATTCCACGAGCAGTAGAGAAGTCCGTCGCCCGTGAGCGCGGCATCATAGAGAAGGCGATAGATAAGGCTCTGCAGGCGGGCGTGCTCCCAACGGTAGGAGGCGTTGGCGGTCAGAAGATCAAGAGCTTTTCGGATGACGTCCGCTTCGGCGGAATTTGCCGCGAAGGGGAGGTTTTCGTCCGAATACGTGATCTTTACGTCGCCTACTGCGGCTGTTGATACCAGGTAGTCAACGATACGGCTGATGACGTTGAAGACGGGCTTTGGGAGTCCGTTTCCGCCGCGCCATTGGTCGCCTCGGTAGAAGCGTTCGTTTTCCTCGACACGTGAGTAGAGCCCGATCTGTCTTTTGTAATTTCTGCCGGCTTCATACTGCCGCCAGGTTTTTCTTTGAGATTCGGTTGTCATTTTTACTCCTTATTTTGCCGATAAAATGATGTTGTTGATGTGGCTCGCTCCGCGGCATTCGAGCTTGTATCGCAGCCGCTTGAAGCGCGGCATTCCAAGCCTTTCCGAAATGATGCCGACCGATTTTTCGATCGTCAACCTACGCTTTTCGCCTCTCTCGGTCTCAAGCTCAAGGATCGCGTCCGCGGAGAAATTGCCGTCGATCAGGATTCGAGCCGATCTTTTTGTCCGCTCGGGGGCACCGAGATCGGTGAAATGCGAGAGAAGGTACGATTTGATCGCGATATTCTCGCCCTCGTCGAGATCGTTATCAGCATCCTCGGAGAAGACGTAGACGCTACCGCCTCGAGAAAATGCGGGGGATGAGGCGTAGAGGAATAGCTTTTCGGCGAAGATTCCGCTGTATACGCTCCACACGCCGCGCGAGGTATTGTAAACGATCATCGAGCCCGAAACGTCCTCGGGGTCACAGATCAGTACAAGTCCAATATGCGGGACCGAGAGCATTGAGACGCCGTTTTCGCCCGCGGGCATAAGCTTTGAGATCGGCTCGGAAATCAGCTCGGCGCTGCATTCATCGCGAACGCCGGATTGCGAATGCCAACGGAATATCTTGCCGCGGTAACAGGTGAGGGGATCGTTCTCACAGTTTGCGGTTGATCCTAAGGACTCGGCTCCTATGCCCGAATTGAGCATAAATACCCTCGGATGCGTGCGCTTCACGTCGCCCTCGTCACCCTCAAAATCGACGCACCACGCATTCGCATCGGTGAAGAGGAGCGCGCGGTCGAAATGATGCGCCATTCCCGTTATTGGTGAGGATCCGTTTCCGATGCGGACGGAAGAGCCGAGGTACAATGCGGACGACGTCGGCGCGGTCTTTCTCGATTCGTAAAGCTCCGCGTCACTGACTGCGCGGGAGCAGAGAAGCTCAGCAGACTCAGCGGGCGAGTAGAGGCAGAGTCTTTCGGCACCTCCGTTCGAGAAGATGAAGCTCTTGACGTGCTCCGCAAGCTTGCCTCTTTTTGAAGAAGATCCCTCCAGCGTCAGCCAGAAGGTTACGAGCATTCCATCGGCGAGCGCTACGCTTCGGCTGAATTCAACCTTGTTATTCTCAAGGACGATGCCTTGATCGGACAGGTTGAGCGTTCTACCGTTCAGCTCGACTCGGTCGAGAGATGAAACTGCGATGCCGATATCGAAGACGGTAAGGCTGTCAGCGGTAAGATACGAGATTCTGATGCGGTCGGATGCGGGATTGATGTCCTCGAAGACCGCGCCGCGCTCGCTCGGATGCCATTCCTTGCCGTAGAGAGGAGCGTAGCCGTCGAATTCGGTAAGAGAGGCGCCGTCATAGCGGTAGAGCTTTTGAGAATCGAGGAGACAGAGCTCGCCGCCGAAGAAGAAGAGCTCGGCGTCTCCCGAATCGGTGGGGAGCTCCGCGATACTTGTCCTCTCGCCGCTTTCGGTGTCGGTGAGAGTGAGCTCGCGCCCCGCAAGGCAATAAAAGCTCTTGCCCGCCGAGAGAGTCGCGCGGATCGGCGCGGAAAACTCAAGCTCCTCGCGGTAGCCGCGCCTTGTTTTGAGCGAGCCGTCGGCTAAAACGTCGAAGTTCACAAGCGTTGCCTGACGGTCGGAGGAGATCTGCGCGGCGCTTTGATCGATGCCGCCGAAGCCCTCCTCGCATCCGCGCTCAACTCCGATAGCGTTTTTGAATTTGATCGATGCCATTGTTTTTCCTTTCGATTGGATTTTCCTTTTCCGACGGGGTACAGACGTGTTTTTTAGTCGAAAAAGGAATCGGATGATTTATTGCGGAATCTGAATCTGTGCTCCTCACGCACGGGGAGCTCGCTTTCGGCGGTAAAGCGGCTCATCAGCGCGTAGCGGAGTGCCTCGGGCGAGTGAGTGATCGAATGCGGCTCGCCTGCGGCATCCTCGGGACGGTTCTTGTCGAAGAGGAGCGCGGGCAGACATCGGATCAGCTCGCGGCAACGGCGGCTGATGAGGAGCCCGGGCTTCCCGTCATCGCGGTCGCGGAGATATTCGCGGACGACTCGCCAGCCGGGGACTCGCCTGTCATCTGCTGGTCGCATAGGCGGTATACCGGGGGCTGATTGCATGATCTCAAAGCCGCTTCTGCCGCTGTCCTGACGGCGGTTCCATAGGTCGGGCGACGCAACGGCAAATTCCACGTTCTTCCCTTGGCAAAGCTCCGCAATTTTTGCGGCGGCTTCACCGAGAGTCAAATTCGGCGCGCAGAATTCGTCGGTCACGTATATACGACCATCCGCGTCACAGATGCAGATGTAAGCGGCGAGCATGTCAAAGCCGTAGTCGATCGCGGCAACGGTGTGGTATGCGCGGGGGATGGCATTATCCGCGCAGACGTGGCGTGCCTCGTCGAATTCGGTGAAGAACTGACCCTCGAAAATATCCCATCTGCCGTAGAGCCAGGCGTCACGGAGTTTAGGGGGCAGAGTCTCGAGCCTGCGCACATAGTCGGGATCGGCGCGGGTGAGAATGCCGTTGTCAAAAACCGTGGCGGGGATGAAGGCGTAATCCTCGGGGTCCTCTCCGAGGCGGTAATCGCGGTCGATGAAGAGTCTTTTGACCCAGGCGTGACCGACGCCTCCGGGATTGCAGGTCAGATAAATACGCCTCGGAACGTCCGAGGTGCCTCGCAGACAGGCCTTGAAGATAGAAAACTGATATTCGCTCAGCTGCGTTGCCTCGTCGATGGCTATGATATCGTATTCCTGACCCTGGTATCTGAGGGCGTCGCGCTCGGCGGCGCAGTAACCGAGGATTATACGGCTTCCGTTTTCGAGAGTGAGCTCGCGGTCACGCTCGCTGTAGGAAAGAATCGCGCCGTATTCCGCAAGAAGCGGCGCGAGATGGTTTGAGCGGAGCTCGGGGAGAGTCCGCCTTACGAGCAGACAGCGAAGTCCGGGATACCGCAGACACATGAGGATGAGCTTTCTTCGCAGAGCCCAGGATTTTCCCCCTCCGCGAGCACCGCCGTACGCAATGTACTTCTTCTTACAGGAGAAGAACTCGCGTTGGCGTTCGTTCGGGGATCCGGGGATGTGAAGGGCGCGCTCGGGCGCGCTATCCGCCGTCTTCGAATGCGTCATGATCGAAGATCAGTCGGAGCTGACCCGAATCGGTGACACCGACCTCCTCGCGATCCTCCCCGTAACCGAGACGGTGCTTGAGATAGATCGAGAGGATGGTCGCCGTCATCTGCGAGTTAAGAGCTTCATCCTCAAGTGCGGCGCAGATCGCGCCGTGATGCTCGGGGCGTGTTTTTTTCAGCCGATCGAAATCGGAGAGGGTCACGCCGAGAGATCTGCAAAAGCCTGCGACATTCGGTATTCTGCCCGCACTTTTGGGGTTGCCGCCCGTCTCTTGGCGGCAGAGGAGGACGTAATCGCCGATCGCGTCGACGATCCTGCCCTCGTCTGCCAGTTTTTCGAGCAGGGTTCGGCTTGGGGTATTTGGCGGTGTAGTGTCGCTTGCGGACATTGTAACCTCGCTTTCCCGTCTGTACCGTAATCATTTTACCGCCGAGCGGAGTCTCAAAACGACTCATACAGTCTACGGGAGTCTCAAAAGTATCAGGATTTTTGTGTTTTTGCATAAAAAAAGACCGATTTTTCAATCGGTCTATAAAAAATGAAAAATTCCGCCCGATCAGGGCGGAATTTTACCTATTATCGCATCTTTCTGATCACTGATCACTAATCACTGATCACTCTTCAATCCCCATCATCGCCATAAGTCTCTTATTGAACTCCTCTGCGGTATTGTATCCCATCTTCTTCTGGCGGTTGTTCATTGCCGCGATCTCGAGAATGATGGCGAGGTTTCGTCCGGGGCGGACGGGGATGGTGAGGGAGGGAAGCTCGATGCCGAGTATGTTTACTGTGTGGTCGTCGAGTCCGAGGCGGTCGTACATCTTGCCCTGAACCCAGGATTCAAGATTGATGACGAGGTCGAGCTTTTCGGTGTCCTTGACCGCGCTGATTCCGTAGAGTCTCTTGACGTCGATGATACCGATTCCGCGAAGCTCAACGTAGTGGCGCAGGATCTCGGGTGCCTGTCCGACGAGTGCCTTTTTCGATACTCGCTTGATCTCAACCGCGTCGTCCGCGATGAGTCGGTGACCTCTCTTTACAAGCTCGATCGCGGTCTCGGATTTACCGACTCCGCTGTCGCCGAGGATGAGGATACCCTCGCCGTAGACCTCAACGAGTACGCCGTGGCGCGTGATGCAGGGAGCGAGATGGACGTTGAGCGAGGCGAAGAGAGCAGCCATCGTTGCGGAGGTGGATTCGTCGGTCGAAAGAAGCGGAACGCCGAATTCCTCGCAGTATTTGATAAGCTCGGGGTATGCCTTGTTGCCCGAGGTCATAATGATCGCAACCGGCTTGTGCGATACGAAATTGCGGATATGCAGGTCGCGGTCCTCGTCGTTCATATTCGTCAGATAACGGCACTCGGCGTTACCGATGAGCTGTATGCGCGAGGTCTCAAAGAGATCGAAAAAGCCCGTCAGCGCAAGTCCGGGACGGTCTACCTCGGGGACCGTGACGTAGATATCCTCGGGCTCCGCAGGGAGATAGTTCTTTTCAAGCTTGAATTCATTTATAAGCGATGAGAGCGATATTCTGTTCTGTTCTTCCATGATAAACGTCCTCGTTAATATTTATTATATATAGTATATCATATAATCGCCTCGGTTGCAAATGTTTTTGAGAATTTTTTTGTGAATTTTCAAATAGAGTGACAAAAATAATACGAACTAGCCCGCGAGTCGTAGATTTTTTGGCTGACAAATATTTGTCAGCAGCAGGCAAACGCCGATGATAGTATATTAATACAATCAAGGCGTTTGACGAACTGATGACGGATATTTGTCGCCAAAAAACTAGTTCGAATTATTCTTGTCACTCTATTCATATGGGCGACACAAAAATGTGGTATTATTAAATGAATTATTATATCAATAGGAGAATACTTATGAAATTCAATCATATCAAGCGTATATCCCTTGCGCTTGCTCTGCTTATTTTGCTGACCGCGATGCTTTCTTCCTGCGGAGTAAAGCCCGTTAAGAGCACCGATGAGGAGGCGGCTATCGTCGGCACCATCGGCAAGTTCGAGGTCAGATACGAGGAGCTTCGCTATCTCGTTCTTAATCACAAGAGAGATATGGCTCTTGAGTACGGCGAGAGCATCTGGACCGATTCCGCAAAGGCTGAGGAGTACCGCGAGGAGCTTATGACCCGCGTAAACGAAAGCATCGTCAGCGACTATTATGCCGTTCAGGCGATGGCGGATTACTACTATATCGGCGGCGGTGCGGCTACGATGATGAACGAGGAGCTCATCCTCGAGGCTGTTCAGGAGACGGTCGAGCTTGCAGTTGATGAATGCGGCAGCTTCAAGAAGTACAAGCAGATGCTCGAGGAGCAGTACCTTACCGACTATCTCTTCCGCTTCTATAACGCGGCAGAGGAATGCGCTACCGAGCTTTTCTACATCCTCTCGCGTGACCTCGGAGAGATCGCGAGCGACGAGGAATATATCACCGAATATATGCATTCGGACAAATTCATCCGCACGAATCACATCTTCCTCAAGGGAGTGACCGCGGAGAATCTCGAACTCGCAAAGAAGCTTCGTGAGCAGATCAAGGAGAGCGACGAGAAGGAGCTTGAGCTTATTTTGCTCAAGGGTATCCATTGTTCTGATTACACAATGACCACAAGACACGGCAAGTATTTTGCGAGATACACTTCCGATTGCGGCGACGAATATGAGCTTGCGGCATTTGATCTTCGCAAAAATCAGCTCAGCGACGTTATCGAGACTCCCGATGGATACTACATCATCCTCCGCCTTGAGCTTGAGGAGGATTACCTTGATGATAATTACGAGGACTTTAAGGATGACATCATGGGCTCCGAGTTCAACGCCAGACTTGCCGAGTACAAGAGCGGTATGAAGTTTGAGCTCAACGATTACGGAAAATCGATCAATATTCTGGAGATTGAATAAATGAGTACAGTAAGCGGCGGTAGGCGCAGAGCCTTCAGAAGCCGTCACCATACCCCGATGGGGCAGGGTGGAAAGCTCGCGGTCATATTCGTTTCGATCGCGCTTGTGCTTTTCGTCCTTGCGGTCATGCTCGGGAACTATCTTCGCGGGCTTGCGGAGGATATAATCGAGGATACCACTATCCCGTCATCGACCGAGGCGGAGGTCTATTACGCAAATCCTCCCGCCAACGTCATTGCGCAAGGTATTCTTTTCGGAGTCGACTATTCTTCGGGTACCGAAGAAGTGCTTGACGAGAGCGTCGAGGATACCGAGGAGGATACCGATATCCCCGAGGATCCCGTGAGATTCGATTCGATTTCTCTGACTCTTCGCGAGAAGGACCGCGAGAGCGGGGAGAATATCCTTGCCTACAGCTCGCCCGTCAGCCTTGAATACTCGATCGACCGCGTCGGCGCGACCGATCTTTATGAGGGACTTGAACTCATCGAGGCAAATTGGGGCGAGAGAACAAAGAAATGCGGTATTTTTGAGATAGATTACCTCAGCCGTCCCGAGGAGACGAGGGGCATTATGCGTGCTTATGAGATCGCGCTTGTCTGCGAGCTTGTGGACGCGGGCTTTGACGAGATCCTGCTTCTCGGATTTACCGGTCACGGAGACGAGGGACTTTCCTTCATTTCCGATATCTACGAGGCGAAGGGAAGGGGCACTGCGATCGGACTCGGATTTTCCTTTGATTATCTCGATTCACCCGACGCGAAGGCTGAGATTGACGAGATTGCGAAGAAATGCGGATTTTTGGCTCTCGACCTCTATTCCGCCGAGGTTCCCGCACTTATGAGCGCGGAGGCTTTGATCTCGGACAGAGTTTCGAGAACGCTGAGCATTTGCCGCGAGTATTCGATGAGAGTGCTTCTCGGCTGCGGAAACGATCCCGATTGCGAGAGTCAGACGCGCGCGGCTATAGCTGTGGGTGCGGATAACCTTATGTCGGGGCTTGGTATAGCCGAAGCAATTGAATAAAAAGTGCCGTTACTATGCGGCACTTTTTTATTATTAACAGATAAGATATTGACAATTGTCGTTTTTTGCGGTAAAATATAAGATAGTGTATTATGTCCTTACGGAGGGTCAAATGTCAAAGGTTATCAGAAGGAAGAAAAAAACGGGTAAGGTCATCCTTGCGCTCGCTCTTGTGATTCTGCTTACCGCCGTCATACTCCTCGGTGCTCTTGCGGGTGCTGCCTTTGTCATTGCAAAGGGACCCGCGAGGTCCGAGTCCGCGCGCCTCTGCGCTACGTTCGCCGAGAACAGATTCCCGCTCGCGGGTCTCTTCTACGGCGCGGACGAGCTCGAACGTTCGCTTTTCTATATGCCTCCCGAGGTTGAGGATTGCGAGATTGAGCCGAGCGAGAAGAAACACAAGACCTCGCTCTTTTACGTAAACGAAGTGTCTTCCGCGTGGGATGCCGTTGTGATCACAGGCATTTCCCCCGAGATGCTGTCGCTTGCGGAGTCGGATGCCGCGTACGTCAATGAAAAATACGCCCTCGGACTCGACGGCGACCTTGACGCATTCATTATCGGCGACTATCTTACCTACCGCGGAGCCGACGGCGAGATCTACTGTTTCTGCGGAATGGGCGAGGACGGTATACTCGATATCGGCGCGATGACGGCATATGACGCCGCAAATTCGGGCTACGTCTGGGGTATTTCCGCCGAAAGAGTGCTTCTCAAAGGTGGATCCCCCGCAGATGATCTCGGAGGCGGATACGGATCGCGCGTTGCGATCGGTCAGGCGGCTGACGGCTCGCTTATACTGATTTTTGCAAATGACCGCGGATTCTATCCGTCGGGAATTACATATTCCGAGCTTGCGTCGCTTATGTACGAATACGGAGCGGTCAATGCCGCCGCGCTTCGTGCGGAGGGTGGTTTCTACGCCGACGGTGTCGGTCAGCTCGGAGAAAAGGGATCGAGCTCATTCTCCTTTATTGTGAAGGGAGGTGCCGAATAATGTCCGAAAACAGACAAGAGCTTCCGAAGAACCTTCCCGAGAATATCGGAAAGGAAAAGAATATTATTTCGATGTCGGAGACCTCGGGCGAGCGCGGAGACGTCAGCTCGAAGATCGGCGTCGGACTTGATGCTCATTTTGAGGGCAAAGAGCGCAGAAGACATCCGAAGTCGCACGGACTTCTCAAGGGACTTCTCGCATATTTCAGCGCCGCTCTGCTTGTGGTCGGCATACTCACTGTCGTATCCTGGCGTTTTGCCGAGATACGCGAGGGAAGCCGCGCCGAGCTTTACGTCGAGGAGCTTATCGCCGAGAGCGATCTGTCGGCTTGGCAGCAGCAGCTCCGTCTCAATCTTCCGAACACATATCCCGCGTATGAGGATGCGTCAAAGCTTGCATATGACGTTCTATCTCCCGCGCTTGAGCTCGGCGAGATTACATATCTCCGCCGCACCTCTCCCTCCGCCGAGGGCTATCCCGTCTTCGAGCTTTTCTCGGACGGCAGGCATTTCGCTTCGCTCGTCATAAAGGACAGCTCTATCGGACTCTTCTCGACGGGTGAATGGGGCATCGATCGCGTGGAATTCAATATTGAGTATTTCACGAACGTGGAATTCCCCGAATACCGCGTGATTCTTCCGAAGGACGCCGAGCTTACCGTGAACGGTACCGTGGTCGACGCCTCGATGAAGGAGAAATACAGCGCCCGCTACCCCGCGCTTTCGATCGCGGAGGAGGGGCATGACGTTGCGCCCTGCGACTTATATATTTTCAGAGATATTTACTTTACTCCCGAGCTTTCCGCGACTCTCGGAGGCGAAAGCCTTGAGATCGGCGAGATTGGAGAGGGCGAGTGGTACTTCCGCTATCCCGAAAGCGCGACGCGCCTTGTCAACGTGATACTTCCCGTCGGAGTTGACGCGTACGTCAGCGGTATTCTTCTGACCGAGGAATGGGCAAGCCGTGTGGAGATCGACGGAGAGCTCGGCGACCTTGACGACGGCGGTACGGGCACTCTCCCGCGACTCAGCGTCTGGACGGTCGAAAACCTCTTCGGTGAGGTCGAGGTCGAGGCAAAGATCGGCGAGAAGGAGGTCGCTCTCCTCTCGAACGACAACGGAACCTACAAATTTGACACTCCCGATGAGTGTAAATATACCCTGACCGTGATCCTTCCCGCAGGCGCGGAGCTTTTCGTCAACGGCAAGGCGATCGATGCCTCGAAGAAGGCAGAGGGTGGCGCGACCGCAGAGGAGATCGCGTACGGATCTACCGCGCTCGGAAGATACGAGGTCTCCGAGCTCGGAGTTCTCGAGGGCGCGGTGCCGAGCTTTGACAAATACGTGCTGACGGGTTATCTCGCCGAGCCGAAGGTTACGGCGAAGATGGGCGAATTCGAGCTTGAATCCGCGGGCATCAGCCGCGACGGATACAATATCGGATGCGAATTCGACTTCAGCGCGGGCAATGCCTTTGATGCTGAAAGGATCGCGGCGGCAGAGAAGTTTGCCGAGGCGTATATCGCCTATATCTGCGGCGGCGGTGCCTGGAACGATCCCTCGAACGAAAAGGCGTTCAAGGCGAATTACGATGCGCTCAAGGCGCAGATGATCGAGGGCACGGCGGGTTACGTTGCGGTTATGGAATCCTACCGCGAGGTCAACCTTATGCCGAAGTACGAGAGCTTTACGGTTGATTCAAAATCGACGTCAGATCTCGTGACCTACACAGACATCACGCTCAGCTGCAAGGTCGATTTCAGCGTTACACGAACACGCACCGTCGACGGATCGGCTGTGACCGACACGCTCTCGGGAAGCATCAGCGTTCTCCAGGTGCTTTATCGTGGCGAGTGGAGAGTGTGGAGCTTTGTTTATGAGCAGACGGCGATGGGGTGATTCTGTCACGCTTCGCGTGAATGGTTATCTGCTTCGCAGAATGATGATTCGCCTTCGGCGAAATAAAGGTAATAAATCCGCGCGTAAGCGCGGATTTATTAATTTTATCTCTCCCTCAGTCACTTCGTGACAGCTCCCTCCTCAGAGGGAGCCGAGATTAGATAGTGCGAACATAGCCTTCTTGATATGAATACAGTTAATAATTGATCCGTTCATCAAAAGGATCGAATTTAACTCTATTGGTCTGTTTGAATTATATATGCTATGTTAGCACAAACTCCTTGCCTCCCTCTGAGGAGGGAGGTGGCATTTTTCGTTAGAAAAATGACGGAGGGAGAGAAAAGCGATCCTGCCTTTGTTCAACATAAACAAAATTGAATCCCCGTAATTATGCAACAATACAAAAAGCAAGTCAAGGTGAGAAAAAATATTGACTTGCTTTTTTCTTTATGATAAAATAAAATTAGGAAAATATTTTTTCGAATGATGCAACCGAAATGGTCGTTTTCTGTATTTTTATATGATAAAAAAACAAAAATCTGCAAATTATCCCAGAAAACATGCATTTTATCCCAAATTCCGTTTTTCGGTGAAAAATATGATATAATTAAAGACAACCAAAAAGGAGGTAAAGTCTATGAAAAAATTAATGTCAACCATCCTCGTCCTCGCCTTTGTTTTGGCTGCCTTGAGTGCAATCGCGCCAACAGCTTCAGCGAAGAGCGCGACGATCAGCGAGAGTGAAGCAAAAGAATTGGTTCAAAAAGCAAGTAAATTCTTTTATGACGCCAGAGTTGAGGGATACAATGAAGACATAGTGGATCATAAATCCGAAGATCGCCGCAAGGTGCATCTGCCCGAATATAACCGCGATGTGACGTACCTGCCCGTTTATGAATCACTGCTCCCCGGCGGCTCATATTCTGCGATGTGTGAGCTTGCGAAGACGATCTATGCGGGCGATACAGCATCGGATTCATATAATCTGAGAATGTACGCAATGTCTGACGGAGCCGTAATCAAATATCCGAATTTTTACATTGATGACAGTGGAAAGGTCTTTGCTACTCACTTTCTTGAATATGGCTATATCAGCGTGAGGGAGGATACCATTGATTTGGTCTCAAATATTCGTGGGGATTCATCCGAAGCGAGTGCGATAATAACGATCGATTCGTATTGGGCGGACGGTCCGAGACCTTATTACCACTTCCCCGTTGAGTGCAAGTTTGTGAATACCGCCGACGGTTGGAGAATTGCCGAATCCGAATTCAGCATTCTTTTCGCAACGGATAAAAATTATCTTGACTATTACAGAAAAGCTAATCCCGAAAAAGTTAATCCCAACGTTTTGAAGCTTGCTCCCGCAGAGGCAAAATATACAGTTGACGAAACGGTAATGCATTATTTGATCGAATACTATTGCGGTTACTACGAAAGATATCTTGATTACTTACAGCACGAAAAGCGCGAAGCAAAGGAAACAGTCAAAGAAGTGACTAATCCCGACGGTTCAAAGAGTATCGTGAAGTATGTGGAGGATATAGGAGAAATAGGAGTATATGACTACGCGGAAATTTTCTTAACCGAAGATGCTGCGAAATCATTTATGACAAAGGCATACCACAACAATGATCTCGATATGTTTATAACCGAAGGCGATACAAAATATCTGGCTTATATCGACGGTGCGGACGATCTTTCGTTTGTATATGATCCGGAAGACGTTGTTGTTGAACTTATTGAATCCACGGACAAGGAAGCGACAGCTCGCGTATATTGCGGCCTCAAAAAGGATGGCAAGATTATTCCGATATACGTTGAATGTAAATTTGAAAAAGGATATGAGCGGTGGTATATTGCCGAATCCGACTTCGTCGATATGCTGAACTCTGCCGACCGATTTGAATACACTATTGGCGAAGCCCCCGCAACAGGCGACAACTCGTTCAACAAAATCGCCATCTGTCTCGGCGGAATGGCACTCGTTATGTCTGTGATCGCATTGATACCTCGCAAAAAGAGAGAAACACTTTAACTTTAGTTATGAAAGGACGGTAAAACGATGAAAAAGTTTTTATCTGTTATTTTAGCCCTCACCTTCTGCTTTGCCGCCTTTTCGGCAACGGCGCCGACGGTTGCAGCTAAGTCGGAAACTATCAGCGAGAGCGAAGCGAAAGAACTGATAGTAAAGGCGTATGAATTTTGTCGGAATGTAAGAGTGGATGTAATTAATGTTCACGAAATTTCCGATGAATACAGAATAGAAGTAAAATTCGGAGACCAAGCTTGGGAGCGTGAGTATTATTGGCTCGCCAAAGAAGATAATCTTCCCGGCGGGTCTTATGAGAAAATGTGCGAATATGCAGAAACAATCTATACTGCCGAAGTCGCGCACGAGGCTTATGCATATCAATTGACCGGTTTTGTTCATCCGAGCGATGGAATGTGGGAAATACTTCGCCCTCTGTTTTACAGAGACGAAAAAGGGGTTCTGTATTCAGCTTCGGGTGTGGTTATGAGCTATAACGGCGCATATCTTTATCCCGACAAAGAGAATTTTGAAATTGAGATAGTATCCGGCGACTCGAAGACCGCCAAGGCTACAGTTCCTGTATATTTCAAATATATCGACGGTCCGCGAGTTGATGATTTTGATCTTGTAGAGTGCCGATTTGAGAACACCGCCGATGGTTGGAGAATTGCGGAGTCCGAATACAGCCTTATTATGGCGACCGATCACGCATATCTTCAAGATTACCGCGCGAAAAATCCCGATGCTCCGAATCCATCGGGCGGCGGAATTCTGATCCCCGACGTGAGAGAAGTGCTGAGATTCGCCGTCGGACAGCCGAAATTCATCTATGAATATATTTCTATGATAAAAGGCGCGCAAACGGATTTCCCGCAGAACGATAAATATGCTTCAATATTCAAGGAATTTTCGCTCCCCGACGGATGCGTTCGAAAAATGGAGTATATTCCGAAGGATATTAGTGTAAACGGATACGGTTACGGCTTCAGCGTATATGATTACGGTGACTTCTGCACAGATCAGGTGATGAAAAAACTTAATTCCAAGGCTTATACCGATAACAACTTCGATATGTACATTAAAGAAAATGGAATCGAATATCTGGCGTATTTCAATGCAGATGAGGATCTTTCATATGTCTGCGACCCCGAAACTGCCGTGATCGAAATAATCGAATCAACGGATAAGACGGCAACGGCGAGGATCTATTGCGGTCTTAAGGATGGGGAGAGCATGATCCCGATTTCGGTGGAGTGTAAATTTGAAAAGGGAAGCGGGTGTTGGTTCCTCGCTGATTCGCCCTTTGTCGATATGCTCGCGTCCACTGACGGATTTGAATACACCGTCGGTGAAGCTCCTGCAACGGGTGACAATGCATTCGATACCATTGCTGTCTGCCTCGGCGGTATGGCTGTTGTGATGTCCGTGATCTGTCTTGTTCGCAAGAGAAGAGAAGAATAATTTTTCATTAAAAAACCAAGCTCGATGAGCTTGGTTTTTGTATAGCAACTTTTGTCCGATAGATACCCATAAATGACTTGCGAAAATGCGTTTTTTGTCCTATAATGATATATGTATAGGTATGTTATACCAAAATCCACGAAAATGTGAGGCAAGACTATGAGTGAAGTTAAAATTGCACAGAAGACAGGCTGTGCCGTCATCGGCTACGGCGGAATGGGCGGCTGGCACACAAGATACATACTTGAGAGCGACGTTGCGTACCTTTGCGGTATCTACGATATCAATCCTGTGAAGGTCGAGCTTGCGAAGACCAATGGCATCCACGCGTACGAGTCTCTTGAAGAGCTTCTGGCTGACGACGAGATCAAGTTCGTTACCATCGCAACTCCCAACGAGGTCCACGCCGAGATCGCGATCAAGGCTCTCCGTGCGGGCAAGCACGTTATCACCGAGAAGCCCGTCGTTCTCAACTCAAGGGAGCTCGAGGAGGTCATCGCGGTTGCAAACGAGTGCGGCAGACTCTTCACGGTTCACCAGAACCGCCGTTGGGATATCGACTTCCGTATGATGCGCGAGGCGTATCTTTCGGGTAAGCTTGGCAAGGTGTTCTCCTGCGAATCGAGAATTCACGGCTCTCGCGGCGTTCCCGGCGACTGGAGAGGCAAGCCCGAGCACGGCGGCGGAATGATCTATGACTGGGGCGTTCACCTCATCGACCAGATGCTTCTCATTTTTGAGGACAAGAAGATTAAGCAGGTTCGCTGCCTCTGCGAGCATATCACCAACAAGGCGGTTGACGACGGCTTCAAGCTCGACATCATCTTCGAGGACGACACCGTTGGTCACATCGAGGTCGGCACTCACCACTTTATCTCGCTTCCGAGATTCTATATGACGGGTACTTCGGGTGCGGCTATCATCAACGATTGGCGCGATCGCACCAAGGTTATTTCCTGCAAGACCGTTGAGGAGGGCGAGGTTAAGCCCGTTGTCACCGCCGCAGGTATGACCAAGACCATGGCTCCCCGCGCCGAGGATAGCCTTGAAGAATCCTATATCGAGCGTATGGACTCCGACGTTCACGATTACTACCGCAACTTCACCGCTGCGATCCGCGGCGAGGCTGAGCAGATCGTTAAGCACAACCAGATGCGCCGCGTTCTCCGCGTTATCGAGGCGGCTTTCGAGTCCGATAAGCTCGGCAAGACGGTTGACTTTGAGGAAGTATAATGACCTACCTTTTCGATTTTGACGGTACTCTCGTCGATTCGATGCCGACCTACGCCTCGCAGATGCTCCGCATTCTCGACGAGACGGGCACGAAATATCCCGATGACGTGATCAAGATAATCACGCCTCTCGGATATATCGGTACGGCGAAGTATTATCTCGAGCTCGGTATGCAGCTGACCTTCGAGGAGATCACAAAGCGAATGGGCGATTATATGTACGAGCAGTACGCGAACAATATCCCCGCGAAGGAGACCGTCCGCGAGACTCTGCTTGCTTTGCGCGCACGCGGCGACAAGCTGAACGTACTGACTGCGAGCCCTCATCTGACCCTCGATCCCTGTCTCAAGCGTCTCGGACTTTACGATCTTTTCGACAACGTCTGGTCCTGCAACGACTTTAATATGACGAAGGCAGATCCCGCGATCTACGTTGAGGCGGCAAAGAGACTCGGCGAGAAGGTCGAAAACGTCACCTTCCTTGACGACAACCTCGGCGCTTGCCGTACGGCAAAGGTCGCAGGTATGAAGGTCTACGGCGTCTACGACGATTCCTCAAAGGAATATACCAAGGAAATGAGCAGCGAATTTGACGGATATATCGTTAAGTTCAGCGATCTGCTTTAATAGCGGAAAGTTTTGATCAAACTTTTTCAAAAGTTTGCGGATTCTTAAGGCAGCGCCTTAAGTCGCCCTCCGCAGAGGGCGAAATCCTCCCCTGCGCATCGAGCAGACGGCGCCCCGCCAGCTGTTCGGAATAAAACGAGCCTCACCGGAACGGTGAGGCTTGTTTTATTCAATATTCGATCTTAAAATAATCAAGGTACTTCTTGAATTTATCCTGTGCGGCAAGGCAGGTGTCGAGGAGATAACCGCGCTCTCTCGTCCACTCCGTAAGCCCGCGGTAGTAAAACATTTTCAGTTCCTCGTCAATTATGAATGGTACAATGCTGTTGCGCAGACATTCCTTGAAAAGAATCAGTCTGCCGACACGCCCATTTCCGTCTTGAAAAGGATGGATGCATTCAAAACGGTGATGAAAGTCAAGAATGTCTTCGAACGTCTTTTCCTTGGTTGAATTGTATGAATTCAGTAGAGTTCTCATTTCGGATGCGACATTTTCGGGCAGTGTAGTATCTCTGCCACCGACCTCGTTTGGAAGCTTTTTGTATTCCCCTACGGCAAACCAACTTTTTCTGCTGTCCGAAGTTCCGTTTTTGAGGATACGGTGAAGTTCTTTGATGAAGCTTTCTGTAAGCATACTCGATGCATTTTCGATTATCAGATCTATGCAACGGAAATGGTTTGCAGTTTCCACAACATCGTCTACCTTAATGCTTTTATCCGAAATTCCGATGGTGTTCGTCTCAAAAATATACCTTGTCTGATCGTGGGTAAGCTTGCTTCCTTCCATATGGTTGGAGTTGTAGGTAAGCTCGATTTGTATTTTGTGATAAATACCGCCTGAGATCGCGGATCTTTTTTCGCGTTTTAAGACGTCGAGCAGAGAATCCTGAACTTCTTTTCGCGGCTTTCTCATAGGCTTTGCCGCGTCTTCGGGGATCATCCACGTCTTGCCGAGAAGAATTGCACCGGCAACGCGACCTTCCGCGCAATAATTACGCACACTGCGTTCCGATAATTCCCATTTTGTTGCCGCTTCGGCTGCAGTAATATATTTCATAATAAAACTCCTTCTTTATATGTATATATTATACCACATTATCGGCAAAATATCAATAGAAAATAAAAATAAAATTGCAGTTATTTTGCCGATATCGGCAAAATAACTGCAATTTTACGCATTGAGTCAGAGATAATTTGCCGATAACGGCAAATTAGATTTAGATCTCGAGGGTGTCGCCGTCGTTCGGATGAAGTATCTCAAAGGGATACTTGCCCGATGCGGCGAGGTCCGCGATGTCTCCGAACTTGCGCTCGGAGGCGTGGGTGAACGCAAAACGCTTGGTCTTCACGCGGTCAAGGTAGGGAGTCAGCTCGGGGATACCGAAGTGCGCGAGCTCGCAGACGATGAGATCGTATTCACGCTCAAATGCTACCTTCGGGAAATCGTCCTTTGCAAGCTTCTGCGACATATCGCCAGTAAAGAGAATGTGCTTGCCCTCGATCTCGATGTCCATCGCCGCTGTGAAATTCGGCTCGCTCATATGCTGGGTCTTGATATATGAGAGCTTCAGGTTTTCGTCCTCAAAAACAGTGTCGGGGGATGCAACGTGCAGACGGATGCGATCTTCTGCGAGTCTCGCACCGGGCGATATCGCACCGAGAACGGTATGAATGGCGTTAATAAGTGCCTCGTTTGTCAGATAAACGTCGTAATTTGAAGTCTTCCAATACCAGTTTGAAAGGTCGATGAAGTGGAAAATGCCGTTGATATGGTCGCCGTGGCAATGCGTTGTGAAGATCGCACGGACGTCCTCATATTTGATGCCTGCGCGCAAAACCTCGTCGTAGATCGGTGCACCCGCATCGATAAGGTAGGCGGAGCCATTGGTTTCTATCATAGTCGAGGAGCAATGTCTCTCCGCCGACGGAACACCGTGGGATGTGCCAATAAATGTTATTTTCATTCTGCACTTACTCCAAATGATTTGAGATTCTCGATGCCGAGCTTGATGCCTTCGATGCAATCCTTGGGACCCTCGTATTCGATGGAAACGTAGCCGTCGTAGCCCGCCTTTTTGAGGATGGCGATGCAACGCTTTACGGGAATGTCGCCCTCGCCGACCGAACATCCGACAAGTCTGCGGCATCCGCGGGTGTGATAGCCCGTCTGGAAATCCTCGTCGAATTCGTGAACGAACCAGTCCTTTGCGTGAACGTGGAAGGCGTAGGGAGCAAGGCGCGATACCGCAACCGCGCTGTCCTCATCAACGCAGGCAAAGTTGCCCATATCGACGAGAAGACCGTAGTTTTCGTGTCCGACTGCGTTAAAGAGCTTTTCAACTCTGTAGCTGTCCTGCGCGATCTGACCGTGGTTCTCCGAGCAGGTCTTGATGCCGAGAGTAGCGGCATATTCGGTGACTCTGCGCGCGTTTTCCGCGATCGTCGGGAGCATAAGCTCGAAGGAACGGGCATCTGCTTCCTTGCCGTAAGCCCAGCATACGTCGTGACGCATTACCTTTGCGCCGAGGATTGCGGCAACGTCAAGCTGATCGCAAAGACGCTTGATCTCCTTTTCGGCGGCTTCACCCTTCTGGAAAAGGTTTGCGCCTATGGTGTAGGCGTTGATATCCATGCCGTACTTGTCAGCCTCGGCACGGATGAGCTTCGCGTACGCCTTCTGCTCCTCGAGAGTGGGAGCCTTGCCCTGCTCGGGGCAGAGATCAATGAACTCTATCGCGCGAAGACCGAGGTCGTAAGCCGCCTTGACTGTCTCGAGCTGACTGAGCTTGCCTGCGCGGATATACTGTTGGAATGAATAGGAACTGACCGAGATCTTCATTATCAGAGACCAGCCATGCTCTTCTTGAGGTGCTCAACGGCGATTCCGATGTCAGCCGCGGGATCTTCGCCGCACTCGCGCTCGATGGTGAGGAATCCCTTGTAGCCGATGTCCTTGAGAGCCGCGAGGTATTTGGGGAAGTCAACGCTGCCCTGTCCGAGCGGAACCTCCTGATAGAACTTCTTGCCCTGGAACTCTTCGGGAACGGGATGAACGACGCGGTAAGCGATCTCGGGACCAACGTCGAGGAGCTTAATGCCATCCTTCGCGTGGGTATGAACGATGTACTTCTGAAGATTATAAACTGCTCCAACGGGGTCGTCGCCGGTAACCATAACGAGGTTTGCGGGGTCAAGGTTGACGGAAACGCCGGTTGAGCCGAGGGAATCGAGGAATTCCTTGAGAACGATGCTTCTCTCGGGACCCGTCTCAATAGCGAACTTTGCGCCAACGCTGTCAGCGTACATAGCGAGCTCGTGGCAAGCCTCCTGAAGGATCTTGTAACGCTCGTGGTTCTTGTCCTCGGGAACAACGCCGATGTGAGTGGTTACAACGCCGGTTTCAAGGTCAGCGCACATATCGATGATGCGCTTGGACTTTTCGATCTTCTCGGGATTGAGCTCGGGATGAGTAAATCCTCCGCCGCCAAGGTCGCCGCAGATAGCGGAGAACTTGAGACCGTGATCCTTTGCGAAGTTAAGGAGCTCGCGGCGGTCAGCCTTCGAGAAGTTCTCGGGTGCGTGAATGCCCTTCGTGCAGTAGATCTGAAGACCCTCGATGCCCATCGAGGCAGCCTTTTTTATTGCTTCGTGTGTCTCCATCTTGAAGGAGTCAACGATCGCGCCAATAGGAAAATAACCCATAATATTTACCTCCGATTATTCTTGATTATGTGAATAAATAGTTTTAATAAAAGCAGTTTTATAAGCTAATCTCTTTGCCTTGCTCAGCAGACTGATAAAGTGTGTCGAGCAGGAGCATACTGTTGAGAATGTTGTCAATATGCGAGCGGTTCTTTTCACCAGTTCTGCAGGACTCGAAAAATGCCTCATCCTCGCAGAGATACATATTGGGGATGTCGTACTCAGGCTCGAAGGACTCGAGTGTGTCGCCGGAGTAGAAGGTGAACTTCTTGCCGTAGGCAAGGCGCGCGCCGCCTTTGTCACCCATAAAGTCGATGAACATTTCGTTCTGACCGATGTTCTGTGCCCAAGCACCGTTGAAGGAGATCGATGAGCCCGAAGTGCGGATGAAGCCCGTGATCATATCGTCAACGTCGTTGGTTCCCTCGGGATCCATAGTGTCCTCCGCCCACATACTCTTGTAGGTATAGGACTTGATGTCCTTTGCCATCTCGTTGTAAGCGTTGCAGGTGAGGGTCTTGAGCTCGGGAGAGCCGAGGATGTAGAGGATGAGGTCGAAGAAGTGAACGCCCCAGTCGATGAGAACTCCGCCGCCCGATTCAGCCTTTGTTGTGAATGCACCGCCGAGTCCGGGGATGGAGCGGTGGGAGCGGAAGGAGCAGTAAACGTGATAGAGGTTACCGAACTCACCGCGCTCGTTCATTTCGCGGAGCATTTCAACAGACTTGTGATAGCGGTTGCAGACGCCGATATTGAGCATCTTGCCGCGAGCGTTAGCCTCGTCAGCCATCTCCTTCGAGAGAGCGTAGTTTACGGTTACGGGCTTCTCGCAGAAGACGTGCTTGCCTGCGCGGAGAGCATCCATCGTGACTGTGTAGTGCGCGAAGTTGGGAGTGAGAACGAAGACAGCCTCGACCTCGGGGTCTTCGAGAGCGATCTTGTAGTCGGTGATGGCGTTCTCGACTATTTCGTATTTTTCCTTCATTGCCTGCGCCTTTTCGATGATGAGGTCGCAGGCGTACTTGATGCGAAGTCCCTCAATCTTCGAGAGCGCGGGGAAGTGAGCATTCTGGGCAATTCTGCCACAGCCGATAACAGCAATAACCATGATGTTTGGCTCCTTTCGGAATATAAATTATATTGAATTAATTATAGCATAATATTATCTTTAAATCAAGCATTTTTATCAGTTTTCCGCAAAAAAATACCTCGGCAAAAGCCGAGGTATTATGATCAATCCGTAATAATTCTGTTGATCCAGACTCCCTTTTTGATAAGGACGTAGCCAACGATGCATTTGGTCAGGTCGAGCAGCTGAACGCAGAGGTAGATCGTGAGGATGGACATAGCGGTGTGATGCGCGGTTATGTAGGCGAAGGGAATGGTCACGCCCCAGGTAAATCCGCAGTCGAAGACGAATGTCAGCAGCGTCTTACCTCCCGATCGCAAGGTAAAATAGACCGCGTGCGCAAAGGCGAAGATCGGCATCGTGCAGGCGACGATGAAGAGCATCGAGCCCGCAAGCTCCTTCGTGTAGTCGCTTGCGTCGTAGAATTCGGGAATGAGACCCGAGCAGAGCGCGAGTGCCGTTCCCATAACGAGGCAGGATGCTACAGAGAGAGCGAAGAGCTTCCAGACCGAGGATTTTGCCTCATCCACCTCGTCCGCACCGAGATGCTGACCGAGGATGATCGCGATCGCGCTGCCCATCGAGAAGCAAACGACGTTGAAGAGATTGAGGACCGTGGACGAAATATTCGCGGCGGCAACGCATTCGATTCCTCTCTCGGAGTAGCACTGGAGAAGGATCGCCATACCGAAGGACCAGAGGAACTCGTTGATAAGCAGGGGTGAGCCCTTGACGAGCATATCGCGGCAGAGGGGGAGCGGGATCTTCGCTGTGCGGTAAACACCGACGAAGGAGGGATACTTGTTCTTTCTTACGTGTGTGATGATGACGAGCATCAGCATTTCAACGTAGCGGGAGATTACGGTTGCGATCGCGGCGCCCGCAACGCCCATGGGTGCAAAGGGGATGAAGGGAAGCTTACCCTCGTTGCCGTAGATGAGGACGTAGTTGAGTACGAGGTTGACTAGGATCGCAACGACTCCGCCGATCATGGGGAGCTTGGTCTCACCCTCCTCGCGGAGAGTCGAGCCGTAGACCTGCGATATCGCGAAGGGCGCAAGACCGATAAGCATTATGTGGATATATTCAAGTGCGTGGCCCATCATAAACTCGGCTACCTCGGGCTTTGTGTCCTCGGCGATGTAGAGCTTGATAAGAGGCTCGGGGAAGGTGAGGAAAACCGTAATACCGATCACGAGCATCGCGATGGCAAGATAATTCTTTGCTCTGATGGTGCGGCGTACGCCCGCTATATCCTTCGCGCCCGCAAACTGCGCGGTGAAGATTCCGATACCCGAAAGACCGCCGAAGATGCAGAGGTTGAAGACAAAAAGAAGCTGATTGACCGTTGCAACGGCGGACATCTCGATCTCGCCGATGCGTCCGACCATTATGTTGTCCACGAAGCTGACGGCATTCGTAAATGTGTTCTGAATTACGATAGGAATGAGGATCGCGATAACACGCTTATAAAACGCGCGGTCGCCGATGAGAGTGCTTTTGGCTTTCAGAAGTGAAGATGACATAATATTTCTCCATATAAATGATACCTTGGCATTATACCATAAAACAGTATGATATTCAAGTCCGAAAAGGATAAATTTTCGCTTTTTGCGGAAAAATATAATAAAAATGTTGAAATTTTTGCAAAATTGTGATATACTGAATTATATATATATTTTGGAGGTATACCAATATGAAATATAAATGCCATATCTGCGGCGAGATCTTTGAGATTCCTTCGGGCGAGGAGGTCGTATGTCCCCTCTGCTATGCCACGGGTGACGTTATCGAGGCTATCAAAGAGGAGCTTACCGAGCTTCCCGTCGGCGACAAGAGCGCGGTCTACAACATCGGCTACGGTCTTTACGTAATAACCTGCAATGACGGCAAGAAGGACAACGGTATGATCTGCAATACTGTCGTTCAGCTGACGAGCGATCCCGTCCGCGTCCTCGTTTCGATCAACAAGGCGAATTACACGCACGACGTTGTCAAGGAAACGAGACTTATGAACGTCTGCCCCATTTCCGAGAGCGCGCCCTTTGCGGTATTCGAGCGTTTCGGATTCAAGAGCGGACGCGATACCGATAAGTTCGATGGATGCACATTCCTTCGTTCTGAAAACGAGCTCGCAGTTCCTACGGAGCATATCAATTCCTATATGTCGCTGTGGGTTGAGAGCTATCAGGAGGTAGGAACTCACGGTATCTTCATCTGTCTTCTTACCGAGTCCGGCAAGCTGAACAATGAGCCTACAATGTCCTATGCTTACTACCACGCCAATGTCAAGCCCAAGAAGAAGTCCACAAAGAAGACGGGATTCGTCTGCAAGATCTGCGGCTGGGAGTACGAGGGCGAGACTCTGCCCGATGATATCGTTTGCCCGATCTGCAAGCACGGCGCGGCTGATTTCGAAAAGATCCAATCGTAAAACTGTGTTTTACTTCATATTAAGTAGAGAAAAGAAGAATAATTAATGGACTGTAAGCTTTATAACGCATATCTGAATATTCTCCGCGAGGAGCTCGTGCCCGCTATGGGATGCACCGAGCCGATCGCGATCGCGTACGCCGCGGCGTCTGCGCGCGCACTTCTCGGCAAGATGCCCGAGAGGGTGCAGGTCGAGGTCAGCGGCAATCTGATCAAGAACGCTATGGGCGTTACCGTGCCGAATACCGACGGTATGCGCGGCATCGAGGCGGCTGTAGCGGCGGGTATAGTTGCGGGAAACGAAAAGAAAAAGCTCGAATGCATCGCGGATGTCGACGACGGCGACCGCGAGAATATCCGCACTTATCTTGCGAAAAATATCATAACCGTTGAGCTTTGCGAGAGTGAGCTTGCTTTTGACTGCACCGTTTTTGTCGAGGCGAAGGGCGAGAACGCGCTTATCCGTATGGCGAACGCGCACACGAATATCGTCCACCGCGAGAAGAACGGCGAGATCATCAGCGACACTCCCGTTTCCTGCGAGAGCGAGGACGGTATGTCGTCGCACGAGTGCCTGACTGTCGAGAATATCATAAAGTTTGCGGAAGAAGTCAAGCTTTCCGACGTTGAGCCCATTCTGACAAGACAGATCGAGTGCAACAGCGCGATCTCTGCCGAGGGACTCGCGAATCCTTGGGGCGCGTGTATCGGACAAACTTTGCTCAGATGTGCGGGAGACAGCCTGATGAACCGTGCCAAGGCGCGTGCGGCTGCGGGAAGTGACGCGAGAATGAACGGCTGCGCAATGCCCGTCGTTATTCTTTCGGGTAGCGGCAATCAGGGTATGACGGCGTCTCTGCCCGTTATTACATATGCGGAAGAGCAGAAGAGAAGCCGTGAGGAGCTGCTTCGCGCGCTTGTTGTTTCCGATCTTTGCGCAATTCATCTTAAGACCTACATCGGCAGACTTTCGGCATTCTGCGGAGCTGTTTGCGCGGGTGCGGGCGCGGGCGCGGGAATTTGTTTCCTTGAGGGCGGCAGAGTCCGCGAGGTCTCGCATACACTTGTTAATGCTCTCGGAATCTCGAGCGGCATCGTATGCGACGGCGCAAAGGCATCCTGCGCGGGCAAGATCGCGCTGTCTGTTGAGGCGGGAATCCTCGGCTGGGAGATGTTCAAAAACGGCGGCAAGCAATTCTACAGCGGCGAGGGAATCATCACCAAGGGCGTTGAGAACACTATCCGCAACGTCGGCATCCTCGGTCACGACGGTATGAAGGCGACTGACCGTACGATCATGGAGATCATGCTCAAGAGACGGATGTGCTGACTTTTAGTTGATTGCATTTGGAGGAAAAGAATATGAAAAAGTTGATTTGTTTGTTTTGGGCAATAGTTTTGTGTGCAGTATTTATATCTTGCAACACTGCGGAGAATCATGAAGAAAGTTCGGTTTCAAATTCGTCGTCGGAGCAGATCACCGAGCCCCAAAAAGAACCCGAAAGAATCATCACCGTGGCAGATCTTTCGCAATTCGTTATCGTCCGCGGTATGGAGTCCTCCGATGACGTAGGAGCATGTGCTCAAAAACTACAAAACAGCATAAAAGAAAAGCTTTCTTTGAATCTGACGATGAAGTCGGATTTTGTGATGGCGGGCAATCCTACGTACTCCGAATCCGAATTTGAAATACTTCTTGGAGTTTGCGATCGCGAAGAGTGTCCCCCGGTGTTTGAGGAACTCAAGTATTATGATTATACTTACCGCATTTCGGGTACGAAGCTTCTCATCTGTGCGGTTTCCGACAGAGCGCTTAAGAATGCTGTTGATCATTTTATAGCAAACGTTATTGAGACGGCAGATACCGCACCCGAAACGGTATTTTTCAGCAATGAAAGCAACGCGTTTTTATATAACCACGACTATCCCTTTGACGATATCAAACTGATGGGGGCTTCGATTTCCGAATATAAGCTGATATATCCTGCCGATAATAAGGGAAAGGAATCATTTATTGCTTCAATCGTTAATAGCAGACTCCGTGAGCTTACCGGATACGATCTGCAGATAGAAAAGGATTCCAAGCAAAAGGATTCGAGCGGACGGGAGATACATATCGGTATTACGAACAGAGATACCGATTTTGCAGCATCGCTGAGTCTTGACGGTAACGCGGGTTTTGTAGGCAAAAACGGAGAAAAGCATTGGCTGATTACTTCAAATACGTCCGCGGGTATCGTATATGCCGTTGACAGATTTATATCGGCTATTAAGAAAAGCTCCTCGACGGACGTTGCGGAACTGAATGATAATGTTGGCATAGTAAAGCCCGAAACCTCAGAAAAGCTGTCTGTTATGTCGTATAATATCCAGATGTGGGCGCCATGGACAGAAGGCAAGTCCGAGGCGACGATGCAGATCATTCTGGACAGAAGCCCAGATCTTTTCGGAGTTCAGGAGGCAACGCTTCCTCAGTGGACCCCGTACCTTAAAAATACGTTCGGCGACGCCTACGGTATCGTTGATCTTGAGCTTCACGGAATTGAGCAAGCAGATTGGCCGATCACCGAAAACCCCATTTTCTACAAAAAGGATAAATTCGAACTGATCGAAAGCGGCTTCAAGTGGCTGACGGACACGCCGGACGTTAATTCTAAGCTTGAGGTGTCTGCGGCTATCAGAACCTTTACCTATGCGGTTCTTGAGAGAAAGAGCGACGGCTTGAGATTTGTTTATGTAAATACTCATCTCGATCACGTTGACGGTCAGCCTACTCAGGCGGCAATTCTGGTGAAGTTCCTTGAGCAGTTCGAGGGTTATCCGATTTTAGTAACCGGCGATTTTAACTTCCAGGTATCGTCAGACGGATATTACAATATGGTAAACGGCGGATATCTGAGCAGTAAATTCTACTGCGAAGAGTTGGTCAACTCTCAGGTTGGCACGGTGCCGAGCGGTAAAGAAATCGACTATTGCTACAGCAACGGCAGAAATATTCATTTCTATAGCTACGAGGTTATCAGCGAACCCACCCCCTCGGATCATTACGCACTCTACGTAGAATTCGCATTTTGTGAATAAAACTCAACAAAAACATCGCGAAAGCCTAGGCTTTCGCTATGTTTTTGCTATTTATTCTTATCCTCAATCATTTCCCGAAGCGCCTTGAGAGCATCGGTAAGTCCCCCCACGGCGTCGATGATGCCGTATTTGACCGCTTCCTCGCCCGCGATGACGCTTCCGACGTCGGTTGCGATCTGGTCGGGGCGCATCATTAGCTCGCGGATCGTGTCGGGCTCGGCGCGCGAATTGCGGCTGATGAAGCGGATTATGCGCTCCTGCATGTCGCGGAAATAGGTGAAGGTCTGCGGCGCGCCGACGACGGTGCCGCTGATGCGGACGGGATGGATCGTCATCGTCGCGCTCGGTACGATGAAGGACTTTTTCGCCGCGACCGCGAGGGGCACGCCTATCGAATGACCGCCGCCGAGGACGATCGAGACGGTCGGCTTCGACATGCTCGAAACAAGCTCCGCGATCGCGAGGCCCGCTTCGACGTCGCCTCCCATCGTGTTGAGGAGGAGAAGCACGCCGTCCACGTGCTCATCCTGCTCGAGAGAGACGAGCCGCGGCAGAATGTGCTCGTATTTCGTGCTCTTCTGATTTTCGCCTGCGATGTAATGCCCCTCAATCTGACCTACGATGCACATGCAGTAGATCGACTCGCGCGAGTTTTCTGCAAGCACCATCCCGTCGGGGACGTCATTCAGAGTATTTTCGTTTTCCTGTTTGTTTTCTTCGCTCATTTCTCGCTCTCCAAACTTTTTTAGTTATTATTTCCGCAAAGGCGGGATATATGCTTGAATCGGGCGAAAAAATGTGGTATAATAATTATATATTTGCCAAAAGAGGTATGAAAATGACTATTTCCGAACTTAAACCCGCAAAAGTTTTTGAATATTTCGCGCTTTTATCAAGCGTACCGCACGGATCGGGCAATATGAAGCCGATCGCGGGCATTTGCGAGAATTTCGCACGTGAGAGAGGACTCGAATGTATCCGCGACGAGGCGGACAATATCATAATCAAAAAGCCCGGTACCGCGGGATATGAAAGCTCCGAACCCCTGATCATTCAGGGACATCTCGATATGGTCTGCGCCAAGGAACCCGACTGCGAGAAGGATATGGCTACCGAGCCGATTGAGCTCTACGTAGACGGCAATTATCTCCGCGCGCGCGGAACCTCGCTCGGCGGAGACAACATCATTGCGGTTGCTATGGCGATGGCGATCCTCGATTCCGACGATATCCCCCATCCTCCCCTCGAGGCTGTTTTCACCGTTGACGAGGAGGTCGGACTTCTCGGCGCGGCGGCACTTGATTTCTCGAATCTGAAAGCAAAAAGAATGCTCAATCTCGACTCCGAGGAGGAGGGCGTTTTTACGGTTTGCTGTGCGGGCGGTGTCAGAGTGAACGCTACTATACCGCTTATTTTCGAGGATATGCCCGAGGATTACGTTGCGTATAAGATCGGTGTTTCGGGTCTTATGGGCGGACATTCGGGCGTTGACATCGACAAGGGACGCGAGAGCGCGAACAGACTCATCATCCGTTTTCTCAGAAGACTCAGCCAGAGGCTTCCGTTCTCGCTCTGCGCTATCGAGGGCGGTCAGCTTGATAACGTCATCTGCCCCGAATCGACGGCTGTTATTGCTTTCCCGAATGATGAAAGATCCCGTGAAGTTCTTTCCGAGACGGTTGCGGCATACGACGCGATCTTCAAGAACGAGCTCGCGGCGGGAGACGGCGGCGTTACCGTTACCGCAGAGGATTGCGATCTTCCCGAGAGAAGAATTATCACCACCGATACTATCAAGCTGTTTTCCGCGCTGAACGTGCTTCCTTATCACATTCAGCGTATGAGCCGCGATTTCGAGGGCCTTGTTCAGACCTCGCTGAATATGGGCGTTCTAAAGATGACAGATGAAGGACTGAAATTCTCATATTCGGTGCGCTCTTCGATCGCATCCGAGAAGGTGGATCTTGTTGACAAGATCTACGGCGTGCTCCATCTTGCTTTCCGCGACGTTCAGATCGATCTCCACGGCGACTATCCCTCCTGGGAATATAAGCGCGACAGCGAGCTTCGCGACGTTATTATGGCGGCTTACAAGGAGACGACCGGCAAGGACGGTATTGTAGCGGGCACACACGGCGGACTCGAATGCGGAATCTTCTCCGAGCGTATCCCCGGACTTGATTGCGTTTCGATGGGTCCCGACCTCGCAGAGGTCCACTCCCCCCGCGAACGCCTCGATATCCCCTCGGTCGAGAGACTCTGGGAGCTGATGAAGGATATTCTTCGCAGACTAAAATAAAGTGGCTAGTGACTAGTGGCTAGTGACTAGTGAAAGGTTAATTTCCGAGCCGAAAGGCTCGGAAATTTTCTTATTATAATCGAAAATTTCTTCGCCCTTCAAAAGGGACCCACCCCCTCGCTCCTGTCTCGCTGCGGCTCGGTCACGCCGCGGGTCTGACAGTCCCCCGGACTGTCATTCAATACCGCGTCGCCGCTTCGCTACCCGTAAACCGGGCGTGGGATGTCTTATTTGTGCTCGATCTTTGTTTACTTATAGAGATTTTGCCGATATCCATATAATTTTGCATCTGCAAATAGGGACCCATCCCCCACCCCCTTCCCGTCAACCGGGAAGGGGAGCTTAAGTATGCAGATTTTTTTGTTTGGCTTTCTGAATTTATAATTCTATATTAATAAAGAAAATTTCCGCCCGAAAGGGCGGAAATTTACCTTTCACTAGTCACTAGCCACTAGTCACTAGTCACTTTAATTTGTCTTGGGGACGTAAATTCTCAGATGGCACGCAGCCTGAGCATAAAGCTTGGAGATATCCGACTTGGGATCGGACGCTACGTTCCAGACGAGGTACTGCATATCGTTTACGAAGTTTGCATCGAGAACGAAGAAGTTCTGCGTGATCATACCGGGACGCTTGCCCGTGTACTTTTCATTTTCGCTTACAAAGCCCTCAAGACGGTACTGCCAGCCGCTGTCAACGATGAAGATCGTGCCGAGAGGAAGCTCGGAGAGGGTGTACTTGCGGTCGCAGCAGATATTCTGCAGATAAGTACCTGCGGTGGACTTGGGAACCGTCGTGGTCGCCTTGTTTGTCGAGTTCCAATAGGTGTTCTCGAGGTAATTCCACTCGAGGAGAGTGTACTTCGAGAGGTCGATGCTGTTCTGTGCCGCGAGAGTGGTATCTGCCTCAATGAAGTCAGCGGGGCTGAGTTGGATCGTGGGATCCTCAACGGGAGCGTCGCCTTCGGGGCGTTTGCCCTCGGTAACTGTAGACTGAGTTACAGCAAGGGGCGTCTTAATTGCTTCCTTGACGGCTTCCTTTGCAGCCTTGATCATATCGTCCGTGATCTTGCCGGTTGAGGGATTATACGTGATCTCGTCAACCGAGCCGCCCGTGATTGCCGCATACCAGGTAAGACCGACTATGTATCTTCCTATATAATAGTCCATATGGTATCCGTCGCGGGTGAGAGTGTCGCCCATAAAGGACGTACGCGCGTTCTGGATAGAGGTCATACAGGGGATCATAATATCGAAGTTCAGAGGAGTGATGACCTCGTTTACGACGTTGATGATCATATTGTACATGGTCATCTGATCGTTTTTGTAGTTGGGGAAGGAGGAGTGCGTGCTGTCCTGCTGATAAGCCCAGGTCATATTCCAGATGAGCTTAGCCTGAGGATTCGACTCCTTGACCTTTGCGATCATTTCGTCGAGCTTGCTGTAGGAGTTGGTAAGACCGCAGGTCTTGGAGGTTTGCTGAAGCGAGACGTAGTCCCACTTTTCGTCGGTCAGAGCCGCGCTTGCCTTGTAGTTCTCGGTTACCTTCCACTGACCGGTGGTATTCTTGTAATACTTGTAGCTTGCGGAATCCTTGGTAAAGAACTGAAAATGCTGGTCAAGGCTGCAGCCGCCATAGTAGAGGTTGCCGAGAACGATCTCCTCGACGCCGCCGTCCTTCATGATCTGATAAAGGTACTGCATCGAGTCGGTGGAGAAGCTGTTGCCGATAGCGAGGATCTTCAGCGACTTGGGGAATTCCTTGATCTCTTCCGCCGCTGTCGTCTCCTCTGCGGTGGTAGCTTCCTCGGTGGTCTGCTCTGGAGCGTCGGTTACGCCGGGAGCGTCGGTAGCTTCGGGAGCATTGGTTGGCTCGGGCGCACCTGTGGTTTCAACTTCGTCACCCGTGCACGCGCTGAGCATACAGGGAAGAAGCATTAGAATAGAAAGAATGAGTGCAGTAATTCTGATTTTCATAATGATTCTCCTTTATAAGCCGTACTGCTTGCGTTCTTTTTTGGTACCGTAGAATTTTTCCTGAATATTTTCGTAAACCGAATAGGGGATCTCCTCGTGCTCCTTTGTCGAGAAGGGAAGGGGCGTATCGCCCGCGGATGCGAGGATGGAGCAGGAGGTGTCGTCGCGGAAGGGCTCGCGCTCTTCCTTGTTGCGGAAGTTGGGGATCAACTTTGGAATATTGCCGTCAAGGGCGGAGAGGTATCCGAAGTGACCGACGAAGAACATATCGAGCGCCTCGTAAACGTCGATGGTATCGGCAGACTCGTCACCTACGATAGCCTTGACGAAATTCTCCATACTGTAGTAGTCGGAGCCTGCGTGACCGAAGGAGGTCTTTGCGTCCTGACCCTTATCCGAGATCGCGCGGTACTCTCGCTTGCCGACCTTACCGAAGCGACCCTCGAAGGGCTCGCCGCCGATGCAGGGACGGTAGAAGGCGAAGTCCGTCGTCTTGTCCTCCTGCTCAGCCCACTGATAGAGCCAATGGATCGAATGCTTGTCAAAGCCCTGACGACCCGTTTCCATTCTGCCACGGGAGCCATACATGCTGTACCAGGTGTTGTGACCCTTGATATTAAAATGAAGACTTTTGAATACGCCGCCGTTTTCAAGCGTGACCATCTCGACTGCCGCGCCCGAATTCTGCGCGCCCATCTCGAAATGACGCTTACCGTAGGGAAGCTCAAAGCCCGAAACGCTTACGGGACGAAGACCCGTTGCGTGGATGATGGGGCCTGCCGAATGAGTGCAGTAGAAGAAGGAGCTCATCTGGTTTCTCCAGTGATTGGGGTCACCGTACGTGATCTTCGGCCAGATGCTCTCGCAGTCGTGGACGTACTCGCCCTCGCCGTACTCGAACTCTCCGATCTTGCCGAGCCCGTACTCCTTCTTCATCTCGATCATCGAGGGGAAGTAGCAGTAGTTTTCGCCGTAGGCATAGATCTTGCCGTACTTTTCAACAGCCTCGCAGAGCTCGACAGCCTCCTTCATATTCGCGCAGGGAAGAACCTCTGAGAATACGTGGAGTCCGCGCTCCATACAACGGATGGCAAAGGGAGCGTGCTCGTTTGCAAAGTTCGCGAGGACAACGGCATCCATATCGTGATTCAGAAAATCCTCGAAGCTTTCGTAAAGGGTGCATTCATAGTTGCTTTTTTCGAGCATACTCTTCACGTTTTCGCGGACGTCGGGATTCATATCGCAGATGGCAACAACGTCGGCAAGCTCGCGGTTTGTGATGCACCAGTTGATCATAGTCTTTCCGCGGTAACCGCCGAGGACGCCTATTCTGACCTTATTCATGGCATTATTACCTCGAAATGCAATTAATTATAACGGTAGAGAGTGGGGAGGATGTCTTTATTGTAGCCCTCGATTGCCTCGGCGATGATCTTCTTAGCCTCGTCGGGACCGAAGAGCTCACGGACTGCGGTCTGCTTGTTCTCGAGCTGCTTGTAGACGGTGAAGAAGTGCATGATCTCGTCGAAAATGTGAGCGGGGAGCTCGTCGATCGATTTGATCTTGTTGTAGTTGGGGTCTGTGAGGGCAACGGCAATGATCTTGTCGTCAAGCTTTCCGCCGTCGATCATTCGCATAACGCCGATGGGGTAAACGTCGATCAGAGTCATGGGGTAGATCGGTTCCATACCGATTACGAGAACGTCGAGAGGGTCGCCGTCGTCGGCATAGGTACGGGGGATGAAGCCGTAGTTTGCGGGATAGTGAGTAGAGGTGTAGAGAATACGGTCAAGACGAAGCAGACCTGTGTGCTTGTCGAGCTCGTATTTGCACTTGCTTCCCTTGGGAATCTCGATCAGGGTCGTGAAGACCTCGGGTGTGATGAGAGTGGGGTTGATATCATGCCAGATATTCATGTGTTGACCTCCGAGTATATTATTTTACGTAATCGAATTCAAAATCATAGATCGAAACGGTATGACCGTCCCGGCAGCCTGCGGCTTCAAGCTCCTCGAAGACGCCGCTTCGCTGAAGGACCTTCTGGAAGAAGTTGAGCGACTCGTAGTCCTCAAAGTTGACCTGACCGCAGAGGTTGAAGAGCCATTCGCCCTCAACGTAGAAGGTGTCGTTCTCGCGGCGGATCGTCGTTTCCTTGCCGCCTCCGACGTATGCGTCCTCGGGCTGATACTCAGCCTCGTAGACCGTCATAGGCGGGAGTGTTTGCAGCATCCCGTCGGCAAGCCTTATAAGCTCGTCGAGTCCCTCGCCCGTTACCGCGGAAACGTAGAGCACCTGACGTCCGAGAGAGGCGCAGTATTCCTCGAAGCGGGGAATATCGACGAGCTCGGGGTCGACAAGGTCATACTTGTTTGCAACGATGATCTGCGGGCGGGTCGAAAGCTCGGGGCTGTAGCGTTCGAGCTCCGTGTCGATCAGCTTGATGTCCTCGACGGGATCGCGGTACTCGACCGATGCGATGTCAACAACGTGGAGAAGCAGACGGCAACGGTCGACGTGGCGGAGGAATGCGTGTCCGAGGCCTGCGCCGTCGGATGCACCCTCGATAAGTCCCGGAATGCCCGCGGCAACGCATCCGCGGCCTCCGCCCGGAGTCTTTACAACGCCGAGGTTGGGGGAGAGAGTTGTGAAATGATAGTCCGCGATCTTCGGCTTTGCCGCGCTGATACGCGAGAGGATCGAGGATTTACCTACGCTGGGGTAGCCGATGAGTCCGACGTCGGCGAGCATCTTGAGCTCGAGGATAACGTCGCGTTCCTCGCCGCGGGTACCGCTCTTTGCAAACATCGGCACCTGACGGGTGGGTGTTGCAAAATGACGGTTACCCCAGCCGCCGCGTCCGCCCTTGCAAATGATGAAGTCGGCCCCATCGTCCTGCGACATATCGTGGATGATCTTTTCGGTCTCCGAGTCGCGGATGAGTGTTCCGGGCGGGACTATGATGACGCAGTCCTTGCCGGTTGCGCCGTGGAACTTCTTGCCGCTTCCGTTCGCGCCGTGTTCAGCCTCGAACTTGCGCTTGAAGCGGTAGTCAAGAAGGGTATTGACGTTTGTGTCAACGCGGACGATGACGTTTCCGCCGTGACCTCCGTCACCGCCGTCGGGTCCGCCGTGGTTTACATATTTTTCATGTCTGAAGGAGACGGCACCGTTTCCGCCGTTGCCCGCTCTGACATGTATTGTTACTCTGTCTATAAGCATTGTGTTACCTCCGTTCGGAGTGATTTAGTTGGCTTTGATTAACTTTTTGCTTTTATGCTCTGCAATAAGCCTCGGGATCGAGGTTCTGCAGGCGTACATAAGGAGCGATACCGTGATAAAGGGGAATACGTAGAGCAATACGAACACGGGGAAGGAGACGCAGGGCTCGATATTGACGTATACGGGAAGGGTGGTATCGAAATAGGGGCTGAGGAAGAACATATCGAAGGTCGTTCCCTCGGGGAGCAGATGGATGACGGTGCAGTCGAGTATGAGTGCGGTTCCGACAGCGCTGAGGAAGAAGCCGATTCCTCCGAGCTCTGCGCCGATAGTCTTGCAGGCACCGCCCTTTATGAGCAGATACAGACCGATGCAGACCTGTCCGCCGTGGTGTACCATCGTCTGGATGTTTATACCGATCGTATCTATGAAAACCGTTGTCGGTATCGCCATTACAAGCACGCCCGCGATGACGCCGAAGGTGGCGAGAAATGATATGGCACCCTGCAGGAATTTTTTGCTCGGGATAAGTGCTGCCAGAAGCGCGACGTACATCGGTATCGAGCAGAATTGGAAGGGGAAGGCGTACCATTGATAGCCCGACGTGATCTCGCCGGCATCGGTTACGTCAAAGGTGAAGGAAATCTGCTTGTATACCTCAAGGATGAGGCATACGAGCGCGTATACGAGGAGAATTTTTCTGAGGTTTTTTTCGGAAGGAGCGGGGAAATACCTGCAAAGAAGAAAGCAGGATAGAGCCGTGATTATCACGAAGCATATGTGAAATTCATCGTAAGGCTCGGGAATCGGCATATCCATGTCGAGAAAGTCAATGAATGAAGCAAAGAATCTTTTCACGATCTGTCCTTTCTTGAACCGAAAATCTATCAGTTATTGTCGTCGCCCTTTTCTCTGATGATCAGCTTGATGGGCGTGCCCTTGAAGCCAAATGTGTTACGCAGGCAGTTCTCGATGTATCTCTGATAGGAGAAGTGGAAGAGCTCGGCGTTGTTGCAGAAGATCACGAATGTGGGCGGCTTGATGCCGATCTGGGTCATATAGTAGATCTTGAGTCGTTTACCCTTGTCGGAGGGCGGCTGAACGCGGATCATGGCATCGCGGAGGACGTCATTGAGCATACCCGTTGTGATACGCATGACAGACTGACCGTAAACGTAGTCGATGTGCTCGAAGAGGTTTGTGACTCGTTGACCGGTGAGCGCCGACACGTACATGATGGGCGCGTAGGGCATATAGCCGAGAGCCACGCGGATCTTATCGTTGTACTCGTTGACGGTGGAGTTGTCCTTGTCGGGGATCGAGTCCCACTTGTTTACGACGATGATTGATGCTCTGCCCGCCTCGTGCGCGATGCCCGCGATCTTCTCGTCCTGCTCGGTGATGCCCTCTGCGGCGTCGATCATAATGAGGCAGACGTCGGCGCGGTCAACTGCGGTATGCGAGCGGAGGACGGAATAGTGCTCGACGGCGTCCTTGATCTTTGCCTGACGGCGGATTCCCGCGGTGTCGATAAAGGTGTAGGTTCCGTACTGATTGGTGACGACGGTATCAACCGCGTCGCGTGTCGTTCCGGGGATATTCGAGACGATAAGTCGCTTCTCACCGACGATGCGGTTGATAAGCGAGGACTTGCCCGCGTTAGGCTTACCGATAACGGCAACCTTGATTCCGCTTTCTTCCTCTTCCTTGTCCTCGGTATCGGGGAGGGACTCGCAGATAGCATCAAGCATATCGCCGGTACCCGTGCCGTGTACGGAGGAAACAGGGATGGGATCGCATTCGAATCCGAGCTCGTAGAACTCGTAGAATTCGTAGGGAAGATCGCCTACGCGGTCGCACTTGTTGATGACGGGGACGATCGGCTTGCCGCTCTTCTTGAGCATAACGGCGATCTCGCGGTCGTCTGCGGTAACGCCCGTGCGGACGTCGCAAACGAATGCGATAACGTCTGCGCTCTCAATAGCGATCTCCGCCTGGAGGCGCATCTGCGCGAGGATTACGTCATCGGTCTTCGGCTCAATACCGCCCGTGTCGATGACGACTAGGCTCTTGCCGCACCATTCGGTCTCTCCGTAGAGACGGTCGCGGGTTACACCGGGGGTGTCCTCGACGATCGCGCGGCGTTCGCCTATAAGCTTGTTGAAAAGTGTGCTCTTACCGACGTTCGGTCTGCCCACTATAGCAATTACAGGTTTTGACATTTTCTTTTTCCTTAACTGAATTTATTTTGTTGGACTTACCGCAAGGCAACCGTTTACCTCGGAAAGATTGATCGAATATTCGGCGAAGAAGCCGTTTTCGATATTGGTTTCGATAACGAGGATGAGGCTGCTTTCGGTGAAATAGGTTTCGGGGTATGTGCCGTACTGCGCGTGGTATTTATATTGCTCCATCATTTGGCTCAGAGGAAGCGCGGTCTCTCCCGAGATCTGCTCAAAGCCGCCCGACGTGAATAACGTGATTATTGTTGCGAAGTCGGTGTAAGTCTTCTTGAGGGTAATATCCTTTGCGGTCGAGATTCGGATCAGATTGCAGTAGACGAATTTTTCGTCCTTTGTATCGTCCTTGTAATCGATTCTACCCTCGGAGCGGACAGAAACGAGATCGTTCCCGACAAAGGTGATAGCCGTGTCGGTTATCTCGTAGCTGACGTAGGTGCCGCCCTGGATAAGCTCGGTCACGCCCGGAAGCCTGTTCTGATATTCGACCGACGCGATCTGCGAGAGGAGCTTGTTGATCTTTGTCTGCACGCTTGTGTCCTCAAGGCTCTTGAGCGCGGGATAGCGGATAAGACGGATGCATTTATCCTTGCCGACACTGCCGAGCTCTTCGCTTTCCTCAATGACGTCGAATTCGAAGGGAGAAAATTCGGGTGCCGGAGACGTGGTTTCTGCGGGCTCGGAATCCGGAGCGGTCGTTACGTCGGGGAGGGATACCGTCGTTTCGGCATCGGATGCCGAGGGCTCGGTTGTTACGTCAGGCGTTGAGGTCGTGATCTCGGGCTCGGACGTGACGGGCGGCTCGGTCTCAAGAAAAACGGGAGCGTCTGTACCCGTGCCCACGGGCATAGTGCGGTAGCCGTCGTTGCCCGTGACGGGATAGCAGGCGCAGATGCACGCCGCGATCAGGGCGAGGGTCAGAAGTAAAGTTGATAATTTGATTTTCATTTTCAGATTTCATAACCGCAGAGTGCGGCAACAAAGAGCGCACCGTCGCCCTCGAGAGGCTTGACGGTCACACCGAGCTCACGCTCGAGGTCGGCGGGGGTGAGGTTGTCGAGAAAGAGGTCTCCGTCGGCACGGAGCGAGTTGCGGGGGATGAAGAGAGTCTCGCCGAGATCTTTTCCGCGGCAGCCCGCGATCATATCTCCGCCCGTCAGCAGTCCCGCGACGGTTACGGTCTCGCCGAAGAAGGTGTTATCGATCTTTATGACGTTTACCTTCAGCTTGCCGTGCTTTTCTTCGCAGAGGCGCGCGACCTTTGAGATCGTATCAAATGCGGCGTGTCCCGTAAGTACAGAGACAAACCTTTTGTTCTCACCCTTTTCGACAAATTCAAGCTCGCGCATAGCATCCGCCGTGAAGGATGTCAGCATACCGACTCCGTCCTCGAGCTGTGAGAAGCCGCAGTAGAAATCCTCGTCGGGCAGCTCAAGTCCGCCGCGGACGTAGAATTCATCCGAGCAGAGGAAGACGCGCGTGCCGTATTTCTGCATACAGAAGTCTCCGTAAGCATCAACCTGCTTGATTACTGCGCGGCACTCCTCAGGGGAGAAGAGAGTGAGCTTTGGTAGATTATCACGGTATTTTGTAAGTCCCGCGGGGACGATCGAAACGCTGTCGAGAGCGGGAAGATATTCCATAAGATCGTGGAGCGTACGGTCGAGATTTGCGCCGTCGTTGATGCCGCGGCAGAGAACTATCTGCGCGCAGATAGTGATACCCGCGTCGGAAAATCGACGGAGATAAGAAAGCTTTTCTCCCGCAAAGCGGTTGGAAAGCATTTTACAGCGCAGCTCGGGATCGGTCGTATGTACCGAAATATTGATCGGCGAGATATGCATCTCAATAATGCGCTCGACCTCGCGCTCGCTGATGTTAGTTAGCGTGATGTAGTTTCCGTGGAGGAAGGAGAGACGGGAATCGTCGTCCTTGAAGTAGCAGGACTCGCGCATTCCGGGCGGATTCTGGTCGATGAAGCAGAAGATGCATTTGTTGCGGCAGGACTGCTTCTCGTCCATCAGGGCTGTGGAAAATTCAAGCCCGATATCAATGTCGTTTTCATCCTTGCGGAAGCGGTAATTCTTCAATTTACCTTCGCGGGATACGGTCAGCTTGATCTTCTTCTCGCAGAGGTGGAAGCGGTAGTCGAGAATATCGTAGATCTCGTGCGAATTGATGGCAACAAGGCTGTCGCCCGCGCGGATACCGAGCTTATCGCAGACAGAGCCGCGCTCGACCGAAGCAATTAAAACCATATTCTCACCGTCCTTTCAAAAATGTTTATCATATTATTATATCATTAAATCCCGAATTTGTCAATCAATATATTTGGCAACGTATTCCTCGAGCGAGAGACCCGTCTCATATATGAGAGCGGCGTGATACTGACCGACGAAGCGGAGATGGTATGGCTCGAAGGCGTAGCCCGTGATATTTACCTTATCCTCGGGGTAGCGGAAGATGAAGCCGAACTTGTGCGCGTTCTCGCAGAGCCACTTGTATTCATCTGTCTCGGCAAATTTCGCGCCTGAATTGCCGGGGAGATAGAGATCGAGCGCAAGTCCCGTCTGGTGGTCGCCCGTTCCGGGATAAGCCGAGTAGGACATTGCAACGCGCTTTGCGTCGTCCGCGGTAAGCGAGGTCTTGCCCTTGGATATGTATTTTTCCTCGAGGTATGCCTTGCCGAGAACGTTATATGCGACGTCGCTGAACCATTTGCCCTCGGTCTCGTAATGCGAGCGGTAATAGTAGCGCTCGTTGTAGGTGTAGGTGTCGAACTGCTTTTTCTGCTGCTCGTAGGTACGGTAGGCAACGCTGACCTTCATATCGCGCATGCCGAGCGTGTGCATCTCGAGGAAGAGAGCCTCGAGCGACATTGAAGCATCTCGGCAGAGCGACGAGCCGTTGTCGTAGCGCGGGTTGGGAACTGTGATCAGATCCTCGGGGATATAGGTCTCGTCAACGGGATTCGATGGATTGATCAGTACCATGTACTTATCGAAATCCTCGGGGCACATATAGCGCAGATAATAGGAAAGATCGGCGGCGTATTCATAGGTGGGAGCACCCTCGGGGAGAGTTACGGGCTCCTCGGGGAGCGATTCGTTTGAAAGACCGCTGAGCGTCGAATTGTACTTGAGAACAAATGCGACCTCGGCGAATCCGTCGCCCTCCTCGATGCGGGAAAGGGTGATGTTCATATAGGGCTTGCCCGATTCCTCATCCGTGCCCGAATCAACGTCGATATTGATGCCGACGAAGTAATCGCGTACGAGGTCAAGAGGTACCCAGAGCTTGTCACCGTCCTTTAGTATCTCGGCGGCGGCTGTAACCGAGTAGCCGTTGATGATTACGGAACGAGAAAGGGGAGTGAAGCGGATCTGCTCGCCGCTTCTTGTCGAATAGATGATGAGATCGCTGTCTCCGCTGACAGAAAGCGAGCAGAGATTCGATATCGCGTTGAAATCAATGTAATATATTCCGTCGCGGACGATATCCGAGTAATCGTATCGGTTCTTTTTCCCCTCGGTGCTGAAGAGGACGGTTGAGGGAGCTTCTGTCTTCTCGCCGTAGCCGAGGATCTTGAAGAGGAAGACGGTGGCTGAGACCGTGCAGATTATCAGCAGAACGCAGAGGAATATGACAAAATATCCGAGCGCGTTTTTGAAGGTGCCCTTGTAGTTTTGGCGGATAGCGGAAAGCTTGCCGATGAGCTCGTCGGTCTTTTCTCTGCGCTCTACGCGCTTCTCGGCGGCTCTTTTATCGCGTTCAATGCGCTCCTGCTCGGCTCTTTTTTTATTCTCCTCCGCAAGTGCGCGCTTTTTAGCTTCCTCGCGCTTTTTATTCTCCTCCGCAAGTGCGCGCTTTTTAGCTTCCTCGTGTTTTTTAGACTCCTCCGCAAGCGCACGTCTTTGAGCCTCGTCTCTTTTTCTCTTTGCCTCTGCCGCCGCAAGCTCTTCCCTTGAAGGAGCACGGCGAGGTTCGGGCTGAGGCTGAGGTCTCGGCTGAGGCTGAGGTCTCTGTTGAGACTGCGCCTGTGCCTTTTTGAGTTCTTCTCTGCGGCGGTTGGCAATAGCAATAAGCTCGGCATTGCCGGGAGTTTTGTTTCCGTTATTCATTTTGCCTTCCTTTCCGCAGAAATTCTGCTTTTTACTTGGTTTCTATCAAGAAGAAATAGGGTGACGTGGGGGAGTTGACGATCTTGATCTTGGTCACGCAGAGCTTGAAGCGCGAGAGGGAGGAGAGGTATTCCTCGATCATCTTGCCCTCTGCATCGCCCTCGGGATGTCCGGGGTAGACGGCAACAGTGAGCACTCCGTCCGAGTCGAGAAGCGAGATCGCGGTCTCGATGGCGGGCATTGTGGTCTCGCGCATCGTGGTTATCGTCTTGTCGCCGCCGGGAAGCCAACCGAGGTTGAACATTCCGCCCTTGATCTTGCAGTCGATGTAGTTTGCGGCGTTGTGATGTGAATCGCAGATGAGGGTGTAATTCTCGGGGCAATTAACCTCGGCGAGTCTCTTCTTTGTCGATTCAACGGCAGCGGGCTGGATATCAAAGGCGTATACCTTACCCGACTCGCCGACGGTGCGGCAGAGAAATTCGGTGTCGTAGCCGTTGCCCATCGTGAAATCGGCGCAGACGTCGCCTTCCTTAACGTGTGTAAGTATGAACTGCTTATGCAGCGAGAGAAGATCTATCATTTTGATTGTTACCTTTCAAAAAACGCTTTATTCTTATTTCTTTTTAGGCGGACGGTGCAGGTCGGAGTTGAGGAAGACCATTGCGCGCTCCACCGCGTCCTTAGAGTTATACCAGGGCTCGTCCCCGTAGCGGTAGTCGAACTTCTTGCAGAACCAGGAAACGTCCTCGCGGAGCTGATCGAAGTAGGGAAGAACGACGTCGCTCGCCGCCTTCGCGAAGGCGTAATACTCCTTCTTTCCGAGCTTTGCCTTGGCAACTCCGAGCATCTGCTCCCAATGCGGCAGACAGAACATATGCTGTGCGGCGAATTTCTCGCGGAAGAGGGGATCGGTACTCCAGATATATACGAGATTTTCGAGCAGATGCTTGAAATATTCGTCGATTCTGCGGCAGACGTAGCAGTCCTCCTCGAGCTCGTGGATCCTTGCTCTCGCGCGGGTTCCGGGAACCGTCAGCGGAAGATCACCTACCTCCTTACGGAGCTGATCGAGATGGCTTTCGAGGGTCAGTGCCATAGGAAGACGCGCGCGGTACTCGAACATCATCTTCATATGCGTGTCGCAGAAGCCGAGCTTGTTCGTTTTCTGACGGACGTCGGGCTCCATCATCGAGGCACCGAGAATGAGCTCGAGCTCGTTTTCCTCAAGCATACGGTAGAGTGAGCAGACGGGGCAACCGCATGAGACGTCCTCTTTCGCGCGGTCAAAATGCTCGTTTATATGTATGGTATAAATCTGGTTCATACTAACCTCACTATTGACTAATTTAAAATTTTATAGTATAATAGCTATAGATAATAATATTATAGCAGAAAATATAGAATATTGCAAGCAAAATGAGAAAAATAGAAAGGGAATTTACAATATGCCGATAAATTCTTTACTTGATACGGAATTTGGAGTGACCGAAAAAGGCACTTCATTTGTAAAGATCAACAATCTTGATTATTTTGACGTCGGAGCGGTCTTTGATTGCGGTCAGGCTTTCAGATTCTTGCCTATTGAAAACACAGCTCATTCCGTTGAGTACGGAGGCGCGGCTTTCGGAAAGTACATAACCGTCGCGCAGGACGGCGACGTCGTGACCATCTACGGCGCGGACGAGGATGATTTCAACGGGATCTGGGTGCCCTATCTCGGGCTTGATTTCGATATTCTCGAGGCTCGCCGCGACATCCTTTCAAGATCGGATAATCCCGCACTTGCAAAGGCGGTCGAGCACGGAAAGGGAATCAGAATTCTGAGGCAGGAAAAATGGGAGACTCTCTGCTCCTTCATCATCTCGCAGAACAATAATATTCCTCGAATCCGCGGACTGATCGGTACGATCTCGAGAAATCTCGGCAAGCCGATCGAGTGTTCCGCCGAGCTTTCCGAGCGCGCGGGAGAAATCTATTCCTTCCCGACGCCCGAGGCTGTGATGAATGCGGGTGTCGATGCCCTGCGCGAGATGAAATTCGGCTTCCGTGCGCCCTACATATTCGATGCCGCACAGAAGGTTGCAAGCGGTGAGCTCGATCTTGAAGCGGTTGCAAAGGCTGAAACGACCGCGGAGGCGGCAGAGATGCTGATGACGGTGAAGGGCGTCGGACCGAAGGTTGCGGCTTGCACGCTCCTTTTCGGCTTTGACCGCACCGATGCTTTCCCCGTCGATGTCTGGGTCAAGCGCGTTATAGAAAAATATTTCCCCGCGCCCTTTGATGCCGCGTCTCTCGGCGCGTATGCGGGGCTTGCTCAGCAGTACCTGTTCTATTATGAACGCTACCTCGGGGGTAACTGATTTGTCGTTCCAAACAAAAAACGGCATCATTAGTGCCGATAATATTTGTGTTCCGCACGGATTTACCACGCGCGAGGGCGGTGCTTCGACGGGGATCTTCAGCTCGATGAATATCGCTATGCATCGCGGCGACTGTGCGGAAAACGTGATCAAAAACTATGAGATCCTAGCCGAAAGAATAGGATTTGACGTAAAAAACCTTGTTTTGACCCGTCAGACACACTCCGATATCATTCGTGTCGTTACTAAAGCCGACGCACGCGGACTTGATCATCACGGTTATCCCGAATGTGATGCGCTGATAACGAATGATGCGGGATGTGCGCTCGTCGTTTTTACCGCTGATTGCACGCCGATCCTGCTTTGGGACAGCGTTACGGGTGCCGTCGGTGCCGTTCACGCGGGGTGGAGAGGAACAGCCGCGGATATCGCTGGCAAAACCGTCAGCGCAATGGTATCAGAATACGGATGCGATCCGAAAAACATCCGCGCCGCTATCGGACCGAATATAGGTTTCTGCTGCTTTGAGACCGACCGCGACGTGCCCGATACCGTCATCGCACAGTTTGGTGAGGATGCGGAGAAGTTTATCGTTGAATCGAACGACAAATTCCACGTCGACCTCAAAGCCGTCAATGCCATCGCATTGCGCCGTGCGGGTGTCGGAAATATCGAAATTTCCGATGATTGCACAATGTGTCAGCCCGACCGTTTTTGGTCGCATCGTGTATGCGGTGTAAACCGTGGATCGCAAGGAGCGGTTATAGTTTGTCAGCTTCGCTGAATGATGATCGGCTGGCGCTGAATGATGATCCGCCAAAGGCGGAATGAAGGAAAAAAGCTTCGTCGCATATGCAACGAAGCTTTTTCAATTAATTAATGATTTTTGCTTTTGCAAAAAACTTCAGATTGCTGACAAACCTTTTTTCTAAAAAACGATATGTCAAAGTTCACAAAAAAACAGATAAACAGCTATGTTCGCACTTGCAAAGCGGGGTGCAGGGGCGAAGCCCCTGCAAGAAAAAACGATGTCATTCTGAGGCGGCGTCCGCATGACCGCGTATTTGCCTTCGGCAAATGGGCCGCCGAAGAATCTCGTGCCGCGCCCATTTACAAGCGCGGCGCGGTGCCTGTACGGAGAAGTTTGATGTGTATAAACGTAAAACTAAAGTCAAACGTAGTTGTTTGCACTTTTGAAAGGCATAATAATACAAAATCACTGTGTAATTTTGATACTACACAGTGATTTTCTATATTCATATACTTTTAGTTGGGTCGGTGCTGTGCAGACCTCTTCGCCAGCACCGCGACGCCCGAGGAACAACTCGGTCGTCACGATGATCCACTGTTTGCCTTCGGCAAACTATAGGTGCGTTGCAAAGCAACACACCTACCGGGCGCAAGCGGCTGCGGGCATTTCCGACGGTTTTCCGA
>JAZQXP010000090.1:0-21417 GCA_045632925.1 Eubacteriales bacterium | reverse complement strand
GGTTAATAAACGTTACAGCTAAGCGAAGAGTTATCAAAGCCGAATTAAATTATCCCACAAATATTTTTCGAGCAACGCGAGAAAAATTTCATTAACTCTGCACTCTGCATTCTGCACTCTGCACTTTTTATGCTCTGCACTCTGCATTCTGCACTCTGCACTTAAATAACGATGACTCTCCAAACTCCATCGATCTCGTCGATCGTCTGCTTCATCGCCTCGATATCGGCGTCCGACGTGCCTACGGCGAGGGCGAGGAGGGTGCAGGCGTTGTTTCCGCGCGATTTGTTCGAAAGATGCTCGATGTTGACGCCTCTTTCGGCAACCGCGCCCGAGATCTTTGCGATCGAGGCGGGGATGTTCGCGTGGAGAACGAGGACGTTTCTGCCGCCGTGCGCGGGCAGATCGATCGCGGGGAAGTTGACGGAATTGCGGATATTGCCCGTCTCGAGGAACTCAACGAGCTGATTTGCCGCCATAATGGCGCAATTATCCTCCGATTCGCCGGTCGACGCACCGAGATGCGGAATATTTACGATACCCTTGACGCCTAAAGTTTCCTCGGTCGGGAAGTCGGTGACGTAAGCCGAGATCTTGCCCTCCGCGATCGCGTCCTTGATGTCGGCGGCAACGGCAAGGTCGGAGCGGGCGAGGTTGATGATCTTGACGCCCTGCTTCATTTTATCAATATTTTCCTTGCGGATCATACCCTTCGTCGACTCGACAGCGGGGACGTGCAGGGTGATATAATCGCTCTTCTCAAAGATCTCTTCGGTCGTCAGCGCGTGACCGACCGCGCGGGAGATGCGCCAAGCGCCCTCGACCGTGAGATAGGGGTCGTAGCCTATGACCTTCATTCCGAGGTCGATAGCGGCATTTGCCACAAGCGCACCGATCGCGCCGAGACCGATGACTCCGAGGGTCTTTCCGCGGAGCTCACAGCCTCCAAACGCAGATTTGCCCTTCTCTACCGTCTTTGCGACGTCGTCCTTGAGCGTTTCCGCCCAGTTTGCTCCGCCGATGACGTCACGCGAGGCGAGCATCAGAGCGCAGATAACGAGCTCCTTTACGCCGTTCGCATTCGCGCCGGGGGTGTTGAAGACGACGATTCCCGCCTCGGTACAGCGGTCTATCGGAATATTGTTTACACCCGCGCCGCAACGCGCGATAGCGAGAAGCTCGGGGTTAAACTCCATATCGTGAAGAGCGGCGGAGCGCACCATTATCGCCTCAGGCGCGGCGCAGTCGTCGGATACGTTATATACCGCGCGGTCAAAAATATCGGTACCGCAAGCGGCGATCTTGTTCATAAGCTTAATGTTTTTCATTGGGGTTCTCCTATTATATGACGATGCCGTCAAGTAAAAATCTTCATCCATTTTTCATTACGAGCCGTAGGGACCGACGTCCTCGGCGGTCCGTAGACACATAATTATATATTTGGTAAAACTCAGAAGCTCCAATACATTTTTCTTAACATAATACACAGCATATTTTTTATTGGGCTCGGACCGCCGAGGACGTCGGTCCCTACGGACTCGTAATTTTACTACGCTGAAAAATGTATTATTTGCTCGTACATATACTATTGCCGTTATATATGAGATAGTTATAACACCTTACTTCGGGTTTTTCTCGGCAAAATCCTTCATAAACTCGACGAGTGCCTCAACGCCCTCGTAGGGCATTGCGTTATAGATCGAGGCTCTCATACCGCCGACCGAGCGGTGACCCTTGAGGTTCTTGAGCCCAATCTTTTCGGCATCGGAGGCGAATTTCTTATCGAGATCGGCGTTACCCGTGACGAAAGTGACGTTCATCATCGAGCGGCACTCGGATTTGACGGGCGCGATGTAGTAGTCCTGCGAGTCGAGGTAGCCGTAAAGCAGAGCCGCTTTTTTCTCATTCATCTGCTTCATAACGTCGAGTCCGCCGAGCGAATCGATCCATTCGTAGACGAGTCCAGCCATATAGATCGTGTAGCAGGGGGGCGTATTGTACATCGAGCCGTTCTCTGCCATCAGATTCCAATCGAGCATCGAGGGCGTCTCGGGACGCGCACGTCCGAGCAGATCCTTCCTTACTATAACGAGCGTCATTCCCGCGGGAGCCATATTCTTCTGCGCGCCCGCGTAGATCACGCCGAACTTCGTAACGTCGACGGGCTCGGAGATGATGCAGGAGGACATATCGGCAACGAGCGGAATATCGCCCGTGTCTGGGATGTAATTATACTTCGTGCCGAAAATGGTATTATTATAGCAGATATGAACGTACGCGGCGTCGGGATTGAGATCTTCCTTTTTAACCATCGGAACGTAGGTAAATCCGTCCGCCTTCGAGGTTGCAACGAGTCTGACGTCGCCGTACTTCTGCGCCTCGGTATAAGCCTTGCCCGAGAACTGACCCGAAACGATATAGTCCGCGGTCCCGCCGACGGGAAGGAGATTCAGGGGAACAGCCGCGAACTGAGTAGAGGCTCCGCCCTGGAGAAAGAGGACGGCGTAATTATCGGGAATATTCATCAGCCTGCGCAGGTCGGCTTCTGCCTTCGCTATGATGGGCTCGAAATCCTTTGATCGGTGCGACATCTCGGCGACCGACATTCCGCTCTCGCCGTAGGAGAGCATTTCGGCTGCGGCGCGCTCAAGAACGGGCACGGGAAGCATCGAGGGACCTGCAGAAAAGTTATATACTCTGTTCATGGTAATTCTCCTTGTTAACGTGCTAAAATGTATATGATGAGATTATACTACAATAATATGCGTTTGTCAATACCTTTTTGCAATTTTTTGCAACTCACAGAGAGTTTTTATTGCAAAATTTTGCACGTTTTTGCCGTTTTTGCTTAAAATCAGCCAAAATTGTGAATGAGCGAAGCGAAGTTGGCTTCATTTTTCACGGACGTATTGAGATCAATAAAATATACCGCCCACGCGTATTTTGTCAGCAAAGGTATTGAAATCCCCGCGATTGTGTGGTATAATTATATTATATATTTTATTCACAGAGGTACCCAAAATGGCACACAAGAAACAGATCTCTCCGAGCCTTATGTGCGCGGACCTGCTTAATCTCGGCGCTGAGCTGAAGCTCCTCGAGAAGGCGGGCATCGAATATCTCCACATCGACATTATGGACGGCGTTTACGTCCCCAACTACACCCTCGGCACCGACTTCGTCAAGCGCGTTAAGGCGGCTACAAGCATTCCGCTCGACATCCACATGATGGTCGAGAATCCCGGACAGAAGCTCGATTGGTTCGAGTTCGGCGAGGGCGATTACGTCTGCTTACATATCGAATCCGAGCCCCACATCCAGCGCGCGCTCGCGGCTATCAAGGCTCGCGGCGCAAAGCCGATGGTGGCTCTCAACCCCGGCACGCCCATCACCGCGATCGAGGAGCTTCTCGACGTCATCGACGGCGTGCTCATCATGACCGTCAACCCCGGATTTGCGGGTCAGAAGCTCGTAAAGTCCACCCTTTCCAAGATTACCCGCATGAGAGAATTCCTTGACTCGCACGGCTACCCCGACATCGAGATCGAGGTCGACGGCAACGTAAGCTTCGAGAACGCAAAGCTGATGACCGAGGCGGGCGCGGATATCTTCGTCGCGGGCACGTCCTCCATCTACGCAAAGGGCGGAGATATGTTTGCAAATGCGCAGAAACTGCGCGATATTATAAACGGTAAGTGATTAGCTGCTAGTTGCTGGTAGAAGGTATAAATTTCCTCACTTCGTTCGGAAATTATTATAATTAAAAATCTCGGATATTATGAAGCGAAAAAACTTCGTAATATCCGAGTTTTGTGTTTGTGTTCTGTTCAACGTACAGTACAGACTTTGCTCTCCTCATCCACCGCTGCACGCGGTCCCCACATTTGCTTGCAAATACGCCCGCATGGGGAATGTAAAAGGTTTGTCCCAAACTCATTCGCAATTCAGCGAACGCCGTTTGAGTCTTAACCTATTCAAAGCAGATTGGAATATTTTTATCATAATTATTATCGTGCTCTCGGTGGAGTTTCAGCTAAATTATTTCAATAAAAATCTTCCAATTTTGTATGCAAAATCATTTGTTATATCGATATTCGCTGTAGTAACAGAATTAGCGAAGTCGCCCCCTTACATTCCCCATGCGGGCGTATTTGCAAGCAAATGTGGGGACCGCGTGCAGCGGTGGATGAGGAGAGCACCGTTTGTACAGCATAAAGTACAGAACCGGTAATTATTTATTAAAATCGGATAATTTCCGCTTGCGGAAATTCACCTCAACTTTACACTTTACACTTTGCACTCAAAAAAACAACAGCCAACCGCGAGTCGGTTGGCTGTTGCTTTATATCCGCCGGAGACCCGAAAACTCCGATCACTGCGTCTGATCTTCGTTCTCTCGGGTCCCAAGCGGTTGAAACTGTTGCGCGCATCTTCCTTGACGCTATCAATCACTGGCATGTCAGACCTCCCGGGCGAGTGTGACGCTCATCGCCCGGTGTCGCAGCAGTGTTGAAAGAAAACACGCGTTCCGTTAATACACTTAGGGTTGGGAGTTATTTTACCCTCTACTTATATAGACAACTTTTTTCTCAAAAGGTTGCATTTTTCCCGAAAAATTTTCGATTTTTCTCAAATTTTTCTTTTCGTCAAGAGACAGGTATAGTTATTAGAAATATTATACCACTTTCGAAAACCGCTGTCAACAGGTAATTTAGTGTTTAGTCATTTTGACATAAATTTTGTTTATATTGACTAATTTACGGCGTAAACTATTGTTGATTTTGACATATTCGTCAAATCGTCCGTTTATCAGACAAAAACTCGGTTTTTGCGCCCATACAGGCAGAAATCGCTCTCTGCCTGTATAGATGCACTTTTTCCTCAAAGGTTACAGTTTTTCGGAAAAAATTTAGTTCGATCCGTTGCCGGTCACGCCGCCGATAACGGGGAGGACGGTATCCGAGCCGCTGACAACGGTATCGGGGAGCTCACCGTTCCAGCCGAGAGCCTCATAGTACTTGATGAGGGCATCCGTGATCGATGCCGCGAGAGCCTTGTTTGCCTCGGCTTCCTTCTCGCCAGCGTATTTTTCGGCATCCGCCGCAAGCTTCTTAGCCTCCGCCTCTGCTGCCGCCTTGATCTTGGCTACCTCGGCGTCTGCCGCAGCCTGGATCTCCTTGACCTCGGCATCCGCCGCAGCCTTGATCTTCTCACGCTCAGCCGCCTTCTCTTCCTCCATGGTCTTCTGCGCCTGCTCGGTCTGTGCCTTGAGGAGAGCCTGCTCGGCTACTACCTTATCCTCAACGCTCGCGGTAAAGGCGTCGGAGAAGTCGATGTCCTCGACTGCGGTAGAAACGACTACGATATTGTATGCTCCGAGCTGCTCAGTGAGAGCGTCGGTGATCTGAACCGAGAGAGCCTCGCGGCTTTCGATCAGCGCCTCAGCCGTGTACTTGGCGATAACGCTCTTGACGACCTCCTGGATCCTCGGTGCCATAACGGTGTTGTAATAATCGACGCCGATCTCCTTATAGATCCTCTGTGCGTTCGCCTTTTCGATCTGATAGTTCATCGAATAGGAGACGAGGACCTCCTGGATGTCGCTCGAGAAAGCGGAAAGCTCGAGATGCGCGACCTGCGTTCTGTTATCCATGCAAACGATCTCCTGGAAGGGAGATTTAACGTGCATACCCGCCTCGAGGGTCTTATCCTCGACCTTACCGAAGGTGGTAAGGATACCCGTATGACCCGTAGGCACGGTTGCGACCATGCCGCCGAGAATCAGCACGAGTCCGAAAAGCGCGAGAAACTGCCTGCCGCAGAGTCTCCATCCGCTCTTTGAGTAACCGAGCGCAACGAAGAGCGCCAGAACCGCAATAATTGAAGCAATGATCCAAAACATTTTTATATACCTTCCTTTCATTAGTTCGTTATGCTTGGGGTTTGCTGTATTTATATTATATCACACGGTCACGTGATTGTCAACACCTTTTTGACAATTTTTTTGCGTTTTTTACAATTATTGTTGAAATGGAAGGGTTTTAATGGTATAATATATATTGGTATAATATAAATATATAATTTCCGCTCGGCGGAAATTTACCTTTATTTTGCCGTAGGCAAATCATCATTCGCGCTTTGCGCGATCATCATTCCGCCTTCGGCGGATCATCATTCGCGCTACGCGCGACAAGGAGTCATCATGTCAAAAAAGAAAAAAACTCAAAAAATCGGCAAGCCTGCCGCCTGGCTCTATCATCCCGCATTCTTCTTCGTTTCACTCTACTACCGCATCCGCTATCGCGTACATATTTATAATTCCGAGCTGAAAAGCATGCCGAAGGGCGGTTGCGTCGTTCTTGCAACGCACACCTCGAACAAGGACCACTTTCTCACCGCGATGGCTCTCTACCCCCGCCGCGTGACCTTTGTCATGAGCGAGCACTTTTTTGCAAACAAGCTCCTCCGACCCATTCTCAAAATTATGCGCGCGATCCCGAAAAAGATGTTCTGCCCCGACACCCGTTCCGTGCTCTCTATGATCCGCGCCATCCGCGAGGGCAACACCCTACTCCTCTTCCCCGAGGGCAGACTGACCTGCAACGGCAAATCCTGCCCCATCACGCCCGGTACGGCGGAGCTCGTGCGCAATCTCGGCGTTCCCGTCTACACGATCACAGCCGAGGGCGCGGGCAAGACCTTCCCGAAATGGGCGAAAAAGCCCCGCATCGGCCGCATCGACGTCCGTCTTCACAAGCTTTTCGACGGTCCCGAGCTGAAAGAGATGCTTCTCGGCGACATCGAATGCAAGATCGCGGACGCCATCTCCCACAACGCCTGGGAATCCCTCACCGACGTCAAATTCAGATCGAAGGCTCCCGCCGAAGGTCTCGACGGGATCCTTTGGAAGTGTCCCGAGTGCGGCGCCGAGCACACTCTGATCTGCAAGGATAACAAGATCACCTGCTCCGAGTGCGGACTTACCGCTACGGTTGACGCACACGGTCAGATAAACTGTGTCGACGGCATCAAAACCGTTGCCGACTGGTACGAGCAGAACGCCTCCACTCTCGACCTCACCTCTCCCCTCACGAGCGAATGCAGCGTCGGCGTGACGAACGGCGACCCGAAGAAGGACGGCGTTATGTGCCGCGACGTCGGTCACGGCGTGATGTCCCTCTCGCCCGACGGCTTCACATTTGACGGTGAGATAAACGGAGAGAAGACGCACATCTCGCTTCTCGGCAAGGACTCTCCCGGCGCGCTCCCGATCTCGGTCGGCGACCACTTTGACGTCTATTACGGCGGCAAGCTCCACTTCTTCACTCCCCTGCCCGACCCGAGGGATACCGTTAAATTTGTTGCATATAAGGATAAGCTCGGATCTGCTACGCAGAGTTAAGATCGCGCTTAGCGCGAGTTAATGTTGCCTTCGGCAAGTTAATATTCGCCTGCGGCGAAGCTTGCGGTAGCTTTTTCGCAAGCTCAAAAGCAATATTTATAATGAAAATTTCCGAGCGTAGCGACGGAAATTCACCTTCATTTTCCGCATAGCGGAAATCATCATTCGCCGTAGGCGATCATCATTCTTGCGTAGCAAGATCATCATTCGCGCACCGCGCGACAGAATCAATCTCACTCAGAGGTAAAACATGAAACGAACACCTTTAGCAGAACTCATCCGTCCGACCTCCTTCGACGATATCGTCGGTCAGGCTCATCTTTTCGGCAAAAACGGCGTCGTCCGCCGTCTCTGCGACTCGGGGCGCATCCCGAATATGATCTTCTACGGCCCTCCCGGTACGGGCAAGACCACCGCCGCCTCCCTCGTCGCAAAATACGCCGATATGACCTTTGCGCGCCTCAATGCAACGACCGCGTCGCTTTCCGACGTCAAGGACGTCCTCGCATCGACCGAAAACGTCTTCGGCTCGGAGGGTATCCTGCTCTATCTCGATGAGATCCAGTATTTCAACCGCAAGCAACAGCAGTCTCTGCTTGAATATATCGAGGACGGCCGCGTGACCCTGATCGCCTCGACAACCGAAAATCCGCATTTTTACCTCTACGGCGCGCTCATCTCGCGCTCGACTCTCTTTGAGTTCAAGCCCGTACCGCCCGCCGAGGTCGTCCGCGCTCTCACAAGGGGTATGGACTACCTCAACCGAGAGACAAACCGTACCCGCACCTTTGACACGGGCGTTGCCGAGAAGATCGCATCCTCCTCCGGAGGGGACGTCCGCCGCGCGCTGACTCTCTTTGAAAACGCCTACCTCTCCTCGGACGGCGACGCGCTTCTCCTCTCCGACGTTGCCCCCTTCGAGTCCAACATCGCAAATTACTCGGACGACATCCATTTCGATCTACTTTCGGCACTCCAAAAATCGATCAGAGGCTCCGACCCCGATGCCGCGGTGTTTTATCTGAACAAATTGCTTGCATCGGGCGAGCTTCTTGCCGCCTGCCGACGCCTGCAGGTCATTGCGAGCGAGGATATCGGTCTTGCCTACCCGATGGCACCCGTGATCACACGCGCCTGCTGTGAATCGGCACGCGAGCTCGGCATGCCCGAGGCGAGAATTCCGCTCTCGAACGCCGCCGTTATGCTTGCGACCGCGCCGAAATCGAATTCCGCATACCTCGCCGCCGCCGCCGCAAACGAGGACATCGAGGCGGGACGCGGCAAGATCCCGCCCAAGCACATCCAATCCCCCCTCTTCGAGGGCTACGTCTACCCGCACGACTTCCCCAATCACTACACGCACCAGCAATACCTCCCCGACGATCTCCGAAACAGAGTCTACTACAAATACGGCGCGAACAAGACCGAATCCGCCGCCGCATCCTATGCCGATTCGATCGGCAGCCGCAAAAAAGGCTCGTAAAACTCCAAAATAACAACTTTGGAAGGAAAAAAGTCATGAAAAAGTTTTTGATCTCCTCTTTGACACTGATATTTCTCACCGCGCTGACCGTCATCGGCGTCTCCGCGGAGGCTATCCCGGGCGACGTCAACTCGGACGGGATCGTTAATTCACGCGATTCGGCGACTCTCCTGCTCTATCTGAACAACAAGCCCGTCGAATGCGATGCGAACGCCGCCGACACCGACGGTGACGGGGTCATCACGGCTGCCGACTCGGAACGCATCCTCAAGAATCTGCTCTCCTACGCCGACTCCGAGCTCAGCTACGGCGCATTCTGCGAGCACGTGCTTACATACGTCGCAGAGACCGCACCCGTCGACGGCAAGATCGACGTCGCGCATTGGCGTTGCGGTAAATGCTCCTGTCTCTTCAAGGACGCCGAGGGGCAGATCCTCATAAACGAGGCTTACCTCGAGACCGATTACGTCAGCGACGTACATACTCACACTGAGGTCAGAGTCCCCGGAACACCCGCAACCGAGCGCGGCTTCGGCATGACCGACTACGTCTACTGCTCGACTTGTTCCGAGGTTATCTCCGAGCAGGAGCTCATCCTCCCCCTCGGAATCGAAAATCCCGATTATTACGCGAGTAGCTGGGGCTACGAATACCTCGGAACGCTCTCAAACGGTGCGGCAATGCAGTCCTACTACAAAATGATCGACAGATCCGCGGCAAAATATCACTCGGATACCGAAGCGACACTTACCGAATACGGCTCTCTCGCCCCCCTGGATTACGCCTCCTCAGGGCTGACCTACGCCGAAGCTGTCACGGTATACAGCATCTACCGCGACGATCACCCGCTTTACTACTGGCTCTCAAGCTACTGGCTCTATACGACCACGAGCATTTATTTAAGCGTAGATGAGGATTACCGCGACGGCAAAATCCGCCAAAGCTACAACGAGCTCGTCTACGCAAAGGCGGCTGAATACCTCGAGATCGTCAAGGACGAGACCTCCGAGTATCAGATTGCTTTCGGTCTCCACGATGCCATCTGTGCGAACGCCTCCTACGCATACAAATCTGACGGAAAGACCCCCGAAGACGCGAACTGGGCGCACAGCATCATCGGAATCCTCGAGAAAAACGCGGGCGTTTGCGAAAGCTTCACCGAGGTCTTCGGAATGCTCCTCAACTTCCGCGAGGTTGAAAATATCCGTGTCACGGGTATCGGCAACGGCGGCCCGCACGCCTGGAATCTCGTCAAGCTCGACGACGGAAAATGGTACTGGTACGACGTGACCTGGGACGATCAGGATTGGAGCTACCATAACGTCCTTCACCTCAACTTTTGTGTAAACGACACCGAAGCGCGCATATTCGACTTCGGAATGGGATATTTTACCGGCAACGCCTTCCTCTACAAGCACGCTCCCGGAGCGAACCGCACCCTCGGCGAGGAATACAATCCCGTGCTCCCCGAAAGATCCTCGACCTCATTCACCACCGACGACACAATGCTCTATGATACCTTCACCCTCGACGGCACGACATATAAGGTCATCGGCTACGACACCGTGATCTGCTCCTCCTGGTGGGGCATCAACTCCACTCCGCCCGAGACCCTTACCTACAACGGCAGAAAATACAAGGTCATAGTCGGAGATTGATCGCCGTCCCCGAAGAAAGGTAAAGTATGCTTCTCTTACTTATGGATTTCGAAGGCACCGCCGCCTCGACGTCCCGAGAGAAAGCAATATACTATCAGTCTGCGGCGAGAGGAGTTAATATCTCGCTTTGCGAGAGTTAAGATCGCGCAAGGCGCGAGTTAATGTTGCGCTATGCGCAAGTTAATGTTCGCCTTCGGCGAAGTTTATGGTGAATTTCCGCAAGCGGAAATTTTCGATTAATTGAATTATCGCTTCAACTCAGTAGGGGACGTCGGTCCCTACAGTCTCGTAATATAATTTTTGCAAAATCATTGTTTTTCGCTCGAAATATCGTTACGATTTTCAGAACGCTGAATAATGAAGTTCGCGCACTCAAAAATCAGCCGTAGGCTGTATATCACCGCGGTGAAGCGTTGCATCAAAAACGATGTTCAGAAAGCTGAACAAAAGGTTCGCGCACTTTGATATCCCCTCCCGGTTAACGGGTAGCGAAGCGGCGCCGAGGTATTGAATGACAGTCCGGGGGACTGTCAGACCCGCGGCGTGACCGAGCCGCAGCGAGACGGGAGTAAGGGGTGGGTCCTGATTTGCCAATTCAAAATTACGAGGATATCGGCAAGATCTCTATTTGGGCGCAAAATTACCTGTATAAGCCCGCAGGAAGACGAAAACTCTGTCGTCAAAAGGGTGACAGAGCCAACACTTCCCTACATTCGGGAAGTATTGACTCTGCCCAAAATTCAGAAGCAGAGCTTCAGAATTTTGAAGCAGTTAGCAAAGGCTGAAGCCTTTGCATTTAAATGGGGCTCTGCCCCAAACCCCACAAGCTTTTGAAAAAGCTTGACCAAAACTTTCCCGCTATTGGTAAGCATAATTACCGGCTCGCGTCTTTCTGTCCACTGTCCACTAAAAAAAACGACCTCGAAAAGGTCGTCTTTTTTATAAAAATCAAGGCTCAATAACGACGATCACGCCGTTCTCGAAATATCCGGTATAGGATGCTCTGCCCGTCGGCCAGGTATAGGTTCCGAAGCCGTGCATATTGCCCTTCTTGAACTCGCCTGTGTAGGTCTCGCCGTTTACCCAAACGTACTTGCCCTCGCCCTCGCGGAGGTCGCCGACAAATCCGCCCTCGTAAACGTCGCCGTTGGCATACGTACACTTACCGTAGCCCGACTTGATGCCGTTCACAAAATCGCCCTCGTATACGTCGCCGTCAACGGAGGTGTGCTTGCCCTTTCCGTGGCGCATATCGTCCTTGAACTCACCCTCATACTCGCTTCCGTCCGAGGACATATACTTTCCGAATCCGTTCTTGACACCGTTCACAAGGTCGCCCTCATAAACGTCGCCGCTCGCGAACGTGAAGGTGCCCTTCCCTGTCAGCGCATCGGCAAGAAATTCGCCCGTGTAGGAGTCGCCGTTCGTCCAGCTGATGCTTCCCTGCCCGCTTCGTCTGTAATCCGCATCGAGCGAGCCGTAATAGACCGTTCCGTCCGAGTAGGTCACACTTCCCTCCTTGAGGTCGATCTTCGCGCTCAGCCCGTTCGGATAATAGAGCGTGCCCGAGGTCGGTCTTCCCGAATGGTCGACCATTCCGACGTACTTCAGCTCCTCGCCGCTCGAAAGGATGACCGACGTGTTCTGTGCGCCCATCAGCCTCCATATGCCGACGCCGATCATAAATACGACAAGTGCCGCCACGATTATGATCGTGAACGCCGTCAGTGGCTGTATTCTGCGGAATTTTTTGTTTTTATGTGTCATTTTCCACCTCTCAGCCGTTGATCATACCGACAAAATTATCGAGATACTGCATAATATCGGGCAAAAACTTCAGAATCGCCCAAAGAAGTACGATCGAGACCACCGTCATAATGACCGCACTTAGAACACTTGTTCCTTTCTTTTCGAAGCGCAATCCGGCGGTAAAATGCTTATCCTCGGGAATGTAAAAATGTGCCGTCTCGAAATTGTAGACAAATTCGGGAGAATTAAAGGGCGCCGCCTTCTCTCCCGCCGCCGCAACGTCAGCCTCATACTGACCGCGCGCCATCTCGCGTGCCGAATAATACTCCTCGGCCTCGACACATCGGACGATCCCGCGGTATGTGTTACCGCTCTTGAGCGCAGATCTGACCGAGCTGTTCTTCATATAACCGAGCTCTGAGAGAGTCTTCGCCGTCGCGGGGGTCGATGCGTTATGATCGATGACCGCAGAGACGAACGCGCCGTGGACGCGGCGGTTAAAGATCGACAGATATGCGGCAATAATTATGCCGAGGACCATGCCGACGATGATCGAGCGCAGATTATTGAACGCAAAATCACCGAATCCGAGGTTTTCGTATTCGCCCATCTCAAGCGAAAAAATGTCGTTGATTATCTTGAACCAGCTGTCCTGCTCCTCGGAGAGCACAAAAGGTATAAATTTCATCATTGGTACCATTATAAATTGAAAATATCGGGGCCGCAGATGGTCAGAAGAAGCTCGGAGAGGTCGTCCGTGTCGTCAAAATCGATCTCGATCCGACGTTTTCCGACTCCCATATCCTTGATCTTGACCCTTCTGCCGCAAAGTTCGACCGCGCGGCGTTCAAGCTGCTCCATATAAACTGCAGTCTGCTCGTCAACGGGCAGAGTGGGCTTTGTTGTAACTACAACAGGTTTATTGAGCTTCTTGACCTCAGCCTCAAGCGCGCGGACGGAAAGTCCCTCCGCGATCGCGCGATTTGCGAGGGTGGGGATAAGATCCTTGTCATTCAGACCGAGAAGCGTGCGCGCGTGACCTGCGGAAAGCTCACCTGCGGCTACAAGCGGAAGGACCTCCTCGGGAAGCTCAAGAAGTCTGAGCGCATTTGTTACTGCGGGACGCGAGCGACCGATCTTCTGCGCAACGCTGTCCTGAGTCATACCGAAACGCTCGATGAGCGCGCGGAAACCCATAGCTTCTTCAATCGGATTGAGGTCGCTGCGCTGAATATTCTCAACGAGCGAAACCTGCGCCGCAGCAAGCTCGTCGCCGTCGAAGATAACGCAGGGGATCTCGTCGAGACCGGCAAGTCTCGATGCACGCCAACGGCGCTCACCCGCGATGATGCGATATGTTCCGGGAAGAAGTCCACTCTCGGTTACAAGGATTGGCTGAAGGAGGCCGTACTCTGCGATCGACGCCGCGAGAGTTGCAAGCTCCTCCTCTTTAAACTCCTTGCGGGGCTGATCCGGGTTGGGCTCGATATCTGAAATGCGGATCATTTCCGCGGGATTTTTCTTTGTATCTATAAAATTGTCCTCAAAGAGCGAATTAAAGTCTCTTCCGAGGCCCGTTTTCTTTAACTTTGCCATAATATTCCTCTATTGCTATTAATTGTTATATTCTCTCGACCAATTCCTTGGCTACGTCAAGATACTCGCGGCTTCCCTTCGAGTTAGGATCGTGATAATACACGGGCATACCGAATGAAGGTGCCTCCGAGAGCCTTACACCGCGCGATATCGCAGTCGAAAAGAGCTTTTCATAGTAATGCTTCTTGAGCTCAGCTACTACCTGCGAAGTCAACAGCAATCTGCCGTTGTACATCGTCAGAAGGATTCCGGTAACGGTTAGAGCCTTATTATACTTCTGTTTGATACGAGAAATCGTAATTACGAGCTGTGAAAGTCCCTCAAGAGCATAGAATTCGCACTGCATAGGGATAATTACGCCGTCGCTTGCCGCCAAAGCATTGACAGTCAACATTCCGAGCGAAGGGGGACAGTCAATTATGATGTAATCGTACTCGTCCTTGAGAGGTGTAAGTGCTTCTCTGAGGATGAATTCGCTGTTTTCAATAGAAAACAGATCAAATTCTGCTCCGGCGAGCGAAATAGTCGAAGGAATTACCGAAAGATTATTGAAATCTGTCTTAATAATCGCCTGCTTGGCAATCTCGTAGGGACTCTTCCCTCCTCCGAGCTCAGGTGCGAGCAAAATCTCGCGAATTGTTGTCTTGAGTCCCTTTTTAGGCACTCCTACGCCGCTTGTCGTGTTACCCTGTGGGTCAAGGTCTATCATAAGGACTTTTTTATCAAGAAGTCCGAGAGATGCGGCTATGTTAACGGCAGAGGTTGTTTTTCCGACTCCACCCTTCTGATTTGCAAATGAAATAATTTTTCCCACTTTGGTCAGCCTCCGTGTTGTATTTATAATAATTATACCACTATTTCACGCTTAATTCAAGACTATATTGTTAATTACACAAAATTTACAATTATAAATGTTTCACGTGAAACATTAAACAGAAACAACCCTTATGTTTCACGTGAAACATAAGGGTTGTTAATTAAAATAAAGGCTTCTTCTTGATCTGAGCGTATGCTCTTGGATATTTAGGAGGCGTCGAAGCATTCTTTTTGGCAGTAACTATACATCTTTCGAATATTTCATCGTTACTCTCGAGTTTTGAATAGTAAAATTGAGGTTTGTTAATCGAAAGTGTCTTTGCAAGCTTCTCAATTCCGTAAGTTTCACGTGAAACATCCTTTGACTTCATTGCAACGAAGCGTCCACCGACTTTTACGGCGGGTAAAGCAAGTTCGAGCAGTATCGGGTAGCTTGCAACGGCTCTCGCGGTAACAATATCGAACTTTTCTTTGAATTTCTTACCGGTAACGTCCTCGGCTCGGTGGCAAACGGCTGTAATATTAGTCAAGCCAAGTATTTTTGCTGATCGGTTGATGAAATCTACTCGTTTTTGCGTCGAATCGAGTGCGGTAACCTGAACGTCGGGTCTCGCGACAGCAATCGGTATCGCGGGAAAGCCTGCTCCAGAACCGATATCGAGAATGCTTGCACCTTCCGGGAGAAACTCTGAAATGGACAAGGAGTCTGCAAAGTGGAGCAAAGCGGCGGATTCAGGAGTCTTGATAGCAGTTAGATTGAATAATTCGTTCTGTTCAAGCAAATATTTGCAGAAATCGGAGAGCTTAGAGCAGATCTGATCGGTGCAAAATTCTTCGAGTCCGTTATGTTTGAAGACTTCCTTCAAAATTGAAGGATATTCGAAATAATTATAAGTTTCAGTCATAATTTACCTCATTTTAAGCCAAGTCGGATCAAAAGTACAGAAATATCGGCGGGAGAGACTCCGCTGATTCTCGAAGCCTGTCCAAGGGTCACGGGTCTGATCTTTGAAAGCTTCTGAACAGCCTCAATACGAAGTCCGCCGACAGTAGTGTAATCAATATCATCGGGGAGTCTGAATTCTTCAAGTCGTGCCTGGCGATTGATCTCGGCAGTCTGTCTGCGTAGATATCCGGCATATTTTATGTCATATTGAACTGTTCTGATGACAGAGCGGGGAAGAGCGGGGCGGTTTTTATCGATTGTGGCAGTATCATCATAGAGAATTTCGGGTCTGCGAAGGAGATCTGCAACAGATGCACCGTGAGCGGGGATTGCAACACCCTCGGGAAGGAAAGATGCGTCACTCGGCCTAGCGAACACATGTTCTATTCTTGCCTTCTCGTCCGAGATCATCTGCTGACGCTGTGAAAATCTTTCAAAACGGTCATCGGAGATCAAACCTACGCGTCTACCGTAAGGTGTCAGACGCGCATCCGCATTGTCCTGACGGTGAAGGAGTCGGTATTCCGAGCGCGATGTCATCATTCTATAGGGCTCATTGGTGCCCTTTGTCACGAGGTCGTCAATAAGAGTGCCGATATAGCCGTCAAAACGCTTCAGAATCAAGGGCTCTTCGCCTTTTAGCGCAAGCGTGGCATTGATTCCCGCGATAAGTCCCTGTGCGGCGGCTTCCTCGTAGCCCGAAGTACCGTTGAACTGACCCGCGCCGTAGAGACCCGAGACCTTTTTGTGCTCGAGTGTGGGGTAAAGATCAGTCGGATCGGCGCAATCGTATTCTATCGCGTAGGCGTAGCGCGTGATCACGGCATCCTTGAATCCGGGGAGCGTGCGGAGCATACGGTCCTGAACGTCGGGGGGCAGGGAAGTAGAGAAGCCCTGGAGATAAAGTTCCTCGTTGTTCTCACCCATCGGCTCAAGGAAAAGCTGATGGCGCTCCTTGTCGGCAAAACGCATGATCTTGTCCTCGATCGAGGGGCAATAGCGAGGTCCGACGCCACTGATCATACCCGAATACATTGCAGACCTACCAATATTTTCCATTATGACCTTGTGCGTTTCAAGGTTTGTGTAGACGATGTGGCAGGAGATCTGATCCATCCCGCGCATCGAATCCTCTTCGGTGTCGGCAGAGAAGGGGACGATCTCGTCCTCGCCCTTCTGCTCCTCGAGTTGTGAAAAGTCAACAGATGAGCGGAGGATTCGGGGCGGTGTACCGGTTTTGAACCGACGGATCGAGAGACCCGCGTCGGCGAGCGATTTTGTAAGCGCACAAGCGGGGATGAGACCATCGGGTCCCGCGGGAATAGCACGGTCACCAACGAATATTTTGCTATCAAGATAGGTTCCCGTGGCTAGAATGACCTTTTCGCATTCGTATTCCTCGCCGTAAGATGTGCGGACACCTACGACTCGCTTGCCGTTTTCGGTATTTTCGGTGATAATTTCGGTGATTTCGGCTTGGAGGAGGCGCAAGTTGGGAGTTATTTCCAGAGTGTGCTTAATAACCTCTTGATATTTGCGGCGATCGGCTTGGATTCGCTTTGAATGAACCGCCGCGCCCTTGCCGAGGTTAAGAGTGCGGGATTGGAGCGTGACCTTGTCAGCCACGCGGCCCATTTCGCCTCCGAGGGCGTCTATCTCATAGACGAGATGACCCTTTGCCGTTCCGCCAATCGAGGGGTTGCAGGGCATATTTCCGAGGGAATCGAGGGAGAGAGAGAAGAGAGTGGTCTCGATTCCGAGGCGCGCAGATGCGAGAGCCGCCTCGACACCCGCGTGTCCACCGCCAACGACGGCGATTTTTGTTTTGAGTTTCATTTTGTTTCCTTATATATATAAATGAGTTGATTTCGGTTTTAATGGAAAAAATAGTGACTAGTGACTAGTGGCTAGTGACTAGTGGAAGGATAATTTCCTCGCGCTGCTCGGAAATTTTCTTTTTTAAAAATGTAGGAAAGTTTGATCAAACTTTTCAAAGTTTGCGGAGCACGAGGCAGAGCCTCGGACTAATGCGAAATCTTCAGATTTCGCCAACTGCTTCAAAATTCTGAAGCTTTGCTTCTGAATTTTGGGCAGAGTCGGTGCTTCCCGAAGGTAGGAAAGTGCAGCTCTTGCGGTTTTCCGAAGGAAAATGGAGGCGGGAGCCGAGAAGCAAGAGTTGCAACTTGCCGCAGGCAAGTATTTGTGCTCTGTCACCCCCGCGCGCCCTTTGGGCGCGGAATGGCTATAGAGTGTTCGTGCTTCCTGCGGGCTTATACAGGTAATTTTGCGCCCAAATAGAGGTTTTGCCGATATCCGTATAATTTTGAATTTGCAAATCGGGACCCATCCCCCGCCCCCTTCCCGTCAACCGGGAAGGGGAGTATGAGACTGCGAATTCCTTTGTTCAGCTTTCTGAACTTCGTTTCCGATACAACGCTTTGCGTTGATGATATACAGCATTTAGCCGATGATATACAACGCTTTGCGTTGATGATATACGCGGCGATGCCGCGATGATCAGCCTACGGCTGATTATTTTCGTCCATCCTCTCGCGGATGATCCCGTAAGCCTCGTCGGCACCGATGACGAAACGCAGATAATGCTTCTTTCCGTCCACGGTAAAGATTACCGTACCGCGGTTTTTGAATATGCGCGAGCGTTTCAGCTCGACCTTGTCTATGGTTTTGAAGGGATATCCGCTGATCTCGCCGATTCTCGATATCGAAACCGAGCCCTTATATATTTTATATTCGATTTTTTCCTGAAGTACGCCGATCAGGATCATAACGAACACCCAGAAGGCTATACTGCAAAGCATCACAGGTATGATCACCTGTCCAACGCTCTCGGCTGTTGCTATAAGCAATATACAAAAGGATAGGAAAAACGCTGAAAACAGGATATGCTTCAGCCCACAGAGCAGGGAAAACATCCGCCCGTGCGCAAATTCCCACAGCACCTCGGGCATCTCGCCTACGCCGTAGATATAATCATCAACAAGCAGATGGTAAATATCCTGATCTTCCACAGATTCGGCTTCGAGCTTGCCGTTGAAATAAACGGCATATCCGTCGTATTTGGATTCAACCGAAAGGATGCCGAGCTCGGTCTCGACGATCATTTTGCCGTCCTCGACCCTCGCGCAGGGCTCTTCATCGATAATATCCTCGCATAGCGCGGAAATATCGGGATAATTGCGGTGAAGGCGCAGATAGGGCTTGGTAATGATTTCGAGGTTCAAAAGGATCTTTTTGCATTTGATCTCGCTGCGCTTGCCGTTGTAATTGTCAGCAAGAAAGTAATAATATCCATCCTTGAGCTCGATCTCTGCGGTGTCTATCGCAAGATGATCTTCAAAATTGCAGTCCCCGTCAATTTCGAGGAATTTCATATTGAAATAGCAGTCGAAGTCCGATTTGATGCGCGCGGTCACGGTGTCGCCCTCGCGCTCGACCGACTTCACTTCGGCATCGTGAAAGATGCCCGCCGTCTCCATAAAAACGGATATCGAGGCGTCATCGGTGATCTCAAACCACTCGGGAAGGACGATCTCCTCGGCGTAGTCCCTGAACTCGGGGAAGTCCTCGAGAGAGGCGGTTTTGCGGTACTTCATAGCTCGAAAAAGCTTTTCGTTTTCAACAACCCAATCGTATCCGCGCCATTTGCCGCTTTGGCAAGTAAAATCATCCGCGGAAAGAAGGTATGCGTTCGTCCAGCGATTCACCCTTTTTACGCCGCTGCGGTCGGAATTGAAGACAACGACCTCGGTTTTCTTGTTATTTATAGCAAAAATCGGCGAAACGTAAGTGCTCCATGTTTTCGAATCATAAATAATCGCGGTCATTTCGTCTCCTTTCCGAATAAATCGCGCCCATATCTGCTCAAGGACGGTATCCTATAATGTAACATATTTTAAAACGGTGTTTCGAGTGAAAAAGCAATAGTTTTGCAAAAATTATACTACGAGACTGTAGGGGACGGCACCCTCAAAGTGGGATCATTAGCATATTTGTCTCTCCCTCCACCGTCGTCAAGCGACGGTCCCCCTCCCTCCTCAGAGGGAGGCGATGTTAACGACTGCGAACAAAGCTTTCTGAATATTGCATATCAATATTGGAACTAAGTATATTTGTTATTTTTCAAATAAATCGAATCTTTATATGAGTTGTTCGCACAATCATTCAGCCTCCCTCTGAGTGAGGGAATACCTGCTGACGCAGCTTAGGACCGCGGTGGAGGAAGAGATATTTCTTGGATCAGGACACATATTGGATAACCCTTACCGTCCCATACCATTGATTAATAATCGAAAATTTCCGAGCCTCTGCGACGGAAATTGACCGCAAACTTCGCCTTTGGCGAATCTTAACTCGGCGCAAGCCGATCTTAACTCGCGCCTTGCGCGATCTTAACTTGCCGAAGGCAATATTAACTCTCGCAAAGCGGGACAGCTCCGCCATCAAAATCCTCTCTTTTTCAGATCATTCACCATCTCGACGTAAAACTCGCGGACGTCGAAATCGCGCAGGTCGCGGCGGGCGAGGTCGATGACGTCCATATGCGAGATGCCCTTTTTGCCCTTTGGCTTAAGGAGGACGAAATCCTCGCCGAAAGCGAAGGAATCCTCGCAAACGAGACCGTCGTTCGGTCCGTCAAATTCGTTGACGATATGGTAGAAAAGACTCAGCGGGAAGCTCTCGGCACGCGCGGATGCCATGACCGAGCCGATGCTTCGGCGGTAGATTCCGAATTTTTCCTCGGCGTCGTCCATTTCCTCGTTGAATTTCTCGCAAAACGACGCGCTGAGGTTGCACATCGCGGTAAGAAAGTCGGGGTCGATGTCGCCGAGATGGCGCATTGCGCGGTTGTAGATGCGCGAGACCTTGTTTTTGAAGCGCGAGGGAAGGACGGTCAGAAGGACGTCGGCGTAGCGACAGCCCTTGTGAGGCGAGTTGACGGTTATGAATGACGCGACGTAGGGTCCCATACCGAGCTTCGAGATCGCATAACGGCAGTCAAGTCCGCCCTTCGAGTGGGCGATGATGTTGACCTTTTCCGCGCCCGTTTCGGCAAGGATCTGCTTTATTCGAGCCGAAAGCTCCTCCGCACAAATTGCGATCGAGGCGGCTGAGCGGTGGTTTCCGTAATAGATCTTCGCGCCGTGAGCCTCAAGCTCGCGCGGAATTCTGCCCCAGTAGCTGAGGATCTTGCTGTCGCGGAAGCAAACTCCGTGGACAAGCAGGATCGGATATTTCGTCTCGCAGAGGCGGAGATGCAGTCGCGTGCTGTTGAGTTGCTCGCGTCTGAGATCGGAATCCACCTCGCGGAGGGTCGTTCCGATGATGGAAATTAGGCAAAAGAGGTTCGCTACGGGTATCATTCCGCAGATGAGACCGATCATCCTCTGCTTGACGCCGAGCTGAACCGAGGTCAGATAGACGCAGATTATGCCGTTCCAGAAGATGATGAGGTAAACGGTGAAGCAGAAGAGGGCGTTCCAGATCCAGGTCATATAATTGCTCGGAATGAGTCGGAACGCGAGAATGATATGGTGGATCATGGAAATACACGCGCTCGGCAGAAAGATTGCGAGCGTTATCGCGCCGTGATGACAGATCCGCAGGCGCAGGCTCTTTGTTTTGATCGAAAAAATACCCGCAAAAAGGTTAAGCACGGTAAATATCGGTATAAAGAGCCATAAAAACGCGAGATTCTTCGACAGGATCGGAAAAGCATTCGCGCAAAGCGTCAGGATCACAAGGTAGA
>JAZQXP010000089.1:0-2491 GCA_045632925.1 Eubacteriales bacterium | reverse complement strand
TTTTTCGAGCAACGCGAGAAAAATTACATTAACTCTGCATTCTGCACTCTGCATTTTTTACTCCGCGTATTCGTTCAGCGCCGCGATAATATCCGCAAAAGGAGCTTTTTCTGCGAGCATATCGTAGAATCTCTTGATGAGCGCGACGTCTGCCTCGTCAGTGATCTGCGAGTATTTTGCAAGTGCCGCCGCAACGCCTTCGGTCTTAGCACAGGTGCTGACTTCCTTGCCCGCGTCGTCGCCTTCGCAGTCCCAAAGAAGTCCCGCAGCGATGCCGACAGCAAGGTATGCGGGGGTCTTGCCGCTCTCCTTGACGCAGTTGAACGCGCCTACGAGTCTGTCGGAGGGGCTGAGCTTGCGCTTGGTGTCCTTTCCTACGCGGAGAAGAGTGTCCTCGAGGAGGGGATTGTCGAGTCTCGGAATGAGATTATCGATGAAGGAGAGAAGTCCGTCGAGAGACGCGCCGTGACGCTTTGCAAGGCCGCGTGCAGACTCGTCGAGAGCGCGGATGAGGATGTACTTGATCTCGGGATCGCGGCCAACCTCGTAAATGTAGCTGTGACCCTTCTGATAGCCGAGGTACGCCATGGTCGCGTGACCCATGTTATGGAGCATCAGCTTGCGCTCGATATAGAAATCGAAGGGCGTGAAGGGAACGAGACCGTTCATCTCGGGCGTGGGTGCGCCGACGGGACGAAATGCCGCGAGGTCTGCGGGAAGCTCGTTATAATAGTCCGTGCAGACAGCAAGGGGATTCTCGTCGGTGAACTTCTTTGGTGTGGGAGGAACTGTGATTCCGACACAGCAGGAAACGAAACCGATCTGCTCCTCAAAATACGTAACGAGCTCCTCGGGAATGTAGGGGCGGACGTAGCCGCGGAGGATCTTCTCCGAGCCGATAAGGTTTTCACAAATGAGAATATTGAGGGGCTTACCGCCTGCAGCGTAACGAGCCGCGATGCCCTTTGCGAGATTTTCGGCAACGTAGGGAAGCACGTTTACGCCGAGAGAGGTCGCAAGAATGTCGCACTCCGCGATGAGCTTGACAACGCCGTCAACGTCGCGTCCGTTGAAGCCGGTGCAGTTTCCGACCCATTCCTTGACGTATTCGTTGCCGCGGGTGACGTAAACGGGATATCCGCCGTCCTTTTGGAGCTGATTTACGACAGCCTCGTTGATGTCAACAAAGGTAACGTCCCAGCCCGAAAGAGAAAAGCGTTTACCGATAAAGCCTCTGCCGATATTGCCGGCACCGTACATTATAGCGTGCATTTTTATATCTCCTTGAAATTGATTACATAGATAAATATATTGTAGCACTTTTTTCGGAGATTTGCAAGGGGTTTACATAATAATATTAACTGCAACAGCGGAAAGTTTTTGAAGATTCTTAAGCCGACCTCCGCAGAGGTCGGAATAACTCTTGCGCTTCAAACAGACGACTCCCGAAGATTGCGAGAAAAACACTCAGTAGTTCGATCGCGTTCTCCTTCCACCACACTTTCGTGTGGTCCCCCTCCCTCCCGGAGGGAGGCTCAGTGATTAGCGCAAACTCATACGAATATTCAGCGAACATCGTTTTAACTTAATCTAAAAAAGCAAATAGGAATATTTTATTGAAATAGTTTGTAAAAACTCCATCAAGAGTGCAAATTGATTCAAATAAAATATTCATATTTAACTTTTTATAGTTTATTTCTACACGATATTCGCTGTACAAACGATCGAATTTGCACAAACTCTTAGCCTCCCTCCGGGAGGGACTACCTGCGTACCGCAGCTTGGGACCGCGGGGGAGCGGTGGAAGGAGCCCGCGATTGTGTCTTTTCATAACTTAAAGTAAAACTTTGAGCGGATAGAACAAGCATATTCATCGGAACAAAAATAATAAAAATATTGTAAAGCACATAAAAATATGATATAATAATCCCAACTACGGCGAAAGGAGCGGGAGGATGAAGAAATACACACCAAAAGAATTCCTTATCATCATGCTCAAGCACGCGGGCGCGGGTGCAGCTGTGCTTGTGGTGTTTTACTTTTTATCAAAATATTTCGGAAGCATCTGCCCGACCTACCGTATCCTCGGCATCTGCTGTCCCTTCTGCGGAATGACGCGTGCGCATCTGGCGGCTCTGAGACTCGATTTTTCCCAAGCGTTATATTACAATCCGACCTTTTTTCTTGGTCTTCCTTGTCTCTTTTTTATGGTGCACGATAAGCTCTTTGCCCCGAAATACGAAAAATTCCGCAAGACCGCGGCGGGCATCCTCCTCGGTATAATTGTCGCTGTGTATATCGTCAGGGTTTGCCTCTATGGGTTTGATTTTTTTGATTAATATAAAGGGGTTGTCTCATTAATCAAAATGTGACAGCCCATATTTTTTATCAAAAAGTTATAGATTGAGATTATGGTACGCAAAACAGAATTATATTTTTTCGTAAAATATTGGTTCGAGTCCGTAGGGACCGACGTCCTCGGCGGTCCGAG
>JAZQXP010000088.1:0-1555 GCA_045632925.1 Eubacteriales bacterium | reverse complement strand
GGCACTGATAGGTCTTTCTGTCCTCGCAGTACATCAGGAATGCGAGAACGGCGATCTCTCCCGAATCAAGCCCCAGCCGAAAGGCGGCTTTGGGCATCGGAAAGAAATCGCCGGGGTTGTCACGTTTGTTTTGATAATGGTGCAATAAAAATCTCCTTTCATTGGGAATAAAAAAGAGTGCCGAGAGAATTTCTCGACACTCATGGGTGTTGTTTTGTTATTTGATCAGCAGATGTCCGTGAGGAAAACCGTAGATGTTTTCCGTGCGATATCCTTCGGGAACGATTTCGGGATCCACTCTGACGAGGTCATAAGGCTCGAAGCCCTCGACCGTTTTGAGCTTGGAAAGAAGCCTGCGGTTGTCCTCGTAGAGCAGGCTTGCGAAGAGCAGATACCGCGCCGACTTGATATCGTATTTCGATTTGTCGGGGTGGTCGATCTCCGAGAGAAGCATGCAGAGGATATGGTCGTTCGCCACGTTCTTGGAGACGATTTTGAGGCAGGCTTGATAGACCTCGTTTGCCTCATCGCAGAGGATGAGCTTCTCATCATCCGAGGCTTCCTTCATGGCTGTTTGCATCGCCGTGATCTTGGTGTAAGCCTCCTTGACCGCCTTTATAATATTCTGCTTCTTGTGGGTATCGTTTGCGCCTGCATCGCTTGCATCAAGCTCAAAGAGATCTGACAGTGAGACCGTCCTTGTGTAGGCTGCTCTGCCGGGGAAGGCATCCACCGCGTCGTGAACAAAAGCCATGGGCGCTTCAAGGTGAGCGCTGTTCTCACCAACGTCGGGCGTTTCGTCTCCCACGATATACTTGTAGAAGGCAGGCAGATTACCGCCGTGATCCCTCTTGTAGTTCTGACGGTAATGGCGCAGGCGCGAGAGCACCTTGGTGGAGTCGGCAGAGTACAAGCGCTTTGCCTTATCGATCTCCATGCCCGACAGTACGGCGAGGATGCAGATGTCGTGATAGATATCCATCGGGTGATGATCACCCTGCTCGGTGAAGAGCCCATCCCACAGTAAGCAGTTAAGGAACTGGGAGAGGTTGACGATCTCTCCAATTTTATTTTTGGCGATGGTCTGGTCAAGCGTTGCGAGGCTTCTCGGCGTGTTTTCGTAATCGGTCTTGCCGATAGGCTCTGCCTTGCAAACGGGAACCTTGAGGATATCGTAGCAACCGGTCACACCTGCGATAATCCACTCGTCGTTGGTAACGAGCATAGAGTCGGAGTCGTAATCGCAACCGTTGAGCCTTTGCTGAATATTGCTTTCAATCGCATTCACGCAAATGATGTTGGGCGTGAGATTGAAATAACGCAGAAGGTCGTAGCTGTGTGTGTTCCGCGCGAGGTAGAGATTGCCCATTGTGATGTGAGGACTGCGGGCGCAGAGCACGGTATCGCCGTGAGCGAAGCCCGTGGTGCAGACCTGCCCATCGTCAAGGGAGAAGGACTCGGTCGGCTCGTAGCTCTCGTCGGTGAGTGCCACAAGGAATTCGTAAGCGTTGCCGAACAGAACCTGATAGTTACCGCAGACGGCAACTCGTCCTTT
>JAZQXP010000087.1:0-21284 GCA_045632925.1 Eubacteriales bacterium | reverse complement strand
TTAGTCTGTTGTTCAATTTTCAATGACCTCGCTGCTCGCTTTCGCTTAGTGCTCTGCGCGACAGCTTGTATATTATACCACTTTCATTCCCTTTTGTCAACCCTTTTTTCAAACTTTTTTTCACTTTTTTTCGATTTGTATCTCTCGTCGCGTTTTGTACAATTTTATCCGTAGGGTTTTGTGCAATATTACCATAAGTTTTACCTTATTTATTGGATATCCAAGGATAAAAGAATGTTTTTGAGGTAAAAATAGATTCGAGGTGATATTTTGGCAACTATAATAATTCGTACCATAATTATTTACGCAATACTGATCGGAGCGATGAGATTGATGGGTAAAAGGCAGATCGGGCAGCTCGAGGTCTCGGATCTTGTGAGCACCCTTCTTCTCTCCGAGCTTGCAGCAATTCCGATCGAAAACAACGATATTCCGCTCTTGTACTCAGTGATACCCACCGTACTCCTTATGGCAATGGAAATTTTCTCAGCTGCTCTGCAAAGAAAGTATCCGCGGATCAAGAATCTCTTTTCTCCGCGCCCGAGTCTTCTTATCAGGATGGGAGAGCCGAATTTTGATGAGCTTGAGAAATGCAGGATGTCCTTTGACGAGCTTTTGATTGCCTTAAGAAGAAACGGCACAACAGATATCTCGGAAGTAGCATACGCGATCCTCGAGCAGGACGGAAGTGTTTCCGTTTTACCCAGAGCGTATGCAAAGCCCGCAACCGCTTCAGACGTCGCCGCAGGTAACACAGAAAGCGGAATGTTCCGCATACTGATCGATAAGGGTACGGTCAATCGCAATTCTCTGCAAGAGATTAATTGGGACGAAGAGCGTGTTTCGATCTGTGCGAAGTCACAAGGGTACGATATAAATAATATCGAACTCATGCTTGCCGATGATGGCGGGAACGTAAGAATATACACAAAGGAAGATTGATATGAAAAACCAATATGCCTGCGCGCTGGCGGCAATCCTACTCGCCATAGCTTTTGCGGCGGCGATAGCAAATTATATGTATGTAGAAAACACAGCGGAAAGTATTCTTGATTCTATCGATGCATTGCCGGCGGATATCACGGATGCATCGGAGTCGGTCAATAGAATCAGAGATGAATGGAAGAAGCGGAGGCACGTTCTCGATCTTACGCTCTCAAAGCCCGCCCTTGACAAGGTATCGCTTTTGATAGACGAGTTGGATATCGCAGCGACGCATCACGCGGATTCAGATTATAAAACAGCAATGGCGCGTCTGCGACGCGCCATTGAAGATATCAGAGATCCCGAAAGGATCTTGATAAGAAATATTTTTTAATTGAGAATCGTGTATTCGATCAAAACAGGATGATGGTCGGAAGGATAATCGTTATTGATCATCTCATCGCATACCTTGTAGGACGTAACCGCTACAGATCCGGGAGATACAAAGACAAAGTCGATGATCTTATTGGACGAGCCGTAGTTCGTAAAGGTTGCGGAATTATTGAGCTTCTTATCCGCGATCTTGTAAGAATTTTGCATTCCGCCCGAAATGATCGTCGAGAATGCCGAAGCGCTTTCAAGACAGTTAAAGTCACCCGTCAGGACGATAGGATAGTCGGTAACCGTCTTGAGATACTTGACAAGAACCTTAGCCTGCAGTTCGCGTGCTTCCGCGCTTGTATGGTCAAAATGTGTATTGACGACCATTATTCTCTTACCGTCGGACTTCTTCTCAAGAAGCGCGTAGGTATAAATTCTGGGCAGTGAAGACTGGCTATACTTAGATGCCGCAACATCAGGAGTATCCGAAAGCCACTTTGTTCCGCTGTCAATAAGGTTGAAGAGTTCCTTCTTATAGAATATAGGATTGTATTCTCCGCTGTTACCGCCGTTTCTGCCCTCTCCGACGTATGCGTACTGGTCCTTAAGCCCCTCGCGGAGAGTTGCAAGCCATACGGGATCGACCTCCTGGAAGCCGATAGTGTCGGGGAAATAATTCCTTACCATAGTAAGAACACGCTCGTTGCGCTCGACTGTCTTTCCGCCAACCCAAACATTGAAGCTCATAGCCTTGAGGATACTGTCATCATATTTGCAAAGGAGCTCGGGTGCGATCGCCACTTCGAGCTTATCTGTCTTGACATCCTCAAAATTGGAATTGAATTCGTTTGCGGCAACGAGTATCGCGGTGGAGGTTACGCCGAAGATCGTGATCTTCTTGCCGTCGTATTTGATAACAGCCTCTGTGGGGCCAAGTTTATCCGTCATAGCCTTGATCTCGGCATCGGTATTTCTGTTGGTCGCGCCGACAAGTATCTCATAATCACGAGCTTCCTCGCCGTCATTAACAACTTCAATCACGATTCCGCTCGCAGTTGCAACGGCATCGGCGATCATCTGCGCGGCTACCTTATCGGAATTGCTGTTCTTGGGGAATACGATGCGGTAGTTTTCAATAGGGGTATTATCGAGGAAAATTGTATTTACGTCGTAATCGAGCTTCTTGAGGTAATCATACTCGGAAGAATAGAACACTCCTTCGGGCTTATCATTTGCACGAAGCACGGAATTCATGAACTGATAGATAGCATTCTCGGTTGCTTCCTCGGAATGGCCTGCAATGACGATCTTATCTCCGATTCGCGCGTATCCGTAGTCATGATAGCGGAGCTCTGCGAGGAACGCCTTGGTTTCCTCTCGGTTAGTATTGCCGACGAGGATCTCAAACTCGCCGATTTTGTACATGGGAACGTCTTCTCTGTAGAAGTCATCCTTATATGAAATGCCCGAGTTGATATCCTTGAGCTTCTGATTCAACAGATTCATCATTTCAAGCAGACCTGAGGAGACCTTCTCGGGGCGGACAAGAGCATACTTTTCAAGATCCGAAACAAGGATAGGAGCTTCCTCTTCCACGGGCTCGGTTACTTCGGGTGCCTCGGTGGAGCTTTCCACAGGCACTTCGGTGGGTTCACCTTCGCCGTTTTGCGTACATGCAGCGAGAGAAAGAAGCGTTATAAGAGCAAGCAAAAGCGATAATACTTTCAAACTGAGATTTTTCATTTTTACCTCACAAGTTTCATTTGATATATTAATTATAACACCGAGAGGCTTGAAAGTCAAGCAAATATTGCTCTGTGCAAAAAAAATATGTTCGTTTTTTCTCTTTCCTCTTGAATTTCACACGCAAAAGTGGTATCATTATATCTATCATCGACAAAAAAAGTGAGGTCTCAGTATTGAAAGACATTTTTACTGCGGAAAATGATTCCGTGGAACAGCGCAAAAAATCAAACATTCTATTTACCCTATGCTTTATTGCATACACGTTCTCATACTTCGGGCGGTACAACTACTCGACCTGTATTGATTCGATGACGCAGGCGGGGCTTCTTGATACTGCATTCGGCGGCATAATCTCTTCGGCTTATCTGATATTCTACGGCGCGGGACAGTTCATAAACGGACGACTCGGCGTAAGAGTCTCGCCGAAGATCATGGTTGCCATCGGTCTTCTTGGCTCTGGATGCTCGAATCTCCTGATGGGTAGCATGGCAAACAAATACGTTTTCCTCGTAGTATGGGCGGCTAACGGATTTTTCAACTCGATGCTCTGGTCCCCGATCATCAGAGTATTCACCGACTGGATGACTCAGTCACAGCGACTCAAGGCGGGTGCCAACATCTCACTGACGATACCCGTCGGAATGACTCTTTCCTATCTTATTTCGTCGCTCATGCTCAAGATTTACGATTGGCGAAGCGTTTTCATCTCCTGCGGATCGCTTCTCTGCATCGGAGGCGCAATTTGGATTCTCGGCATTTCCGGACTCAAGCCCTACATAAAGACAATGTCGGAAAGAAACAGCGCGATCATAAACGCCAACCTCAAGGAAAGCGGCGACGACGAGAAAAAACCATCCCTTACACTTGGACTTTTCTTCGGAACGGGCATCGCATTCATCGCGATCGTTGCGCTCTTCAACGGCTCTCTCAAGGATGCGGTCCTCAGTTGGGCTCCGACTTATCTTAAAGATACGTACGGATTTTCCGATTCCGCCGCATCGTTGGTTTCAACTCTGCTTCCGCTATTCTCTGTTGCCGGTCCTTACGTTGCTATCTTCCTCGATAACAAGATATTCAAGAATGAGGTTACGACTTCGGGCGTAATGTTCGCCGCCGCGGGCATAAGCCTTGTAGCAGTTGTTCTCATCACAGCAGTTCTTCCTACCGTAACAAGCTCTTTGTTACTCTTCTTGCTTCCTCTTCTCTCGGTAGCCCTTCTCGCATTCTCGATGTGCTGTATGTGGGGTGTAAACACGATGATCCTGACTTTTGTTCCCTACCGCTTCGGCGGACTCGGAATTTCATCCGCTGTTACGGGAACGCTCAACTGCACAGCTTACATTGCCGCTTCCTGTTGTACGATCCTTTACGGAAGCGTAGCAAATACCCAGAGTTGGTCTGTCACCGTTCTGATATGGACGGGGTTCGCGCTCTTCGGAGCTGCAGCCTGCTTTGCGCTTGCCGCTTTGTGGAAGAAATTCAGGCCCGAAAACAATTAATCAAATACAAAAAAATCACACCGCTCAAAGCGGTGTGATTTTTATATTTGGATCAATTAATCATCCTTAGGAACGTAGAGGCCGGTATCCTGTGTCCACTGAGAATAATAGTGATAGAATCCGGGGATATCGCCTTCCTTAGCCACTGCGGGAGACTTTTCAACCTTAAGTGCGGTTACGGAATCCTCAAGGCTAGCCCACTTTGCGATGAGTGCTTCAAGCTCAGCGAGGCTTGCGCAGTCCTTGATCTGCTTCTCGATATCAACAGAAAGATCGTGGATCTTCTTGATATTTGCTACGTTAAGAAGTGTGTAGCCTTCTTCGCTCTCTCCCTCGGGAACAGCAATGCGGTTCTTAAAGTCGAATCCAAGGCTCAGGTAAGGCTTAACCTCGAGGTTCTGCTTCTTGCCCCATTCCCAAGCATCAACGTCCATATTCTCCTCGGGATATGCCATGAACACGTTACCGGTGGATTCGAGGTTCATAATGTAATCTCTGTTGAGACGAACAAGCTTGCCGGTCTCATCATCGATCTTGTAGTGAACACCTTCAACACCGTACTGAAGAACGTTGCGGAGGTCGCTGTTTGTGTTGAGATAGGTAATGATCTGCATGCTGCGGCTAAGGCTTCTGGAATACTCAGAAACCGCAAACATGTTGGTGAAGATCTCCTCGTAGCCAGCACGGGGATATTCAAGAACGTTGAGCTCATACTCCTCGCCGTAGATCTTCTCGAGAGAAGCGGGACCCTTGATCATACGAACAGCGTACTTCTGATCAGCAGAGCCTTCAGCAACTACGTAATCGAGATCCTTATACTTCTGGATGGTCTTGAGCTGATCGGTAAAGTCCGCGCTCTTGAAGACGTTGTTGCATCCGAGGATGACGTTCATATCGTTCTCGGGATCATGAGTACGGCCAACGGTGGTAGTACCGAGAATGTTGAAGTTGGAAGAATTGATATTGCCGGTTGCAGTGTCGATATCCCAATAGTACATATTGGTAGTGTAGATATCGCCGAGAATGGGAGCAACGCCGGGCTCGTAGTTCTTAACGTCTGCGAGGAAGTCCGCGCACTTGGTAAGAGAATTGAGCTCCTCGGGGTTGTAGCTGTACTTTTTGGCAAGCTCCTTATTAACAAGGAGGTAGGTGTACTCGCCGATAACGACGTTGTTCGGGATACCGTATGTACCGCTGGTGCACCACTTAGCCCAAGTAAAGAGCTGGCCGTTGACGTACTCGTTAAGCTTCTTGGAGGAACCCGAAAGCTCCTGGTCAAGACGCTGGATCATTTCTCTTTCGATATACTCGCAGTATCTCTCATAGCTGTCGATCCAGAGAATGTCGATCTGAGAAGGCTTCTCCTCGGGATACTTGACCTGGCTGAGAGTGTAGCTGTTATCGATACCCTCGATGGTAACAAGCTCGGTCTCCTCAGCGGTGGTGTCTTCACCGGTGAGCTCCTCGGTCTCGCGGAACTGCTCGTACTGGGGATTTGCTGCGTAGAATGCATCGAACCAAGCGTCGTCGGTTACGATACCCTCTGCCTTAGCGTTCTTTCTTGCCTGCTTGAGAGCCTTTGCAGCCTCTTCCTCAAGAAGAGCAAGCTGATGATTGGATTCAACAACATTTTCGATCATTTCGAAATACTTGTCGTATGTAGCGAAGTGGAGCTTAACCTGTGTTTTGAAGTTAACCTTGGTGATCTTATTGAAAGCATCCTCAACAAGCTGAGCGGTCTTTTCGGAAACGGGCTCTGCGCTTACGACGTACATCGAAAGCGTCATAGCGGAGTTAGAAGCTTCTTCAACAAGAGTGCCGTTGGGGTCGGTCTCCTCTCCGTCGCCAAACAGCGAAGAGCATCCTGTAAAGAGCAGGCTCGAGAGCATAAGGAATGCAAGAATCAGACTGATTGTCCTTTTGTTCATTTAAGTTTTCCTCCTTGGAAAATGTGTACACACGCGCATACACGCAGATAATGTTATTATATATTTTACTACAAATGCAGAGAAAAGTCAAGTCAAATTTTTGAACGATTGACTAACTATTCCGAGAATGGTCATCTTCGCCCGTTTTTATATTGCAATTTACACAAATACGGGAGTGTTTGGTTCAACACAAATTACAAAGATTTTGTGCGTTTTAACGATATTTCGCGCAATAATTTGTTACTATTGCATAACGCCAAAACTACTCAAAAAGTACAGTTCGTACAAAAATTATTCAATAAATCCACGGAGATGACGTGCGCGGCTGGGATGGCGGAGCTTTCTGAGTGCCTTTGCCTCGATCTGTCTGATTCTTTCACGTGTAATTCTGAATTCCTTACCTACCTCCTCGAGAGTACGGCATCTTCCGTCATAAAGTCCGAAGCGGAGCTTGATAACGTGCTCTTCTCTGGGGGTGAGGGTGCGGAGCTGTCTTTCGATCACCTCGCGGCGCATTGTTGCGGATGCGGCGTCCGCGGGGGTGGGAGTTTCGTCATCGGGGATGAAGTCGCCGAGATGGCTGTCCTCTTCCTCACCGATAGGAGTCTCGAGGGATACGGGCTCCTGCGCGATCTTAAGGATCTCACGCACCTTATCCGAACTCATGCCCATCTTCTCTCCGAGCTCATCTGCTGTAGGCTCGCGTCCGTACTCCTGAAGGAGCTGACGCTGATAGCGGGAAACCTTATGGATGGTCTCAACCATATGGACGGGAATTCTGATCGTTCTTGCCTGATCTGCGATAGCGCGGTTGATAGCCTGACGAATCCACCAAGTTGCGTAGGTAGAGAACTTATATCCCTTCTCGTAGTCGAACTTATCAACAGCCTTGATAAGGCCGAGGTTACCCTCCTGAATAAGGTCGAGGAAGAACATTCCCTTTCCTACGTATCTCTTTGCGATGCTGACAACAAGTCGGAGGTTTGCCTCAACAAGCTTGTCCTTAGCCCTCTTTCTTACGTCATCGGGAAGAGACTCGTCGTACATTGTAGCGGCGAGCTCAAGCTCCTCCTGCTGGGAAAGAAGCTCAACGCGTCCGATCTCCTTGAGGTACATACGTACGGGGTCATCGATCGCAAGGCCCTCCTGCTCGAGCATACGCTCCATAGCCTCGCTGTCTGCGAACTGCTCGACCTCGTTCTCGATCTTATCCATCTCGCCCGCAGGCATCTCGTCTGCAAGGAGAAGATCGGTATCGGTGTCATCATCGAAGATTTCGTCGATCTTATCGACATCATTCATCTCATCGAGCACGTCCTTATAGTCGATATTGCTCGAATCGGAAGTGTCCATAAAATCGCTTACGTCCATTTTCTTATCACTTTGAATCATGTTTTATCCTTTCCTATGTATATTTATATACACAATTTGAATTTCCTTGTTATTCTCCGCGCTTCTTGCGCGCTTCCTCGAGACGGCGCCGCTTTTCGGCAAGCTTTTCCTCAAGGGACAGGCCCCCCGACCCTTCGGCGTTCTGCTTTCTCGTCTCGCTTTTCAGCACATCCGCCGAGGTTTTGAAGACCTCGGGACCGTTCTCCACCAGACTTCTTCTGCGGAGCTGCATATCCTCGAGTGCCGACATTTCGTCGGGGTTGAATGACTCACCGAGGAGCGAATAGATGAATCCGCCGCTTTGCTCGAGATCCATGATCGCGTCGAACGCTCTCTTACCGAATGCGGTAAAGAAATCGTCGGAAGAAAGCAAATAGTCTCCGCGAATGATTCCTTCTCTGTACTCGGGATAGATCATCATAAGACCGAGGATGGTTTCCTCCGCGTATGATGCCCGGAGATTCTTTGCGGCATCGGGATTGACCTTATTTGAATACTGCCTGAGTGATGCGTGTGCCTCACGGTTTTGATCCTTATTGAGCTCACGTATCTTTTTCTTGCGGATACGCTCGGCATCTGTTCTGATCGCGTCCGCAGATATACCGAGGACCTCGCCCGCGCGCTTTGAATAAAGCTCGCGCTCAACCGTTGAATGGTAATCCGAGATGATCGAAGCAAGCTCGTCAGCCGCTCGGCGTTTATTCTCGACAAGAGAGATATCGTATTTGCCCGTGACCGCTTCAAGCTTGTATTCAAAGCCCGTGCGGCTTTCGTTCAGAAGTGCACGGAATGCGTCCGCGCCCTTCTTTTTGATAAATTCGTCGGGGTCCTTTGCGCCCTGCATCTTGAGGACTCTGACCTCGACTCCGACCTTACCGAGCAGGAGCATTGCCTTGTTAGCCGCCTTTTGTCCCGCTTCGTCAGAGTCGTAAGAGATGATCACCTTTTTAGTGTATCTCGAAATGATTCGCGCATGCTCCTCGGTAATAGCTGTTCCGAGGGTTGCAACGGCATTCGGGAAGCCTGCCTGGTGGAGTGCGATGACGTCCATATAACCCTCACAGAGTATGAGCTGATCGGCGCAAAATCCTTTTGCATAATTGAGTGCAAAAAGGTTCTTGCTCTTTTTGAACGCGGGTGTATCGGATGAGTTGAGATATTTCGGCTTACTGTCGTCCATTACGCGGCCGCCGAAAGCGACGATATTGCGCGACGTGTCGACTATCGGGAATATGACGCGGTTGCGGAAATAGTCGTAAGCTCTGCCGGTTTTCTGGCTCTTGCCGCAAAGGAATCCCGCGATCATCTCCTCCTCGGTGAATCCAAGGTTTTTGAGATAATTCGTAAGCTTACCGAAATCGTTTGGCGCGTATCCGAGATAGAATTGCTTTGAAATTCCTTCCGAAAGTCCGCGCTTTTTGAAATACTGTCTCGCTTCTTCGCCGCAGGGTTCTTTGGTCAGACAATGTCTGAAGAATCTTGCCGCCGCTTCGTTCATCTTAAGAACTCGTTCTCTCTTAACGCCGCGGTCGGCATAACGGTCGTCCGCGGTCTGCGGTATCTCGATGCCCGCGCGTTTGGCAAGCATCTCGAGAGCTGTCGGATAATCGACGTTTTCCATCTTCATAATAAATGTGATAACGTCGCCGCCCGTTCCGCATCCGAAACAATAAAAATGATCGTCGGATCCGAAGACGGTAAACGAGGGGGAGTTTTCGCTATGGAAGGGACAGAGACCGACCATATTGGAGCCCGCAGGCTTCAGCGTGACGTAGGTGCCAACGACCTGCGTGATATCGTTGCGTCTGATTATTTCTTCAACGACTTCTCTCGGTATCTTCACGTGCTCACTCCTTCCTGCGAATTTCACCTCTATAATACAATATACGCAGAAAAATCGCAAAAAACTCTTTTTTACAAAGACTTTTTTGCGATTTTTCGATTTTTTTAATGGAAAATCTTATAAAACCTTCCTCGGTGGGGCAAGTTTGCGTCCGATCTCCTCGGGAATCGAGCGTCCGCCGGTAAGATCTCTCATTCTTACCTTAAAATTTTCAACGGTTGCCGTGGGCGCGGTCATGGTCAAAGTGACGTCTGACGTGAACTCGCTGTCCTCGATTTCAATACCGTAGCGGGCAAATTCGTTCTGCACGCGGGCGTGGTCGTTGTAGCTGCACTTCATTTTGAGTATAACGACCTCTTCGAGCGTGATGATCCCCGCATCGGCAACTGCGGCGCTTGCGGCAGAGGAATAAGCTCTGACAAGTCCGCCCGTTCCGAGAAGAATGCCGCCGAAATATCGAGTTACAACGACAGCGGCGCCGTCAAGTCCGTTTTTACAGAGAACGTCAAGCACGGGCATTCCCGCGCTTCCCTGCGGTTCGCCGTCATCAGAATATCTTTTCAGCGCGCCTCCGCGGAGGACGTATGCAAATACGTTATGCCGCGCATCGGCGTGCTTTTTCTTGATGCTCATTACAAAAGCCGCGGCTTCGTCCTCAGTGCTTACCGGCTTTGCGTATCCGATAAATTCAGAACGTCGTTCAACCAGAGTTGCCGTGCCCTCCCCGGCGAGAGTGGTGTAGGTATTCATATTACCTCACCTCCGTCATAGGCGGAGAGCATGCCGCGGATCTTTGCATCGACCGTGGCGATAACTGTGATATTTTCCATACCGTAATCAACATCCTCGACGCTTGCGTTTTTATAAAGCGTATTGAGTGCGCCCGCTTCGGCATTCGGGATGATGAATTTAACGCGTTTTTTGCCTGCATTTACAAGAGATTCAAGCTGTTCACCGAGTTTGTCAAGGCCTCTGCCTGTAAGAGCGGAAATGAACACGGTCCTTCTCTGCCCGTCCGAGCTTTCCATAGCGGGGAGCGGGATCTCGTCACGCGCAGGAAGATCGCATTTATTATAAACAATAAGGCAGGGCTTACCGCCCGCGCCGAGCTCGGCAAGAAGGTTTTCGGTGACCTCAAGCTGTGCGGGATGTTCGGGATCGGAAGCGTCGACGATTATCATAAGGATATCCGCGCAAGCCGCCTCATCAAGTGTCGAGCGGAATGCCTTTATCAAATGGTGGGGCAGACGGCGGATAAATCCGACCGTGTCGGTAAGAAGCACCGATTCGCCCGAGGGGAGAGAGAATTTTCTTGTTGTGGGGTCGAGGGTAGCAAAGAGCTTGTCCTCTGCGAGGATGCCTGCGCCCGTAAGCGCATTAAGCAGAGTCGATTTGCCCGCGTTGGTATATCCGACAATGGCTACCTTCGGTACGCCGCTTCTGTCGCGCGCAGAACGGAGAGTCTTTCTCTGTGTTTCAAGCTCGCGGAGCTCTGCCTCGAGAGCGGCGGCACGGCGCTTGATATGACGGCGGTCGGACTCGAGCTTTGTCTCGCCGGGACCTCTGGTACCGATTCCGCCTCCGAGTCTTGAGAGCTGTGTGCCCTTACCGATAAGTCGGGGGGCGGTATATTTAAGCTGTGCGAGCTCAACCTGGAGCTTACCTTCAGCGGTTGCGGCGTGAAGTGCAAAGATGTCAAGGATCAGCATCGAGCGGTCGATTACTCGGACGCCGTCAAGCTCGTCCTCGATATTTCTGATCTGTGATGGGGTAAGCTCGCAGTCAAAAACCGCGATATCGACCTCATTATTCTTACAGAGATCGGCAAGCTCGAGAAGCTTGCCCGATCCGATATAAGTTCGGACGTCGGGATTCTGTCGCGACTGAACGAGTGTTGCGACCGTCTCGCCTCCCGCGGTATCGAGAAGGCGTCGAAGCTCGGCAAGCGAGATCTCGCATTCGCCCTCCGCCATACCGAAGGAATCGACTCCGACGAGTACGGCTCTGCCCGCGATAATTTTATCTGTGATCTTAAGTTCCAATTTAATCACCTCCGTGAGGATTGTACGAATTAGTATAGAATTAGTATAAAAGAAAAAGTGGGCAAGCATACGCATCACGCGCACTTCTCGCCCACACTTTCTGACAATTATTTGCCCTGGAGTCTCTTGTTGAACTTGTCAACACGTCCGCCGGCATCAACAAACTTCTGCTTGCCGGTAAAGAAGGGATGGCACTTCGAGCAAATTTCAACTCTGATCTCGTTGCCGCCCTTAGGGTTGGTGGAACGAGTGGTTACGGTCTCGCCGCAAGCGCACTTGATGGTAACTTCTTCATACTTGGGATGGAGTCCCTGCTTCACAATAAACACCTCACTTTTAGCATTATTCTGACGGATTTTGCCGTCGGTATTGCAATTACCGTAAGATTATATCACATTTTAATCAAAATTGCAATACCTTTTTGAAATTTTCTCAAAAATATTTATATTTTTCCCGACATTTCACGTCTGAGGCATTCAATTATGCGTTTTTCAAGCCTTGATATGTATGATTGCGAGATCCCAAGCAGGTCGGCGACCTCCTTTTGAGTCAATTCGCGCTTGCCCGTAAGCCCGTAGCGAAGCTCGATGATCTGCCTCTCCCTCGGCGCCAGAGCGGCAACGGCGCGGCGGACGAGCATCCTCTCCTCTCTCGCGGCAAACTCCTCGCATACGCTTTCCTCGCCCGTATCGAGAACGTCGGAGAGCAGGAGCTCGTTACCGTCCCAATCGACGTTCAGCGGCTCGTCGAGTGAAACCTCACAGCGAGTCTGGCTGTGCTTGCGGATGTACATAAGTATCTCATTTTCAATGCAACGTGATGCGTAGGTTGCAAGCTTGATGCCCTTATCCGAGCGGAAGCTGCCAATCGCCTTGATAAGTCCCATTGTTCCTATCGAGACAAGATCCTCGATTCCGATTCCCGTGCTCTCGAATTTCCTCGCAATGTAGACGACCAGGCGGAGATTTCGCTCGATCAGAAGTCCGCGGATCTTATCGTCCCCCGGATCGCATTCAAGCTTTACTATCGCGTCGTTTTCTTCTTCCGCAGTAAGAGGAGGCGGCAACGTATCAGGACCGTTGACGTAATAAATCCCTTGTCGGAAACCTAATTTCAAAAGCAAGCGCGCGAAGATCAGCCTCGCACGGGTCAAAATTATTGAGCACATATCGAATCTCCTATTGAATAATTCCGGGAGGCAGAAGTGCTCTGCTCTCTCCGGCACTTAATTTGTAAGCTACGGGCGCGATGAGAACGTCCGTTTCGGATCTCTTACCGTCACAGACCACGTAAACCGTATCGGGTAGGACTGCGCAAAGTAAGGATGTTTTAGATGCGATCGCACCCTTGGCGGGGATAAATCGCAGTCTTGAAGCATATTCCGCAGGTATTGCGGAGGAAAAAGAATTTCCGCTTTTAAGGAAAACAAAAAGCTCTGCGGGGAAAATGTCCATTACTGCATCAAGCTCGCAAATAGCAACGCTTCTGCCGCTGAGCGGATCTGTGAGCAGATTTCCCGTATCCGTCATTCCTCTCACTCGCGCTATCTTTGAATCGAATGTTATTTCGATCTCCGCTTGTTTCGTCACAGACAGTCTGCGCATTCTCCGTCCTCCGACAAAAGCCGCAGCACCGCCCGCAGCCGCAAGGAGCGCGAAAAGCCAGATGCTAATATCGTCGCCGCTCTCGCCCTCAAGCACTGCTAGTCCCGAGCGGTTGAGCATCGTATAGATCGCGGTCATAATTCCGCCGAGAATTGCCGAGACACCCGCAAAAAGCGCGCATCTGCCTAGGAAGTCACGTATTCGGTCGAGTTTTTTGTAAAATGCGATCGCACAGATCAAAAGCATTGACGAGACGTCACAGATCAGCGGAACGAGTCCCTCCTCGGGGAGAAAGAGAGACACGATACCGTATACACCGCCGACCGCCGCCGCAATTACGCTCCTGACTACAAACAGCCGTTTCCCCGACAGTCTTGCGCATATGTAAAAAACAAGGAAATCCATGCTGAAATTTATCAGAAAGAGCACGTCGGCATAGACCGTTTGTCCCATCAACATCACCTCACATCTATTATATTCGATCAGACGGGAAAATTATGTCACAAAGAGTTATAAAATAAAAATGATGCCGCGCAACGCGGCATCATTTTTATGATCTTTCGAGAATCTTTTTTCTCTTTTCTTCACTCATTACGTTAAAAGCTTTGAGCTTCTTTTTTACCGTTTTTTCTTTTGTCAAACGCTTTACTCTTCCGACTTGGAATGGATACGTAACGATCAGATGCAATCCAAAATCTGCAAGAGCCATTACCCTCGCGGATTTCAAGACCTTATCGCGGTTTATCGCAAATATATCCAAAGGTTCGTATCTCCGGTCATTCTTTGACAGCTCGAAAAAGAGATATACAACGGGATAAAGATCAAAGATAAGCATCTGATCCGATCCGCTGACGGAATAATTGCGGCAGATTACGTCAATCACGTCTCCGTCTTGAAGATCGTTAACGATATAGCGGCATCCGACGTGGAGAAGCATATCGTTAGCGACCGACGCAAATTTTTCGGTAAATTTGAGAAAAACCTTTTCTGCGGTTCCCGAAACCTCTTCTTTATTGATTCCCAAATCCAATTTTGTCGGCTTGACCTTTATTTCAAGACTGTCACCAAGAATATCGATTTCTCGCAGATCATTCTCCGGATCCATTGCTACCGGTAGAGAATGCTCTCCCGCGGCATCTCGATATTTCAGATCAACGTCTCCGAATTGATCGACAAATCTCAAAGTAATTTTCATTTCAATATTCTTCTGCACTCGATATAGTATCTCTTATCGGCGGCGTGGCCCATCGAGAAGGTCTTGCGAGGGAGAGTTCCGTCGGCTTCAACTGCGGGGAAAAGCTCGCTCTTTGACATTCCCTCAAACACGAATCCCGCGCAGGCATCGCGAGCGGCGAGACGGCAAAGAGTGTCTTCGCCGTGTATGTAATCTATGAGGGCGCGCGGATGGAATTTCAGCCATTCGTCAAGGAAATGCTGAAGACTTGCAACGGGGAGAGTGTATTCGGGGTGTTCGATGACCACCTCTACGTTATTACCTTCGAGTATCATATCAAAAGTCTGGGCGGGGAATCTTCCGTTTTGGCTTGCGGCAAAAGCTTCAAAATCGTTTGCCAGCTCCATAACATCGATGTTTTCGATCAGCCTGTATATCGGCTCAAACTCAAGGCTTTCCTCGTGGAGGTTGCAGATCTCAACAAGAGCGTAGCGCGCGGGATGGTTCTTTGCTTCATCCTCTGTAAGAGTTGCGCGGATCTCCTGCCAGGATGCCTTTGCGGTTGCGAGAGAATGGTTTCCGTCGCCTACGGCGATCGTGATGGGCGCACCGCCGTTCTTCTCCGCTCTTTTTACTGCGTTGTCGGCAAGTACGGCAAGCGATCGGTTCAGTTCATCAAATTCATCTGCGTAAACAAACGCCGCACTTACGCTTCCTCCTCCCTCGGCAAGGTCAAAGGAATAAGCGTTCATCTCTCTGCCGGCAAAGCGCGAGAGGATTAGATCATTGGGATCGTTGACAAGGAGCATTACGTGGGGCATCTCAAGAGGGGCGCCGCGTCTTACGGCAAGTCTCGGGGGGATGCGCTCGACGACTGTCTTTTCGGTAGGACGGATGGGCGACGATGAGCCGACCGAAAAATCGTAATCGTCAAGATCTATCGCGCAGACAAGTCCGCGGCGGAGCTTTCCGTCCGACTGAATACGCTCAAGATATACGGCGGAGCTCTTATGCTCGGCGAGCACTCCGTCGCTCAGATATTTATTCATAGCCGCTTGTATCGGCGGAACTCTCATATCAGATTCGCCGAGCCAAACCTCGGGGAGCATCAGATTGAGCGTTGAAGGAGAATCCTTTACGTTCTTTGCCACTCTCTCCCAATACTCGGGCTCGGAGGTATACTGATCGCAGGCGACGCATGCCCATTTTTTGCCGTCAACGGCGCAAAAGTCGGGAAGGAGTATATCGGCGGGATAAATTTTCATTATTTTCATCTCCTTTGGGGTATCGTAAAATAATTATACTACATTTTTCGTCCCATTGCAATATTTTTTTAATATTCGGAATAAATTTTCGCAAAAAGGTTGCGCACGCAACTATTTTGTGATATAATATATGCAACACTGCAAAAGAAAGGGTGATTTTATGGGACCCGGTTTCGGAGGACCTCCCGGCAGCAGATTTGAGTATTCACAAGTTCAGCGTCCGCAAAGCATCAAGGACGTGCCCCGTTATCTGAAGGAGCTATTCGGCGGATTCTTTTACAGGCTCGGATACATCTTCGTTCTCGTATGGCGAGCAAGTCCGCTTATCCTATTCACAATGGTATTTATCGCGCTATTTGACGGCGTTATGCCCGTTATAGGCACGATGATATCTTCATCCGTGCTCGACGAGCTTCATCTCGTCATCCGTGAGCGGATACTTGCAGAGGAAGCGGGTATTCCCTTCAACGCGTCCTTCTGGGGCTCGGCGGTGCTCTCAATGCTCATTGTACTCTTTGCATACCGCATATGCAACAGAGTCGTGACACGTATCAGCAACTCCATCATCAAGATAGCGGGCGAAAAGGTGACGAATCAAGTCAAGGTACAGATCATGCAAAAGGCAAGAACGATCGACCTTGCTTCATTTGATAATCCCGCCTTTTACGAAAAGCTTGAGAACGCCAACCGCGAGGCAGGTCACAGACCCATCCAGACGCTTCAGTCGACATTCTCGATCATTTCGACGGTCATTCAGCTGATCAGCTACGTGATCATACTTGCCGAGATACCGAACATGTGGTGGATGCCACTCGGAGTCGTTCTTATCTCGGTACCCTCGGCGGTAATCTCCTTCGTTTACAGAAGAAAGCATTTTCAATACGTCCGCTGGCGTTCGAAAGACCGCAGACAGCTCGCTTACTATTCGGGACTTCTCGTTAACAAGGATCTTGTCAAGGAGATCAGAATTTTTGACCTCGCAGACACCTTTATCGACAGATACAACAGTGTCTTCAAAAAATATTACGCAGGTCTGCGTAAGCTGATTATCGAAGAGAGCGCGTGGCTGATTGCGATCGCGATCATCTCCGCGGTTGTCAACTGCATCTTTTATGCGATAATCGCATTCGGCGTGTTCGTTGGCAGATTCACTATCGGTAACTACAACCTTTACACGAACGCGCTGAGCTCGATCGCAAACTGCGTTACATCCTTTATCAATACCTCAGCTTCGGTCTATGAGGGCACACTCTTCATCGACAACCTTATCGCATTTATGCAGGAAAAGCCGACTATCGTTTGCAGCACGGAGATCCCCGAGAAGATCGACAAGGACGTTCCTCACACGATCGTCTTCGAGAACGTATCCTTCTCCTACCCCGGCACAGACAGAAAGGTCATAAAGAATCTTTCCACGACCTTCCGTCCGGGTGAGACCGTGGTACTCGTCGGACTCAACGGAGCGGGTAAGACAACGCTTGTCAAGCTTCTGACAAGGCTTTACGATCCGACCGAGGGAAGGATCCTTCTCGACGGTAAGGATCTCAAGGAATACGATGTTCGCGAGCTTTACGATCTCTTCGGAATCATCTTCCAGGACTTCGGAAAATATGCCGTGACCGCAGCTGAAAACATTGCTTTCGGCGACGTTCATCAGGATGAAAATCGCCAAAAGGTTGAGGATTGCGCCCGTCAGGCAAACGCCGAGGATTACATTTCAAGGCTTCCCGAGGGATACGACACGCCACTCATGCGCATATTTGAGAAAGAAGGCATTGAGCTTTCGGGTGGTCAATGGCAAAAGCTCGCCATCGCGAGAGCATTTTACCGCGACTCCGAGATCATGATCCTCGATGAACCGACTGCTTCACTCGACCCGATGGCTGAACAGGAAATATTCAACCAGTTCGATACTCTGCGCGAAGGAAAGACAACGATCTTCGTATCACATAGACTCTCATCTGCCGTTATCGCTTCAAAGATACTTGTTCTCGAATACGGCGAGCTGATCGAGGAGGGCAACCACCACGAGCTTATGGCAAACCGCGGCAAGTACTACGACCTCTTCACCGCTCAGGCAAAGCGTTATCTTGAGGGCGGCGAGGACGTTGATCTTGAGGACAGACCGCACAGACGCCCGCACGATGGCGAAGGCGAGAGACCGATGAGGAGACGCCCGCGCGTGGAATAAAGTGGATAGTGACTAGTGGCTAGTGAATGGTAAATTTCCTCGCTTTGCTCGGAAATTAATCCTATTGATAATTTAAATATACTTTTACAAACCAATATTCAATCAGATAGTTAGCATCAAAATACAAGAATCTCGGATATTAAGAAGTGAAAACTTCAAAATATCCGAGATTATTCTTTTTTCGTTAGATGATTGAACTGTACGATTCTTTATCAGCACAGTACAAAATTATTAATTGGTAATTTTCGCTTCAGCGAAAATTTTCCTTCCACTAGTCACTAGCCACTAGCAACTACTCACTTTTATACCGTCATCGACCAACATATTTCCAAAATTTTGCCCCTTCACAACTCCGCTCCGATATGTTATAATATACATGCATATATGCAACACAGCGCAAAAAGGGGGAATGTGAAATAATTTCGGGCAGGCACAAGCCTCTCCGAAGGAAAGAAGGAAGACAATATGAAAAAAAGGATCATTGCATTTATTTTATCGGCTGTAACGGTCGTCTCGCTCATGGCTCATACGCTCGGCGTCAGCGCAGCGTCGGCAGAGTCACGTGCGGGCAGGGTCGCTACCGCAAGCGGAAGCCTTAACGTAAGACGTTCGGCTACTACCTCGTCGGATATCGTTTCTTCTCTTTATAAGGGAAGCTATCTGACTCTGATGTGGAAATCGGGCGACTGGTGGTATGTGGAGTTTGAAGACGGAAAATTCGGCTATTGCCATTCCGACTACATACAGACGGTAAGCGCGACCGCAAAGGCTGTCAAAACTACAAGCGGCAATCTCAACGTCAGAAGCGGCGCGGGAACTTCTTATTCAAAGATAGGAAGTCTTCCGAGCGGCGAGGTAGTTCTCGTTCTGTGGACAACGGGCGATTGGAGCCGAATTCTTTTTGACGGAACAAAGCTCGGTTACGTTAATTCAAGCTATCTTACAAGCGTCGCGTCGTATCCCGCCGTCTCGCTCTCTGTCCCGCATTACATGCAAACAGACAAGAGATGGGCAAGCGTCACGCTCGGCAGATCGGGTAAATCGATCTACCGGGTCGGCTGCACTACGACATCGATCGCCATGATCGAGTCCTATCGCACGGGAACTACGATCTATCCCGACGCTATGTCAAGAAAGCTGAGCTATACGTCATCGGGCAACGTTTATTGGCCGAGCGATTACACCGCGGTCTACAGCTCCTCGGGATATCTTTCAAAGATTTACGATCAGCTGCGCGCGGGTAAACCTGTTTTATTCGGCGCGAAGACCTCTGCGGGCGGTCAGCATTGGGTGGTCATCACGGGTTATAAGGGAGGGCCGTCACTTACGACCTCGGGATTTACCATCAATGACCCCGCGGATTCCTCGCGCAGGACGCTTGCCGACCTTTACGCCGATTATCCCAATTTCTATAAATTCTTTTACTACACCGATTGATATTGCAGTTTGCAAAAAAGAACCTGCCGATTACTTTGTTATACTGTAAAAAAAGCAGAATTTTGCCAAAAGGGATAATTTTTTTACATTTCTCTGTTGACAGAAACAAAAAAATCTGTATAATATTATAGTATAATGTAAAACAAACGTGATCGGAGCATCAAAATGAGTATCAAGGTTGTAAAATTCGGCGGTTCGTCACTTGCAGACGCCGACAAATTCAGAAGAGTTGCCGAAATCATCGCGGCAGATCCCGACAGACGCTACGTCGTGCCTTCCGCACCCGGAAAGCGATTCTCGGACGACATCAAGATCACTGATATGCTTTATCAGTGCTACAGCCTCGCCAGAGACGCGTCGACAAAGGAAGAATTTGAAACCTGCTACAGCAATATCTGCGCCCGCTTCCAGGGTATCATTGCGGACCTCGGTCTTGACTTTGATATCAGTGGCGAGCTGACTTATATCAAAAACGCCATACTCGGCCGTGCCGGACGTGACTTTGCGGCAAGCCGAGGAGAATACCTCTCCGGACTTATTCTTGCAAAATTCATCGGCTTTGATTTTATCGACGCCGAAAACGTTATCCTCTTCAAGGACAACGGAAGCTTTGATGCTGAAAAGACCCACGAGGTTCTCACGGCAGAGCTTGCGCGTCACGAGCGCGCTATCATCCCCGGCTTCTACGGACTTATGCCCAACGGCACAGTAAAGACATTCTCCCGCGGCGGTTCTGATATAACCGGCTCGATCGTAGCACGTGCGGCGGGCGCTGACCTTTACGAAAACTGGACGGACGTTTCGGGCTTTATGATGGCTGACCCGAGAATAATCAAGAATCCCCGCGCCATCGAGACGGTTACATACCGCGAGCTTCGCGAGCTCTCTTATATGGGTGCGACCGTTCTCCACGAGGATGCCATCTTCCCCGTAAGAATTGCGGGTATTCCGATCAATATCAGAAACACTATGCGTCCCGGCGACGACGGAACAATGATCGTTGCATCGGCTTCGGATTACGATAACAAGCATATCATCACCGGTATCGCGGGCAGACGCGGCTTCTCGGTATTCACCGTTGAAGATGATCTTATGAACTCGCAGATCGGTTACGGTCGCCGTATGCTCGAGGTCTTCGAGGAAAACGGAATCGCCTTCGAGCATATGCCCACGGGCATCGACACGATGAGCGTTATCGTTGCGACCTCGGATATTGATCCCATCCGCGACAAGCTCATCGCTTCGCTGAACCGCACTCTCAAGCCCGACAGCATCACCGTTGACGACGGACTCGCGCTCATCGCAGTCGTCGGACGCGGTATGATCAAGGCTAAGGGTACCGCGGCAAGAGTATTCTCTGCCGTTTCAAATGCGGGCGTCAACATCAGAATGATCGACCAGGGCTCATCTGAGCTCAACATCATCCTCGGCGTTGAGGAACGCGACTTTGAGGTCACCGTAAAGGCGATCTACGACGAGTTTGTAAATGACTAATATAAAAGCCGTCTCGAAAGAGACGGCTTTTTCAGTTCAGAATGCAGAATGCAGAGTGCAGAGTTATGGTAAATTTCCTCGCGTTGCTCGGAAATCAGATAAACAATAATTTTGTTTTGCTTTGATAAACTATCGGTATGCGACAAACGATAGTATAGTAAATTAAATAAAAAGATACTCGGAAATTTTTGATGATTCATTATTTAGTTTTTTAATTTACAGCTTAGCCGTACGGGAGTCGAACATAATTGGTTTTGTCGGGCAGATTTTCCCGATAACTGCAGTTCTTTCCTTGATAATATTAATATATGATCATCGAAAAGAACCTTGTTCTCGAAAAAATCTGCTCCGTCAAAACTGCTCG
>JAZQXP010000086.1:0-5285 GCA_045632925.1 Eubacteriales bacterium | reverse complement strand
GGGTGAAGGAGCAAAAATCTCCCCAAAGGGAGATTTTACTCCTTCCAAACAGCCTGCGGGGCGCAGTCTGTTTAAAGCGCAAGAGAGAGTTCCGACCTCTGCGGAGGTCGGGTCAAGGCTCTGCCTTGTGGATCCGTACGGCTCTGGCGGTTTTCCAAAGGAAAACGGCGGTGTTCAGCCGCCGAGACAGAGTCGTAGCTTGCCGTAGGCAAGCATAAGCTTCTTGAAAAAACTTGACTAAAACTTTCACGCTGTTTTTATTTATTAATTTCCGCTCGGCGGAAATTTTCCTTAAACTTCGCCAACGGCGAATCTTAACTTGCCGAAGGCAATCTTAACTCGCGCAAAGCGCGATCTTAACTCTCGCAAAGCGAGATCTTAACTGATAAACCAAGCCGCCCTCTTTCGAGGACGGCTTGGCTTATCACTATTTATTTCGTCGCTTCTCTGACAAACTCTATCTGAGCCTTGACAGAATCCGCGGCGGGGCCTCCGGCACTTGTGCGGCGGCAGAGGCAATTATCGAGGTTGACGGCATCATAAACGTCGTCGTCGATAATATCGGAATAATTTTTATAGACCTCAAGCGGCAGATTTTCAAGAACCTTTCCCGTCTTAATGCACTCGGCAACGACCTGACCCGAGATCTTATAAGCCGCGCGGAAGGGCAGTCCCTTGCCGACGAGATAATCGGCGAGATCGGTGGCGTTGATGAATCCGCCCTCTGCGGCTTTACGCATCTTCTCCGTGCGCGCCTTCATAGTTGCCGTCATCGGGATCGCAACGTCGAGGCACATCTTGACGGTATCGAGCGCGTCGAAAACCATCTCCTTGTCCTCCTGCATATCCTTGTTGTACGCAAGCGGCAGACCCTTCATCACGGTCAGAAGCGAGATAAGATCGCCGTTGACCCTGCCCGTCTTACCCCTGATAAGCTCTGCCATATCGGGGTTCTTCTTCTGCGGCATTATCGAAGAGCCCGTGGTGTAGGCATCCGAAAGCTCAACGAAACCGAACTCCCAGCTCGACCAGAGGATAACTTCCTCGGCGTAGCGCGAAAGATGGGTCATCAAGATCGAGCAATTCGAGAGGAATTCAAGCGCGAAATCGCGGTCGGAAACGCCGTCGATCGAATTGAGCGCGATCTTCGAGAATCCGAGCTTTTCAGCCTCGAAATATCTGTCTGTGTCATACGTCGTGCCCGCGAGTGCACAGGATCCTATCGGGCAGATGTCGATTCGCTTCAAGGTGTCCTCGAATCTTTCGACGTCGCGCAGAAGCATCATAGCGTAGGCAAGCAGATGGTGACCGAAGCTGATCGGCTGTGCGCGCTGGAGATGCGTATATCCCGGCATGATCGCGGTTGCGTACTCCTCCGCCTTATCTGCAAGGACCGACGCCATCGCTCGGATCTTCTCCACAACGACAGCCGTTTCATTGCGCAGATACATACGGAAATCGAGCGCGACCTGATCGTTGCGGCTTCTCGCTGTATGGAGCTTCTTGCCCACGTCACCGAGGCGCGCGGTCAGCACGCTTTCGACGAACATATGGATATCCTCAGCGGTCGGATCGATCTCGAGCTTGCCCTCATCGAGGTCTGCAAGAATTCCGCCGAGGCCCTCGATAAGCACTTCTGCCTCATCGGGGCTGATTATCCCCTGCTTTGCGAGCATAGCGGCGTGCGCCATGCTTCCCGTAATATCTTCCTTATACATACGGCAGTCGACCGCGATCGACGAATTGAAATCGTCCGCGATCTTGTCGGTCGCCGCACTCGTTCTGCCTTCCCAAAGTTTTGCCATAGTCTTTTTCCTTTTTTATTTTTACGAAGGATATAAAAATCTCTCCCTCCACAGAGGGGACCCATAGATGAAAACTTAAGCTCTATCCAATATGCTGTGGAAACGGTGCTCTCCTCATTCACCGCTCCTCGCGGTCCCCTTTCCCCGCTGGGGAACGCTAAGGGTTTGTCCTAAATTCCTTTACAATTCAGCGAACATCGTTTGAAACTTAATCCCTTTAAAGCAGATCGGAATATTTTTATTAAAATAATTACGCACTCTCGGTGAAGTTTCGACAAAATTATTTCAATAAAAATCTTCCAATTTGCTATGCAAAATTATAAATTTGAGCAATATTCGTTGGACCAATTGAATTAGCGCAGACACCCTTTGCCTTCCCCAGCGGGGAAGGGGGACCACACGTACGTGTGGTGGATGAGGAGGACATTATTGTACCGCATATCAAACAGAAAAATAAAATTCATCTCATAGAACACAATAGCCCCGCATAGGGGCTATTGTATTTATTTAATCGGAAAATTTTCGCCTCGGCGAAAAATTACCTTTCACTAGCCACTAGTCACTAGCCACTAGCCACTTATTTTGCGTGCTTCTTATCCACCATCGCCTTAACGGTAATCGGCAGACCGAACAGATTGATGAATCCCGCTGCCTGCGACTGGTCGTAGTCGGACTCGCCGAAGGTTGCGATCTCCTCGCTGTAGAGCGAATAGTCGCTCCATACGCCCGCGTTGATCATATTGCCCTTGTAGAGCTTAAGGCGAACCTTACCCGTTACGGTCTCCTGAGTCTTGTCAACGAATGCGGAAAGAGCCTCGCGCAGAGGTGTGAACCACTGACCGTTGTATACGAGCTCGCCGAACGTGATCGCGAGCTTCTGCTTCTCGTGGAGGGTGTATTTATCGAGACAGATCGACTCGAGGACGCTGTGCGCCTTATAGAGGATCGCTCCGCCGGGAGTTTCGTAAACGCCGCGGCACTTCATACCGACGAGTCTGTTTTCAACGATATCGAGCAGACCGATTCCGTTCTCGCCGCCGATCTTGTTGAGGGCGAGGATGATATCCTTCGCGCTCATCTTCTCGCCGTTGAGAGCTACGGGAGCACCCTGAACGAAATCGAGCTCGATATAGGTGGGAGTGTCGGGAGCCATAATGGGCGAAACACCCATCTCGAGGAAGCCGGGCTTCTCATACTGCGGCTCGTTGCCGGTGTCCTCAAGATCGAGTCCCTCGTGCGAGAGATGCCAGAGGTTCTTGTCCTTCGAGTAGTTGGTCTCGCGGTTGATCTTGAGCGGTACGTTATGCGCCTCGGCATAATCGATCTCTTCCTCACGCGACTTGATATCCCACTCTCTCCAGGGAGCGATGATGGGCATATCGGGCGCGAACGCCTTGATGGTCAGCTCGAAACGGACCTGGTCGTTGCCCTTACCCGTGCAACCATGGCAGATAGCGTCACAGCCTTCCTTGAGCGCGACCTCAACGAGAGCCTTTGCGATGCAGGGACGTGCGTGGGAGGTTCCGAGGAGGTATTCCTCATAGATCGCGCCCGCCTTCATTGTGGGGATGATGTAGTTGTCAACGTAATCGTCACAAAGATCGAGGACGTAGAGCTTGGACGCACCCGTCTTGAGCGCCTTTTCCTCAAGGCCTTCGAGCTCGTCAGCCTGACCGACGTTACCCGAGATCGCAATGACCTCGCAGTTGTTGTAGTTTTCCTTGAGCCACGGAATGATGATGGACGTATCGAGACCGCCCGAATAAGCGAGAGCAACTTTCTTTATCTTGGATTTGTCAATAACCTTCATAATAAACTCCTTGTTTTGCATAAATATGCACGATTTTTGTGAATACCTGCATATTATACACCATTTTAATGAATATGTCAATACCTAAAATGAATAAAAATGCGGTTTTTGATGATTTTTTATAAATTATTTTTGCGCCGTGATGCTCCCGATATGCTCGCCCCTATAACCGCGCGAGAAGAGATATTCGCAGGCGTCAAGAACGCGCGCGGAAAAGTCCGGCAGGTGTCTGTGGTAGTCGCTGTGGAAATACTGCTCGTGGATCATAAGAGAAATAAATCCTCCTCTTAGCGGATCGTCCGCGATCGCGGGCAGTGCCGCCATCACGTCCTCATACCTCTTTTCATTGAGCACGAGGTCGATCTGCGCGAAGATCATGCCCTCGTCCGCGTCGTACCAGAAATCGCGCGAGCCGATATGATCGAGTTCGTCGCCGTCGAAATAATAGGAAACGCGCGGATCGCCCTTCGCCGTCCTTCTGAAATATCCCGTCAGCGAGTGCAGACCCTGTGCGCGAAGCTCACGGACGACCTCGCGGTTTGCCTCGCCCCAATGGACGGTCGTAGTGTCGCTCAGCGAGCCCTCGCCCGCGAATCGGACGATCTCGGAGACGACCTTTTCGTAGTCCTCGCGGATCTTTTCCGCACTTGCATATTTATACGGCTTATCGGGAAATTCGGAATTTGCGTGGAAGGCGAGCTTCAACCAATCCGAATTTTCCTCGAACTCGCGCTTGTACTTGTCCGTCATCATCGAGAGATTGAAATAGGGGCGCGGCGAGGAAAAATATTTTTCGTCGGGAATATATTCGTAAAAAAGATTGAGATGCACCTTTGCCGAAAAGCGGTCGTGCGCCTCCTTATACAGCGCAAGGTATGGATTATCGAAGATCGACTTATATTTGTCGCAATTTTCGGTCAGATCAAGCAAAAAAAGGATATTATCGTCCGAGGAAAGACGGAACTTCCCCACGGGATCGCGGAAGCGAAGCAGAGTGATCTCTTCTCTCTCGCTGTTTGACGCATCCTCTGCCGCAAGTATAGTTTTATAATCCGAGACCAAGACCTTCGCGCTCCATACTCCGTCCGAAAACTTCGCTCTTTCGCCGCCGATAAAGATCTCGGATTCCGCGGGCGCACTTACTCTCGCCTCGATCAGAATACCTCCGTCGATCAAAATACCGTCGTTTTTATTTATGCAATCGCCGTCAAGCGGAAATAAAAATCTCATCCTCAAAGCCTCCCGAAAAGAGATGATTTATTATACCATGCCAACCTCAAAGTTGTCAACAAGAATGAAAAATAACGCTGAATAAAAGAATGGATTTATCAATCGGTTTTAAAAAAGCAGGGGCTGGCTCATTTAGTTAGTAAATTAGAGTAATTATTTGCGGAAAACATACACCATCACCTTCAGCCCAAAGTTTTACTTCAAGCTCTGAAAAGACGCAATCGCGTTCTCCTTCCACCGTCGTCAAGCGACGGTCCCCCTCCCTCCCGGAGGGAGGCTTAGTGGTTAGCGTAAAATCCTTCGGCTATTCAGCGAATATCGTTATAAATTAACCTATAAAAAGCAAAAAGGAATATTTTATTGAAAAGGTTTGCCAAAACTCCATTGTGAGTGCAAACTGATTTAAATAAAATATTCCTATTTTATTATGCATAATTATA
>JAZQXP010000085.1:0-7838 GCA_045632925.1 Eubacteriales bacterium | reverse complement strand
CGAGGTCGGATTCGGTGAGCCTAAAGGAAATATGCGGCTCGCGCCCGAAAGCGACCGTCTCTCCGACAGTAAATTGAGTCACGGGCAGATTCTGCGGCAAAAATGAGATGATTTTTGCGCGCTCGCGGCGGTCGATCGAGAAAATATCGCGCCCGTCGAGCAGAATTTTGCCCGAATACGCGATCTGCGAGGTCAGCGCGGAGAGGAGGGTCGATTTACCCGATCCGTTTCTGCCGATGATGGCGGTGAATTTTCCGCGCTCGATCGAGGCTGAAATATCAAAAAGCACCTGCTTTTTGCCGTAAAAAACCGAAAGAGTGTCAAATTTAAGCATCGCGGCTGCCTCCCTTCAGAAGAATGAAGAGGAAGAAGGGCGCGCCGAGCAGAGCCATCAGCACTCCGACGGGGAGCTCTCCGGGAGCGGCAAGCACTCTTCCGCAGAGGTCCGCGAGAAGAACGAGGTCCGCGCCGACAAGGGCGGTGCAGGGGATAAGTCTTTTTGCGTCGGGTCCGACGAGTGCGCGCGCGATATGGGGCGACATAAGTCCGACGAATCCGAGCAGACCGACCACGGAAACCGCCGCGCCCGCGAGTGCCGATGCCAGAAGCATACAAAGGATCCGCAGTCCGCGGACGTTGACTCCGAGCGAGGACGCGATAGGTGCGCCGAGCGCGAGGAGATTTATCTTCGGCGCGGCAAAAAGCGCGACTGTCAAAGCAATTATTATCAGGATCGCGGGTAGGATCAGTTCACCCTGCTCAACTCCCGCGAGTGAGCCGACCGAAAAAGAGTTGTAGCCGACGAGAACGTCGGTGTCAAGGAGCGAAAGAAGCGAGATCCCCGCCGAAAGTATCGCGGAAAAGGCAATTCCGCTGAGAACGACCGTGTTCCTCGTCATTCCCATCCGTCCCGCTATCGCAATTATGGCGAGAGTTGCCAGAAACGCGCCCGCAAAGGAGACGATCGGGATCAGCGCGACGGGTATCATCGGCAGAGAAAGCGCGAGGATGACGGCAAATCCCGCGCCCGAGTTGACTCCGATCAGTCCGGGGCTTGCCATTTTGTTGTCGGTCACGCTCTGCAGGAGCACGCCCGAGACTCCGAGCCCGACTCCCGCGAGTATTCCCGCGCAGATACGGGGAAGGCGGAGGGTGTAGAGGATCACGCTCTGCGTACCAAAACCTTCCTTATATAATAAAGCAGAGAAAAAGGTTGCCGTATCGAGGTGTACGCTTCCGAACCGCATCGACAAAAGGCATAGCGCAACGAGAGCTATGCCGAGCATCGAAAAGGTCGTGATCCGCTTAATTTTCACCGTAAAGATACTCCGCTAAGAATTTGTAAGCCTCGCCCCAACGGGCATTCGGCTTGAATTGGAAGAGATTTTTGTCGAGATAAACGTAGTCGCCCGAGCGGACGGCATCGATCGCCTGCCAAGCCTCCGATTCGAGAACGCCGTTCATGTATTCCTTTGCCTTCTTCTCGTTTCCCATTGTCGAAAAGAGGATCTTTTCGGGCTGTGAGAGGAGGATCGACTCGAGCGAAAGCCCATCGCAGAGCTCGGGAGCCGAGTCCGCGATATTGACGGCGCCGAGCTCGGAGAGCATCATACAAACGAAGTTTTCCTCGGCGGTCTTCGCCTTGGTTGCGCCGTATGAGGAGCCGCAACGGACGAAGAGGATACGCGGCGCGATGCTTTTGTCGACCGAGGAGATGATCTTTTCGATCTCAGTGCCGACCGATGCAACGTTTTTCTCGTAAAGATCGCGCCTTTCCGTGATCGCGCAGAGATGCTCCATCGCGGCGGCGTAATCACGGAAGGAATCAACGCGCAAAAGTGCGCAGGGGATCCCGAGCGTGTCGAGATAACCCGCAAGCTCAGCCTGCGCCGCTATGTCAGCCGAGGCAATGACGAGATCGGGCTCGGATGCGACGAGTATCTCGCGGTCAATAGTCTTTCCCGCGCCCGCATCCGCGAGGAGAACGCCTTCATCGGCAAATCCGCGCTCGACGCTCTCGCCGACGGTGAGGTGGATCTCTCCGCCCGCAAGCGTCCACATTTCGGCATAGGAGGAGAAGAGGACGGCAACCCGCTCGGGCTTTTCTGTAAGCGTAATTTTTCTGCCCGTGCTGTCTGTGAACGAGTAGTATTCGTCGCTGTCGGGGGAGCTTTGTCCGGCACATCCGCCCAAAACGGGGCAAAGCAGACAGAATAAAAGAAAACATATTAGTTTTTTCATTGATAATACCAGCTTTCTGCTTATCTATTATATCATCAGAGCGTTTGTTTGTCAAGATATAATCATCGCGGCGGGCAGATATGACTTGTGACCGGATCACAGAAATAATGAGTAAAATGCGGTATAATATAAATGAAGATCATCCTATACCTTGACAAATCAAAAATCAAATGATATAATTATTATGTATTAGTATGTAAATACGGAGGATAATCATTATGTCCAATCTCACCGGAAAAACACTCGTTGCCCTCGGTGACTCGCTCATCCACGGCTCGAAGCTCGGAAATGAGGTCACCTGGGTCAATAAGCTTGCAAAAAAGCACAATATGACAGTATATAATCACGGCATCAACGGAAATCCCGTAGCCGTTCAGACGGTCGAGCCGCAGAGAGTCCCCATGTGCGTGCGCTACGCCGATATGGAGGACGGCGCCGATTACGTCGTTGTTCTCGGCGGCGCGAACGACAAGAGACTCCACGTTCCGCTCGGCGAGATCGATTCGGAGGACACGTCTACCTTCTGCGGTGCGCTCAACGTCCTGATTCTCGGTCTGACAGCGAAATACCCGAAAGCAAAGTTCCTCTTCCTGACCAACTACGACCGTTGGCGTTCGAAGAACAAGGAGGGGCTTTCCGACGTCGATTACGTTGACGCGATGCTCGCGGTCTGCGCAAGATGGGGTATCGTCTGCTTCGATAACTACCGACAGGCGGGATTTTCCTTCTACAATCCCGCGCAGTGCGAGTGGATCGACGAGGGATGTGTTCTCGAGGGCAAGTCGAACCGCCACTTCTCGGACGAGGGATATGACTTCCTTCTGACGAGATACGAGGCACTTCTGGAGGCTCTTTGATGAAGAGAGCTTTGTCACTTTTCCTCGCCCTGCTGATGCTTTTTGTGCTATCGGCGTGTAAGGAGGAAGACCAGATCGTAACTATCGAGCCCGACACGACCGAGTCCGAGTCCGAGCAGGATCACACCCACGCGGAGGGCAAAAACGAATACGATCCCGCGCCCGATTTCACCGTTTACGACGCGGACGGCAAGCCCGTCAAGCTCTCGGATATGAAGGGAAAGCCCGTAGTTTTGAATTTCTGGGCGAGCTGGTGTCCTCCCTGCAAGGCTGAAATGCCCGATTTTGACGCGATCTGCAAGGAATATGAAGGCAAGGTCACCTTTATGATGGTCAATCTGACCGACGGCGAGCGCGAGACAGTTGAATCCGCGCGCAATTTCATTCATATGATGGAGTACAGCTTCCCCGTCTACTACGATACCGATATGGAAGCATCGAACACGTACGGCATTCAGTCGATCCCGACGACCTTCTTCATTGACGCCGCGGGCAACCTCATCGCCTACGGCAGCGGCGCGCTCGACGCCGAGACCCTCAGGCAGGGGATCGGGATGATATATGCGGAAGCGGAGTAATTAGTGGCTAGTGGATAGTGACTAGTGGCTAGTGAAAGGATAATTTCCTCGCGGAGCTCGGAAATTTTCAGATTAAAAAATGCTTTTCGCTCCGCGAAAAGCTACCTTATTTTGCATTTTGCATTCCTCATTCCGCATTTCACCCCTATGATAATAATTTATGATTAAACATTCAGGAGAAAAACATGAAAAACATTCTTGAAAAGCAGGGTTTTATTTGCGATATGGACGGCGTTATCTATCACGGCGACAAGATTCTTGAAGGCGTGCGCGAATTTGTAAACTGGATGCTTGATAACAACAAAAAGTTTGTATTTTTGACCAACTCCCCCGAAAGAACACCCCACGAGCTTTCGATGAAGCTTGAGCGCATGGGCCTTTCGGTCACTCCCGATCATTTCTACACAAGCGCAATGGCAACCGCGGAGTTCCTCCACAGCCAGGCACCCGGATGCACCGCCTACGTCATCGGCGAGGCTTCGCTCTCGAAGGCTATGTACGATCAGGGCATCTATATGAATGACGTCAACCCCGACTACGTTGTTGTCGGCGAGACGAGGACCTATTGCTTTGAGAAAATCGAAAAGGCTATCGCACTCGTCAACGCGGGCGCAAAGCTGATCGGTACCAATCCCGACACCGTCGGAGTTACCGACCGCGGAATCATGCCCGCAACGGGCTCTCTCGTTGCGCCCATCGAGATCGCGACCGGCAAAAAGGCGTACTTCGTCGGCAAGCCCAACCCCGTAATGATCCGCCACGGACTCAAGCGTCTCGGCTGTCACTCGGAGGATATCGCCTTCATCGGCGACAGAATGGACACCGACATCATCGCGGGCATCGAATCGAACGTTGATACCATCCTCGTTCTCAGCGGAGTTACCGCGCGCGAGGACATCGGTAACTTCCCCTACAGACCTAAATATATCTTTGGCGGCATCGGAGACATTCTGGAGGCGGCTGAATGACAAAGCTCTTAAGGCTTACAGCTCTTGCACTGCTCCTTTTTGCAACCCTCGGCGCGCTTTCGTCCTGTATGCTCATTGACGAGGGCGGCGGAGATATAGTTCTGACCGACCCGCCCGAGGAAATAACCACGGCTGAGCCCGAAACCACGACTCCATCCGAGGACGTGACCACCGAGTCTGTGACTCCTCCCGAAACTACCGCCGAGGTGACCGAGCCCGAGACCACCGAAGAGGAGACGACGCTTCCCGTGACCGAGCCCGAAACCACCCCCGAGGTTACGACAGAGCCCGAGACAACTCCCGAGCCCGAGGTGACCGAGACTCCCTGGAATCTCGTCCTTGTCAACCCCTGGTATCCTCTCCCCGAGGAGTATTCCTTCGAGCTTGAGACGGTGACGGGCAAATATAAGATGGACTCGAGATGCGTACCTGCGCTCAAGCAGATGCTTGCCGACTGTAAGGCGGCGGGACTTACCCCCTATATCTGCTCGGCGTACCGTACCTGGGACGACCAGACCTATCTCTTTGATAAGAAGGTAAATTCCTTCATAAGCAAGGGCTATTCCGAGGCTGAGGCTAAGGTTCTTGCGGCAAAGGAGACGGCTGTTCCCGGAACGAGCGAGCATCAGCTTGGTCTTGCGGTCGATATCCTCTGCGTCTCGCGCCCCTGGCTCGATGACGGTCAGGCTGATACGGCAACGCAGCAATGGCTGATGGCTAATTGCCACAAATACGGATTTATCCTGCGTTATCCGAAGGGAACGACGCATATCACGGGTATAATCTACGAGCCCTGGCATTACAGATACGTCGGAGTCGAGATCGCGACCGAAATTATGACAAAGGGCATTACTTTTGAAGAATATCTCGGAAAGATCGGCGCGCCCGAAACGACGCCCGTTGAGACTACTGTAAATGGATAACAGAATGAAGAAATTCGGTATACGAATGGCGGCGCTTATGCTCTGCCTCGTTACCGTTGCGCTTTCGCTCTCCTCTTGCGGATTCTTCGCCGAGACCTTCCTCTCGGAATACACGGGGATCAGAACGCACGAGCGCGATGACGATGAAGAAACAAGGAAAAGAGACCCCGCAACCGAGGCTCTCGATATCGAGACCGACCCTCCCTATCGCACGGAGGCTCCCGATACAACGGTAAGAGTTCCCGAGACTACAGTCCCTGTGACGACCCTCCCCGAGACCACCGACAATATCCCCGATGAATTTGAAAGCCACGTTTACCTTACAAACGTCAATAACGGACGCTGTAAGACGCTTGTCGGTCACGTCAACGTGACGGTCCTGATCGCGAGCGATTCCGAGACGACATGGGACAGCGCGACCCGCTCGGCACTCATCTCCTCGCTTGAAGAGCAGGAGAAGAGACTCGAAAAGGATGCCGCGGGCTACGGCAAGGAGCTTGACGTGACCTTCAGCTTTGTCGACGTCAAGATCGAGGGCAAGACCGCGATAACGACCTTCAACCTCTGGGAGGATGACGTCATCAAGGCGGCGGGCTTTACGAGCAAGGATAATGCGCAAAAGGAGCTCGACGATCAGAACGATGCCGATTCCAATCCCATCGTGATAGCGCTCAACCGCGCGGGCAGAGCCTACGCGAGACAGCAGACCTCGGAGAGAAGGACCGAAATGCTCGTCCTCTATTCCTCGGATACCACCGCGTTCCGCCACGAGCTCTATCATCTCTACGGAGCCGAGGATTTCTATTATCCTCAGGAGGTCAAGGACCTCGCGGAGGCGAATCTCCCCGAAAGCATTATGAATTCGGGCGAGGCGACCGATGCGCTGACCGCCTTCATCATCGGCTGGGACGATGAAATTGATGAAAATGCCTACGAGTTCTTAAAGGGGACCTCGCATCTTACCGCCGAGTACCTCAAGGAAGAGAACTCGAAGGAGATGTTCACGGGTATGGTCACCGATCATCAGCTCTCCTACGGCATCTACACGGGTTATCTCGAGCACGGCACTCCGAGCGGCTACGGCAAGATCATTTATACCGAGGGCGGCTCATACGAGGGCTATTTCGTGAACGGAAGCTTCCACGGCGAGGGCACCCGCGTTTGGAAGGAAGGCGACACCTACAGCGGAAGCTTCGATATGGGTAAATTGCACGGCAAGGGCACGTATACCTGGCCGAGCGGCGACAAATACTCGGGCGATTGGGTCGAAAACAAGCGCACGGGCTACGGCACATACACCTGGTCGAGCGGCTCGGTCTACACCGGCTACTTTATTGAAGGCGCGCGTACCGGAAACGGAACGATGACCTGGACGGACGGCACGAAATACGTCGGCGGATTTCTCAATAACGAGTTCGACGGTCAGGGTACGTATACCGATAAGGGCGGCTTTAGGTACGAAGGTGCGTTCAAGTCGGGTAAGTACAACGGCTATGCCAAGGTCAATTACTCGAACGGTGCGGTTTACGAAGGATATTTCGTGAAGGGATACCGCGAGGGGCAGGGAACTATGGTCTATAGCGGCGGCACAAGCTACACGGGCTCCTGGAAGGCTGACCTCTGGAACGGCAAGGGACGCTATACATACGCGAACGGCGCATATTATGACGGCGACTTCAAGGACCATAAATTCCACGGTCAGGGCACCTATGAGACCCCCGCGGGCTACAAATACGTCGGCGCGTGGGAGAACGACGTTCGCACAGGCTACGGCGAGGCAAGCTGGGCAAACGGCGCATCCTACGAGGGCTATTGGCTCAATAATAAATTCCACGGCTACGGCAAGTACGTAAATCAGTACGGACAGGTGATCGAGGGACCGTGGGAGAATGATGTGTTTGTTGGATGAGGATTAGTCGCTAGTTGCTGGTTGCTGGTTGTAGGTGAATTTCCGCAAGCGGAAATTTCCCGATTTCAATAAATAATCACCGTTTCTGTTCTTCATATTGTACAAACGGTGCTCTCCTCAACCACCGCTTCACGCGGTCCCCACATTTGCTTGCAAATACGCCCGCATGGGGAATGTAAAGGGTTCATCCTGAATTCATTCGCTATTCAGCGAACACCGTTTGAGTCTTAACCCATTCAAAGCAGATTGGAATATTTTATTTAAGAATAATATGCACTTTCGATGGAGTTTAAGCAAATTAATTTCAATAAAAATCTTCCAATTTGGTATATAAAATTATAAGTTTGAACGATATTCGTCGC
>JAZQXP010000084.1:0-4887 GCA_045632925.1 Eubacteriales bacterium | reverse complement strand
TGCATAATTATTAATTTGAACGATATTCGCTGTATTTTCATACGAGTTTACGCTGACTCCTTAGCCTCCCTCCGGGAGGGAGGGGGACCGCGGGGGAGCGGTGGAAGGAGAACGCGATTGAACTTCTATGTGTTTTTCGTGCAAGATTCGGGCGGAGAGTGATGGTGTACGGCTTTCCGAAAATCTTACCGAATACATTCCTCATAGAAAACTTAAATGAGCCAGCCCCTTTTATATTTTCACAATATTTTATTTTCAGTTTAGAATCGCGGTATATAATAATACTGTAAAATGAAGAAAAATGCCAAGGAGGCAGAAATGAACGAAGTCAAGAACCCAAAGAAAAAGATGCTGATCTTTTATATCGCCACGCTGGCGATAGTTATGATAATAAATATGGTGCTTGTCCCCTTTTTCAGCGATATGCAGATCAAGGAGACCGATTACGGCAGCTTTATGACCATGACTGAGTCGGGCGAGATCGGTCAGGTGCAGATCGTAGAGTCGGAAAACTATATTCTTTTCACCGACAAGGCGGGAAAGCAGGTCTACAAGACGGGAATCGTCAACGATCCTCTGCTGACAGAAAGACTCCACGCCGCGGGCGCGGTCTTTGCGGGCGAGATCATCGAGCAACCCTCGCTCTTCTCGCAGTTGCTCTTCAACTGGATAATCCCGATTGGCGGATTCATCCTCATCGGAAACCTCATCTCGAGACACATGATGAAGAAGATGGGCGGGCAGAACTCGATGATGTTCAATATGGGCAAGAGCAATGCCAAGGTATACGTTCGTTCCTCGGACGGAATCAAATTCTCAGACGTCGCGGGCGAGGACGAGGCAAAGGAGAGCCTTGCCGAGATCGTCGATTATCTCCACAACCCGAAAAAGTACGAGGAGGTCGGCGCAAGGATGCCGAAGGGTCTGCTCCTCGTCGGACCTCCCGGCACGGGTAAGACGATGCTCGCGAAGGCAGTTGCGGGCGAAGCAAACGTGCCCTTTTTCTCGATGTCGGGCTCGGAATTTGTTGAAATGTTCGTCGGAATGGGCGCGTCGAAGGTGCGTGACCTCTTCAAGCAGGCAAAGGAAAAGGCACCCTGCATCGTCTTCATCGACGAGATCGACGCCATCGGACAGAAACGCGACTCGATCGGTGGCGGCAGAAACGACGAGCGTGAGCAGACTCTCAATCAGCTTCTGACCGAGATGGACGGCTTTGAGGGCAACACGGGCGTCGTCATCCTCGCGGCAACGAATCGCCCCGAAACTCTCGATCCCGCGCTGACACGTCCGGGTCGATTCGACCGCCGCGTGCCCGTCGAGCTCCCCGATTTAAAGGGCAGGGAAGAGATCCTGCGCGTCCACGTAAAGCGGATCAAGGTCGAGCCGAATATCGACTACATCCATATCGCGCGTATGGCGTCGGGCGCATCTGGCGCGGAGCTTGCGAATATAGTCAACGAGGCGGCGCTTCGCGCGGTCCGTCAGGGCAGAAATGCCGCGTCGCAGGCAGACCTCGAGGAGAGCATCGAGACTGTGATCGCTGGTTATCAGAAGAAAAACGCGATCCTGACCGACAAGGAAAAGATGATCGTGGCGTACCACGAGATCGGTCACGCGCTTGTCGCGGCAAAGCAGTCTAATTCTGCGCCCGTGCAGAAGATCACGATCGTCCCGCGCACATCGGGCGCACTCGGCTACACAATGCAGGTCGACGAGGGCAATCATTATCTGATGACGAAGACGGAGATCGAGAACAAGATCGCAACCTATACGGGCGGACGCGCCGCCGAGGAGATCGCAATCGGGTCGGTGACCACGGGCGCCTCAAACGACATCGAGCAGGCAACGAAGCTTGCCCGCGCAATGATAACGCGCTTCGGTATGGACGATGATTTCGGTATGGTCGCGTTTGAAACCGTGACGAACCAGTATCTCGGCGGCGACACCTCTCTTTCCTGCTCGGCAGAAACGCAGTCGAAGATCGACGAGCGGGTCGTCTCTCTCGTGAAGAATCAGTATGAAAAGGCGAAAAAGATACTGACCGAAAACCGCTGCAAGCTCGATCTGCTCGCGCATTACCTTTACGTCAACGAGACGATCACGGGCGAGCAGTTTATGAATATTCTTGAAAATGAGGAGTAAAGATGAAAAGATCAACGAAGATCGCCGCAGTTGCGACCGCCGCGGGTGTCGCGGACTGTTTCGGATCATTCAGCCTCGCCGGAGGGAGGGTCAAGGTCGATCTCGTATCCGGTTGGCAGACCCATAACGGGGTAGCCTTCGGCATCGAAATCAACTCGCTGGATATTGAAGAATCGGGGCGCGCCCGTGCAGGTCGCGTTGTGCTCCTTCATACCGTGGTAAGCGCACCAGACCTCATTGCCGTCGGGCGAGGTGAAGAAGGAGGCGTGACCGGGACCGTAGAGCTCGTTTCCGTGGACGAAGATGGGAGAGGGGTGCTTTTTCCAGTTTGAGGCATCGCAAAGCGAGCCGCCCGTGTGCTCAAGAACGCCGAGGCAGTAGTCGTCCGACCAACAACCGTTAGCCGAATAAATGATGAAGAGTCGGCCGTTCCGCTCAAGGAAGAAAGCTCCCTCTACGATGGCACTTCTGCCAACGTAGGGCGCGACAAGCTCCCAATCGAGCTCGGCACGGGCGATGGTTGCGTGATTTTTGCCGCAGGTGTAGGGATTTTCGAGGTCGCAGATGTCAAGTACCTGACCGTAAACGGGGTCAACGCGCGATGAGCAGAGGTATTGAACGCCATCGGGCGCGGTATAAACGGTGGGGTCGATCGAGAAGGTATCGGGAAAAGGCTTGCCGCGGAAGATCCATTCGCCGCGGAAGGGATCTTCGGCGGGTCCTTCCATAACAAAGATTCGTTTTTGGCTGGGCTCGGGCTTGATCCTGCCGCTGGTGTAGATATACCATTTGCCGTCGGGTGCGCGATGCATTTCGGGAGCCCAGATGTCGCCCCAGATACCGTCGCGCTCGCCGTCGGGGAGGTAAATGACGCGTGAATCGCCGTCGGTGACGATCGAGCCGGCGTGGCGGCTTCGGAAGAGCTCGAGCTTTGAACCGCGGGTGAAAAGGGCGTAGTAATATCCTGTAACGGGATCAAAGGTCATAAAAGGATCGGGCGCATCAAAGGGAGAAACGGGATTTTTGAACGTCTTCATGTTTTGAACCTCTTTACGAAAAGATTGATTTGTAAAATCATTATACCACAAATCCGTGAGGATTTCAACTGTTTTCGGATAATAAAAGGAAGGACTCTGAACCCGCAGTTCGCGCATAATTGGATAAGAAAGTTTTGTGCTGTGGTAGCGCGAACAGTATTATTGTTGCGCAAAGCGAAACAATAAGGGGTTCATCGTCAATACAGTCACTACAAAAAATAACGGATAGCCGAATGGCTATCCGTTATTTTTGTCTTGCCCTTTCAAAATCGATCCATACCGCAAGTTTTTTCGAAATCGATCCATGATTTTCGGTCGGTGGGTAGACTTATCCCTTGGCGATGATGGGAGCAGCCCTTGACCGCTGTCTTCCGGGGTGCTACTCCATGCTTGCAAACGAATCTATGTATTATGAATTGTTATTAAGTCCTTCAAAGTAGCTTGACTTCAAAAAATATTCAAACTCAATATTTGGCAACATCTTAGGAGGCTTTTCTGAATCATCCCAAACATTATCAAATCCCGCCACACGAATATTTCCGTTTTCGCACAAGCCGATATGATTGATACAAAAATCGGTATGGTTTCCTGTAAACTCTTTATGCGTAAATGTTTCTTTTACTTCAAGCGTTTCGGCTTCAATAATTTCCCATTTGCGACCTGTAACATGACAAACAATATGCTGATTATCAAGGGATGTAAATCCCCATGCCGTGCAAGGGCGTTTTTCTTTTAAAACTTCTCCGGTATTTATATCAATCAATTGCATCGCATAATCGTGCAATTGAGCGGTAATTGTGGTATCCCCCACAAATATGTTGGTGATTCCGCGGCGGCTCTTTGTTTTCCAAATTCGTTCACCGGTTTTGGCATCAAAGCAAAACAATCCGTTTTCCCATGTTTGAGCAAAAACCATCTTACCGTCATCAGAAACTGCAATACCGAATTGTCCGATGTTATATCCGTTTATATATTTAGTTTTCCAACTGAATATTTCACCGGATCGAAATCGAATTACAATTTCGTTTATAGTTTCATCCTTATAGGAATCATATTCCCCAAGAATCATTTGCAAAGATTCGATTGCACCATCGGAATACCAATTCAGCCATCCTTGTTCTGATCTATAGATAGCGTACTTTTTATGATACTTATATAATTTCAAATTATCCTTCATAAAGACACCGCCTTTCTTTGCTCCATTATACCACAAAATCGCGGGGAGTTCAAGGGGTTGCGAAGCAAATCACGCCGTAGGCGTGTATATAAAAAATGCTTTTCGCCACAGCGAAAAGCTACCTCAATTATTCATTATTCATCAGCGCAGCGGCTTCATTATTCATTCTTCATTAGAAAAGTCGCGCAAGTTAATGAATAATGAATGATGAATAATGAAAAATGAATAATACAAAAAGAAAAGCCGCTTGCTTACGCGCGCGACTTTTCTTTTTGGCAGGGGCGGAAGGACTCTGAACCCGTAGTTCGCGCATAATTGGGCGGGAGAGTTACGTGCTGTGGTAGCGCGAACAGTATTATTGTTTCGCAAAGCGAAACAATAAGGGGTTCATCGTCAATACAGTCACTACAAAAAATAACGGATAGCCGAATGGCTATCCGTTATTTTTGGCAGGGGCGGAAGGACTCGAACCCACGACCCATGGTTTTGGAGACCAGTACTCTACCAACTGAGCTACACCCCTACGTA
>JAZQXP010000083.1:0-11360 GCA_045632925.1 Eubacteriales bacterium | reverse complement strand
GCGTTCGTAAGAATGCGGATTTTTATTTTATTATTCATTATTCATCATTCACTATTCATTATTCATTTGGCAAACGCGGATTTTTTAGTGAATAATGAATGATGAATAATGAAAAATGAATAATTTAGGTAGCTTTTCTCCCTTTGGTCGAAAAGCTTTTATTAAAATTGAAATATCATAAAAATTATGATATAATATGTTTGTCGGAGGTGATCTTTATGAGAGAAAACTTGCTTATACAAAAGGATTGCGGTTTTTGTTTTTTTGTGATATAATATTTTTAGAAGGACGAGTAAGATGCGGATGTACTGCTTATATGGGCATGATGGATACTATTGTTAATGATTCGAAGCGAAAGAAGGATCGTGATGATATTTGAATTTGAAAATTACACTATTGATGTGTATGAAGAAAAAATGAAAACGCTTGCGGAAAAAAAGCACCGTTGCGGATGTCCGCCTTGCTGCGCTTTCAGAGAATATGTGCACACCTTTTCTGACGATGTGAAAAAGCGTTTTAATGAGCTCGGACTTGACTTGGAAGATCCCGATGAAGTGTATGACTTTGGAAAAGACGAAAATGGAGAAACGACTTACGTCGGATGGTGGAATATTTATGGAAAAATAATAGAAAACAGCGAAAAACCTTGTCGCATATCCGATAACCTTGAAGTAACATTTTGCGATAATGCGCTGTATGCTCCAAAATGGTTTCAGGATTCTCCCTGTGTCCAAATGAGAGCGGTTATACGTGGATCTGATTCGAAACGGTTGGGCAAGGAATACTGGAAAGATACAGATGTTTTCGGCGTAAGCAGAAACACATTCAGATATCACATGGATGAAGAGGTATGTTCCGCGCTGAAAGATTTAGTTGGATGTGAATTTATCGGACTTGATATCGGTTCTATGCCTATGAATGACAGCTTGACAAAATCTCATAAAGTCAATATATATTTCAGACATCCGAATGAATCGGATTTGTGTATGGTTTCTCTTACGGCAGATCGGGATACAGACACTTGTTTCGACGGAATCGATAGAATGGTGTTTACGGCGAATATTTCTAAAGCAGAGATGAAATTGGCTGCAGGTGAAATATTGCCTTGCCCGTATGGAAATGTTCGGGAAATCAAAATTTTTGAAAGCACAATAGCGGGAGAGATGGACCGAGTAATATATGATTCTCATCTTCTTATTGAACTGGAAACCGGGAAGAAAATGATCTTTCGCATTGAACCCGACGGTGAGGAAGTAATAACGGTATTTGACGAGGTTGAGGATTGCAACATCGAAAAGTATCTTCGCGTTTCGGACGTTTGGTTTGTACATCCGACTCCGATTTTTGATAATAGGAATGAGATCATTGGACTGAAATCTTTTTATCAAACTGAAACAAAAGCGCGAGTATGAAACATTGTTTTGTATCAAAGTTATAGTCATTAGCCAGAAAAAAAGCACTGCGTGTGCAGTGCTTTTTTTCAACTAAATCCGCCGTTTGCGGAAGAAATCCACCTTCGGTGGATGAAATCGCTTCGCGATGAAATCCCGCTTCGCAGGAAGAAGGACGCGGCGGATTTAATTTCATCCAAGCTTGCTTGGATTTCATCTGCGAAAGCAGATTTCATTCATGATACGCGGGCGCGCGAGCTTTTTTGCCGCAAACAGTTGCATTTTTCGTTTTGTTGTGCTATAATAATCTTACGAGGATTTTTTCTGCAGTAAATGCGGATATTTGCCGATGAAAACCTTATGTGTTCGGCTCTCTTCGGCTATAATAAATTCAATCAAAATGATCGGAGGAACGAAAAATGAAACGAATTATATTATTGACATTAACTTTAGTTCTCGTTATGATTACTCTGCCAAGTTGCATTATGATCCCTCTACACAAAAACTTTGAAATAGATACGGCTACAGTTTCGTCTATAGAAATATATGACCTGTGCCTCGTCAGTACTTTTGACGGTGCATTTGTTAAAACTGAAACACCCGTGTATGAAATTCCCGAAGAAAATCATTCCGATTTTTTAAGCGATCTCTCCGAAATCCAATTTTCCGATGCCATCATAATCACGATAGCGGCGATTGATCCGAGTTTTTATTACGACCAATGGACTGTCAGAATTAACTACACCGACGGATCTTTTGAGCTCATTTCATGTATCGGCTACGGACAAACTTTCGACGAAAACGGTGAGACAATAAATTCGCACCACTACGGTTGCGACGATGAAGAATGGTCTGCCTTTATCGGCAAATACGTCCCCGAAGAAATTTTTGAACATTCGCATGAAACGGAGTAATATTGTTCTCAATATAACAGCAATTATTCTCCTCGCGCCCGATAAGCGTATCGTAATTTGATAATTTAATAAAAAAGGGGCTGGCTCATTTAGGTTATCTATGAGGAATGTTTGCGATAAGATTTGCGGAAAGCCTTACACTATCACTCTCCGCCCGAAGTTGTTGCTTAGAATTTATAATATGGCACAATCGCGTTCTCCTTCCACCGACCTGCGTCGGTCCCCCTCCCTCTCGGAGGGAGGCTTAGGAGTTAGCGCAAACTCGTATGAAAATACAGCGAATATCGTTTATATCTATAATTTTGAATATCAAAAAGGAATATTTTATTGAAACGGTTTGCAAAAACTCAATTGTGAGTGCAAATTGATTTTAATAAAATATTCCTTTTTGTATTGTATAGGTTAAAATGAAACGATGTTCGCTGAAATACGATGAGATTCGGAACAACCCTTTAGCCTCCCTCCGGGAGGGAGGGGGACCACACGAACGTGTGGTGGAAGGAGCCTGCGATCGCGCTTTTTACATTTTGCCACACGAGCTTCTGGCAGAAAGTGATGGTGTAAGTTTTCCGCAAAAAATCACTCTGATATACTGACTAAATGAGCCGGTCTCTTTTTATTTATTTATTATCCGCGTGTCTTTTAAGTCTTTTAAGTATCGCCTGCAGCTTTGGGGTATTGTATCTGAGCGCGAGGGTGGGCAGGATATTGAGATACACGTTCACGATCGCAACGGGCAGAGCTACCGTCAGCACGGGTAGACCCGTGAGCGTCATCATTGCGAGAAATCCCGCGGGATAAGAGAGCCTGTGCGTGAGAACGCCCTTGTTGCACTCGATGATGAAACGCTCGATGTAGCTCGGATTCGAGGGATCTGTGCAATGCTTCTTGCTGAATCCGCCGAGTCCCCCGAGCTCCCAGACCTTGTCCTTCCAGAACTTGACACGAAGCTTGCGATAAAGCTTCTTTTCGGTCTCCGAAACGCTGTAAAGCGGATTATCCGCGCCAAACCAGCGGTTTGGCAGCTTGTTGATCAGAAATGCTAGAGATCCGTCAACGGCAAACTGAAAAGCCGTGCACCAGACCACCGCGATCAGTATATAATACCACTGCGCGGCGCCGATGGCAAGATTGACCGCAGAGATGATCAGCATTGCGATCCCAATCGTTGTAAGATAGAGCTTCATTCTTCGCTGTAGACCAGGGGCTTGCCGTAAACTTCCTCATAGACCGCGACCCAAGCCTCGTAGTTTTCCTTATTCATTTTTGCCTTTGCCTCGGTGGGCGAGAGCGTGGGATCGGGATATATCGCGGGAAGGATATGGAGCGTGAACTCCTGAACAGGGAAGCCGTCGCCGTCGATGACGTCGCTGTCCTCCATCGTGATGAAGATAGGAACTATCGGTGCCTTATTGCGGACGGCGAGCGCAAACGCGCCCTCCTGCATCGGGCGAGGCTTGCGGTAATTCCACCACATTCCCTGCTCGGGGTAGATCAGGATCGTTTCGCCGCGCTTAAGCAGAGTCGACACAGCCTTGAGAAACTTCTTCATCGTCGGAAGCTGACTCGAAAGCGGCAGAGTGTTGCAATGGCGCATAAAAAGTCCAAAGGGTTTGGGGGGATTGGTATAATTGCCCTCTCGTATGACCTTATAGAGCAGCTTTCCATCCATATGATCGCGGAGCGCGACCCATACGGCGTAGTTATCACCGACGCTGAAATGATTACAAGTGACGATCTTACCGCCCTCTACGGCTTTGAAATTCTCGATTCCGCGGACTTCCTTTATGATGAGCTGACGGTCTGCGATAAGCTTATCGAAAAAGCGCGCGCCGAAGATATTTGCGATCTTGTTTTTGATACGGCTCGAGAGCTTTTCGTTGAGATAATCGACGTCATCGGGCATAAGAGGGTAGGTCTCGGGGTCGTCCTCGACGTCAAGATGCCAGAGCTGCTTTTTTTCAAGCTCGGCGATCCTTCTCAGTAATTCGAGCTTATGTGCTGACTTTTCCATTTTATCTGTCCTTAAGTAATTTCAAAAATGTGTTGTCGGAGGCAACGATCCTGTCGGCGTGGACGAGGATCTCGCTTGCCATAGCCTCGCTCTTTGCGCGTTCCTTCTCGCCGAAGGCGGCGCGGCGGCTGCGGATAACCTCGTAGAAGGGCGATCTTTCGGCATATTTCCAGAAATACTCGCCGTCGATGACGTCGTCGTACTGCCAAGGCTTCTTGTAGAGCGCATAATGGACGATATTCTTCTTACCTTCGCAGGAAAACGGCATCGGCTCCTTGTTCCATCCGTTCGGGAGGACTCGGATCTTACCGTCGCAAAGGTAATTCAGATAAGCCTGATCGGGGTCGAGCAGGTCGAAATCGTACTCGGTAATAAGCTTTATGAACTTCTTTTCGATCTCATTGTGTCTGAACTGCTCGAGACTGAGCACGAGAACGCCCGCATTGACGTAACCGTCGGGGTCAACGCCGAGAGCCTTTTCGGCATAAACACGGAACTCGGGCGTGTTGCGGACGAACTGCTCGGGTGCGGCGGCGAAGATCGCGTCACCGAGATCGGTATTGTAAAGCTCGGAAATGTCGCCGAGGACAACGAGATCGCAATCGAGATACACGATCTTGTCGCAATCCGGGAAGAGCGACGCGATAAAGAGGCGGTAGTAGGTCACGATCGAGAAATGATATACGTTCTTGAAACGCGCCTTGATCTCCTTGAGGTCCTCGGACATATCGATGAAATCGATCGCAAAGCCCGCGCACTCTCTCAGCTTAATTTTTGCAATATTTTCGGGGTCAAGTCCCGTGTTGAGGACGATGATCCTGTATTTATACTCCTTCGACGCGTTCTCAATCATCGAAGCCAGAGCGACGTCAAGGAAGGGGATGTAATTATCGTCGGTGGAAAAGAATACGGGTATCTCATCCGCACCGATGTGGTATTTTTTGTTCAAAAAACAGTACCTCCGTGGGATAAATCTACTTTATCGGGTAAATAATAGCACAAAATTTGTCAAAAGTCAATCGGCTTCGGCAATCATCAATAAAAGTTGAATTTTTGGGAATGCAGATCACACAGCTTTTTCATACTCATCCACAAGACCGTCATCTTTCTTTCATTGAAACAACACTTACATCGGATATAATAAAAATACAATCTTTACCGAAAGGATCTACTGCCATGAAAAAAGCCGCTTTAATCTTTCTTTCGCTGTTACTGACCCTGTCCGCATGTGCTTGCGGTAAGGAAGCATCCGATCTCCCCGAAAAATCATCCTCAACTACCGTCGAGCAAACCACACCCGATAAAGAAGAACCCGAAGCCGATTCGGAAACGATTGCGGAAACAGAACCCGAGCAAACGGTCATCATTGATACTTCTGCGGAATATTCCGCTACAGTAATTAAAAATGGAGACAACCTCATCGGTGGCACCTACACCGCGACGGGCATCGACGAAAGCGCGCTCGAGGCATCGGGAAACATAAAAGCGACGGTCACGGGTGCCGTCATAAAGAAAGCCTCGGGAAAAGCCTCGAGCGTAGACGACTCCAACTTCAAGGGCGTTAATTCGGGTGTACGGGTATACGGAAACGCCGAGGTTACGCTCAAGGACTGCGTTATCGAGGCGAATGCCGAAAACGCAACGGGTGTTTTTGCGTATGATAAAGGAGTAATACACATTTCCGACTGCACCGTGACCGTGACCGGCAACGGCGCGGGTGGCGTTCAGGTCGCGGGAGGCGGAACTCTCTACGGTTACAATCTTAACGTAACGACCGAAAGCAAGGCAGCCATCCGCTCTGACAGAGGCGGCGGAATTATGGTGATCGACGGCGGAAGCTACACCTCAAACGGTAAGGACGGATGTCCCGTCATCTATTCGACCGCCGATATTACTGTCAAAAACGCCGAAGGCATCTCCACAAAATCGCGTGCGATCATCATTGAGGGTAAAAACAGTGTTACTCTTGAGAACTGCACGCTTACGGGCAATGATCAATCCACAAAATCGGGAAGCGTCCGCTCAAATATTATGCTCTATCAAAGCACCTCGGGAGATGCAAAGGAGGGCACAAGCGTACTGACGGTGAGCGGCTGCAAGCTCGTCTCGCAAAGCGGTGCTATGTTCTACTGCACAAATACAAGCAGCGTCATAAACCTCACGAGTACCGAACTTGTTCTTTCGAACGATGGAGGATTGCTTATCGTCTCGGAGGGGCGTTGGGGTAAGGATGGCAAAAACGGAGGCAAGTGTACCTTCAACGCCAAGGATCAGACTCTCGAGGGCAACATCACCGTCGACAGCATATCCTCTCTCGAGCTCAATCTGAACGGCAGTACCTTCAGCGGCGCGATCGCAAACGAAGGAAGCGTGAAGCTGACGATGGATTCGGGCAGTAAATGGACCCTCACCGCCAACAGCTCAATATCATCCCTCTCGGGCGACACCTCTGGCATTGACCTGAACGGCTTTGAGCTCCTCGTAAACGGAAAAGCTTACGCGGGATAAATAAAAATGCAAACCGCAACCCGAAATCAGGGTTGCGGTTTCTGCATTTTTGTGCTATAATTAAATAAAAAACGATCGGAGAACCCGATGAAGTATCTGCGAAAAACATTAATTATAATACTTATTCTATCGATGCTCCTCCCCTCCTGCACCTCACAAAATCAGAACGGCGAGGTGACCGAGGACACGACGACCTGGCTCAATATGAACACCTCGTATCCTTCCCCGACCTCCCTTGAGGACGGTGGAGGTAGGCGCGCGAGGGTCATCATTCTGATCGGTCAGAGCAACGCCACGGGCTGCTCGCTCAATTCCTATCTCGAAAAGAACGTTCCCGCAGAGGATTTTGCGCGCTACAGCGCGGGCTTTGACTCGGTCCTCATCAATTACTGCCTCGACGATCAGAAATACACCTCCGCGGGCGAATTCCGAAAGGTCGATCTCACCGCCTCGGCTGATGGCTGCTTTGGTCCCGAGCTCGGAATGGCAGAGGTGCTTTCCGAGGCTTATCCCGACGAAAAAATCTTCATATTAAAATATACCATGTCGGGCTATTCCCTGCACCACCATTGGCTTTGCGGCGGCGAGCGAGGCTCGATCTACGAGGCATTTATCTCCTTCGCGCGTACTTATCTCGCAAAGCTGACCGAGAGCAACTATGACGCCCGCGTCGGCGCGATCTGCTGGATGCAGGGCGAATCCGACACGACCGATTTCAAGGCATCGCATTACCTTTCGAATCAGACGGCTTTCGCGTCATATCTCCGCGAGGATCTTGCCGCATACGCCGAGGAGGACGGGATATTCTTCATCGACGCGGGCATATCGAACAGTCCCTACTGCGAGCCCGCATACCCCGAAATAAACGAGGCAAAGCTTGCTTTCTCGAAGCTTTCGCCCCTCAACCTTTATTTTTCGACCATCGACGCGGGATACACGATCTCGCTTGAGCCCGAGGGCGATCCCGATTGGGGCCATTACGATTCCCTCTCAGAGCTCGCTCTCGGCAGAAAATTCGGCGAATTGATCGTTTTCGCGTATTCCGCGGAGTAAGGTATTTTTCCGAAGATTAAGTTTTCTTAATAATTCTTGCTTTTGACTGCAATATATGCTAAAATGGTGCCAAAGCATCAAAGGAGGCGGAAAATGCAGGAATTTGTAAGAAATCTGTTCAGCGAGAATAATTCCGAGCTTTCAATCGGTCTTTTCAACTTATGGCACTTTTTCTATCTTTTTATTGTGCTTGGCGGAGCGGTTTTTCTCTCACTAATATTCAAAAACAAATCTGAAAAAGCAAAAACGCGCATAATTCATATCTTCGCCTATCTGACCGTCGGTCTTTACATCGCCGACTTCTTCATAATGCCGCTGTCTGACAGCTACTCCGGCATAAGCGTCTACAAGCTCCCCTTCAACATCTGCACCATCATGGCTGTGCTCGTACCCTTTGTGGAATTCAACCCGAAGTTTGCCGCTATCAAAAAGCCCGTCGTAACACTTTCCGTGACGGCTTCGCTGATGTGGATTTGCTATCCGGGAAGTGCACTCGGAGGTCAGCCTCCCTTCTGCTATATAATCTTTCAGACCTTCATGTACCACGGATTTCTCTATATCTGGGGATTCCTCAATATGTCGCTCGGCAGAGTCAAACTTGAATGGAAAAAGATATGGCAGGAATTTGTTGGCATACTGATGATACTCGTCTGGGCGGATCTCGGAAATACCGTCTACGGGCGCGAGCAGAATTGGTTCTTCATCGAATCAAGCATCTTCCCCTTTCTGCCCGATAAAATCATGCCGCTCGCTGTCGTCTTCTCGGTCTTCGGCAGTTGTATAGTCGTCCACACGATCTACTACGCCGTCCGCACGCTGATAAAAAAGCAGAAAAACACATCTGAACAATAATTTTTCCGCGTCTGAATCAAATCGACTCAGACGCGGGATTTTTTCGTTTCTGAAAAACATTGTTTATAACTTCTTACCAAATAACCCCTTGCGATTTTTTCATTTATGTGTTATAATAAAATTGAAAAATTCTGCGCAGGACAAAAGCGAGGCAAAAATGTTTTTACGTTCTATCAGATATACCGCCGCGTTGCTCTGCGCGGTTATATTAATACCGCTTCTTGCGGGATGCAACATCCTTCCCGATGACGATCCGCCGCAAACCACCGTTTTCAACGCCCCGTACCTTGACAATTATTACGTCAACAAGCACGAGCCGAAATGCACCTCGGGCGATCTCACGATCTACAAATACGACAGCGAAAACGCGCCGATCCTGACCATAGCCGGTCACGATTACCGCGGCGGCTTCGTCATCGAAAGCGGATGGGGCTCCGCCGATCTCGGTTGCGTCGAGCTTCCTCTTGAAGGACTTTATCAAAGCATCAGCTTCGTCATCGGCGGTCACTACAGCCTGCGCCAGATGACTCTCGGCGAGGACGGAAATGAAATCTATCCCCCGACACACCCCTATATTGGCTCCTACCCCACACTCAGCGGTCAAAACGATGAGGCGAGCGCGGGAATTCAGTTTCTTATCGACGGGGAGATCGCAGACGAATTCATAATCTCGTGCCACGACACCGAAAGGCGTTACGTCTTCGACGTTTCGGGTGCCAAGACCTTCACCTTCAAGGTCATGGCGGACAGCGGTATCGGCGGCATCCCCGTTATGGAGCTGACGGTCTGGGAGGGTGAAGCGCATCCGACGGGTCACGCCGCGGAAGCCGCTCCCGATCACGCGGTCAAGCTCATCCGCGACCTCAAGCCCTATCTCATCCCCACGGGCTCAAGCTCGATATACTATCCGAGCTACACGGGCGGCGAGAAGACCGTCTCGGTTGCCAACACCGAATACACAGACGCAATACTTACTCACATCTCCTCCGCCATTCTCGGCGCAAAGGAGGAGGAGATCTACTTCAATCTCGAGGGCAAATACGGCTTTCTGACCTTCAGCGTGGGCGCGGAGGACGGATCCTACGATTGCTCGGCGTGGCTGACCGTCTACGCCGACGGCAAAAAGCTCCTCGACGAGATTATCTCCGCGGGAGAGCTTCAAAAGACCTTCACCATCCCCGTCAGCGGCTGTGAGCAGCTGAAATTCGTATGGAGTCAGAGCATGAGCGGCAACGGGCGCGACGGAAGCTTCGTCATTGCCGACGCATACCTCGCGGCAGACGAGGAGATACTTTCCTCGATCAACGTATCGGAGGGAAAATTCCCCGAAAGACCCGTAAAGATCGTCTCCGAGCTCGGCGTTTTCTCGATCCACAGCGAGCCCGATAACGCGATCTATGACGGCAAAAACGATCAAAGAAGCTTCAAGATGGCGGGCAGGATCTACCGCGAGGGCATAATCCTCCTCTCCACAAACAGCCTCCTCCTCGGCGACGAGCCCGCAAAAGCCTCCTTCAACCTCGGCGGAAGCTACGAAAAGGTATCCTTCATTGCGGGATATATCGATTGCAGGGGCGTTTACAAGGACGAAAAGCTCCGCGTCTATGCCGACGGAGTGATGATCAAGGAGATCGACGTCTCGGCAGGCGCGCTCCCGAGGGAGTACACCGTCGACGTTGTCGGCTGTCGTCTGCTCGAATTCGTATCGGGACTCGAGCACGCGACAAGCCTGCGCCGTCCCGCGATCGGGATCGCGAATCTTGCGGCATTCAAGGCAGGCGATAATCCAAGCTCCCTTTTCCGCGACGGTGAATTGCTCGTTTTCCCCGAAAAAGCGGATCTCATCGAGCTTTTCGGATTCTATGACGTCAGAAATCCGAAATCGGATATAAGGATCGGCGGCGTAAGCTCGATGGACGGCTATTTCGACGGCTCGGGCAAGAACAGCTTCAAGCTCGGGAACAAGTATTACAGCCGCGGACTGATCCTCCATACCAACACGGACGAATCCCCCGACGTCGACAGCATCATAGGCTCGGGACTTATGAGCGCGCAGATAGCGGCCCCCGGAATGTCCGCGATCTCGCTTTCATCAAAGGGCGAGGCGCGCGAATCCGCCTTTGCCGCGGCAAATATCTCGGGCGGCGGCTATACAACTCTCAGCTTCACGGCATCCTTTCTGAAATCCAAGGCATCAGCAGAGGACGAAACGCTGCTGATGATCATCGCGGATGGAAAATGTATCAAGGAGCTCGTCCTATCGAAGGATATGGACCCGCAGAGCTGTACCCTGGACGTCACGTCCGCCGAGCAGCTCGTCTTCTGGCTCTCCTCCTCCGATGACGGCGACCCTTCGCATTATTATGCGGTTTATGATATTACGCTGAGTAAATAGTTGCTGGTCGCTAGTTGCTAGTCGCTAGTTGAAGGAGAATTTCCGCAAGCGGAAATTTCCCGATTTCAATAAATAATCACCGTTTCTGTTCTTCATATTGTACAAACGGTGCTCTCCTCAACCACCGCTGCACGCGGTCCCCACATTTGCTTGCAAATACGCCCGCATGGGGAATGTAAAGGGTTCATCCTGAATTCATTCGCTATTCAGCGAACACCGTTTGAGTCTTAACC
>JAZQXP010000082.1:0-7882 GCA_045632925.1 Eubacteriales bacterium | reverse complement strand
TGAAAAGGTTTGCCTATACTCCATTGTGAGTGCAAACTGATTTAAATAAAATATTCCTATTTTAATATGAAAAATTACAGATACAAACGATATTCGCTGTAGAAATATCGAGATTTGCACAAACCCTTTACCTCCCTCCGGTGAGGGACTACCTGCGTACCGCAGCTTGGGACCGCGGGGGAGCGGTGGAAGGAGAACGCGATCGAACTTCTATGTGTTTTTCGTGCAAGATTCGGGCGGAGAGTGATGGTGTACGGCTTTCCGAAAATCTTACCGAATACATTCCTCATAGAAAACTTAAATGAGCCACCCCCTTTTAGGTAAGAGGGCAGAGGTAAGGAAGCTTTTTTCGCTGTGCTCTGAAAGCATTTTTATATTTTGCACAAAAATCCTTCTTTCCCTTTGTGCAATGCGACAAAATTTCCGTATTCTTGTGACAAATGCGACACGGATTGCTTCTTATTAAGTGAAAGGACAATTTGAAAGGAGACGCCGAAAATGAACGACAAAGGCATAATTGAGCTCTTTTTTGCCCGCGATGAGCAGGCAATCGCCGAGACCGAAAAGGAATACGGCGCGCTCTGCCGATATATCGCCTCAAACGTCCTCGCCGTGAAGGAAGACGTCGAGGAATGTGTCAGCGACGTTATGCTCGCCCTCTGGAATGCGATCCCGCCCGACCGTCCGCGCGATCTGCGAGCCTATATCGGCAAGGCGGTGCGCAACCGATCGCATGAGATGGTGCGCGATGCAAATGCCTGGAAGCGCGGAGGACGCGTACAGATCGTAAACGAGGAGCTGCTTTCGACGATCCCCGACGGACGCGATCTTGCATCCGATTTTGAAGCAAAACGCGCGGGCGAGATCATCAACCGCGTGCTCGAGGGGCTCGGAAAGACGGACAGAAAGATCTTTATCCTGCGTTATTGGATGGGGCAGAGCTACAGGCAGATAATGACCCAGACGGGTGCGGGAGAAAGCCGCGTCAAGATGTCGCTCCACAGAACGCGAAAGAAGATCGCGGAAGAGCTTGGGAAGGAAGGTATAACGGTATGAAAAAGGAAATAAGAGCGGAAAACATCCCTTTTCTCGATTCGATCAATTACATTGACGACAAATACATCGCCGAGGTTCTGGCTGATGTGAAATTGCCGAAGGATGCGGATGATGGCAGACTTCGCCGCGCCTGGAAGCAGATCGCGGTGCTGGCGGCTTGTGCGGTGATCCTCGGTGCGCTTTTTCCCGTGGTAACAAGGCTGATCGGAAGATCGCAGATCGATCCGGGCGGAAATCCCGGTGCTCAAAGCGGGAAAACAACTCCTATCGAGGGCGAGGAACTCTCATATCCGATCCCCGAGGGAGGTCTCGACTTCATCGAGCACGTCGGAGAGGTCCCCGAGGAATTCAAAAAGATCGTGGAAGACGATCTTTTCAGCGGCGCGACTATCTACGGAGATATACTGCTGACCTATCGCAACGGCGATAACAATGATTTGATCAGAATACTTGATAAATCCGGCAAAGTGATGGGCGAAATAGTCATCGACGAACCTCTCTCATATTTTTATCGTTCAATTCAATGCTCGGACGGTAATTTTATCGCGTTCGTTGACACGAGAGATTCGATATATTCCGCTACTCATATCAAACTTGTCAAGTTTGATATGCACGGAAACGTATTGTTTGATAATGATTATCAATACTCGAGAGACGTTTTTCAAAATATAGTTGAGGTCGATGACGGATTTATCTGTATCGGTACCTGCCTCGCCAAAACTGACGCTTCCAAGCGCTCTCAGAATGATATTGCCGTCATAAAGCTCTCCTCGGACGGTCGGGTGGAAAACTATATTGAGTTCGGCGGCAACGATTATGATACGATACACCACGTGGAAAAGACGGGAAACGGAGCCCGGCTGTACTTTGTAATGCGTGAGCAGGGAGAAAAGAGAACCTCGAGCTGGCAGAGATATGATTTTGACAGCGATCTGAACATTACAAAACGCACGGAAATAACCGAAAATGACGTTCCCGATGAAGATGATCCGCGGTTTACAATCGACGGCAAGCCATACGACAGGTATGAAGATTTCTTCCCCGATTACAGCCAAAAGGATTTGTTCTACACGATTATAGAGTACGACGACTTCGTGATTGCGATATACAATCGCTTTACCTCGACAATGACCTTCCGTGAATATATGTTATCAAGTTCCATTTCACCCTTGTCATATTATACCGAGAAGGTTTATGCCGCCTATACAAAGCAGGGCGAGCTGATCTGGCGCACCGCATTTGACACCACCAACTACGAAATGCTGAAAAAGTATTACGGAGAATAACGGAAAAAGGATGATTCACTTATATCAAGTGAGTCATCCTTTTTTGAATTATTTTACCGACTCCCATATCTCCGATATGACTTATGTATTTTGGCAATGTCGGCGTCGGTGATATAACCCTTCTCGTAAGCCTCGGTGAGGAGTATTTTTTCCTCGCCGCGGCATGCCCATACCATGGTTGAGGAAGGGTAGAAGAAGCTGTAACCGCCTAGCTCAAATTCGGTAATGACAGACAAAATAGAGCCTGACGCTAATACTGTATAATCGTTGTACGTGCCGTAGAATTCAAGGATGTCAAGAGCATCTATACTTGTATTGCAATGCAGCTCAGCCGCCTCGTACATCTCCTTTATCGTCGAAAGGTTAAAATAGCTCTCGTATTCCTCGTTGCGCTGATGAATGATCTTGATCAGAACGTCGGGGATATCGGCTTCAAGATAAAGCTCCGCGAGATCGTTTTTCACAAGGTTTAATTTATACCCGTCCCATGTTTTAGTATATGCCACCATTTTTCGGTATTTGCCTGTGTAAAATTCATATCCCGCGATATTGACGCTCTCGGTTTCGTTTGGTTCTTCGGTCTTCTCAAGGAATACCCAACAGTAGCCGATAGATCCAAGATATCTGTCATCGCCGGCAAAACCGGTATTGAGCTTTTTGTATCTATCAGCAAATAATTCCTCCGGCAAGGCTTCAAGCTCTGCTATCGGTTCAAGATAGGGTTCGTCGAAAAGATAATCCTTCGCGTCGAGCGCGGCGTTATAGTTGTAATGCCTTGATGCTATCTTTGCGATATCCTCTACCGTGAGCCAGCCTTGATCGTAAGCCTGATTCAAATCAAGTACCTCTCCGTCGCGATAGACAAAGGCGTAGAAGGACGTGCCGCGTATACCGATACCTTCGATAGAGTATCCGGTCGTATGTTGCAGATTTCCTTCCTGAGCAACAACAACGCAATCGTTGAAGATGCCGTAATAGCGTTCATCTCTCCTTGCGCCTCGGAAGTAATAGTTTTTTTCACGCTCAAGGTTTAATCGGTATATCTCCTCCGCAATTTCGCGCGCTTTTTCTTCTCCGTTCTTTCCTACAGTATCCCGGTAAGTGAAGCGAGCCTCTGTTTCTGCCTTATAAGCGACCACGGCATCGCTGACCTCGCGCATTCGTTCCTGGGAAATATACTCGAGAGTCGGGACAAATTCCCAATACTCAAGCGCGTTCTTATAGTAGTTTTGGTAATAATCGTGAATTGCGGCGATGTACTCGAGGTCAAGTATCTTTTCCTTCTCGGCTTCATCGGGCGAATAGACCTTCGAGCCTTTGAAAAACCACATTGTCAGCCCTGATGGGAGTCCGAAGCGATAATCGTCTTCGGGGCCCAAAGAGAAGATCGATCCTGCGACGTCTGCTTCTGACAGATCGACGATCACAATGCAGTAGCCATAGCGTCCGAAATAGAATCTGCCGTTCTTCTTTCTGAACATCGCCTCCTCGGGAGTATCGGCAAAGTTGCCCGTGCCGAATCTGTCATTCCAGGCGTCGTTGATCGCGGCAAGGTCATCCTCCGTGATGATATAATTCTCGAAGTCCGATTCGGTAGGCGAAGATGCGGCAAATCCGAGCCACGCGGGGTGTGTCTCGATGATGTAGGTCATCAGCGGTATCACCGCTCCCAGCAGCAGAACGCTTGCGGCGAGGGCGAGGATATAGCGCAGGGGCCTGACGCGCGGGCTTTTGCCGCTGTCGGGGACCTTGATCTCGGCGAGCATATCGGCAACGATGTTGTCGTCGAGATAGTCAAGAGCCTCGAGCAGACGCCTGTTTTCGGGTTTGATATTCATGCTCATACCGTAATACCTTCCTTTCCGAGCGCTTCCGCGATCTTCTTGCGGGTCCTTAGGAGCGACATCTTGATGCGGCTTTCGCCGAAACCTGTCTGCTCGCGGATCTGTTCGATGCTCATCCCCATCCAATAGCGCATAAAGAAGAGCTTTTTGTCATTTCTGCTGCCCGCGTCGAGGACGCGGCTGATGATCTCGCCCGCACGCTTTGTCTCAAATTCCGATGCAAGGTCAGTGCCGTCGTCGAGCAGGGAGAGAAATTCCTCGCCGACGATCTGAACCCGTCCTCCGCGCTTCCAGACGTTCGCATCGCGCGAGATCTGATGTGCGCGGTTGCGCACAGCCTTGCCGATATAGGCGCGAAGATCGTCGGGACGCTCGGGAGGGATCGCGTTCCAGAGTGCGAGCAGGATATCGTTGCAGCATTCCTCAACGTCCTCGCGAAGGGCAAGGATATTCGAGGCAATGAATCGGCAGAGCCGTCCGTATTTTTCTTCGATCTCGCGCAGAGCCTGCTCATCACGCGCGAAAAAAAGCTCGATTATTCTTTTGTCATCCATAGGCTTGCCTCCTTTCACTCTACATGAAGCGTTTTGCGCCTATCGCGTCACATAATTTTTCAAATTTGTATGATTGCACAAAAAGGAAGGTGAGATTTTGTGCAACCCGACAAACAATGCTCGCTTGATATTATGGTATCATATTTTCTTCTGTTTGTCAATAAAAAACTGCTGATCCGCACGGATCAGCAGTTGACGTTTAGAGTGACAAGAATAATCCGAACTAGCCCGAGAGCCTTAATTTTTGGCGTTTTTTGGCTTGTCGTCTTATTCAAACCTTACGTAAAAATCGAGCTTTGCGATCTTGGAGCCGCTGCTGTTGAAGTGGAGGTAGACGTCATCGCCGACGTGGAACATCGATTCGGACTCCATCTTGGTTGCCACCGAGACGATACCGAGATATTCGCCCGTAGCAAGGTCGTAGATCTGGATGATATTGTCGCTCTTGCCGGTGCTCGGACTCAGGGGGACGTAGGCGAATTTCGAGTTGGCGTCCATACCCTGACCGGTATAGTTCGGCGCAGATTCGAGAGGCGAGGAGCGGATCGGGTTGAGGTCGGTATCGGTGATGACGAGACCGCTCGGCGTACCGTAAGCTAGGAAGACGTACTGTCCCGCGCCGTCGATATATCCCGTCGCCCAGCTTCCGTAGGCGGGCGTTTTCTGCTTGGTGATCTTAAGCTCCTCGGGATCGATGAAGGAGACGATGTTGTTTAACATATTCGTGACGATGAGGATCTTGTTCACGGGGTCGTAGGTCATATCGTTCGCGTGGTCCAGGGGCAGCTCTTCGCTCTCGGCAACGATCTCCCAGGTCGCCATATCGATCTTGACGATGCGGTCGGTCTCGTGTTCTCCTTCCTTTTTCTTCATAGCAACGTAGGCGTATTTGCCGTCGGTCGCCGCACCTTGAGCGGTACCGAAGTCGTCCTTGCCCGAGTACTCGAAGAGGATCTCGAAATCTGCGCAGACGGTCTTGCCTGCGCGTAAAGCCTCGCCGACGTCGACCGAAGCGGCGGAGACCTCATTCTTGATCTCGAGTCCGACGGGGAACTCGGTTTTGCCGTTTATGGTGTAGTTGGGGATAACGAAGTCGAAGAAATGATAAAGAGCCTCGTTGCAGGCGCTCAGAGTGGAGCCGACGATGACGACCTTGCAGTCGGTGATGCGGATGATGTAGCTGTCGGGGGCGAGATCTGCCATAGCCGCCGCCGATTCATCGCGCGAGGTCGAGAAGAGAAGGACTTCGTGCGAGGTCGCGGGATCGGGATCGAGAGGGCTTAGCCAGTCCACGCCGAGCTTGAAATCGTCGCTGAGCTTATCCTTGAGCTTCTGATAGACCGCTTTGGCGGTGTCGAGGTAGTATCCCTGTGCACTTTCCGAGCGGATGACGCGGAAATCGGTCGCGCCGTTGTCGGCAAAGACGAGAGTTGCGGGTGCGGGCGGCTCGGTCTCGGGGGCGGTCGTAGCCTCGGTGGTCACCTCGGGCTCGTCGGGTGTGCAAGCCGCAAGCATAGAGATAAGCGTGGCGGCGAGAAGAATGAATGCGATCAGTTTTTTGAAATTCATGGCAAAAACCTCTTTTTGTTAGTTTCGGAAATTTTCTATTCTGTGGAAGGTGGTGAAATTCGAGTTATGGAAGCTGTTCGCGCCGTTTACGGCGGTTCGGCAGAGGCAGAGGATGTCCTCGCCCTCGATGAAGAAATCGACGTATTGGAAGCCGACCTGCTTCGGGTCGTCGTCGCGGCGGTCGATGAGGTGGCGGCAAAGGCTCCATTCGCGCAAGTCGTCCGAGCAGATCAGCGAAAGGAGATTGCGCTTCGTCGCGGGCTCGTCGAGCGCGTAGCTTACGATCGAGTAGTATTTCTTCGTGACCTCGTCAAAGACGATATTGAATTTCGACGCCGTAGCGGGGAAGGAGATGACGGAATCGAGGGTCATTTCAGCCTCGGGATCGGCGGGATCGTAATTGAGGATCAGAGCCGTGCGGTCGGAGAAGCGGAGAAAATCGACAACTTTGCCGTCGGGCGTGAAGGTCACGTTGCCCTCAATACCGCCCCAGATGCGCTCGGGGAGAGGGTCGATATGCTCGCGCGCGTCGAAAAGCTCGGTGCAGACCCAGTTTTCGGCGTCGAGGAGATCTGAGTCGGCATCCGCGGAGATCACGGCGTCGCAGAAGACCTTTGATGACCACGCTCCGTACTGAACGTCGGTCATGATGCGCCCGCCGCGGATCAGCATCGGCATCGGTGCGCGATGCCAGCCGACCTCCTTGCAATGGCATCCGCCGCGCAAGAGGACCGTCGGCGAGGACCAGGTCTTTCCGCCGTCGTCCGAGCTTCCGATGAGGAGGTCGCCGTATTCGGTCGAGCAGCCGAGCATATAGAGTTTTCCCGCGCAGAGGAACATCTTGCCCCAGAAGCAGGGGAAGAGCTCCGAGTGATGCGACCAGGTCGCGCCGTTGTCGCGGGAAATATAGATCAGGGTCAGATTCTGCGGCGCGCCGCTTGCGTAAAGGTCCATCGAGGCGAGCAGATCGCCGTTTTCGAGACGGATGAGCGAGGGCGAGCAGAGGTATCTGCCCGAAAAAGCATATTCGGGGTCATCGGGATGAAGATAGTTTACGACTGTCCCGGGGACGTCACCCGTGCGTACGAGCCTTTCGGTAGATGAAACCGAGTCATTTCGGACGACACGGAAGGCGTAATCGCGGTCGGATCTGAGTCCCGTGACTCTGCCCGAAAAGTCGGCGAGAGGCTCGGAGAAGGTCTCGTCCGATCCGCATTCCTTCCATTCAAGGCTGTATTCGGCGTTCACACCGTAAAAATCAAGAAAATCGAATTCAAAACCGTCCGCCAAGGGCGCGATACGGCAAACGTATGGCGCACGCGCACGATCTTTTTCGTGCAGGGGGAGATATCTTTCGTAGCTCCAGGACCGTGAGGCTTTCATAAAAGTCTCCTTTGATTAGCCGTACGGGAGCCGAACATAATTGGTTTTGTCGGGCAGATTTTCCCGATAACTGCAGTTCTTTCCTTGATAATATTAATATATGATCATCGAAAAGAACCTTGTTCTCGAAAAAATCTGCTCCGTCAAAACTGCTCGCACCTCACGGCGAATTAATTTTTGATGGATTTTG
>JAZQXP010000081.1:0-68723 GCA_045632925.1 Eubacteriales bacterium | reverse complement strand
TATTCCTATCTGCGCCAATTTGAGCAGTTTAGTGTATGGGCAATGCTTATGGACAAGTCTATGTCTATTACCACAGACAAAACCGAACAAATGAAAAATGCGAGTAAAACCAAAGAGTTGAGTGAGGAGGATATTCGTGGCTATTTTAAGTGCAACGCCACCGAACCGAAAGAAAAGGCGCCCAAGAAGCAGATCGTGAAATTCGACTTTGACGAGATCTCGGACTTCTTTCCCGATATGAAACCGAAGGAGGTTAAGGACAAGATCATTGAGATCTTGTTCGCTTGGTATGACTCGCAGCAGAACTCGGTCATGGCAGAACCCACCGAGCTTGATGCCGTTATTATGAACGGAGGTGAGCTTTATTGATTAAAGGAATTGACAGAAATATACTGCTTTCCGAGGTGCATCCATTCAAGGATCACCCTTACAAGGTCGAGGACAATGTAGAAATGGACGCTCTGTGCGAGAGCATCGGTAAAAGCGGTTTGTTATCTCCTATCATCGTTCGCCCGAGAGATGAGGGCGGTTATGAAATCATCTCGGGTCACCGCCGATTCAGAGCATATCAAAGGCTTGGTATGACCGAGATTCCGTCCACCGTTTGTGAGATGACCGATGAAGAAGCTATCGTCGCTATGGTGGATGCCAACCTCCACCGCGATCACATCCTCCCATCCGAGAAAGCCTTCGCATACAAAATGAAGCTTGATGCCATCAAGCGACAAGGTGAGCGTACCGATCTGACTTCTGCCCAACTTGGGCAGAGGTTGACTTCGGTGGAAAAGATTGCCGCCGAGAGCGATGAGAGCAAAACGCAGGTGCAGAGATATATCAGCCTTACTCGTTTAATCCCCGAACTGCTTCAAATGGTGGATGACGGCAAGATCGCGCTTACTCCCGCGGTAGAGCTTTCAAAGCTTCATTGGCAGACACAACAGCTTATCTATGAGATTTGCGATATGGATGACCTTACACCATCCTATTCGCAGACCGTCCGTATGCGAAAGCTTGCTGATGAAGGCGCACTTGGTGAGAATGCTATCCGTGAAATTATGAGCGAAGAAAAAGCGAATCAGCGAGAGCGCATTGTAATCTATATGGACGATCTTCGTCAGTATTACCCCCGAAATATGCTCCCGAAAGACATTGTGGCAGACATTAAGAAGCTTCTTCACAAGCGCCGCTTGGAGCAGATGCGCAGAAAGGAGAACCGAGATGCGAGGTAAAAAGAAATACGGTTGGCTCAGCGGACTTATGTCAAATGTACTTGGAGGCACAAGGGAGTATAACTTCAACAACGTCACCTATATCGTAGAGCCGCGCTTTCAATCAATTGATTCCAATGATGCCAAGATGCCTCAAGAAAAATTTGCAAGAATTATCGAAAAGTCTGCGGCACATTTGCAAGCTGCTCCCGACAGTGATAAAATAGAGGCAGAATATGTTTTGGATTCTGCCGGAGAGGAGGAATATGCAGACCAAAACCAAACAGAATAAAGAACCAATGGGAATCACCGCCTTGTATTGCCGTCTGTCCCGTGATGACGGCGCAGAGGGCGAAAGCAACTCCATTGCCAATCAGAAAAAGCTCCTCGCCAAGTACGCAAAAGAACACGGATTTACCAATACCAAGTTCTATGTGGATGACGGATACACGGGAACAAACTTCAACCGCCCCGGCTTTCAGCAGATGCTGGAGGATATGGAAATGGGATATATCTCGACTATCATCGTTAAGGACTCATCCCGTTTCGGAAGAAACTATCTTGAAGTTGGTCAATACACAGACTACTACTTTCCCGAGCACAACATCCGCTTCATTGCTATCAACGATTGCATTGACAGTGAGAACGGAGAGGACGATTTCAGCGCGTTTCGTAATGTAATGAACGAGATGTATGCCAAGGACATCAGCCGCAAGGTTAGAAGCTCTCACCGCCTCAGAGGTAATGCGGGTGAGCCGCTTTCCCAACCGCCATACGGATATATGAAATCCCCGGATAACAAAAAGAAGTGGATCATAGACGAGGAAGCGGCAAAGGTGGTACGACAGATCTTTCAGTGGTGCATTGAGGGCAAAGGCAATGAAACGATTGCCCGTCTGTTGCAGGAGAGTGAGGTTTTAATACCGATGGCTTATTGGCAAAGCAAGGGACTTGGACGAGGTGGAAAGAAAACGCAACCTAATCCGTGCAAGTGGTGTAAGACCACGATTGCCAAGATTCTCGCGCAGCAGGAGTATTGCGGGGATATTATCAATTTCAAGACCTACTCAAAGTCCTTCCGTAATAAGAAACGTCTTGATAACCCCGAGGAAAATTGGGTGGTATTCAAGGACGTTCACGAGCCTATCATTGACCGCGAGACCTTTGAAATGGTGCAGGAGCTTGTAGCCAAAACAAAACGCCGCGCTCCCAAGAAGGAGAACGGCGAGAAGAATATGTTTTGTGGCTTGCTCTATTGTGCCGATTGCGGAAGTCCCTTGTGGTTCAACGTCAATCATCCCAACAAGGCAATTCAATACTTCAACTGCTCCAATTACAGAGCCAATCGCGGCACTTGTCCCTCAACTCATTATATCCGCGCCGACTCTATTGAGCAGGTGGTGATCGCAGAACTGCAGACCATTGCGCGCTTTCTTGACGAGGAAGAAGAAGCATTTGCGACCTTGCTTGAAACCAAGACTAACAAGGATATAGCCGCAGAGCAAAAGCTTGCCGAGTCATCACTTGCTACCGCACGAGCGAGAGTAAAGGAGATCGAGCGCTTATACGAGCGTATCTATGAGGACAACGTAAATGGCAAGGTCTCAGACGAATGGTTTATGAAACTCTCTCACAAGTACGAGGTAGAGATGGAGGAAACCAAGAAAAACATTCTTGCCTTGCGCGAGAAGCTTGATAGCCTTGCAGAAAAGCGACAATCCAAAGATAACTTTCTCAAAGCGGTACGGAGCTTTATGGAAATGAAAACGCTCAATCCCGTGATCCTTCGTGAGCTTGTCGAAAAGATTGAGGTTTATCAGATCGAGGGAACGGGAAAGAACCGTACTCAAAGGGTGATTATCCATTATCGCTTTGTAGGCTGCCTGCAAATTCCCGAATGGCACAGAAAGCGTAAGATCACACTTGAGAGCAGACAAGGCGTAGCAGTGAATTATCTGCCCACCACAGCATAACAAAAAAGAGCAGAAATCCTGCTCCAAACAATCAAATATAGGCAAAAAAATATCGAGTGTTCATCACTTTCGTTATGAACACTCGATATGGTGCGGGTGACAGGGGTCGAACCTGCACGAATTAACACAAGATCCTAAATCTTGCGCGTCTGCCAATTCCGCCACACCCGCGAGTTTTCGAGCGGGGATGACGGAATTGTTTCCGCACACACCCGCGAGTTTTCGAGCGGGGATGACGGAATTGTTTCCGCAAACACCCGCAAATTTTCAGCTTTAATAGTTTACCACATTTCTTGCCGAAAGTCAAGTGCGAATCTTGATTTTTTTCTTTATCTATGGTATAATAAATAAAAATCGTTCGGAGAGTATACATGAAAAAGGAATACAAATATTTTTTATTCGATCTTGACGGCACGCTGACCGATTCCGCGATCGGAATCACGAATTCGGTGGCGTACGCGCTCGCGCAGTTCGGGATCGAGGTTAAGGATAAAAGTGAGCTCAACCGCTTCGTCGGTCCTCCTCTCGAGGAGTCCTTCCGCGTGTTTTACGGCTTTTCCGAGGCTGACGCTCTTCGCGGCGTTGACGAATACAGAGTTTATTACAGAGACCGCGGGATCTTTGAGAATGCCGTTTATCCCGGTGTTCCCGAGCTTCTCGAGGCGATCCGTGCGGCGGGGAAGAAGATGATCCTTGCAACCTCAAAGCCCGAGTTCTACGCCAAGCAGATACTCGAGCATTTCGGACTCGCCAAGTATTTTGATTTCGTTGCGGGCGCGACGATGGACTCATCCCGTCTGAAAAAGGCTGACGTCCTTGCATACGCGCTCTCAGAGTGCGGGATCACAGATACGTCCGAGTGCCTTATGATCGGCGACCGAGACCACGATATCAAGGGCTCGCGCATGCACAATATCGACTGTCTTGCAGTACTCTATGGCTACGGAAGCCTCGAGGAGATCGAATCCGCATCGCCCGCATATATCGTCAAGACCGTTGAAGATATCAAGAAATTTATCTGAGGTGCAAAATGAGAAAGCTTTTACTTGTAATTGATATGCAGACCGATTTCGTTGACGGCGCACTCGGCACCGCCGAGGCAGTCGCGATTATCCCGAGTGTCCTCCGCGAGATCGAAAAATACGGTAAAAATGACATAATCGCCACCCGCGATACCCATCCCGAAAGCTATATGGAGTCGCGAGAGGGCAGATACCTTCCCGTTCCGCATTGCATCAAGGGCACCGCGGGATGGCAGATCCATCCCGAGATCGCTCCCGCGCTTGAAGGCTGTAAGGTCATAGACAAGCCCACCTTCGGCTCGACCGAGCTTTGCGATCATATCGTAAAAATTGCGAAAAGTGAGGAGATCGAGGTCACTCTCATCGGACTCTGCACCGATATCTGCGTCGTTTCAAACGCAATGCTGATCAAGGCGGCTCTCCCCGAGATCAACGTCAAGGTCGTTGCGGATGCCTGCGCGGGCGTAACTCCCGATACCCATTCTGCCGCGCTTACGACTATGAAAATGTGTCAGATAGATATTATTTAAATCAGAATCAGCCGACCTCGGTCGGCTGATTTCATTTTTTCTTTTTGCAAAGCCCCGATCTGCGTCTGACCGCGCAAGCGATCTTCTGCGCTTTGGTTTTCGGTTCCTTTCGGACCTTGACCTTCTTTTTCACGGTCTTGGGAGCCTCGGGGATCACTTCCTCGGGCTCTGCGATCGGCTCTTCAACCGCCTCGTCTTCATCATCCTTCTTCTTGAAGAAGGACTTGAACTGATCGAAGAATGCGGAATAACCTTCACCGACGAAGAATCTGATCCCCGTCATAAGCGCCTGTTTGGTCTCGGGGTCGATGTTGGAGAACGCGCGGACGAGATCACTGCGGCTCTCGGCAAGCGCAGTCAAGGTCTTCGCGTTGGTCGAAGAAAGAATGTCGAAGAATCCTTCAACGAATGCTTCGCGTTTTTTGGGCTCCATCGAATATATCCAACGTCCGACTCGCTCGTGAGTCTTTTTGACGTCGGGCGCAACGTCCTCGTCACATTCAAACTCACATCCAAGCACGTTCCAGGTCAGCGCGTCGTGCTGATAAAGATACTTTTTCGCGGACGATCGCGTAACGCGGTAATTCTTATCATATTTCAGAAGCAGACCGACGACCGATCCCGTCGGAATGACGGTGGATATCCTGTCTGCGATCCGCTCGTATCCCGCACTCTCCCAGACGTCATCGAGGAATCCGGGACCGTCAAAATTGTAGATCTTTTCGATACGGTCGCATATTTCGTCGGGCGCGTTGAGACCCGCCCAGAGCGCAAGATTTCCGCCTTTGCTGTGACCGCCGAGAATGATCCTTCCGTCGAAATCGGATGCCGCCTCGAGAAGATACTCCTCCGCGCGTCTCTGCGCGGGTACGGGAGTCAAAAACGCCATTCTGAAATCCTCGCGCCAACCCGTGATCGAATCGTCTGTGCCACGGTAGGCGATGAAGGCGAGGTCGTCCGATATGAAGAAGGACAGAGCAGAGAACTGCTCAACAGTCTCGTTGTCGACGATGTCGATAAAATGCCCGAGCTCGACCTCGGCAAATCTCCTCGAGGTTGCAGTCATTCGGAAAAGATCGATTATCTCGTCGGGAACGATCTCGCCGAGCTTGATGACCTCGCGGTCGGCATTTCTCTCGAAAAACATCTCTGCCGCCTCCGAGAGCGTGACTCTGCCCTCGTCGAGAGCCCCGGGGATTATGCCGTCAAAAAATATATAGGATAATTCGCTGAAAATGAGCGCGTCGATCTCGCAGATCGGCGATTGCCCGAAGCTCAAGTCTCCGCGCCAGCGAAGGTAATCAAATACGTTTGCCATGGCTTTCTCCTTTCGGTTAGATTATACCATATAATTTTCGTCAAGTCAATGCGATTGTTTGCGCAAATTAAGTAAAATGTTTATAAACAATTCATCCAATCGCATTTTAATATGATATAATGGAGTCAGAATCTTTAAGGAAAGGAATCCATGACAATGAAAAGAACAAGATCCGAAAAGCCTATCGACCGCTCGCCCCTGCGCTTCAAGCTCGGATGCGCCTATTACGGTATGCGCCGCCGACTCAAATGGCTGACTATGGAGCATAAGTTTGCGAAGAAGCGGCAAGAGGAAAGATATCCCGAGCTCTATTTTTCGCACCGTACACCAATGCGCCGCAAGCTCAAGGATCTTGAGATGTGGATGCAGGAGAACAAGGTCACGAATCTGAAGCTCGCCGTTGCGAGAATGGACGGACTTCTCCTTCGTCCGGGCGAGGTCTTCAGCTATTGGAGACTGATCGGCAAGCCTACGTACCGCCGCGGATTCCTTGACGGAATGATCCTGCGCAACGGCAAGATCGTCCCCGGCGTCGGAGGCGGGCTCTGTCAGCTTGCGAATATGATCTTCTGGATGACCGCACATACGCCGCTCAAGGTCATCGAACGCCACCGCCACGGCTACGACGTTTTCCCCGATGCAAACCGCACCCAGCCCTTTGCAAGCGGCGCGACCTGCTTCTATCCCCACGTCGATCTGATGATCCGCAACGATACAAGTGAGACCTTCCAGCTCTGCCTGACCGTGGAGAAGGACGACCTTTACGGCGAATGGCGTGTAATGCACAAGCCGAATTGCAAATACGAGGTAGTCGAGCGCAACCACGAAATGCGCCTTGAGGTCTGGGGAGGCTACACACGCCATAACGAGCTTTATAAGCAGAAATTCACCCTCGACGGCGAGCTTCTCGACGAAGAGCTTCTCGTACAGAATTCCGCAATAATGATGTACTCCCCCTATCTGAGCGAACCCGGCGAAGCAAAGCGCTACGACGGCTCGCAGAGCAATATCTGGGATGATAATTAAGAACCTGAGCCGACGGCTATAGCCGTCGGCTTTTTATAAACAAAAGTGTTCAAAAACATCATCAAAATGTCTGCTGATTTGGTGAAATTACACAAAACGATAAATTCAATTTTGTGCAAGGCTACAAAAATGATATTCAAAAAGTGTATGCTTGACAAAAAATAAATGAAGTGATATAATAAATATGACAACAATTTTAGCCTTCACACTATGAGAGGAAGTGAGTCCGATGTTCCGTTTTATGTGACTGACATAATACATAATAACGAGCGTAATTGCTAAATAATTAATAATCCGGAGGATATGACTTTATGAAAAATAGATTGATCTGTGTTGTTGTGTTAGCTGTTCTATTTTCTATTCTTTTGTCTTCCTGCTCATCTGTATATGTGATGCCTCCTGAAGTTTCTACTGAACCTAATATAAAAGTCGATAAAAGCAAAGAGTATTTTACTGTCGGTAATTTGTATGCAAAGTCGCTTAATCAAAGCGGCTTGGTCTACGGCGATTACTGGATTTATACAGAAGTTTGTCCTTATGACTATCAATATGAGCAAGGCGATATTACTTATATAGGTGATGAGATATACCGTATAGTCAAAATGAATGCCAAGACCGGCGTGGTTTCAAGCGCATGTCTCGACCCGGTTTGCAATCATTCGCCGGGGTCCGATTGTCTGATGATGCTTCCTTTGGATGCTTATACTCTTTCTTTGCAAAAGATTGTTGGTGATTGGATGGTTTTTACGTATCTGAAAAAACAGGACAATGAAAGTTTCACCGAAACTTATTTATATAATCTCAAAACAGGAGAATCTACAAGAGCGTTTGAGGTTGTTAGAGAAGAAATGTCTGTTTCCAGGTGGAATTCACTCTTTTCATATGATGATAAACTTTACAACGTAAAGTGTTATCTTGACTATACAAATTCCGGATATGATCCTAAAGGGAATAAACCTATGAGAGAGTTTACCCCGGAGACCACGAGTTGGCTTTGCATATACGATTTTGAAACCAAAAAGTATGAAGAGCTGTTTGAGGTTCCTGCGGATTATCAAATATGCGCTGTTTCTAATATGAGATACTTTTTCCAGTCCCCGGAGGATGAAATTTATTCTTGCGATCATGATGGCAATAATTTCAAGAAAGAGGACATCCTTGATTTTTCCCCAAGATACCTTTGCGGATCGTATGCATACGGTGCAGTTGAAGAAGGATGGAAGATATACGATGTTTCTTCCGATATTGTTAGAACTCTTTTAATAGATGACGCGTCCTACGCAAGTTACATTACTGACATCGGTGTTCTTGTATGCACGTTTACGACTTGTGAAGAATGGATGGCTTTGGACGAAAAATCATTTGCTGAAGCTCATCCGGAGATTCCTTTGAAGGAACGGACTCAGGCTTGGGTTGATGAATTGAATAGGATCATGTATAGCGGAAGCGCGCAAATATGGAAAATCGATCTTGAAGGAAGTAAAAGAGAACTTGTGTTTGAGGAAGAACACGCCTTTATCCGAATATTCCACGCAACGGGCGACTATGCGCTCGCTGTAGCGACTTACGGTGATCCGGATAACGGTTATGCCGTGCTGCCTCGCGAAAACAGCGGCAGAAGCGTCATTAACCTGAAGACCGGAGAAATAACGCCGATACCTCTCCTTGATCTTGTATTACCCGAATAAATAATATACGCCCCGGAGATAGTTCCGGGGCGTGAAATTTTATTTATCGTTGGTGTCGTCCTCGTCTTCGGAAACGGGAAGCTTTGTCACGATCGCGAACTCGATCCGTCGGTCCTCGACCTTCTCGACTTTGATATGTAAGCCGCAGGTCTCGACCTCGATCTCGGTCTCACCGTCCTCGGGGATCTCGGAGAGCTCGTTCATGATCATTCCGCCGAGGGTAGAGAAGTCCGCATCCTCGGGCAGCTCGAATCCGATGACCTCGGAAAGCTTTTCAAGCTCTGCGAAGCCCGCAACGCGCCATACGTTTTCCTCGATCTCGGTGATGTCCTTTTCTTCCTCTTCCTTTTCCTCCTCGTCGTATTCGTCATAGATATTGCCCATGATCTCCTCGACAAGGTCCTCAAGGGTGACGATTCCGCTGACTGCGCCGAATTCGTCAACCACAATGGCAATATGGCGGTTGATCTTCTGCATTTCGCGGAAAAGTACGTCGCATTTTACCGTCTCGGGGACGAAATGCGCGGGGCGGATAATATCCGCAAGGGGTTTATTTTCATTCGGGGATAGACGGTCAAGATAGTAATCCTTTGCGTAAAGAACACCGATAACGTCGTTTATATCCTCGCCGCATACGGGATAGCGCGAGTATGCGCTCTCCTTGAGGATCTCGAAGATCTCCTCGTCGGTTGCATTCGCGGGGATCGTGATGACGTCGATCGCGCGGGTCATTACAGTGCGCGCGATGTTGTTGTCAAACTCGAAGATATTGTCGATCATCTCGCTCGCGTTTGCGTCGATCGTGCCGCTTTCCTCGCCGATGTCGACCATAAGTCTGATCTCGTCCTCGGTGACCTGCTCATCTTCCTCGTTCGGATTGATGCGGCAGATGCGCAGACAGAGATTGGTCGATTTCGTCAGTACCCAGATTATGGGCTTGAGAAATGTCTTGATCGCGGAAACAACGGGGCAAACGAGCCGCGCAACCTTCTCGGGAGAGTGCTGTGCCAGACGCTTGGGCACGAGCTCGCCGAGCACGAGAGTGAAATAAGAGAGCACGAGAGTGATCAGGATGACCATGATCGAGTTCAGCGTTTCCTCGCCGAGCGCGGTGAATCCGAGCTTCGAGTAGATCAGATCTGTCAGAGGACCCGCGAAGTTATCGGCGGCAAATGCCGAGCCGAGAAAGCCCGCAAGTGTGATCGCAACCTGGATCGCGGAGAGAAACGCAGTGGGTTCTTCAGAAAGTTCTAAGAGCTTTTTGGCTTTTTTGTCGCCTTCATCCGCCTCTTTGCGGAGAAGATTTACGTTCAGCGAAACGAGTGCCATTTCCGCGGACGCAAAAAATGCGTTTATCGCGATGAGCACAAGCTGGAGCATAATCAGCCAAAATAATCGGTCGCCTTCCATGAGATATTTAAATTTTCCTTTCTTTTGCCGCGTAGATTTTTTTGTGCGGCACAACATTATAATTATATCATATTTTGAGCAAAAAATCAAGAACAAAAGATTGCTTCAAGCGGAGATTTAGTGCCATATTGCGAGTTTTGCTATTGTTAATAATTGACACACAGAGAATTCACAAATTGATTATATAATATATAAAGTCTAAAAGATATCATATTATGCTTATTGCTTTTGCTTTTTGCAGTTATAGGAGGTCAGCTAATGGGTAAAAAAATGTTTATGGTAATTACGGTAGCTTTGGTTATGATGATGATAATTTTGCCGATTTATGCGGATATAGAATCTACCGGCGTTGCTATCAACTCAAACGGAATTGAAATTAATGACTACACTTTGGAAGAAAGATCACTTACGGTGAATGCCAACGTACCTTGTAAAGTTGGATATCCGGAAAGTGGTAAATATGTTCTGCTCACTGCTATTGAAGGTGAAGATGGTGATTACATTTTTTTCGTGCCTGAGGGAGTTTCGGAGTTATCGTTGGTTATCAGAGGAGACTCTAATTTGGATGGAAGAGTTTCCGCTGCAGATGTTGCTTGTTTGAATGCATATCTTTTGAATAAGCGAATATTGACACCCGAAGAAGTTTTTTCCGGAGATGTTAATTGTGATGGTATCATCACTACTACTGATATAGATATTATTATTGCAATAATACTCCACAAACCCTACGATGTAAATATTCAGTGCGGTCATAATAACTTCGTGATAACGCCTGCTGTTGCACCCACTTGTTCCTCAACGGGTTTTTCAGAAGGAAAACTTTGCTTGATTTGCAATGAGATTGTAACTTATCGAAAAATCATTCCTACGGTTTCACATTCATATATTGATAATGTATGTGAATACTGTGGAGATACGGCTTTTAGCGAGGGGTTGGAGTTTGTTCTGAAAGGGAATGGATACTATGTGAAAGGTATCGGAACTTGCACGGATCTTGATATTGTTATTCCGGATGTATATAATGAACTTCCGGTTACCGGTATTAATAAAGAAGCGTTTATTAATTGTGGTATTACTTCTGTCATATTACCCGAAAGCATCCAAATTATTGGTGGAGGTGCCTTTGAAAATTGTACTTCATTGAAAGAGATGATATTTCCGAAATCATTGCAATCCATTTCTAGTAGAGCATTTGCGGGCTGCTGTTCATTGAGTACTGTTTGTTTTCAAGAGGGGATTACAAAAATCGGAAGTTATGCTTTCAAGTCATGCTCGATAGAAGAGATTGTTATTCCGAACTCAGTAACTGAGCTTGAGGCTGGAGTGTTTTCAGAATGTGATAAACTTAAGCGTATAATCGTTGGAAGTGGAGTTAAAAAATTTCAAATTAAGGTTTTTAACTGCGCAAGCTTGGAATATATATTTATTCCGTCAAGTGTGACAAGCGCAAATTCACAGACCTTTGCTTCTTCGAATTACAATAATTTCGATGTTGAATTTGATGGATGTGAGCATCAATGGACATCGATCAAATATTTAGAATCTTGTGGTGTTTCACGCGAAAGACTTAAAATATTAAAAAGCGGAACGGTTACGGATTATATCGAAGAATCTACTTGCAAGAGTGTAGGCTATATTGGAGAAACCATATGTGCTAACTGTAACACTGTCACTTTTAAGGGCGGGGTTATGCCAAAAAAGCATAACTATGTAGGAGGAATATGTAAGGATTGCGGTAAAAAACAGCATATTTATCAATTAGGTGTATGTATATATTGCGGTCAGCCTGAAGCGTCAGATGAAGATTACTTTAATGTAAAACTGCTTGAAGATGGTACTTATGGTATAGAAAAAAAGCAAGCGGGTTATTGCCCTAACTATCTTGTTGTTCCGTCAGAGTACCAAGGATATATAGTATCAACGATACTTAATCATGCTTTCTCTTATTTGCCTGTTCAAAAGTTGTATGTTCAAGAAGGTATTAAAACAATAGAAGCTGCAGCTTTCTTGGAATGTTCTGAAATTACAGAGGCGATTCTGGGTGAAGGCCTGGAAATAATTATGGATAATTCTTTTTCTGGGTGCGATAAACTTGTATCAGTTAGTATTCCCGATGGCGTTTTGAGTATAAAATACAGAGCCTTTGGTTCTTGTATCAGCCTTATCGATGCAATTGTACCGGATTCAGTAACTTCTCTTGGATCGGGTGTGTTTTATGGATGTTCAAGCTTAACAAACCTTACTATACCCTTTATAGGAGATGTGTGTAACGGAACAGAGAATACTAAATTAAGCTATATTTTTTATGAAAAAGTACCTGCTTCATTAAAAAAAGTAGTGATTAAAAGAGGCGATATAATAAGTGATTATGCTTTTGCGTACTGTCCAAGTATTGAGACAATTGTCATTCCTGATACGGTGACAAGCATTGGTGAAGGTGCTTTTTGCAACTGTCAAAATTTGGCTGAATTTGATATACCAAAGTCGGTGGTAACTATCGGAGAAAAAGCATTTGAGAGTTGCGAGTCGCTGACTGAAGTAGAAATACCTGACTGCGTGATCAGTATAGGAGGATATGCATTCAACGGTTGTTCAGGTTTAACTTCTTTGACGGTTCCATTTATCGGAGAAGAAATAAACAGTGCCTTCGGGTTTGGATACATATTTGGCAGATCTGTTCCCGCAGCGTTGAAAAACGTAATAATTACTTTGGATGATACTATCCCCGCCGAAGCATTTGCAAACTGTTCGTTTATTGTTAGTCTTGAATTGCCAAGTAGTGTTAAAATTATCGGAGACAAGACATTTTACCATTGTTCAAGACTTAAGGAATTCCAAATTCCCAAAAGCGTAAATGTTATTGGTGAGAAAGCATTTTACTGTTGCAGTTCGCTAGAGGAATTGACTATTCCCGAATCTGTAAAAGAAATAAAACCTTCCACATTCGAATATTGCAGTAATCTAGCTAAAATTGTTTTGCCGAATTCGCTGACAACTATGGGCATGTATGCTTTTAGAGGATGTTCTTCACTCACCGAAATCTCCATTCCCGATTCGGTTACAAAAATGGATGTAGCTATATTTGAAGGTTGTTCAGGGCTAACGAAGGCGACCCTTTCGAATGGTATTACACGTATAACAGAGAACACTTTCCAAAATTGTACTAGCTTGAAGAGCGTGACTTTGCCTAACAGTGTTATAGAAATTGGTTCTTACGCTTTTGACGGTTGCAGTGATTTGGAAAATATTTCAATCCCTGACTCGTTGCAGTATGTTTCGTACTATTCATTTAGGAATTGTTCATCTTTGGTTGAAATTGTGATACCTGAGAATGTGACTCATATTGGGGTAGCTTTTGAAGGCTGCACGGGTTTGACAAAAATAACATTACCTTTCATTGGATCAGGACAAGATATAGCGAGCTTTCCTTATTTAGGATTTATTTTCGGAGCAGATTCTTATACTGAGAATAATTCTAAAATTCCGCAGTCCTTGCATTCCGTGATAGTGACCAATGAAGATTATATTGGCGATAATGCATTTTTTGACTGTGACAATTTGGTAGAGATTGTTTTATCTGATGCTTTGTCTTCGATTAGAGATTCTGCTTTTTCAAGTTGTTCAAAGTTGTCAAAAATAGAATATATTGGAACAAAGAATCAGTGGACATCAATTGCAAAAACCGATTCTTGGAGTACAGAAATCAATGTTTCTTCTATCAACTGCTTGGATGGTGATTGTTGTGTGACCCATTCTATGGGGGAAACTGCAACCTGTACTTCGTCACAAATATGTGTCGAATGCAATGCAGTAATAGTTGAAGCCTTTGGGCATAAGCCTGTTATAGATAAAGCTAAGGCTCCAACTTGTACTGTTGAAGGAAAAACAGAAGGCCAACATTGTTCTTATTGCCAAATGATCATAATAGAACAAAAGCCGATTGCTCCTTTGAATCACAATATTACTAATCTTTGGAAAGGTTATGCTCCTGAGTGCAAAAGAAATGGCTTGACAGATGGAGAGTATTGTGATATATGCGGTGTTGTTACCAAGGCGCGCGAGAATATTTCCGCAACAGGTCATATGATGGTGGATGGCATTTGTACGGCGTGTGGATTTATAGACAGAGATTTCTCCGATCCATCTATCTATCATTCCTATTATGGATATAATTCTTTGGCAGGAATGGAAAACGGTGAAAATCTTCAGAGATATTACCGCGAGATAGACAAGGTCCTTTCGGAGTTCCATATAAGTGCAGAGGATGTAACATCAACACCTAAGGATGATGTCCATTATTCGATAGCTACAGTTAGTTTCGATGGCATAGATATCTCTATTGATGAAGTGAAAATGCTATGGAACATTTATAAATGCGACCATCCTCTGTATTATTGGATAGGCACTAGATATGGCACCAACAGCACATATAAATATTTGCGATTTTATACACATAAAGATTATATCGTAGGTTCAGAAAGGCAAAAGTATATCTCCGAGATTTATGAGTTTGCCCGTGACTTTGCTGAAAGAATGGCAGGCGAAACCAGTGCCTACAGAATATCGCTTGCGGCGCATGACTATATAATTTCTCTCGTTGATTATGCGTATGATTCGGAAGGCAATCCACAATCTGCACTGTGGGCACATAGTGCAATTGGTGTTGTGACAGGTCAGGGCGCTGTTTGTGAAGGGTATGCAACTGCTATGCAACTCTTGCTCAATGTCTGCGGAGTAGAAAATATGGTCGTTGAAGGAGATTCAGGAGGAGGTCATGAGTGGAATCTGATTAGATTTGACGATGGAAATTGGTATTGGTGCGATACCACATGGGATGATGTGGGAGAAGGAAAGATAAAGTATAATTATTTTGGAGTTAATGACACGCAATTTGTCAATTGGCGAGATGAATCATTTGGCAACAGAGACTCTTATGAAGGAGATGCTACATTTATGGATTCACACACTCCGTATACTATGGAATACGAAGATCCCGGATATCGTATTTACGATTTACCTGCGCGCTCTGACAAAACCTTCTCCTCGGAAAAAACACTTGAACTTCGTGAAACATTTACTGTAGACGGACTTACATATTCTTTGATTGGATATGAAAAGGTACAGTTAATATATGCCGATATTGATGGAACTGTGGATATTCCGGAGCGCGTGATTTATGATGGAATAACTTATACCGTAACAGCAATTGGCGCTGTTAATCAAAATGGCTATTTCAGTACAAATGATTCCGCTCTTTCAGATGGGGTTACAAAATTGATAATTCCCATGACGATTGATACTGTATGGAGTGGATCTATATTGGGTGTCGGTTTGACAAGAGTTATTGCGATTAAATATTAATACTTATACCACACGACACTTAATATTTTCCCTAAGGATAGAGGTTCTCTGTCCTTAGGGTTTTTTTAAATAAAAATCTCAAAAAGTCTTGACAAACGGTAAAAATAATGATATACTTTATCAGTATATTGAATAACGCAGTGAAGCGGAGTAGTAGAGGGCGTAAGCTTATCAGAGAGCGTGCGGTTGGTGTGAGCACGCAGGACGACCCCTTTGAAGTCGCCGTGGAGCGGTCGGAGTGAACCCGAGTAGTTCCGAACGTCTTATCCCCGATAAAGGATAGAAGAGAGCATGCCTCCCGGCATGAATACAGGTGGTACCGCGCGCATGCGTCCTGTTTTTGGATGCGGCGCTTTTTATTTTGAAATTTAATTTTTGAAAGGACGATAAAAATGAATTCCGAGATGAACATGGGTCTCCCGAAGACCTATAATCCCTCAGAGTTTGAGGACAGACTCTACGCTATGTGGACCGAGAAGGGCTATTTCACCCCCGAAGTCGACCACAGCAAAGAACATTACTCCATAGTTATTCCCCCTCCAAACATCACAGGTCAGCTCCATATGGGCCACGCGCTTGACAACACTCTTCAGGATATCCTTATCCGTTACAAGAGAATGTCGGGCTACAGCACCCTCTGGCTCCCCGGAACCGACCACGCTTCTATCGCAACCGAGGCGAAGATCGTTGAGGCTATGCGCAAGGAAGGTCTCACCAAGGAAGACCTCGGACGTGACGGCTTCCTCGAGCGCGCTTGGGCTTGGAAGGAGCAGTACGGCGGACGCATTATCTCCCAGCTTAAGAAGATGGGCTCCTCCTGCGACTGGACCCGCGAGCGCTTCACCCTCGACGAGGGCTGCAGCCGTGCGGTTCGAGACGTTTTCGAGAGACTCTATAAGAAGGGTCTCATCTATCGCGGCGAGAGAATCATCAACTGGTGTCCTCACTGCAAGACCTCTATTTCGAACGCAGAGGTTGATTACGTTGAGCAGGACGGCCATTTCTGGCACATCAAGTATCCCCTCGTAGGCGGCGGTGGATACGTTGAGGTTGCTACCACACGTCCCGAGACTCTGCTCGGCGATACCGCAGTTGCAGTCAACCCCGAGGACGAAAGATATAAGGATCTTATCGGTAAGTACTGCGTACTTCCTCTCGTTGGACGCCGCATCCCGATCGTTGCCGACGAGCACGCACAGCTCGATAAGGGAACCGGTTGCGTTAAGATCACTCCCGCGCACGATCCCAACGACTTCGAGGTTGGTCGCCGTCAGAAGCTCCCGATGGAGGTCGTACTCACCGAGGATGCAAAGATCACGGAGAACTACCCCAAGTACGCCGGTATGGATCGCTACGAGGCTCGTAAGGCTATCCTCAAGGATCTCGAGGAGGGCGGATACCTCTGCCAGATCGACAATATCAAGCACGAGGTCGGCACCTGCTACCGTTGCGGCACCACCATTGAGCCTATGATCAGCCTTCAGTGGTTCGTAAAGATGGAGCCCCTCGCAAAGCCCGCTATCGAGGCTGTACGCGACGGACGCATCAAATTCGTTCCCGAAAGATTCGATAAGAACTATTTCCATTGGATGGAGAATACGCAGGACTGGTGCATCTCGCGTCAGCTCTGGTGGGGTCATAGAATCCCCGCATATTACTGCGACAAGTGCGGCGAGACCGTCGTTTCCGCAGATCACGTTGACACCTGCCCCAAATGCGGCGGTCATATGACTCAGGACCCCGATACTCTTGACACCTGGTTCTCCTCGGCACTCTGGCCCTTCTCGACAATGGGCTGGCCGGATAACACCGAGGATCTCAAATACTTCTATCCCACCAACACCCTCGTAACCGGTTACGATATCATCACCTTCTGGGTATCGAGAATGATCTTCTCGGCACTCGAATATACCGATTCGATCCCCTTCGACACCGTCCTCATCCATGGACTTGTCCGCGACGCGCAGGGCAGAAAGATGTCGAAGTCGCTCGGAAACGGTATCGACCCCCTTGAGATCATCTCTACCTACGGCGCAGACGCACTCCGCTTTGCGCTTGCAACCGGTAACAGCCCCGGAAACGATATGCGTTTCTCGGACGAGAAGATCGAGGCGGCTCGTAACTTCGCAAACAAGCTTTGGAACGCATCGCGCTTCGTAAGAATGAACCTCACGATCGACAAGGTCGAGCTCCCCGAAGCATCCAAGCTTGCTCCCGAGGACAAGTGGATCCTCTGCCGCTTTAATAAGCTTTGCGCGGCTGTTGAATCCTCGCTCGATAAGTACGAGATCGGTATCGCCCTCTCGAACCTCTATGACTTCGTTTGGGACATCTTCTGCGACTGGTATATCGAGCTCTCGAAGGCTCGTCTTGCAGATAAGGAAAGCGAAAGCGGACTCGTAGCTCAGAACGTCCTCGCATACGTTCTCACGGGTACGCTCAAGCTCCTCCATCCCTTTATGCCCTTCATCACCGAGGAAATCTATCAGGCACTTCCTCACGAGGGTGACGCAGAAAGCATCATGATCTCGACTTATCCCAAGTACGACGCCGCACTCGACTTTGAGACCGACGCCGCTCATACCGATAAGCTGATAGCGGTCATCAAGGCTATCCGTGCAAGACGTACCGAGATGAACGTTCCTCCCTCAAGAAAGACCAAGGTCTACCTTGAGACCAAGTATGAGGAATCCTTCACTCCCGCAACCTTCCCCTTCTTTATGAGACTCGCCTCTGCATCCGAGGTTGAGGTTTCGGCAGACTTCGCTGGCGCGATCTCGGCTGACAACGCGGCACAGATCGTTACCGACGCGGCAACCGTCTACCTGCCCCTCTCCGAGCTCATCGACACGGAGAAGGAAAGAGCGCGCCTTACAAAGGAACTCGAGAAAACTCAGGGAGAGATCAAACGCCTCGAAGGTAAACTCTCGAACGCAGGCTTCGTAGCCAAGGCTCCCGCACAGGTAGTCGACGCTGAAAAAGCAAAGCTCGAGAAGTATAAGGAGACCCTCGCGGCAATTGAAGCTGCGCTGGCTAAACTTAACTAAATCAATTTACGTGTGCGGTTCATCGCTTTTGTGAGCCGCACATTTTTTTATTGACAATTATTAAAACACATGGTATAATTAAACAAGGGGAAACTCTGAAATTCCTCGAACCAAGAAAAAACGGCTCTGCCGTGCATCAACAAAAAAGGAGAATCATTATGAAAAAGACAATACGTTACGTTTCTTTGTTCGCTGTTATTCTGATTGCTCTGCTCATCATTCCCCTCTTTGCTTCCTGCTCGGCGGGATCGGAAAATTACGCGAGTGATATGGATGCCGCCCCCGAAAAGGGCGAGGCGTCGGGCGGAGTATCATATGCGCCAGACGGTGTTAAAGTCGATGGCGAAGCCGAGTCAACCGCTCGCAAGATCATCCGCACCTATACGATATACGGCGAGACAATGGAATACGATTCCACCCTTGAGACCATCTATGCGTCAATTTCTGAATACGGGGGCTATATCAGCGAATCGCGAGTGACAGGCGTTAGCTACAACAGCAGTTCAAAGTACAGCCGAGAGGCTTATCTCGTTATCAAGATCCCTGCAGAGAAGCTTGACGGCTTCATTTCGCAGATGGGCGATCTTCTCAACGTCACTTCGAGCGAATCCTCACAGGATGATGTAAGCGAGACATATTACAGTATTGAGGCAAGGATGAAGACGCTTGAAACCGAGCGCGAAAGTCTGCTTGCTATGATGGAGTCGCTCAATACCACAAAGGATTATGATTTCTGGCTCTCTCTGCGCAATCAAATATCAGATATTGAGCAGCAGATCGCCGAGTATCAAGCAGTACTCAAATCCTATGACAATAAGGTTACCTACTCGACCGTCAATCTTACTGTCAGAGATGTTGTCGAATATACACCCGTTGAGGAAGAGGATCCGAGCTTCCTTGACCGACTCAGCAAGGCATTTGTCGAAAGCTGGACGGCATTCGGCGAGGGCTGTATGAATTTCGCAGTCTTCTTCGTGTACGCCTTCCCGACTCTCCTTGTTTTTCCGGGCATCCCCGCGGCAATAGTTCTTATCGTTTTGAGCGTCAGAAAGAAAAAGAAGAAAAAGCAGGATGAAAATGGCGGAAATGCAAAATGCTAAATGTTAAATGCAGAATTAATTTCTAATAATTCATAATAAACAGGACTGAACCCTTGATGGGCTCAGTCCTTTATATCTGTTCAATTTTGCATTTAGCATTTTGCATTTATATAATGTCACACCCTACCGGTGTATTAATGATCTTCGCAAACTCTTCTGCCGTTTTAGACTGCGGGAGAGCCCACATGACCTTTGCGAGCACTGCCTCTGTCGTCATGCTGTAAGCCTCGGGAAGCTCGTATTTCTGCTTGATGCGCAGTCCAACCTGATAGATCGACATATCGCTGCCCTCGTGCGGAACCTGCGTGGTAATGACGATTCGTACGCCCTTCTCGATAAGGAGCTCGATCTTGTCGGCAAATTCGTCGTTTTCGTAGTAGGGAAGACCGCCGACGCCAAAACTCTCGATAATTACCGCGTGCGCGCGCTCAGCAACGTAATCAAAAATATCCGCGCTCATTCCGGGCGTCAGCTTGATGAGCATTACGTTCGTGTCGATCTTATTATAGAACTTCACGGGCTCGGAATAACGTTCCTTGATATAGTAGCGCATCTCTCCTGCGCGGACGAATCCGATCTCGGGGTAGTCAACGCTTGAAAATGCGTTCGCGCTTCTTGTGCGGTTCTTTCTCGCTCTCGCCGCGGAGATGACCTTGCCGCCGAAGACAACGTGAATACCGCAGGCGTCCTTGTCAGATGCGTAAATAAAAGCATCGCGCAGATTCTCGCGCGCATCGGTGTCGCGGTTCTCGATAGGAGTCTGCGCACCCGTCAGAACGATCGGCTTCTGGCTGTTCTGGATGAGGAAGTGAAGCATTCCCGCTGCATACGCCATCGTATCTGTGCCGTGAGTGACAACAAATCCGTCGTAATTGTGGTATTCCTCGCGGATCTTCATAGCAAGCTTCAGCCAATACTCGGGGCGCATATTCGTGCTGTCGAGGTTGAAGAGCGCGGTTACGCTGATGTCGCAGACCGTGCCGACCTCGGGGATGTGCTCGAGAAGACGCTCGCCCGAAACGGTGGGTACAAGTCCGTCAGCACCCGCCGCGGAAGCGATGGTTCCGCCGGTGGTGATAAGAAGTATATGTTTCATTTTTGATGTCCTTTGCATTTTATATAATAATTATACCACGCTTTTGCCCTCCTTACAAGTATTTTACAGAAAAAGACTTGACAAAATCGCAAAAATAGAGCATAATTATAGTATTGAACTTTGGAAAGTGAGAGCGAAAAAATGCTTATCGACCTCGGCGGAAATATCCTTCCGGGATTTGTTGGCGGCTCGCGCGATATTGAACTTTGCGCGGAACGTATAAGAACCTTATACTCTGCGGGGCTTGGCGCCGTCCTGATGACACCGAGATACTATCCCGCGAAAATGAGCGTCGAGGAATTTATCGACCTGCGCCGCCGAGTAATGGATAATCTCTCGGCGCATCTGCCGCGTCGTATGCCCGTGCTTTACGTCGGATGTGAGGTATATATCGACGAAAGACTGAAATACATATCCTCGATCGGCGAGCTTGCCGTCAAGGGTACGCGAACCATAATCGCCGATATGCCCGCGGGCTTGTGGGAGATAGCTCTCCTTGACACCCTCGACGGAATCAGAATGGCGGACTACGACGTTCTCATCGCGCATATCGACCGCTACCCCGGACAGTACGCCGAGGATCTTTTCAAGCTCGGATATAAGGGTATCATCGACATCGATGCACTTATGGGCGTGCAGAATCTTATGCGGAGAAAGAAGCTCCTCGAATGGATCGATAACGGCAACGTCGTCGCGCTCGCTAGCAATTTTGAAGCCGACGAAAAGCGCGCGCACGAAAAGATAATGAAGGTGCATTCCGTTATCGGAGATCAAAGATCGGATTCTCTTGCCGAATCGAGCGCAAGATACCTTTCGGGCGCGGTGCAATTTGCAAAATCGGTAAATTGAATTTTTTTATTATAAAACTGTATTTTATCCAACCATATTGATGTGTTTTGACACTATAATGTATAAGGAATTATTTCGGAGGAAAAAATGGCAAATATCGAATTGATCACAAGCGTTTACAGTAGAATCAAGGAGAACGTAGGTAAGGTAATCGTCGGCAAAAACGACACTGTGGATATGATCTGTGTTGCGCTCCTTGCGGGCGGTCACGTTCTTCTCGAGGACGTCCCCGGCACGGGCAAGACGATGCTCATCAAATCTCTCGCGGCATCCATCGGATGCGATTTCAAGCGTATTCAGTTTACTCCCGACCTGCTCCCCTCCGACATCACGGGTATTAACTTCTTCAATATGAAGTCCTCGGAGTTTGAATTTGTCCCCGGACCTGTTTTCACAAATATTCTTCTCGCGGACGAGATCAACCGTGCGACTCCGAAGACGCAGTCGGGTCTGCTCGAGTGTATGGAGGAGCGTCAGGCGACCATCGACGGTAAGACCTATAAGCTTGCCGATCCCTTTATGGTCATCGCAACCCAGAATCCCGTCGAGACTCTCGGCACCTTCCCGCTACCCGAGGCACAGCTCGACCGATTCCTGATGAAGGGAAGAATGGAATACCCCTCCCACGCCGAAAATGTCGATATTCTTGCGCGTTTTGACAAGGAAAGCCCCCTTGACAGTCTCGAGTCTGTTGTAAGCGAGGATGAACTCCGCGAGGCAATCCGCGCTCTTCCCGAGGTCTATATCTGCCCCGAGCTTATGGAATACATCTCGTATATAGTTGAGGCAACGCGATCCTATCCCCACGTCGTACTCGGCGTCAGCCCCCGAGGTGCACTTGCGCTTATGAAGGCTGCAAAGGGCTATGCCGCAATAGCGGGACGCTCCTACGTTCTTCCCGACGACGTTCAGCGTGCCGCTCATCCCGTACTCGAGCACAGAATCATGCTCGAATCCGCGGCAAGGATCAGAAAGAACGCGGTCGGCGAGATTGTCGAAAATATCATCAAATCCACCCGAGTTCCCACCGAAGCCGTATTTGCTAACCTCTGATGGCTGTAATTGATTTTTTGACCAAGCTTTTTCAGACGGTCATCGCGGGCATAGCGCGGTTTCTGATCTCACCCGCGTTCCCCTACGTTCTCTGTACGCTGATCGTCCTGATTTTGCTCTGGATTCTATGGCGGATCTATTCGCATTTCCGCGAAAAGAACCTCAAGAACATTACCTATTCGCGTGAGTTCACCGAAAAGGGCGTTTACGCGGGTGACGAGGTCGAGCTGATCGAAACGATCGTAAACAACGGATTCTTTCCGCTTCTCGCGGTCGATATCGAGGCTTATCTCTATAACGAGCTTCGGCTTCAAGGCTTTGAGGCTCCCAAAAAGGACGGAATGCAGCTCTTTTTGAGTCGCTTCAATCTCTGGCCCTATATGCGTATCCGCCGCCGTCATAAGCTTATCTGCCTCAAGAGAGGGCATTATCAGCTTCAGAGCGCGGTCGTAAGGAAGAAGATCGGCGAGGAGGTCTTCGATTGTCCCGCCGAAATATACGTATACCCCAAGCCCTTTGAAATCGATCCGATGCTCCCTGCCGTCAGCACTATGCAGGGCGAGGAGAGGGCACTCCGTCAGCTTTTTGCCGATCCCTTTTCGATATCGGGAGTGCGCGATTACCGCTTCGGCGATCCCGTTTCGCAGATCAATTTCAAGGCGAGCGCAAAGACCTGGCTCGGCTCGCGCAGAAGTGCGACTCCGCTTATGGTCAATGACCGCGATTTCTGCGCCGCACGCCGACTATGCGTATTTATGGACTACCATCTCGAGCGCGATTGCGGCATCGACGGCGTAGAATACGAGAGACTTACCGAGCTCGCGCTTTCATACTCGGCATACATCATCAGACAAGCTGTCTATGGCGGCTACAGCGTGGGCTTTTACGCCAACTGCAAACGCCAGGACGGCTCGATGATGCAACGCTTCCCGATCGAGGGCGGCGAGACGCATATGCTCGATATCTTCCGCACAATGGCTTCAATGCGAGCCGCAGACGGAGGGTCCTTCGCGGCACTCCTCGATGAGCTGATCGACAGCGGAGAGACAAGCTCGGAGGTCCTGATCTTCGTGCTCTGTCAGACACCCGAGACCGATTCGCGTGCGTTCGAGCTCGAAAGACGCGGCAACGGCGTGCGCGTGTTCTCGCTCCCCGAGCTCTTTTTCAGCGAGGAGGCGGCAAATGAATAAATTAAAGCAACTGATCGAATCGATCAAGGAATCGCGCGGCTTTTCACCCGTGAGATCGGTTCTGACAATTATTTATGTCTTCGCAGTCTTCTACGGAGCGATACTTTTCCCAATCTCGATCGGAAATTATCTTGTCCAAGGCGTTGCGATCGTAATGTTCGGCGGCGGACTCTGGCTCGGATGGAAGTCACTCCGCAAGATGTTTGACCGCAGAATGCGCGAGAGGATCTCGATGATCGCGGGTGCAATATCAAAACGTATCGCATCCTTCTTCGGAAAGGTCTTTGGAAAACTGCTAAAAAAGCTCGGCATCGAGCGCAAGAGAGTACGCGGTGAGGACGAACGCGACTTTGTCTTCAAGGAAAGAGAAGGTCGCCGCAGACGCAAGAACCGTATGAAGAATCCGCACCCTTGGAACGATGCCGATAACGCGACCCGTGTCCGCTATATCTTCACCGAGTTTATGTTCCGCAAGATACGCGACGGATATCGCATTGCCCCGAAGTATACCCCGGCCAAAATGGAACGCGACCTCGCCGAGGAAGACCTCGAGCATACACTCTTTGAAACCTACACCGCCGCGCGCTATTCGGGCGGCAGTACTCAGATATCCGACGAAACCGTCGAGGAGCTCGACGAGCTCGTTGAGAAAAAGAGAAAGAAAAAAAGATAAAAGCCTCGGCTGCGAGGCTTTTATCTTTTTTAGAACTATTCTTACTTGTACAATTTATATTTGAGGCGCAGATTATCCGCTATCATCGCAATAAACTCGCTGTTGGTTGGCTTGCCGCGGTCGTTCTGAATGGTGTATCCGAAATAGGAATTGAGGGTCTCGACGTCCCCGCGATCCCAGGCGACCTCAATCGCGTGACGGATAGCGCGTTCAACTCGCGAGGTCGTTGTCTGATACTTTTTCGCCACGGTAGGGTAGAGCACCTTTGTCACCGAGTTGATCACGTCGCTGTCGCGTACCGTCAGCAGTATCGCGGTGCGCAGATATTGATATCCCTTGATATGCGCGGGAACGCCGATCTGATGGATTATCTTCGTCACTTGCGTTTCAATGTCGGGCGTACGCTCTTCGCGGGAACGGTCTCTGCTGAGACTCAGCAGATGCTCTGCAAGGCTTGCGGGATCTATCGGCTTAAGAAGACAAAGAGCCGCGCCTGCGTTCATTGCCTCGACGAATATATTTTGATTCGAAAGCGACGACGTGATGATAAAGAGCGGCGGTAAAGCTGCGCCGAAATCAATCGCGCGGCTTTGGCGGAGAACGCCTATTCCGTCAAGCTTCGAGAGCCAAACGTCGGCAATTACGATGTCGAAAGTCCCGCCCGAGATGCGCGTAATGACGTCCTCGCCGTTCTGCGCCTCTTCGATTCTGTGGAAGCCGGAGCGGCGCAAACCGTCGGCAAGCCTGCGTCTGTCGTTTTCGTTTTCATCGGCTATAAGTATTTTGATATTCTGTTCCATGCTTTTTCATATTCCTCCAAATGGATATTTTTTACAGTAATATTTTACCATAAATCCCCAAATTTTGCAATAGGCTAAGGCATAAAAGATTGTACAAAAATTTGCCGTCGGATTTGTGTATATTTACCATAAAATTCCACTCAAAACGCAAAATATAGTGCTTTGGCGCGAATTATGACGGAATATATAGTAAAAAAGAAGCTGACTGGCAGCTTCTTTTTATTCGTCAATATCAGGTAAGACTTTTTCCGGCTTAAGCTTTGCCATTCTGCGAAGCCAGGCAACCTCGTCGTCGCGGAGCTTTCTCCATGTGCCGGGCGCGATTCCGTTTACCGAGATCGGACCGATCTTTATACGGCGAAGTCTTGTGACCGTAAGTCCCGCCGCCTCGCACATCTTTCTGATCTGGCGGTTTCTGCCCTCGAAGATAACGAAATTGAGGCGCGCGCCGTCATTTTGCGTGTCGATGACCTCGACCTCTGCGGGGGTGATCTTGTAACCGTCGATAACGAGAGCGGAGCGGAGAATTGTGAGAGCCTTTTCGTCAACCTTGCCCTTGACGCTGACCCTGTATTCCTTCGGAATATGATGGCGCGGGTGCATCATAAGGTTGGCAAATTCGCCGTCGTCGGTCATGAGAAGAAGACCCTCCGATTGCATGTCGAGTCTTCCAATGGGATAGAGTCTGCCACCCGCATCTTCAACAAGCTCGGTGACGATCTTGCGTCCCTTTTCGTCGGATGCGGTACAAACGTATCCGCGAGGCTTGTTGAGCGCGATGACTCTCTTGGCAACGCGATCCTTGAACACGATGCCTCTGCCGTTCCAAACGACCTTGTCAATGCCGGGCGCGACCTTGTCGCCTATCTTTGCGATCTGCCCGTTGAGCTTAACGTGACCCGCCTCGATCTCGCGCTCTGCGGCACGGCGCGAAAGCACGCCGCAATCGGTAAAATATTTCTGAAGTCTGATCTTTTCCATTTTAATATATGGGAGTCAACCAAAGATCCTCTCCCAAAATCCTTTTTCTTTCTTTTTAGCCGCCGAATAGGCGGTGATTATCTGTGCGCGTGCAATTTCCTCTCCGTTGCAGAGAAAAACGACCTCGCCCGCATTTTGTCCACGATCTATAGGCGCGGGAAGAGAAGTTATGTTCTCAATCCGACAGCTGATCTTCGCGCCGCTTTTCGGCAGAGTAACGTAAACGTCCTCTGCGAAAGCCGTTCGGACACGGGATTGCTCTCCGTCCGTAACGGATATCTCGGGCAGAGCGATGCTTGTATGATCTGTTAGATTCACACGCTCGTAAGCTGCAAATCCCGCCTCAAGCATTTCTGTGTGGTCGTGCCAGTCGTTGCCGTCGTTGAGTGTGACCGCGATAAGCCGCAGCCCATTCCGCTCTGCAGCTGAAACAAGACAGCGTCCGTTTGACTTTGTATATCCCGTCTTGACGCCTATGCAACCCTCGATTGATTTCAGCAGCCGGTTGTGGTTGATGAGCATACGTACGCCTTCGTCGGGCGCGGATACCGTCATTTTATAAGTAGAGAATATCTTTTTCAGAGCATCGTTTTCAAGCGCTGCGGCGGCAATGATACCAAGCTCGTGCGCGGTCGTGTAATGCTCATCGTGGTCAAGTCCGTGCGGATTTGTGAAATGAGTATCGCGCAGACCGAGCTCGGCACACTTCTCGTTCATAAGTGCGGCAAATTCCTCGATGCTTCCCGAGACTGCAATAGCCACGGCCGTTGCCGCATCATTTGCCGATTCGAGAAGAGTGCAGCATAGAAGCTCCTCAAGCGTGAAGACCTCTCCCTCGGTCAGATAGACCGACGAGCCCTCGATCCCGACAGATTCCTTCGTGACGGTCACTTTTGTTGAGAGCGGCATGCTTTCCGCGGCAACAAGTGCGGTCATGATCTTCGTCGTGCTTGCGGGACCTCGCCTCTCGTTGGCGTTTTGCGCCCAAAGAGTACGTATCTCGGGTCCGCTTGCATCAAGAAGCACCGCAGACCCCGCCGCCGTCGCTATGTCAAGCGGTACGGTTGGCAGAGGGGAATCTGCGGTAAGATATTCTTCCTCCCCCGAAACGGGTAATGCCCGCATCGGTAGGATCGTCAGAGTACAAAGTATGAGTGCCAGAAGCTTGCGCGGGATATTCATTTTCCACCTCAAAATATAATTCTTATAAAATTATATTTCGGACGGGATGAAGATATACCGATTATGCGTTTTCTTCCTCGGTGTCGGGCTCAGCGTCCTTGGCAAAGAAAGCCTTGATCTTTGCGATGATCTCGGGAGCGCGCTCAACAACGTCGGCAACCTGCTCGATGGGACCGCTCTTGTATTCCATACCGATGTTGATCATGTCAACGTCGCCATTGGGAGATACAACGAGGAATCCAACGGGAACTACGGAGAGACCTGTTCCTCCTCCGCCGCCAAAATTCTGGATACGTGCGCGTACAGCCTCCTCGCTCTTGCCTGCATAGTCGAGACCGCCCGAAGCAAAGCCGAGAGAAACCTTGGATACGGGGATGATGGTGGTTCCCTGAGGAGTGTTGATGGGGTTACCGATGACGGTGTTTGCGTCAACCATCGAACGGATATTTTCGAGAGAAGCCGCAATAATTTCCTGAAGCTTGTTTTCGTTTGCCATGATTTTTGATCCTTTCATGTATCTGGAAAAAATTATTTTACAAATGTTTTGTGAGCCTGAAGCCCGTGCGGAAGAGAACGTCGAAGAGCTGCCAAACGCAGATCGAAAATCCGATCTCGATGTCGATCCGCATCGTCTCCGAGAGATAGTCCGCGTGTATATCAACGTCTGACTTTGCGGGATGGCGCAGAGTCGAGGTTGAGTCGAGAAGTGCCGCGATGCAAGCCACTGTTGGCGCGATCGCACCGTAAAGAATTGCCGTCGTAGCCGCATCACCCGTAGCTACTCCGATATGCAAACGTGCTATACGGATGCGAAGATGCTTTGCAAAGCGTCCGACCGCTACGGCGACAAGATCCTTGATCATCTCAATGACGTCGCCGATAGGCTTCTTCGGTTTAACCTTGCCCGCCGCCTTGTCAGCCTTTTTCTTCGCCTTTGCGGCTTCCTTCTTTTTCTTCTTTTCTGATTTCTTTTTAGCCTTCTTGAGGGCTTTTTCCTTTTCAGCCGCCTCGTATTTTTCGCGGTTCTTGCGCGAGTAGGCGGAGATCTTTACCTTCTTTTTCTTCTTCGGAAGAATTTTTATCGGAATGCCGAGAACACGAACCGTCAGGCGGAATTCATCCGAATATGCAATTAAAACCTCGGCACGCAAAGATGCGATGAAGGCAAAGAAAAGAACTATGCCGCCGATAATGTAAAGCGCAATCAGATGTATCACCTGCCTTTGGTAAGAATTGTGAATTACTGTTCGTCGTCGGGAGTATAAAGCTCTTCTTCCTCTTCGGAGCTTTCCTCGATCTCCTCGTCGATCGACATCTGTTCCTCTTCTTCCTCAGCGGCAATCAGAGCATCAGCCGCGCCGCGGAGCGCGCCGCCCTCGGGAAGGTCGCCGAGATCGTTGAGACCGAAAACTCGGAGGAACTTTTCCGTGGTTGCAAGAAGAGTGGGTCTGCCGGGGGCATCAAGTCTGCCGCAGGGCTCTATGAGTTCTTTATCGATAAGAGAACCTACAGCATAAGCCGAGTCAACGCCTCGCACCGTGTCGATAAAGGAACGTGTAACGGGCTGGTTGTACGCGACGATTGCAAGCACCTCGAGCGCGGAGTTCGAGAGGTTGCCGCCTCTACGGATACCGAGTGCAATGCGGACGTAAGGAATATAATCCTCGCGCGAGCAAAGCTGACAGGTATCGGGGAAGAGGAGCATCATAATGCCGCCGTCGGTATTCGAGTTGTATTTATCAGCAAGATGCTCGGCGATCCTTTTGGCATCACCGAGAGTCAGCTCAAGAGCCTCTCCGATCTTCTCGTAGCTGACGGGATGACCCGCCGCAAAGAGTATTGCCTCAAGTGCGCCCTCTATCTTGCGAATTTCCGAAAGTTTATTTTCCTGATCCATTGTTAACTACCTTATATTAATTATTCATTGTAACCGTCGATCTCGATGTCATCGGGCAGAACTGTGCCGAACTCGGGATTTGCCTTGAATATTGTGGAAATACCGCGAGGATTTCCGAATTCATCCATCTCTTCGACAAGCAGAAGCCGCTTCATCTTGATAAGCTCGAGAACGCCGATAAAGATCGCAACAAGCTCGGGGCGTGTGTCGGCTTCGTCAAGAAGCTCACCGAGAGAGGGGCGCGATTCAAGATCTTTGAAATGCTTCATAATTCCCATAATCTTGATGCGCACGGGAACGATGGGACGCGCCACGATCGGACGTACAAGACCCGTTGAGATCGCCTCGGTGTCGCGGTATTCGGCAAGAACACGGCGCATAGCAGGGACGAGCACGGCTGCATCGTAATCCTTGACGTAGGTCTTGTCGGGCGAAATATCCTCCGAGTCCTTTGCCATACGGCCGCTGTACTGCGTGTATCTCTTTCCGAGCTCGCCCGCAACGCTTTTCGCCGCCTCGAGACGTGCCAGAGCATCGGCAAGCTTTGCTCGGGGATCTTCCTCTTCCGCGTCTTCCTCTCGGGGGAGAAGCATCTTGCTCTTGATGAGCATCAGATCGCTCGCCATAACGAGGAATTCGACTGCAAGCTCCATATCGAGCTTTTGCGCCTTTGCGATATAGTCAACGTATTGCTCGCAGATGAGGGCTATCGGAATATCCTCGATCTGCATTTTATTCTTTTTTATAAGCGCTAAGAGAAGATCAAGGGGACCCTCGAATTTCTCAAGCTTATAGGTGATTTTTTCTTCCATATTTACCTCTTGGAGGTGAGTCGTTTTAAAAGATCGGTATCAGTCCGATGAGCCAATACATACCGTTCAGAATTCCGTTTGAAATAAAATCGAGCGGAACCGAAAGTATACCGAAGTAGAAGAGCGCGAGAATGGCGATCATAATGTATCTCTCGTACTGCATTACCTTAAAATACCACTTTGTCGGCAGGAAGATGTAGAAGAATCTCGAGCCGTCAAAGGGAGGAACGGGAAGCAGATTAAATACCGCGAGGTATACGTTCAGCTGAGCTCCGATCGAAAAGAATATCAGAACGAGATCGGCAATGATGAACAGCCTTTCATTCATAATATTCGCACCGCCGAAAAGTGCGTCAAAGCCGAGCGCGGCAAGATAATGAAGGATGACAAAGCAGAGTCCGAGAAGCAGATTGCTGATGGGACCCGCGATAGCCGAGAGAGCCATACCCTTGCGCGGATTTTTGAAATTGCGCGTTACGATCGGTACGGGCTTTGCCCATCCGTAGCCGAAAACAAGCATACAGATAAATCCAAAGGGATCAAGATGCTTTAGGGGATTAAGCGTAAGTCTGCCGAGATTGTATGCCGTGCGGTCGCCGAGCTTCATAGCCGCCCAGCCGTGAGCACATTCGTGTACGGTAAGCGAGAAAAGAATTATCGGCAGAGTCAGCAGAAGGTAAACAATATAGGATTGAATACCGTCGATGCCGTAAGAAATAAGATATCTGAACATTTTTACTTATTTTTGAGATGTGACTGCGAAGAAGAGCTTCCAGAGCTGCTCCTTTCCCTCGCCAGACTTTGCAGAGAAGGGGATGATCTCTGTTCCCTCGGGGATAGCCTCGTGGTTATGAAGAAGCTCGAGAGCCTTCGCTCGATTGGTTTTGTTGGGTTTATCAGCCTTGGAGGCAACTATAACGAAGGGAATCTCCATCTCTGCGAGATAGTTGATCATCATAAGGTCATCCTGCGTAGGGCCTACCTCGAGGTCAACGAGCTGAACGGCGAGCTTGAGGCGGTCAAAGTTCGGATTGTTGGTGAAAAATCCGTCTGTCAGAGCCGACCAACGCTTGCGCTCGTGCTCGGGACGCTTTGCAAAGCCGTAGCCGGGAAGGTCAACGAGCATGATCTTGTTGTCTACGTTATAGAAGTTTACCGTGATCGTCTTGCCGGGAGCCGAGCTGACTCGTGCAAGCGACTTTCTGCCGAGCATGGTGTTGATCAGCGAGCTCTTGCCAACGTTCGATCTGCCCGAGAAAACTATCTGCGGGATCGCGCGGCTGGGAAACTGATCGATCCTGCCCGCGGTTATTTCAAGATTTGAATTCTGAATGTTAATTGCCATGCTTTTTTCCTCTGATCGCGGGGATATCCGCCGCGGGATTTTTGATGATCACGCCCGAAAGAGCCGAATCGAATGCGTCGTCGGTCTCTTCGTTTTCTGCGAAGATCTCGGCTGCGGGATCTGACAGAAGCGCGTGCGAGAGAACTTCACCCGCATTGCGGCAGGTGATGAACCTGATGTTCGCGCGAACCTCCTCGTCGACCTCCTCGAGATTTACCTCGTTGTCCGCGGGGATGAGAACCGTCTTGATGCCTGCGGAATAAGCCGCCATAGTCTTTTCGCGGAGTCCGCCGATGGCAAGAACTCTGCCCGTGAGAGTGACCTCACCCGTCATAGCCACGTCGTGACGCACGGGAATGCCCGAAAGAGCCGAGCAGAGAGCTGTCGTCATCGTTACGCCCGCGGAAGGTCCGTCCTTGGGAACCGCACCCTCGGGCACGTGGATATGTATATCCTTGGTCTTGTAGAAATCTGTGGGAATACCGTACTGAGAAGCAACCGAGCGGATGTATGTCAGAGCAGCCTTTGCCGATTCCTTCATTACGTCGCCGAGCGAGCCTGTGAGCTCGAGCTTGCCGGTTCCCTCGAGAACAGCAACCTCAACCTTGAGCATATCGCCGCCGACCTCCGTGTAAGCGAGACCGTTAACAACTCCGACGAGATCCTCCTTCGCCGAAAGCTCGGGAAGGATCTTTCTGCCGCCGAGATAGGAAACGATATCGGGTTTATCGATGGTGATCCTCTTGATTGCACCCTCGGATTCAACGAGCTTTTTAGCCGCCTTACGGCAAAGCTCGGCGATGGTGCGCTCGAGATTACGTACGCCCGCCTCGCGTGTGTAGCAATCGATGATCTCGTAAAGAGCCTCGTCGGTCATTCTGAACTTTCGTCCGTCGAGACCGTGTCTCTTCGACTGCTTGGGGAGCAGATGGTGGCGCGCGATCGAAAGCTTTTCGCGGCGAGTGTAGCTTGAAAGCTCGATGACCTCCATTCGGTCGAGAAGGGGACGCGGAATGGTATCGAGAGTGTTTGCCGTGGTTATGAAGAGACATTCCGAAAGATCGAAATCAAGCTCAATGAAGTGGTCGCGGAAGGTCTTGTTCTGTTCGGGATCGAGAACCTCGAGGAGTGCCGATGCGGGATCTCCGCGCGAATCGGATGTCAGCTTGTCGATCTCGTCGAGAAGCATCAGAGGATTCTTGACTCCGACCTTCTCAATAGCCGCCATGATGCGTCCGGGCATCGAGGCAACGTATGTCTTTCTGTGACCGCGGATGTCGGATTCATCGTGGATACCTCCGAGAGAAACCCGGATGTACTTGCGGTTCATCGCGCTTGCGATGGAAGCAGCGATCGAGGTCTTACCCGTGCCGGGAGGGCCTACGAGGCAGATGATCTGATTCTTGAGCTCGGGAGAGAGCTGCTTGACCGCGAGATATTCAAGGATTCGTTCCTTGACCTTTTTGAGCCCATCGTGGTCGGCATCAAGGATCTTCTTTGCCGCCGCTACGTTTACGCGGTCGTTCGTGCGCTTGTTCCAGGGGAGCTCAAGCACGGTTTCGATATAGTTGCGGAGAACAGCCGCTTCGGCGGAGCCGAAGGGAGTCTTCGAGAGTCTGTCGTTTTCCTTGAGAAGCTTTTCACGTACCTCATCGGGAAGGTCGGCGGAGTGGATCTTTGCGGTGCAGTCGTCGGGATCCTCATTGTTCATTCCGAGCTCATCCTCAATGATTTTGAGCTGCTCGCGGAGATAATATTCGCGCTGACCCTGAACAATGCGTCCGCGCGCCTTTTCCTGGATCTCGTGCTCATAGCGCATAAGATCGCATTCCTCTTTAAGGATATGAACTAGGAGTGCACAGCGGTCGAAGGGATCGAACTCGGCGAGGACCGCCTGCTTATCCGAGGAACGAACGAGAACAGCCGATGCGATAAAGTCGCAAAGAAGAGCGGGATCGTCCATCTTGGATGCCTCGGTGCGGATCGCGCTTGAAGCTTTGCCTACGAATGCAAGCATCTCCTCAAGAGCCGAACGAAGCTCGCGGCAGTAAGCCTCGCCGCGGATTCCGCCGTTGTCGGCAAGAGAGATCTCCTTGCACATCAGAGAAGCTGTTGCGATCTTGCCGGTCTTGCGGTATTCGATAACGCTCGCGCGGGCTCGGCATTCACAGATGAGATGAACGCTTCCGTCATCGTTGTTGATGCTCTGACGGATCTTTGCAACGGTACCTACGCGGTAAAGATTCTCGGGATATTCCGCATCCTCTGCGTTTGCATCGTCGGCAACGAGAAATACGAGAAGCCCCGTAGCCGCCGCGGCATCGACAGCAGCCTGGACGTTCTTGTTGTCCGATTCAAAATCTATCGGGAAGGGAGGAAAAGCTACCGCGTCACCGAGCGGAATGACGGGAAGCATAAGCTTTTCGATTTTTTCTATGTATTGTGACATTTTTTGTTCCTTTCAGTTGCGCCATGGCGCGAAAAACTCAGATTCAGACTCTTGAAAGCGCCTGCGCATAGTACGCGATTATATTGATTATATTATTATAGCATAGATTTTGAAAAAAATCTACAGTTAAATAAAATAAATATTGAAAAAAATGAAAATTCAATAATAGAGTCAAACGCCGGGTTTGGTCAGATTGCACTATTTTGCTGACCGATTTTGTACAGTATGACATGTCGTACCACCTGTCGTTGTAAAAATGCACTAAAAATCGCCCTCAAAAATAGCTAAAATTTTACATTGTAGCTTTTGCACGAAAATTCGACTCAATATTCGTCATTTTTGACATTTACTTTTTGCGCGAAAAGTAGTATAATGTCGTTACGCAACGCAACAGCGTCGCGGCCTCGAATGCACAACGGTCACTTTTTTTCGCGGAATATCAAGCTTATGATACCAACGCGCGGGAGATTGTCACCGTTGTTGCTTTTTTTATGCAAAAATTTTAATAATTGAAATAAATATAATTGTATTTTATTGACAACCTTGATTTTTTTGTGTATAATTATTGTGTAATACAAAATTGAAAAGAGGTATTGCCATGAAAAAAACAAACGTAAGATTAATATCCGCACTGTTGGTCGGTCTTATGCTTATCATGCCGCTCGCGGCGACTTCCTGCGCCGAGGTTGAGGATGAAGTCCCGGATACTACGGCTGCTCCCGTTATTCAGGTGACCGACCCCCAAGAGGTGACTGAGGCAGAGACGATGCCGGAATTTGTTGAGGCTAATTACGGCGGAGCGGACTTCACAGTGCTTTCTCGCGACCCAAAGGCGGCTTCCTACCCTGCGTTCTATATCGGCACCGAGGAGCCGACCGACGTAATGAGCTCTGCTCTGTATACGAGAAATATCAATACTGAAGAAAAATACGGCATTAAGATCGGTATGATCGTTTCGAGTACCATATCGGACGATGTTCAAAACGGCGTGGACTCTGGTATTATGGATTTTGACGTAGTTCTCAATCAGAGAACCTACCTTGCTTCATTGGCTATGAAGGGATATCTTTATAATTTCAATGACCTCGGAATCGATTTTGCAAATCCCTGGTGGGACTCTAACTGTGCCGAGGGATACGATATCGGCGGAAAGCTTTTCATTATGGCGAACGACACAAGCGTAAGCAATCTCGCTGGTGCAAGATTTTTCTACTTCAATAAGAACCTGATCAAGGACTATCAGCTCACAAGCCCTCATACGTATATTCAGGAGGACGATTGGACTCTGGAGAACTTCCTTGAGCTTGTAAGCGCGGTTTATGCCGACAACGGAGACGGAATCAGAACGGGCGACGACGTTTACGGTCTCCTTATGGAAACGGGAGCAACGAACGGCAACGCCATCCATATGCTTGTCGGATGCGGCGTACAGTTTTCGTCCAAGGATGATCAGGGTATGCTTACCTTTGATTTTGATGCGGAAAAGATAGACGGCATCTTTTCTATGATTTCAAACGTTTTCAAGAGCGATGCGTGTCTTACGTATTCTGATGCCTCTTCGGGCGCGGATTATTCTGCGTTCGGAAGCAAATATACTTACTGCCGTACTCTGTTTGCACAGGATCATTTCCTCTTTGTTCAGTCCAGTATGGGAACATCTCAGCAGATGAGTGATATGGACGGCGACGGCTACGGTATAGCTCCCAACCCCAAATACAATAAGGATCAGGAACGCTACTATCATAAGATGGACAAATTGTCGAATATCTGGGGCATTCCGAATTCGACAAAGCTTGATTACGAAATGATAGCTAACGTAATGGATTATTGGGCATATGAGTCGAGCAAGACCGTAATGCCGGCTTACTATGAGATCACGATCAAGACAAGACGTATAAACGATCCCTACGATTCGACTATGCTTGACCTGATCAAATCTACGATTTGCTACGATGTTTCCGAGGTGTTCGGAATCGACGTAACAACCGTTCTTTGGAGCGGTTATACCTCTAACGCCTTCTCATCTGCTTGGGCAGGTCAGAAGAGAGTTATCGACAAGCAGGTAAAGAAATTCAATGCCGATATGGAATCTCTCGGATAACCGACAAATAAGAAACAAAAGCTCCGCGTTGGCGGAGCTTTTCGGTTGTTATTTGATTTTTCCGTCTCTGACGTCTCTCATGTTCTGCGTCAGCTCTTCGGGAGTGATGGGATTTTCGGGCGTGCGGTTCTTTGCGTTGGCGGGAACCTCGTACATCAGCGGGCCCTCGTAGCCTCTTGCTATGAGAGTGTCGACGATGTCGTTCCAGTTGTTGATGCCCGTGCCGGGGAGGGTATGTCTTTCGTCAAGAACACCGTTTTCGTCGCGGTAGTAGTCGGAGCAATGGACCGAAAGGATCTCGATGCCCGCATCGGCTACGTTGTTTATGTAATCGCAGTTGTCCTCGATGAGGTTGTGGTTGGTGTCGAAGATCATACCTGCACCCGTGTCCTTGACGAGTGCGATCATCTCGTCGGAGGTTCTGGTAAGGCAGGTTCTCGGCAGATTTTCAACCGCAAGTCTGACTCCGCTCTCCTTTGCGACCTCGGCAAGCTCAATGATAGCCTCGCGCGCAAGTCTCATTCTCTCGGGGCGGATCTCGTCGTCGATCGGCTCGGAGGAGGGATGAAGAACCATCACTTTAGCACCCGCACGTGCGGCTGCTTCTATCAGAGTGCGGTTCGTTGTGATCGTGATCGCACGGAGCTCCTTGTCCATAGAGGAAATATCAAGCTTGCGCGAGAAGGGAAGATGGAAGGACCAGGGCTCAAGACCGCTCCCCCGTACAGTCTCGAGGATCTTTTCCGCGTTCTTGGGGAAATCAACGGTTCTCATATAGAAAATGTAATTTCCGGTGTATTCAAGGTAATCAAGCCCTGCCTTTGCGAGGGGAGCAAGCTTTTCTTCGGTAAGGCTGCCAGTAAAACAGCTCGATGAGCCGATCTTCATTTCTTCGCGTTTCATTTTTGTCTCCTTATTTGAATGCAATGTGTTTAACGCCTTGCAAGTAATTCCTTGAGATAATTGCGCAGACGGGATGCGTTTCCGTCGAAAACATATCCGTGTATGCCGAGAGCCTCTGCGGCTTCGACGTTGTCCGCTCTGTCGTCGATGAATACAGATTCCTCGGGAAGTATTCCGCACTCTGTGCAGAGAAACTCGTAAAAATCTGCGTTTGGCTTGGTTTTGCCGCAAACTGCAGAGAAGAAGCATCTGTCGAACTCGGCGAGACATTTGATCTCCGCGCTGTGAGAGGCAAAATAGCGGCTGATGTTTGAAAGAAGAAAGACTTTCACTCCGAATTCTTCCTTCATATCGTGCACAAGCGCGCTCATTCCCTCAATCTCGGGAATGTTGTAGATCCAGTTGTAATAAATGTCGCGCGCAGAGCCGTGCAGCCTTTCGGGAAGCCTTTCGCAAACAAGTCGGAGCGTCTCCACATCCCCGATGGTTCCCGCGTCCAGACGGTCCCAATAGAGTCTGTCGAAGACGACCTTCTGAAGGAGCTTTGAATCCTCGTGATCCGTGACAAACCGCTCGACCATATACTTGCGCTCGAATCGGACCATTACCTGACCGAAATCGAAAATGAGATTTTTGATCATGCTTACCTCATTAATAATGCTTTATGAGAAAATTATACTATTTTTGAAAACGCGTGTCAAGCGATTTTGCGAAAAAATGAGGAAAAGATGCGACGACGAAGAAAAAATCAAAAAACACAAAATATTTTTCAAAAACCTATTGACAAATACCGCAAGGTGTGGTATAATTTATCGGCAATAAAGAAGAACTCTCCGTTCTCACCCTGCCGCAAGGGCGCGCAGGTGTTAATAATTTCAAACTGCTTTTTATGGGGGCGGTATGATTTTGTGCGGCACGGAGTAAGTCTTCGTGTCATTTTTCATTTTCGGAGGTGAGCTGTTATAGCTGCAAAAGAATTGCTCGTAAACGAGTCCATTAAGGCTAAAGAAGTACGAGTTATCGGACCCGACGGTGAACAGATCGGTATTATGTCCTCGGACAACGCTCTTCGCACCGCATATGATAAGGGTCTTGATCTGATCCTCATTTCCCCCAATGCACAGCCCCCCGTATGTCGTATCGCTGACTACGGTCGCTACCGCTATGAGCAGGAAAAGAGAGAGAAGGAAGCAAAGAAGAAGCAGAATATTATCGAAGTCAAGGAGGTACAGCTTTCCTGCCGTATCGACACACATGATTTCGAAACAAAGGTCAAGCACGCGCTGCGTTTTCTCGGCGAGGGCAATAAGGTTAAGGTCGTATTGCGCTTCCGTGGACGTGAGATGAGCCATCAGGAGATCGGTAAGGAGATCCTTGAGCGCTTCCGCGAGGCTGTCAAGGAGTCGGGAACCGTCGATAAGACTCCCAACCTCGAGGGCAGACTCATGACCATGATAGTTAACCCCATAAAGAAATAAGTCACAAAGCCGCTTGCGGCTCGCTCGGTGAAAGCCGAATACAAGAAATTTATTTAAACAGGAGATACAAAAATGGGAAAAGTTAAGACACACAAGGCCTCTGCAAAGCGTTTCTCGGTAACCGGAAACGGTAAGGTCAAGATGAACCACTCGCATCATCGTCATAAGCTCGGTCTGAAGGACCAGAAGAGAAAGAGACATCTTCGTACCGGCGAGTATGTAAACGGCAAGATGGCTGCGAACATCCGCGCACTTATCCAGAAGTAATCGGAATCGCGAAAGAATTTAGGAGGAAAGAATTATGGCAAGAATTAAGGGCGCGATGATGACGCGCAAGAGAAGAAATAAAGTCCTCAAGGCCGCTAAGGGTTACTGGGGCGCAAAGAGCAAGCACTTTAAGATGGCTAAGCAGGCCGTAATGAAGAGCGGTAACTACGCTTTCGTTGGCCGTAAGCTTAAGAAGAGAGATTTCCGTCGCCTTTGGATCACCCGTATCTCGGCTGAGGCTAAGGTTAACGGCATGAACTACTCCACCTTTATGCACGGACTCAAGAAGGCAGGCATCGAGCTCAACCGCAAGATGCTCGCTGAGCTTGCAGTAAGCGATAAGGCAGGTTTCGCTGCTCTCGTAGAGAAGGCCAAGGCTGCTCTTTAAGCACTAAATTAATAGGGGCTGTATGCAAATCTGAATTTGCGGCAGCCCCTGTTTCGGTATAATTACGCCAAAAAATCCGACCATTATCGACAGAAAAGGAGGAATTTTTATGCCTCTCAATAAAGAAATTATCATCTCAAGACAGAATCCGACCGTCCGCCGCCTCGTAGCTCTTCTCGATAAAAAGGAGCGCAAAAGAAGCGGTGTTTTCAGAATTGACGGTCATAAGCTCTATAGGGAAGCCCTTGCTTGCGGCGCATCGGTAGAGCTTGTTGCAATATGCTCGGAGAAGGCTGAACGCTTTCTTCCCGAGGCGGAGAAGAGCGGCGCGGACACCGTGCTCCTGTCTCCCGAAGTTTTCTCCAAGATAACCGAGGAAAGAGCCCCCGACGGTATCATAGCGGTGGTGAAAAATCTCAGCGATCTGCATAAAGAACTCTCTTTCACCGATATTCCCGCGCTTGCGGCATCGGGTAAGAGGATCATGGCTTTCGAATCTCTGCGTGACCCCGGAAACCTCGGAACAGTCATCCGTTCCGCATCGGCTTTCGGAGTTGACACGCTTATTCTTTCCGCTGATTGCGCGGATATATATAACCCGAAGACTCTGCGCGGCGCGATGGGAGCGATCTTCTCCCGTGAGATCTTTTTCTGCCGTGAGCTTCCCGAGACACTTGCGAGATTCTCCTGCGAGGGCAGACGTGTTCTTGCCGCAACTCTCGAGAATGAGGCTGTCGCAGTCGGAAAGGCTGCCCTGACCGAAAGAGATATCATCCTTATCGGTAACGAGGGTCACGGTCTCAGCCGCAGCGCGATCGCCGCCTCCGATCTTTCGGTAATACTTCCGATCGATACGGGGCGCGGAGTTGAGTCTCTCAATGCGGCAACAGCGGCTTCCGTGTTTATGTGGGAGCAGAGAAGAATATCCGGAAAATAAAATTTGCTTGAAGGTTTGAGAAATGAGTAGCTTTACAAAGGACAGCATACTTTACGAGATCTGGCTGACGACCTGCATCAGTGCCGGCTCGATGGCATATGAAAAGCTTTTCGAGCACTATCCCTCTGCTTATGAAATATACCGCGCGGATCCTGCCGAGCTTGAACGCATAGGAATCTCCGAGAGACTTATCGCGTCGCTTGGGAGAAAAAATCTGTTTCGCGCCGAGCAGGCTGCCGAATTCTGCATAAAGAAGGACGTAAGGCTTGTCATCAGAGGCGAGCGTGATTATCCCGACCGCCTCGATGCGATCCAGAATCCGCCCTACGCCCTCTACGTCAAGGGCTCGCTGAAGCCCGCCGAAAACGAATATTCGACCGCTATCGTCGGAACGAGAAATATGAGCGAATACGGTATGCGAATGGCGTATAAAATATCATATGAGCTTGCCGCCGCGGGTGCCGCTATCGTCAGCGGAATGGCTCTTGGAGTCGACGGCGTTGCCGCTGTCGGAGCTCTCGAGGCTTACGGAGACACCATCGCAGTCCTCGGCTGCGGACTTGATAAGGTCTACCCGCCCGCGCACAGAAAGCTTATGGGCATCATTGCTGAAAGAGGCGCGCTCGTAAGCGAATATGCGCCCGGCACACCTCCTATGAGCGGTAATTTCCCGCTCAGAAACAGGATCATCAGCGGACTTGCCCGCTCCACTCTCGTCATCGAGGGCAATATCAACAGCGGCTCTATGCTTACCGCACGTGAGGCGATAAGACAGGGAAGAGATATCTTTGCCATCCCCGGAAACGTCGGAGTCAGCAATGCTCTCGGCACGAACGTACTCATTCGCGACGGTGCGCGCGTCGCGCTTTCGGCACGCGATATCATAGCCGCGAGAAATGACCGCGGCATCGACCTCGACCGACTTGCCGAAGCAGAGCTCAATTCCGATCTTGATATCAGAGTCCTTGCGCAATACGGTGTTGCGCCCGCGGCGTATATCTCGGAGCCTGCTCGGCGCGGGGATATCGGAAGACTTGAGCCCGAGCCCGTAAAGACGGAAAAACCGAAAAAGCCCCGCGCAAAGAAGGTCGACAAAGAGGAAGAAGTATCGCTCGAACCTACTTCCTCATCGACACTTCCGCCTCTCCCTGAGGGAATTATGTGCGATATTTATGAATCAATGCCGGTGGGAACGCCCGTCAGCGCAGATTTCTTTTCGAGATTCGGCCTTGACCCCGGAATCCTCGTCGGATATATCTCAATGCTCGAGGTATCGGGATATATCCTCTCAATCCCCGGCGGAACATATTTGAGAAAAAATTGAAATTCCCTCTTGACAAGCGAAAAAAAACAGTATACAATATAAAATAGACGAAAATTTCGCTCAATACCCATTTTGAAAGGAAAACCTCAGTCGTATGGCTAAGAATCTGGTTATAATCGAGTCACCATCCAAGGCGCACACCATTCAGGCGTGCCTTGGCTCAAACTATAAGATCGTAGCGTCGAAGGGTCACGTACGAGACCTGCCCAAGAGTACCTTCGCTATCGATATCGAAAACGATTTCACCCCAAAGTATATAAATATCCGCGGTAAGGGCGACCTTATCAAGGAGCTCAAGAAGGAGGCAAAGGCTGCGAAGACCGTATATCTCGCGACCGACCCTGACCGCGAGGGAGAGGCTATTTCCTGGCATCTCGCTGCTGCTCTCGAGATCCCCGAGGATAAGCTCAAGAGAGTCACCTTCAACGAGATCACAAAGACCGCGATCAAGGCGTCCATCAAGCAGCCTCGTGCGATCGACATCAATCTCGTAAACGCACAGCAGTCGCGCCGTATCCTCGACAGAATCGTTGGATACAAGCTCAGTCCTCTGCTTTGGAAGAGAGTTAAGCACGGCCTTTCCGCAGGACGAGTTCAGTCTGTTGCAACCCGCCTTGTCGTTGAGCGCGAGGAGGAGATCCGCGCCTTCATCCCCGAGGAATACTGGACAGTTGCCGCAAAGCTTGATGCCGACGGAAGCACCTTTGACGTCCGCTACTACGGCGACGCCGCTACAGGTAATAAGGTCAAGCTCTCGAATGAGGCTGAAGCAAAGGCTGTAGTCGATGCAGTCCTCGGCAAGGATATGAACGTAAAGTCGGTCAAGCGAGGAGTCAAGTACAAGACCCCCGCACCGCCCTTTACCACCTCGACAATGCTTCAGGAGGCGGCAAGAAAGCTCGGCTTCCAGTCAGGAAGAACTATGCGTACCGCGCAGGAGCTTTATGAAGGTATCAACCTCGGCGCGGCAAACGGCGGCGCACAGGGTATCATCACCTATATGCGTACAGACTCGCTCCGTATCGCCGCAGAGGCTCAGGATGCCGCACGCGAATTTATCTCGGAAAAGTACGGCGAAAGCTTTTGCCCCGCATCTCCCCGCGTCTTTAAGACTAAGGCAAACGCTCAGGACGCGCACGAGGCTATCAGACCCGCAAGAGTCACCCTTATTCCCGCAGAGATCAAGCCCTATCTTACTCCCGATCAGTTCAAACTCTATAAGCTCATTTGGGAGCGCTTCGTAGCAAGCCAGATGGAATCTGCAAAGCTTGATACTCTCAATATCGATTTCGAGTCCTCGGGACACCTTTTCCGTACCGGCGGATACACCGTAGCCTTCCAGGGTTATATGGCAGTATACGAGGAAGGAACGGATGAGGCTGTCAAGAAGGCGGACGACCCCGATGACATTAAGAATTTCAGAATTCCCAATATTCAGGAACGTCAGAGTCTGCCCTGCGTTGACGTAAGCAGCGCAAAGCATTTCACCGAGCCGCCCGCAAGATACAACGAGGCAAGTCTTATCAAGGCTCTCGAGGACAAGGGCATCGGCAGACCCAGTACCATTCCTCCCACCATTACGACCATCATCACCCGTGAGTACGTCCGCCGCGAGGGCAAGGCACTTGTTCCCACACAGCTCGGAGAGGTCACTACCGCGCTGATGAAGTCCGACTTTGCCGATATTGTTGACTATAAGTTCACCGCAAGAATGGAGAGCCAGCTCGATGAGATCGAAGCGGGCGAGGCGAATATGATCGACGTTCTTCGCGAATTCTGGGTCGGATTTGAGCGCGAACTCACCGAAGCAGAAAAGAAGAGCAGCCTCGAGACCGCTCCCGCTGTCGTTGAGGAGACCGATATCATCTGCGACAAGTGCGGAGCCAAGATGATCGTCAAGTCGGGTCGCTTCGGCAAATTTGCCGCATGCCCGAATTATCCCGAGTGTAAGAATACCAAGCCTCTCGATGCAAATAAGCAGACCGAGAAGAAGGCTCCCGTTATTGCAGACTTCAAGTGCGAGATCTGCGGCGGCGATATGGTTCAGAGACACGGTAAGTACGGTAGCTTCTTTGCTTGCGCAAACTACCCGAAGTGTAAGTTTATCAAGCAGGAGCAGAATAAGCTCGAGGGCGTTTCCTGCCCAAAGTGCGGCGGCGCGATCCTTGTCCGTCAGGGCAGAAACAGAAGCCAGTTCTACAGCTGTGAAAAGTATCCCGAGTGCGATTGGTCTAGCTGGGATCTCCCCGTAGCCGAAAAATGCCCCGAGTGTGGCGAGATTCTCTATAAGAAGAAGTCCCGCCCCGGAGTACTCCTCTGCAAGGGCAAGAATTGCGGTTACGTTAAGGAAGAGGAGAACGTACAGACCCAAAAGTACGGCTATGTTCCCGCGGACAACGATGAAGTACCCGAGGTACCCGTATCTCCCCTTGATATGCCTCCCCCTCCAGGTGACGACGATATCCCGTTCTGATCCTAAAAACAGAAAAAGGAATTAATTGATATGACAGGCGAAATGCCAAAGACAATAAACGTCCTCGGTGCGGGGCTCGCAGGCTGCGAAGCGGCTTGGCAGGCGGCTCGTCTCGGCGTAAAGGTCAAGCTTTACGAGATGAAACCGAAAAAGATGTCTCCTGCTCACAAGAGCGAGGGCTTTGCCGAGCTCGTTTGCTCGAATTCGCTCCGCTCGGACAGCGTGACCAATGCCGTCGGTCTGCTTAAGGAGGAGATGAGACATCTCTCGTCCTTGATCCTTGAAGCCGCCGACGCTACCCGTGTTCCCGCGGGATCGGCTCTTGCCGTGGACAGAGTGAAGTTTTCGGATTATATTACCGAAAAGATCCGCTCGAACCCCAATATTGAAGTAATTGAAGAAGAGGTGACATCACTCCCCGAGGGCGAGATCACCGTTATCGCCACGGGACCGCTTACGAGCGATCCTATGGCTGAGTATATCAGAAACGAGCTCGGATGTCAGGGACTCCATTTCTTTGATGCCGCCGCGCCGATCGTCGACGCCGAGAGCATCAATACAGAGGTTGCCTTCTTTGCATCGCGTTATGACAAGGGCGATGCAGACTACCTCAACTGTCCCATGACTCGCGAGCAGTATGACGCTTTTTACGATGCTCTTGTATCCGCGAGAGAAGCGGATCTACACGATTTCGATAAGGCGTCCCAGAAGGATCTCAAGGTCTTTGAGGGCTGTATGCCTGTAGAGGTTATGGCAAAGAGGGGAAGAGACACCCTCCGTTTCGGTCCGCTGAAGCCGGTTGGACTCCATGATCCCCGCCATCCCGAGGTAAGGGAGTACTATGCCGTCGTTCAGCTCCGCCGCGAGGACGAGAGCGGAAGTATGTATAATCTCGTCGGCTTCCAGACGCATCTTGCATTCCCCGAGCAGAAGAGAGTCTTCTCGATGATCCCGGGACTTGAGAACGCGGAATTCCTCCGCTACGGCGTTATGCACAGAAATACATATCTGAACTCCCCCGGACTGCTTGACCCCGATTATTCCTTCAAGAACCGCCCCGGCGTATTCTTTGCCGGACAGATGACGGGCGTTGAGGGATATATCGAATCTGCGGGTTCGGGACTCGTCGCGGGTCTTAATGCCGCGCGCCTTGCGCTCGGACTCGACAGCGTGATCTTCCCCGAGGAGACTATGATCGGCGCAATGGCTGCATACGTTTCGAGAGGCGGCACAGGCTCATTTACCCCTATGAATGCCAATTTCGGTATAATCGCGCCCCTGCCCGAGAGAGTCAAGGGCGGTAAGGTCGCAAGATATACGGTTTACGCGGAGAGAGCACTTCGCGTTATAAAGGACTTCGGTGAGAAGCCCACGGAGACGGAAAATGATAGTAATTGTTGATTGTATGGGCGGCGATAAGGCTCCCCTTGAGGTGGTCAAGGGCGCGTATGCCGCATCCCTCGAATACAATGCCAATTTCATACTTGTCGGCGATAAGAACGAGATTTTGCGCATCGCGGACGAGGAGGGAATGGACCTTCGACGCTTCGATATCGTTGACGCACCCGTGACGGTCGAGATGACCGATCCGCCCCTTGCCGTTATGAAAGCAAAGAAGGATTCGAGCATGAACGTCGCGCTGACGATGCTCGCAGAGGGCAAGGGCGACGCTCTTGTCAGCACGGGCAACACGGGAGCACTCTTTACCGGCGCAACTCTGATCGTCCGTAAGATCAAGGGCATCAAGCGCGCGGCGATCGCGAGCATTCTGCCGATGTCGCCTCCCGTGCTTTTGCTTGATTCGGGCGCGAATATTCAGGTAACCCCCGCTTATCTCGAGCAGTTTGCCATTATGGGAAGCATCTATATGCATAAGATCCACGGCCTTTCCGCGCCGAGGATCGGACTTCTCAACAACGGCGCTGAGGAGACCAAGGGCACCGAGCTTCAGCTTGAGGCGTATAAGCTCCTAGCTGATTCTCCCGTCCTCAATTTTGTAGGAAACGTCGAGGCGAATATGGTTCCGAAGGATGCGTGCGACGTCCTTGTTACCGACGGATTTACAGGCAATATCCTGCTCAAATCCATCGAGGGAATGGGCAAGCTTATGCTCCGCACGATGAAGGATATTTTTTATTCGGATACCATCGCGAAGATCTCGGGATTACTTATCAAGAGAAAAATCAACGATGTCAAGGCTGTTTTTGACCCGAATGAGCACGGTGGGGCACCTATCCTCGGCATCTCGAAGCCCGTCATCAAGGCGCACGGATCATCCAATGCAAAGGCGGTCAAGAATGCGATCAGACAGGCGATCGCTTACGCCGATTCGGGCGTTATCTACAGCATCGCGCGCGAGACCAAGCTTTTTGCGCCGTCTCCCGCACCGAAAAAGGAAGAAGACAAGACGCTTACGCAGACGGTAAGCGAAAAATAACGAAAGTGAGTAAATGATCTTGATCGATACCCCAAATACTTCCGGGCTTGAAGCAAAGATCGGATATATATTCAAAGACAGATCCTTGCTCGAGGAGGCTCTGACACATTCGTCGTACGCCAATGAGCACGGTGGGATCAAAAAGCATAAATGCAACGAACGCCTTGAATTTCTCGGCGACGCGGTGCTCTCCTCGATCACGGCGGAGTATCTTTTCAGAAAATATTACGATTCGCCCGAGGGTGATCTTACCCGAATGAGAGCTGAGCTCGTATGCGAGAAGGCACTTGCCGAATACGCGGGAAAGATCGGACTCGGCGAGGTACTTCTTCTCGGTAAGGGCGAGGAAAGAGGCGGCGGACGCGAGAGAAAATCCATCCTCGCGGACGCATTCGAGGCTCTTCTTGCGGCGGTATATCTCGACGCGGGAGCATCCAATGAGGCAAAGGACGCTATCAGAAGCTATCTTATGCCCCTCGTAGAGGCAAGGCTCGAGGTTCTCCTTGCAGAATGGCACGGAGCCGACTATAAGACTCTCCTTCAACAGCTCGTTCAGCGTTCGGAGGGCGAGCTCCTCGAGTACGTTACCGTGGGCGAAAGAGGTCCCGACCACGCAAAGGTATTCACGGTCGAGGCGCGTCTTAATTCAAATATTATCGGACTGGGCGAGGGCGCAACAAAGCGTGCGGCTGAGCAGGCTGCGGCAAAGCAGGCGCTGATACTGTTCGGAGAATTATAATTATATCGCAGGGCTATTTTTAGGGATAGCCCTGCAAAAGTGTTTTTTTAGAAAAGAGGAAGAAGCATGCGGCACGTTAATATTCCGATTTTTATACCCCATCTCGGATGCTCGAACAACTGTGTTTTCTGCGATCAGAGAAAGATCTCGGGCTGTGTTTCCTTTGACGAATCGGGCGTAAAAAAGCAGATCGAAGAAGTGCTCACAACACTCGGTCCCGATGACGAAGCCGAGATCGCGTTTTTCGGCGGCTCTTTTACCGGAATCGACCGCGAGCTTATGATCAGACTCCTCCTGATTTCGGATGAATTCGTCGAGAGCGGCAGAGTCGGCAGCGTTCGCTGCTCGACCCGTCCCGACTATATCGACGGGGAAATACTCGCTATTCTGCGCGAGCATCACGTGAAAACAGTTGAGCTCGGCATACAAAGTATGTCGGACGAAGTTCTTTCGGCTTCAAAGAGAGGACACACCGCCGAGCGTGCTCTCGAGGCTTGCCGTATGGTCAAGGACGCGGGATTCGATCTGATCGGTCAGATGATGATAGGTCTTCCCGGATCCGCCCTCGAGGACGAGATAGCCACCGCAAAGGCGATATGCAATGCGAGTGCAGACGGAGCGCGGGTCTATCCGACCGTTGTCTTTGCCGAAACCGAGCTTGCTGAAATGACAGCAAGCGGAAGCTATAAGCCTCTCGATATCGAGGACGCGATAGACCGAACCGCATCTGTGCTCGATATTTTTGACCGCGCGGGCATTCCCGTTATACGAGTCGGTCTCTGCTCGGGCGAGAATCTTTCCTCCCCCGAAAGTGTTGTCGGAGGCGCAAACCATCCCGCGCTCGGCGAGCTTGCGATGGGTGAGCTGACCTACAGACGCATCTGCGACGAGGCTGACAGAGTGATCTCATCGAGCGATCCGAGAGGGAAGAATATGACGGTTTACGTGCCCGTTGGAGCCACTTCCCGTGCCGTAGGGCAGAAAAAACGCAATATTTTGCGTCTGAATGAAAAATATTGCAAAAATCACGCAATAAATCGCATAAAAATTCTTGAAATTTCTTCTATAATAGGTTATAATATAATAATAGACTTATCATAATGCGATCACCCCGATCGCGGAGGTATAAATTGTATTTAAAGCAGATTGAACTACACGGCTTCAAGTCCTTCCCCGACAGAACTAGACTGGTCTTCGAGCCGGGAGCTACCGTCATCATCGGTCCTAACGGAAGCGGAAAATCGAATATTTCGGATGCTATGCGTTGGGTACTCGGCGAGATATCCTCGAAGAGCCTTCGAGGCACAAAGATGGAGGATATCATCTTCGGCGGCTCGGATAGCCGTAAGCCCATGAGCTATGCCGAGGTCTCGGTCACCTTTGACAACACCGAGATCGGCTCGGATGCCAGACTCGACTGTCCCTACGACGAGGTCACCGTAACCCGTCGCTATTACCGCAACGGCGACAGCGAATATTTTATCAACAAGGGCAAGGTAAGACTTCGTGATATTTATGAGCTCTTCCTCAACACGGGTATCGGCCGTGACGGTTATTCGATAATCGGTCAGGGTCGAATCGCCGATATCATCTCGCGCAAGGGCGACGAGAGGAGAGGAATCTTCGAGGATGCCGCGGGTATCGCAAAATTCCGCCATAGAAAGAACGAGGCGGAGCGCAAGCTTGCCGCAACCGAGCAGAATATGGAGCGTGTCCAGGACATCATCAGCGTCCTCGGAACCAGAATCGCGTCTCTCGAGCGTGAAAGCGTCAAGGCTAAGCGTTTTATTGAGTACAGTGAGGTCAAGAGACAGGCTGACGTTCAGCTTTGGCTCTACGATACCGAGGGACTCCGCAACGACGAGAATGAGTCGAACACGGAGCTCCGCCGCATAGACCGCGAGATAACCGAGGCTGACGAGAGTCTTGCAACTCTCCGCGAGCAGCAGGAAAGACTCGAATCGCTCGCCTTCGAGAACAAGGCTGAGGCGGCAAGGATCGCATCCGAGATCTCGAGCCGAACCAGAGATAATTATGAGCTTGATGCAAGAATCAAGGTCATCAATACTAATATAACTCATACCGAGAGCAGTGTTTCGGTTGAACGCGCAACCGCCGAGGGACTTCGCACTTCCGCTTCCGACGAGGACGCAAGAGTACTCGCGAAGGAGAACGAGGCAAAGGCGATCGCATCCAAGGTCGCAAATCTTTCCGCCGACGAAGCAAAGCTCAATGCGGAAGCATCAGAGGCAGAGAAGAAGGCTGATGCTCTCGATTCCTCGATCGGACTCGCCTTTGACGAACTTTCCGCCGCTAAGGAAGAGATCTCCGATATCCACGCGCGTCTCGAGCTTCTCGGACGCTCGGACGAGGAGGACGTCGGACGTGATGAGGCGGCTCGAAAGAATGTAAACGACCGCAAGCGTCTCGCCGCCGCTCATGAAGCTGAATGCGAGGACAGCGAGCGTACGATCGCGGAATACGACGCAAAGCTTGCCGAGAACGCAGAGCTCCTTGCTGAAAAGAAGCAGGAGGCAGATTCTCTCCGCTCGAAGCGCGATACCGACCGCGCGGAGCTTACGTCAGCGGAGATCAGAATCGACACCTTCAAGGGCAAGATCGAGGCTCTCCGCCGCATGGAGGAGCATTTCGACGGCTACAACAACAGCGTCAAGTTCGTTATGCGCTCGTATAATGAGGGTAAGATCGACGGCGGAATGATATACGGTCCTCTTTCGTCCCTCATTACCGTTGACAGCAAATACGTTACCGCGATCGAGACCGCTCTCGGCACGGCACTTCAGAATATTGTAGTTGACGAGGAAAGAACCGCAAGAGCGGCAATCTCCTGCCTGAAGCGCAACAACGCGGGCCGCGCGACTTTCTTCCCGCTTACCTCGGTAAGACCCGCTCCCGAGCCCACCCGCGAGATGAAGCAGTCGGCATCCTTCAAAGGATACGTGGGAATTGCCTCCGAGCTTGTTTCCTCGGATAAAAAATTCAGTGCGATCATCTCCTCGATGCTCGGTAGGATCATCGTTTTCGATACCCTTGAGAATGCAACCGAGATGGCAAAGGCACTCCGCTACAGTGTCCGCACCGTAACCCTCGACGGTCAACAGATCAACCGCGACGGTTCATTTACGGGTGGTTCGCTCCGTACAAGCAGCGGCATCCTTACCCGTGCGGACGAGATCAAGCGTATGTCGGCAGAGCTTGAGATCCTTTCGAAGAATTCGGAAAAGCTCCGCTCTTCGCTTGAACTGACAGAATCCACTCTTGCCGAGATGGAAAATGATATTGAAGCCGACGAGAGCGCAAACGCAATGATCGCAACCCTCCGCGCCGTTGAGGCAACGAGGCTTGAAAAGAATAAAGAAACACTCGCCGCAGACCGCGAGCTCCTTGAAAAATTCATGGCGGATCTCGAGAATGTCGCTGGCGAGAAGGAACGCCGTGCCGCAGAGGTCGCAAGCTTTGAAGCACGCGAGCGCGAGCTTACTGCAAAGGTCTCTGAGCTTGAGGAATTCCGCTCCGATAGCGAGGAAAAGAGACACGCGGCTCTCAAGGAGCGCGATAAGCTCCGTGCAGAGATAATGAATATCACGGTCCGTATCTCCGAGCTTCGCCGAGATATCGAAAGCTGTAACGCTCTCGCAGAGATGTCCCGCGAAAAGGCACGCGCACTCCGCATAGATGCCGTAGCAAAAGAAAATGCCGCATCCGATGCGCAGAGACGTGTTGCAGAGCTCAAGGCCGAGCTTAACGAGGCGATCAAGACTCTCGGCGCGGGAGAAGAAAAGCTCACCGAGCTCAATGCGCGCAGAAGCGCTGTCGAGGAAGGTTCTCTCGAATACGAGGGCAAGCTCGTCTCTCTCCGTAACTCGACCGAGGAACGCCGTTCGCGCAGAGATAAGCTTCTTGCGGACAAGCTCCGCCTTGAGACGAATCTCGCACAGATCCGTGCAAAGCTCGATGCAGAGACAAAGACCTTCTGGGACGAATACGGGCTTACAAGAGCCGAGGCGATCGCGTTCGGATATCCTGCTATCACAGCGGAGGAACGCCCCGCGGTATTCGCGCTCCAGACAGAATACAGAAACAAGATCAGAAATATCGGCCACGTAAATCTTTCCGTCATCGACGAATATCAGACCGAAAAGGCGCAGTATGATGAAAAGACCGCGCAGATGGCTGATCTCGAAAAGGCAAAGGCTGAATTCGAGAAGATAATCAAGGGACTCGAAGCCGAGATGGAAAAGACCTTCGTCGATTCCTTCAATCAGATCAACGAAAATTTCAAGCGCACCTTCTCCGAGCTCTTCGGCGGCGGATCGGCTGAACTGATCCTGACAGATCCCGAAAACGTGCTTGAAAGCGGAATCGAGATCAAGGCGGCGCCTCCCGGCAAGATCATCAAGTCGCTGATGCAGCTTTCGGGCGGTGAGCAGGCATTCGTTGCGATCGCGCTCTTCTTCGCGATACTCCAGGTCAATCCCACTCCCTTCTGTATTCTCGACGAGATCGAGGCGGCACTTGACGAAGTCAACGTTGAGCGCTTCTCGCAGTACATCCACCGCTACTCGGATGATACTCAGTTCATACTTATCACACACCGCCGCGGCACTATGAACGCCGCAGACAGACTTTACGGCGTAACGATGCCCGAGTCGGGTATCTCGAAGATCCTGACCCTTGACGTGGCGGAAATAGCAAACAAAAAAGGAGAACTCTTTGATGGGATTTCTTGATAAATTAAAAGCAGGTCTCGGAAAGACCAAAAACGCCCTTATGGGGCAGATAGATAACGTCCTCAAGGCATTCGTCAAGATCGACGAGGATGCGCTTGAGGAGCTTGAGGAGGCTCTAATCTGTGCCGACGTCGGAGTTGCGGCAACACAGGAGATCATCGAAATGCTCCGCGAGAGGATAAAGGACGACCGCCTCAAATCGCGCGAGGACACCGAGATCGCGATCCGTGAGATCATCTCGGATATGATCGGTGAGGGTGAGCCCTTGAAGCTCGATACAACTCCCTCCGTCATCCTCGTCATCGGCGTAAACGGTGCGGGCAAGACCACCTCGATCGGTAAAATCTCTAACAGACTCCGCGAGGAGGGTAAGAAAGTCGTCGTTGCGGCAGCAGATACCTTCCGCGCGGCGGCTATAGATCAGCTCGCCGAATGGTGTAAGAGATCGGGCGTTGAGCTCGTTAAGCAGACAGAGGGCAGTGATCCTGCGGCTGTTGTATACGACGCGGCAAACTACGCGAGAAACCGCGGCGCGGACGTTCTCATCGTCGATACCGCAGGAAGACTCCATAACAAGAAAAACCTTATGAACGAGCTTGCCAAGATCAATCGCGTTATAGACCGCGAGCTTCCCGGCGCATCTCGCGAGAACCTTCTAGTCCTCGATGCCACGACGGGTCAGAACGCGATCCTGCAGGCAAAGGAATTCAAGAACGCCGCGGAGATCACGGGTCTCGTTCTCAATAAGCTTGACGGCACCGCCAAGGGCGGAATCGTCCTCTCAATCCGCAAGGAGCTCGGCATTCCCGTTAAGTTCATCGGCGTCGGCGAGAAGATCGACGATATGCAGGAATTCGACGCAAAGGAATTCGCCGAAGCACTCTTTAATTAAGGTGATGCTATGAAAATATGTATAGCTTCCGGAAACCGCGGAAAGATCGCAGAGCTGCAGAAGCTCCTTTCCGAGTATATCAAGGATATTGAAATCGAGCTCGTTTCACTCAAGGACGTCGGATTTGAAGGCGATATTGTTGAAGACGGCGTGACCTTTGAGGAAAATGCGCTTATCAAGGCGCGTGCGGCGGCTGAGTTTTCGGGTCTCTGCTCGATAGCCGACGATTCGGGACTCATAGTAAATGCGCTCGGCGGTGAACCCGGCGTTTACTCCGCAAGATATGCGGGCGAACCCTGTGACGATCAAAAAAATAATGAAAAGCTTCTCAAAAACCTCGAGGGAATCGGCGACAGAAGTGCGGCTTTCGTCTGCACTATCGCCTGTGTGATCCCCGAGGGACAGCCTCTCGCGGGCGATCCCATCATCGGAACGGGATACTGCCCCGGCGAGATCCTCTTCAATCCCAGAGGAAAGGGCGGCTTCGGATACGATCCCCTCTTCTGGTTCGATCCCTTCGGCAAGACCTTTGCCGAGATGAGCGCGGAAGAGAAGAACGCGATAAGCCACCGCGGCGCGGGCGTTAAGGCATTTGCCGAAGCCTTCAATAAGCGTATCGCGGAAGAAAAAGAAAAACTTTGGAAAAGGTACGGATTATGACATTAACTTCTAAACAAAGAGCGTATCTCCGCTCTCTCGCAACGGCTGAGCCCACCATCATGCAGATCGGTAAGGACGGCATCGGCGAGAATCTTGTAAAAACGGTCTCGGATGCGCTTGAGGCTCGCGAGCTTATCAAGCTCTCGGTTCTCGATAATTGCGCGTGGACGCCCCGTGAGGCGGCTGAGGCACTTGCCGAGGCAACCGATTCCGCGGTCGTATGCACCGTAGGAAAGAAGCTGGTTCTTTACCGCCCGTCGAAGAAGAACCCTAAGATCGAGCTTCAATGAACGCTTATAACGAAAACATCAGACGCGTAGGAATCTACGGCGGAACCTTCGCGCCACCCCATATCGGTCACGTTGAAGCCGCAAAGGCTTTTATGAGACAGATGAGACTTGATTATCTTTTCGTCATCCCCGCTGCAATTCCGCCGCATAAGCAGAATGATTTTGTTGCCGATCCGCTCGACCGACTCAAAATGTGCGAGCTTGCTTTCAGCGGCGTCGAGGGCGTTATCGTCAGCGATCTTGAGCTCCGCCGAGGAGGCGTAAGCTATACGGTCGATACTCTCCGCGAGCTGACCGCACCCGATACGCGCCTCTTCCTCTTCTGCGGTACCGATATGTTCCTGACACTTGATCAATGGTATCAAGCTGAGGAGATCTTTAAGCTCTGCTACCCCATCTATATCCGCCGCGAAAACGATCCCTTCATAACGAATAAGATCCTTAAAAAGATCGGCGAATATACCGAAAAATATAACGCCATCGTTCGCCGTGTTGTCACCGAGCCGATCGAGATCTCCTCGAGCCTCGTCCGTAAGACGATCCGTGAGGGCGGCGATATCTCTGAGATGGTTGATCCCAAGGTCGCGGCGTACATCGAAGACCATCACCTGTTCAGATGATTACCCCGATTCAAATTGAAAAGCTTCGTGAAACTATTGCATCGGTTCTCTCGGAAAAGCGAATGAATCACGTTCTCGCAGTTGAAGATATGGCATTCCGACTCGGACTGCTCTACTTCTTCGGTGATGACGAATCGCTGATCCTATTGAGAGCCGCGGCATTGCTTCACGACGTGACCAAAGAGCTTTCGGACGACGAGCAGCTTGATATTTTGAGGGAACACGATATTGAGCCGCTTCCCGAGGAGCTTGGCTCGATGCCTACGATCCACGCGCTGACTGCGGCAGTTGTGATCCCCGAGAGATTTCCCAAATTCGCCGACAGCCGCGTGCTCGATGCCGTCCGTTACCATACGACGGGCAGAGAGGGAATGAGCATCTTTGAAAAGATCATCTTCCTCGCCGATTTTATCGACGAAACGAGAGTCTATCCCAACTGTATCGCTCTGCGCAACGAATTTTTCGCCGCAAAGCCCGAGTGTATGGATTACGATGAGCGCGTCCGTCATCTTGACCGCGCCGCACTCCGTTCGATCGACGATACTCTCGCGCATCTACGCGAAAAAGGCAGAGCGATCCATCCGCTGACTCTCTCGGCGCGCGCCGATCTGAAAGCGAGGCTTGGACAATGAAGCTCGATAAGGTCTACGTAATAGGACTTATAATGCTTTTGTCGCTTACGTTGATCCTGTGCTCCCTGCTTGCACTGAAGGCGGCATTATACCGACCGAACGTCGATACGGGCGTCCCGTTTTCGGATAATATTCCGCTCTCTCCATCCCCCGAAATATCCGAGGTCGAGATCACGGAAGCGCCCGTGACAGATGTGGAAACAACTCCCGATTACGTCAGGGAAAAGGACAAATATCTCTTCCTTGCCGTCGGAGTTGACAAGGCGTCTGGCAGAGGAGATGCAATAATGCTCATCTCCTTCGATATCCCGAGCGGTTCGATAGCGGTTATGCAGATCCCCCGCGATACCTATATCGAGTGGGAAGGAAAAGAGGATAAGATCAATTCGATAGTCCTCGACCGCGACGTTTATACGATGCGCGACATCGTCGAGGTGACCCTCTGCGTCAATATAGACTATACCGCGCTTATCGACCTCGAAGCACTCGAAGTGATCGTCGATTCTGTCGGCGGCGTTGAGATCAACGTGCCCTTCGATATGAAATACAGCGACCCCTACCAAGACCTCTATATCGACCTCAAGGCGGGTCTGCAGGTGCTTGACGGCAAGAATGCGACCGATTATATCCGATTCCGCTCGGATTACGCAGACGGCGATCTCGGACGCGTGGACGCGCAGAAGCAGTTCATGTCGTCGCTTTTCAAGAAGGTCATGAACGAAATGGATCTCACGCAAGCCGTGACTCTTGCTCGTGGAATCCTCCCGATGCTCGAGACCGATATAACGCTTGACGACGCGGCATATTTCGCGGGCAAATTCTTTGCGCTGAAGGAAAAGAAGCTGACTATGCTGACGGCACCCGGCTTCCAGCTTCATAAGACCAATCCCGAGGCGTGGTATTACGTTCTCTCAAGGGACGGCACCCGCGAGGCAGTTAACACTTATTTTAACGTATACGAAAATGATATAACCGATGCGATCTTCGATCCTTCCCTTATACTCTGTAAGGAAGAGGACGACGATTTCCTCCGTATATATAAATACTCGATTCTCCCTCCGAAACCCGTTGAGGGATAAAATCAAAATCAATTTCTTAATATAGAAAGGAAAACAAAGATGGAAAACAATCAGTTCTCCGTAACCGTTGAAAAGGACGAGCAGGGCTTTGAAAACTCTCTCTCGCTCGCAAAGGCAATCTATAAGGTTCTCGACCACAAGAACGGCGAAGACCTCGCGGTTATGCGCGTAGGCGATAAGATCGACCTTACCGACTATTTCGTGCTTTGCACCGCTCAGTCCAACACTCACGTAAAGGCTCTTACCGACGAGGTTGAGTATCAGCTCGAGAAGATCGAGATCAAGACGGACCGCGTTGAAGGCAGAGGCTCGGATAACTCCTGGATGGTCATGGACTACGGCAGAGTTATCGTTCATATCTTCAGCCGCGAGATGCGTCAGTTTTATAACCTCGATAAGCTCTATTCGGATACCGAACAGATCAAAGTAGAAGACTAAAATCAATTCCTAATTCAAGGAGCACATATCATGAGAAACAATTTCAGAGATTTTGAAAAGAAATGGCAAACGCGCTGGGACGAGGAAAAGGCGTTCCATGCGGCTGATCCCGGCGAGAAGGGAAGCGAAAAGCCGAAGTTCTACGCTCTCGTTGAATTCCCCTATCCGAGCGGATCGGGTATGCACGTCGGACACATCAAGGCGTATTCGGGTCTTGAGGTCGTCTCGAGAAAGAGAAGAATGGACGGCTACAACGTCCTCTTCCCGATGGGCTTCGACGCTTTCGGTCTGCCTACCGAGAACACCGCCGTCAAGACGGGCGTTCACCCCAGAATCGTTACCGATAACAATATTGCGAAGTTCACAAATCAGCTCCGCCGCGTCGGATTTGCTCTCGATTGGGATCGCGTTGTCGATACCACCGATGAGGATTACTACCGCTGGACTCAGTGGATCTTCCTCAAGATGTTTGAAAACGGTCTTGCGTTCCGCGATACCGCGCTCGTAAACTACTGCCCCAACTGTAAGGTCGTTCTCTCGAACGAGGACTCGCAGGGTGGTAAGTGCGATATCTGTCATTCGGATATCATCCAGAAGTCGAAGGACGTATGGTACCTCCGCATTACCGAGTACGCCGATAAGCTCCTGAACGGTCTCGACGGCGTTGATTATCTGCCCAACATCAAGCAGCAGCAGGTAAACTGGATCGGTCGTTCCGAGGGCGCGTTCATCAATTTCTCGATCGAAGAGGTTGACGAAAAGCTCCGCGTTTACACCACAAGACCCGATACTATCTTCGGCGTAACCTTTATGGTCATCGCGCCCGAGCATCCGCTTATCGACAAATATGCCGACAAGATCAAGAATATGGATGCCGTTCTCGCATACCGCGAGGAGTGCGCAAAGAAGACCGAGTTCGAGCGTACACAGCTCGTTAAGGATAAGACCGGCGTTTGCCTCGACGGCATCTCGGGCATCAATCCCATTACCGGCAAGAATATTCCTATTTATATTGCAGACTACGTAATGATGGGCTACGGAACAGGCGCGATCATGGCTGTTCCCGCACACGACAGCCGCGACTGGGAGTTTGCTCGCAAGTTCGGTATCGACATTGTTGAAGTCATCAAGGGCGGCGATATCGAGAAGGAAGCATACGCAGGCGACGGAGAAATGGTCAATTCGGGCTTCCTCAACGGAATTTCCGTCAAGGCTGAAGCTATCAAGCGCGCGACAGAAGAGCTCAAGAAGCTCGGCGTCGGCGAGGGCGGAGTACAGTATAAGATGAAGGACTGGGCATTCAACCGTCAGAGATACTGGGGCGAGCCCATCCCGATCGTTCATTGCCCGCATTGCGGAATGGTTCCCGTACCCTATGAGGAGCTTCCTCTCCGCCTGCCTCCCATGGAAGAGTTTGCACCCGGAGTCGGCGGCGAATCGCCTCTCGCGAGAATCGATGAGTTCGTAAATTGCACCTGTCCCAAGTGCGGCGCGGCTGCAAAGAGAGAGACCGATACCATGCCCCAGTGGGCAGGATCGTCCTGGTACTACCTCCGCTACATCGATCCGCACAACGAGGATACCCTTGCTGATCCCGCAAAGCTCGATTACTGGCTCCCCGTTGACTGGTACAACGGCGGTATGGAGCACGTAACCCGTCATATGATCTATTCGAGATTCTGGCATCACTTCCTCTATGACATCGGCGCAGTACCCACCGCAGAGCCCTATGCAAAGAGAACCGCACAGGGACTCATCCTCGGCGCAGACGGCGAGAAGATGAGTAAATCCCGTGGTAACGGCGTTGACCCCAACGACGTTATCGACACCTACGGCGCAGACGTTCTCCGCACCTACGTCCTCTTTATGGGCGACTACGGCGCAGCAGCTCCCTGGAACGAGAGCAGCGTCCGCGGATGCAAGAGATTCCTTGACAGAGTTGCCGATCTTTGCGATATCGCAAAGGGCAACGGCGTAACAGCGGCTCTCGAGGTTCCTTTCCATAAGACCATCAAGAAGGTCACCGAGGACATCGAGGCTATGAAGTTCAATACCGCTATCGCGGCTATGATGGAGCTTCTTAATAAGATCTACGATTGCGGAAGCCTCACACGCGACGAGCTGCTTACCTATGCAACCCTCCTTTGCCCCTTTGCTCCTCACCTTTGCGAGGAGATCAACGAAGTTCTCGGCGGCAAGGGTCTGCTCTCGCTTGCTAAGTGGCCCGCATACGACGAGGCAAAGACTGTTGACGCATCCATCGAGGTTGCGGTACAGATCAACGGTAAGGTCCGCGCAACCGTCGTTCTTCCCATCAACTGCCCGAAGGACGAGGCTATCGCACTCGCAAAGGCTGATGAGAGAATCGCGGCTGCGATCGAGGGCAAGACTGTAATCAAGGAGATCGCGGTTCCCAATAAGATCGTTAATATCGTAGTAAAATAAGAATTTTATGCTCAATTTGGGGCAAAAATAGAAAAAGAATGCAAGAAAATTGCGAAAATCTATTGACATTTGCTCCAAATTGGTGTATAATAGTTCCGTTAATTTCTTTGTTAGCGAGGGGAGGGAAATAAATATGGCAGAAGTTAAGCTCAGAGAAGGCGAATCTCTTGATAACGCTCTTCGTCGCTTCAAGAAGCAGTGTGCGCGCTCCGGTGTACTCGCAGAGCTCCGTAAGAGAGAGCACTATGAAAAGCCCAGCGTAAAGCGCAAGAAGAAGTCTGAAGCAGCTAGAAAGAGAAAGTATAAATAAGCTTTTCTCAATAAAAGATACAGGCATGTCCTTTGTGATATGCCTGTTTTTCTTTCCATTAATATGAATTATACAATAAAACCCTTGACATTTTAAGTTAATTGTGCTATACTTTTATTATCCAAAAAAATTGAAAGAGGTATTTGAAATGGATTCTCTCATCAAAGCAATTGACAATCTTCCTAAGATAGTCAAGCTAATTCTCTGTATCCCCGCGATCGCAATCATCTGGGAAATCTACCGTCTCTGCCGCAGCCTTCAGAAGCAGAACTGGGTTGGCGTAATTCTCGCTATCGTTCTGATCTGCTGTGCTCCCTTTATGTGGCTCATCGACCTCGTTTGCATCCTTCTTAAGGGCAACGTTTGGTGGATCGACTAATCCAGAGGTAGAAAAATGTCTGAACAGGTAAAGTACACAGAAAAATTCGAGGAGCTTCCTCTTATTGCTAAGGTACTCCTTTTCCTTCCCTGGACCGGCGGACTTGTAAGCGGCGTATACCGCATCCTCCGCTATCTTGAGACAAAGAACACCACAACTCTCGTTGTCGGTATCCTTTGCTTCCTCTGCCTCGGCGTTGTTGTCGGTATCATCGACCTTATCACCGAGATCACAAACGGCAGAGTTACCTTCCTGGCTGAATAATGGATTGCCTTTTCTGCGAGATCATTAAGGGCAATATCCCGTCCTCGAAGGTTTATGAGGACGAATACGTCTATGCATTCCGCGATATCAATCCTCAGGCACCCGTACATATTCTTGTCGTGCCCAAGGTACATATTTCATCTGTTGATGAAATCAGCGCGGAAAACAGCGTATACGTTGCAAAGATCTTTGAGGTCATCCCCGAGATCGCCAAGGGCGAGAATCTCGGCGGCGGTTACCGCGTTATTTCAAACTGCGGTGCCGATGCCTGCCAGTCGGTAAAGCATCTGCATTTCCATATTCTCGGCGGAGCACAGCTCGGCGAGAAAATGGGTTGATCCGAATAAAAATGATCGGGCTTCTGCCCGGTCATTTTTATTGTTTATTTTTTATTTATCATTTGGTAATTGATTGAATGGGTTTAAGTGGTATAATATAATAGAATATATATATTGCTAAGGAATAGCCATGGATTATAGAGAATACAGAAGTCAGTATAATAATACTACCGAGCGGAGAGAAGTAAACCAAAAAAGCGCCAAGCCGATACTTTATGCAATAATAGCACTTGCAGTGATGCTTTGCATCATCGTCGCGGTGATCGTATCGAGCGCATTCTCGCGCCCTGATTACGTTGCAAGAAGCGTGACCGTTGAGGCAGGCAGAAGCTCGATCGAAGCCTCCGACTTCCTTGTGGACAAGTCCCACTCGGCTGAGTTTGGAGACGGTGCTGTCTTTGACCTTTCGGCTGTGGGAGAATATAAGATCCCTCTTGTCGTTGACGGCAAGAATTGCACGACAAAGCTTATCGTCATAGACACCAAGGCTCCCTCGGGAAGCGTCAGGGATATGTCGGTTTGGCAGGGAAGTAAGCTCGATGCAGAAAGCTGTGTCAGCGATATCAAGGACGCGACTGCGGTCAGTGTAAAATTCAAGAAAAAGCCCGATACCGATGAGCTCGGCAAGAGAGAGGTCACCGTCGTTCTTGAGGATGGCGGCGGAAACACAACCGAATACACCTTCGTTCTCAACGTCGTTTCCTCCTCGGGACTCCTCTATACGCATTACGTTTCCGAGCTTGGTGAGGATCTTCCCTCTGCAGACGTTTTCACGGGTAAGTCGGGCGTCGGCGAATATCTTTCGGATATCTCTTCGATCAGTCCCAATGCCGCGGGCATTTATATGCTCCAGATCTCTGCCGACGGCAACACCTTCGACGTCGTCCTCGAGATCACAGATACCGTTGCACCTACCGCAACCGTAACTCCGCAGGTCTGCTACAACAAGATCCCCGAAGCATCCGAATTTATTTCGGGAATCGTTGACAAGAGCCGCGTTACAGTTTCATATGAGACCGAGCCCAATATGGCGTCCTCGGGAAGAGTTGACGTAAATATCGTGCTGACCGATGCACACGGCAACAAGACGGTTTACTCCACCTATTTCGAGGTTATGAGCGATACGAAAGCCCCCGAGATACTGAAGGCTCCCGATGCGCTTGAGGTCGATACGGGCGCAACTATCATCTGGCGTGCCTCTGTTGAGGCTACCGACGACAGCGGAAAGGTCGATCTCGATCTTGATACGAACGGCGCGGATCTCAACACTCCCGGCGTTTATACCGTCGAGATCGTTGCAAGAGACGATGCGGGCAACGAGACGAGACGTAAGGTCAAGCTGACGGTACACGACGGCAGTATCACGGAATCAATGCTCTTTGACGTGATAAAGAAGATCGAAAAAGACCTTTTGATAACAAGCAAGATGAACGCCGAGGAAAAGGTTTATTCGGTGTTCAGATACGTCTATGACAATATGAAGTACAGCAACACCTCCGCGCATATCGACTGGAGGCAGGAGGCATACGTCACGCTGAACGGCGGATTCACCGGCGACTGCTTCACCTATTGCGCGACCTCTTATGCATTACTCAAATACCTTGGCTTTGACGTTCATATCGTCGAGAGAGCCGAATCCGCGAAGATCGAAGGTACCGGAACTCATTTCTGGGTACTTGTTAATATAGGAAGCGAAGCGGAGCCAAAGTGGTATCATTTTGATGCTACACCTCAGCGAGCACCCTATAACCTTGCAACCTATCTTATGACCAACGCCCAGCTCGAGGCTTATACAAAATGGCGTAACGACACCTATAAGCTCGAGAATTACTACACCTATGACGTGGAAAAATTCCCCGAGGTATCGAAGTGGCAGATGGTAAGCCTCGAGATACCTGCAAAATACTTTGACTGATGAAAGGTAATATCATGAAGAATTTCAAGATCCTCTCGCTTATCCTCGCGCTCGTTATTATGGCTTCCGTTTTCGCATCCTGCGGCGGTGGCGGCGGAGATATCGTCCTTACCGATGAAGGCAGCACGGAGCCCGCCGGAGCTGAGCAGAGCAACGCTTACGCATTCGTTTACAATAACACCACCGTTATTCCTCACGCAAAGATGTCGGAGCTTCTGAATGGTCTCGGTGACCCCACGACCTATGAGGAGAGCAACAGCTGTTACTATCAGGGACTCGACAAGGATTACACCTATCCCGGCTTCAAGCTTCGCACCTATCCTGTTGACGGCGTTGACTACGTTCTAAACGTCTGCTTCACCGATGACTCGGTTACAACCCCCGAGGGAATTATGCTCGGTTCCACCCGCGACGAGGTTATCGCGGCTTACGGAAGCTCCTTCGTCGAGGAGAACGGCAACACCATCTACACCAAGGGAAAAACCGAACTCCGCTTCAGATTCTCGGAGAACGGCGTGACTGCCATCGAATATTGGGCTATCGAGAACTAAAAAGGCAAAATACTTGCAGTTTAGCACTCTATCTGCCAATATTCACAAATAATTCACAAAAAAGCAATACAAAAGAGTAAAAAAACGGCATCGTTTGTGGTATATTATTAGCGTGGGTTAGCACTCAAGATAAAAGAGTGCTAAAGAACGCACCGCAAACGGTGCCGTTCCTTTTTGCGAAAGGAGACAGAAATGTACGGAAGCGAGCTTAGTAACAGAAAAAAGCAGATACTCAAGGCTATCGTTGAATCGCATATCGAGCTCGGCGAGCCGATCGGCTCAAAGTCGCTTATGCAGCTGCCGGGCATCAGTTGCTCCTCCGCAACCGTCAGAAACGAGATGGCGGAGCTCGAGGAGCTCGGTTATCTCGAACAGCCGCATACCTCGGCGGGCAGAGTTCCCTCACAGCTCGGATACAGATTTTACGTCGACCAGCTGATCGAGCACTATGCTATGACAAAGAACGAGATCGCGCAGATCGACCGCATCCTCAAGAGCAAGACTGCCGAGCTCGATCAGATCCTGCTGACAGCATCGAAGCTTGCCTCTGCGATGACGAATTATACGGGTCTCGCAGTCAAGCCCGGAAGATCTTCAGCGGTCATAACGAGATTTGAAACGGCTTATATAGATGAATACAATTTCGTCCTCATTATGATAAACGCCTCGGGCAACGTCATTTCGAAGCATATCAGAATGACCTCCCCGAAGCCGCAGAGCGTAGTTGCGAGACTTGCTACGGTTCTCAATGAGACCGTAATAAATCTCCCCGCAGACGCGCTCAATATGTCCGTCATGCTGAGACTTGAGGAGGAGATGGGCGCTGATGCGGAACTCATCGCTCCCATTATAAAGACGATTTACACGACGCTTACAGAAAGCGACGGAGGAGAGCTACAGCTCACGGGTATCGGAAATCTGCTCCATTACCGCGATTACGAAAGCCCCGAGCAGCTCGGTGATCTCCTCGGAACTCTCGAGCAGAAGGATGAAATCCTGAAGCTCGTTTCCGAATCGCAGAACGATGATATCTCGGTCCTGATCGGATCGGAATCGTCGGTCAAGGTCATGAACAACTCCGCGATCGTATTCAAACCGATCGTAAGGGACGGAAAAACGCTCGGAGTTATCGGAGTCCTTGGCCCCCTCCGAATGGATTACGCAAAGGTTCTCGAGACCATTGAGCAGCTCTGCGGCTCTGTCGGCGAGATCATGGATGAATATTCCGCGCTCGCACCTCCCGGTAAGAAAAACAACGTAACAAAAGAAATTGATATAAAGGATGGAAACAATGACCCAAGCTGAAGAAAAGAATATTCCTAATGCTGAGGAAGAAGTCAAGACCGAGACGCCTGTAACAGAGGAAGAGAAGTTCGAGGCTTCCGAGGCTGAAACAAAGAAGGAAAAGAAAAATAAAAAGACTCGAGAGCTTGAATCGAAGATCGCAGAGCTCGAGGCATCGATTGCGGAGCGCGACGATAAATATCTCCGTCTCGCCGCCGAGTACGATAATTTCCGCCGCCGTTCGCAGAAGGAAAGAGAAAGCGTATATTCGGATGCTTATGCCGACGCTATAAACGCCATGCTTCCCGTTCTTGATAATCTCGGACGCGCAGTCGGATGCGAGGATCCCAAGGCTCTTGCCGACGGACTTGCGCTCATCCTCAAGAGCTTTGACGAGGGACTCGCTAAGCTCGGTATCGAGGAGATCAAGGCTCTGGGCGAGACATTCGATCCCGAGCGTCACTATGCCGTTCTTCATATTGATGACGAGAATTACGGTGAGAGCGAGATCGTAGAGGTGCTCCAGAAGGGATACACCAGAGGCGATAAGGTCATCAGATACGCGGTCGTCAAGGTCGCAAACTAATTCAGAAATTCTATAAGAAATATATTTGGAGGAAAAATTATTATGGCAAAGATCATAGGCATTGACCTTGGTACTACAAACTCTTGTGTAGCAGTTTTTGAGGGCGGCGAGCCCGTTGTAATTCCCAATCCCGAGGGAGCAAGAACAACTCCCTCCGTCGTAGCCTTCAAGAAGGACGGCGAGCGTCTCGTAGGTCAGGTTGCAAAGCGTCAGGCTATCACCAACCCCGACCTCACCATCTCTTCCATCAAGAGAGATATGGGTACCGACAGACGCGTTAACATCAACGGCAAGGGCTATACTCCCCAGGAAATCTCCGCAATGATCCTTCAGAAGATGAAGGCTGACGCAGAGGCTTACCTCGGACAGAGCGTAAACCAGGCTGTTATCACAGTTCCCGCATACTTCACCGACGCACAGCGTCAGGCAACCAAGGACGCAGGCAAGATCGCAGGTCTCGAGGTTCTTCGTATAATCAACGAGCCCACAGCCGCTGCACTTGCTTACGGTATGGATAAGGAAAACGATCAGAAGATCATGGTCTTCGACCTCGGCGGCGGTACATTCGACGTATCCCTCCTCGAGATCTCTGACGGCGTATTTGAGGTTCTTGCAACCGCAGGTAACAATAAGCTTGGCGGCGACGACTTCGACCAGAGAATCATCGACTGGATGATAGGTGAATTCAAGAAGGAAAACGGCGTTGACCTTCGCGGTGACAAGATGGTCACCCAGAGACTTAAGGAAGCGGCAGAGAAGGCAAAGATTGAGCTTTCGGGTATGACCACAACCGAGATCAACCTCCCCTTCCTTACCGCAACCGCGGCAGGTCCTCTCCACTTTACCGCAACTCTCACCCGCGCAAAGTTCAACGAGCTCACCGCTGACCTCGTTGACGCTACAATGAACCCCACCAAGCAGGTCCTCTCCGATGCAGGTCTTCGTCCCGCACAGATCGACAAGGTTCTCCTCGTCGGCGGTTCGACAAGAATTCCCGCAGTTCAGGAAGCAGTAAAGAACTTTATCGGCAAGGAACCCTTTAAGGGCATCAACCCCGATGAGTGCGTAGCAATCGGCGCGGCTATTCAGGGCGGCGTTCTCGGTGGCGAGGTAAAGGATCTTCTCCTTCTTGACGTAACTCCTCTCTCGCTCGGTATAGAGACTCTCGGCGGCGTATTCAATAAGATCATCGACAGAAACACCACCATCCCCGTAAAGAAGAGCCAGGTCTACTCCACAGCTGACAACAATCAGACTCAGGTTGAGATCCATATCCTTCAGGGCGAGCGTCAGATGGCATCGGGCAACACCACTCTCGGACGCTTCATCCTCGACGGTATTCCTCCCGCACCCCGCGGAGTACCCCAGATCGAGGTAACCTTCGATATCGACGCTAACGGTATTGTTAACGTAACCGCAAAGGATAAGGGCACCGGCAGAGAGCAGCACATCACCATCACCAGCTCCACAAATATGAGCCAGGAAGACATCGACCGTGCAGTAGCAGAGGCTGAGAAGTTCGCTGACGAGGACAAGAAGCAGAAGGAAGCTGTAGAGACCAAGAACTACGCTGAAAACCTCATCTTCCAGTCCGAGAAGACTCTCGGCGAGATCGGCGATAAGGTCGCAGAGTCCGACACAGCTCCCGTTAAGGACGCTATCGAAAAGCTCAAGGCAACCGTAAATACCGGCGACACCGAGGCTATCAAGGCTGATACAGAGGCTCTCCAGCAGGCATTCGGCAAGCTCTCCGAGAAGCTTTATGCGGCTCAGGGCGGTGCACAGGGCGGTCCCGATATGGGCGGTAACGCAGGCAACACCGGCAACGACGGCTACTACAATGCCGATTTCGAGGACAACTCCGACAAATAATAATTTAAATAGCGTGGGAAGGGCGAAAAACTCGCTCTTCCCACAAAGTAGTATATAAAAGGCAGACATATGGCAAAAAGAGATTATTATGAGGTGCTCGGCATAGACCGCGGCGCCGATGAAGATACTATAAAAAAAGCTTACAGAAAGCTTGCAAAGAAATATCATCCCGATATGAACCCCGGTGACAGCGAGGCCGAGGCGAAGTTCAAGGAAGTAAACGAGGCGTACGCTATCCTTTCCGACTCGGAAAAGCGATCTGCTTACGATAATTACGGTCACGCGGCGTTTGAAAACGGCGGCGCGGGCGCGGGCGGATTCGATATGGGAGATATCGACCTCGGCGACATCTTCGGAAGTATGTTCGGATTCGGAGGCTTCGGAGGCTCGTCGCAGAGAAGAAAGAACGCTCCCCGCAGAGGCGAGGACATCGGCTACGCCATCAGCGTCACCTTCGAGGAGGCAGCTTTCGGTGTCAAGAAGGAAATGGAATTCTCGCGTATCGCAAGATGCGCCGAGTGTAACGGAAGCGGCTCGAAGGACGGTAGGACCGAGACCTGCTCGACCTGCGGCGGCACAGGTCAGCGCAGAGTAACGCAGAGGCTCGGCGGTATGTCTTTCCAGAGCACTACAACGTGCGAGGCTTGCCGCGGAACGGGTAAGATCATCAAGGAGCCCTGCTCCAAGTGCCGCGGAAACGGTATGACAAAGCAGCAGAAGAAGATCACCGTAACCGTTCCCGCGGGAATCGATAACGGCGGAAGGATCGCTATCAGAGGTATGGGTAACGACGGAGCAAACGGCGGACCTGCAGGCGACCTTATCGTTGAGATCAGGGTGAGAAATCATCCTCTCTTTGATCGCCGCGGATACGATATCTATTGCGACGTTCCGATCACGGTCGCGGAGGCTACCCTCGGTGCCGAGATCGACGTTCCTACTCTCGAGGGCTCGAAGAAGTATACCATCCCCGAGGGAACACAGACGGGCACGTCCTTCACTCTCCGAGGATGCGGAACCTGCCGTCTTGAGAATCCCGACCGCAGAGGCGATCTCATTTTCACCGTTGTTGTCGAGACTCCCAAGGGACTCAACTCCAAGCAGCGCGAGCTGATGCGTCAGTTTGCCGAGGCTTGCGGTGAATCAAACTACGGCAAAAAGCAGAGATTTTTCAGAAAGAATAAGAAAAACGAGGACTAAGCTATGGCATACGAATATTCGGATTGGACACAGATCAGAGTCACCGTTAAGGTAAACGTGCTCGACCGCGTAGTTGCGATCATGTCTATGATAGACCCCAACCTTATGATCGAGGATATGAGCGATTTCCAGATCAACAACCGCTACGGCGAGCTTGTTGACGAGGCACTTCTCAACGCCGATAAGACGGTTTCGAGCGTTTCTCTCTTCCTTCCCGCAGATGAAAATTGCGACGAAACTCTCGCTTTCATCCGCGAAAAGCTCACCGCAGAGGCGATCGAGGCTACGGTCGACGTCCGCGACGTAAACGAGGAAAGCTGGGTCAATACCTGGAAGCAGTACTATAAGCCCCTCCATATCGGCAACCGCACCGTAATCGTTCCCAAGTGGGAGGAATACGAACCCGAGGTGGGCGAGATCGTTGTCAGAATGGATCCCGGTATGGCTTTCGGAACGGGATCGCACGAGACCACTCGCGGCATCATTCAGATGCTTGAAAACTGCATCACAGACGGATGCACCGTGCTTGACATCGGATGCGGAAGCGGAATCCTTGCTATCTGCGCCGCAAAATACGGCGCGGGACTCTGCCGCGCATACGATATCGACCCCATCGCAGTTGAGGTCGCCGCAGAAAACGCGATCGAAAACGGATGCGAGATTGAGTGTGCCGAGTCCGATCTTCTTGCAGGAGTCAAGGCAGAGCAGTATGACGTCATTTGCGCTAATATCGTTGCAGATATCATCATCCGTATGGCACCCGAGGTCGGTAAGTTCATGAAGGATACCTCAACCCTCCTCGCATCGGGAATCATCACCGAGAGAGCAGAAGAGGTCACCGATGCCCTCGAAGCCGCAGGACTTTATATCGTCGAGACCATCGAAGATAACGGCTGGTGCGCGCTGGCGGTTAAGAAGCTTATCAAATAAATAAAAAAGCTGTCTTTCTTTGGGAGACAGCTTTTTGAGTGCAGAGTGCAGAATGCAGAGTGCAGAGTTTATGAAATTTTTCTCGCGATGCTCGAAAAATATTTGTGAGATAATTTTATTTGGCTTTGATAAAGCTTCGTTAGCCGTACGGGAGTCGAACCTAATTGCCTCACGGCGATTACTTTTCGCGTATTTCGGCGTGCTTTTACTCGCAAGGTTAATACCTTGCT
>JAZQXP010000080.1:0-1355 GCA_045632925.1 Eubacteriales bacterium | reverse complement strand
GACGCTTAATTCATCTCTTGAAGAGCGCCAGGCGAATCTTGTCATGGCGGCGCTTCTTGATGACGGAATCGAGTGCCGTAAGGTTGAAGGCGAAGAAGGTACATGGAATGTTGTAATCGACGAAAAGGATTTCGCCCGCGCCGCCAACCTTCTCGAACGCCGCGGATTGCCTCAGCGTGATTTTAACGGTGTCTCTGAGACGTTTAAGAAAACCGGGATAGTTTCTTCGCCGTCTGAAGAGCGTATTAGATTCATGGATGCGCTCGCCCAGGATCTTTCGCGCACGATAACATCGATTGACGGTGTAGTCGATGCCCGCGTTCATGTCGTTCTTCCTGATAATGATCCGTTTGCCAAGAAGACGCTCCCGTCATCGGCGGCTGTTGCTATCCGCGCGAGATGGGATGTTGATCTTTCGGACAAGATTCCGAGCATAAAGAGCCTCGTTAAGAATGCTATCGAGGGTCTCCAGTACGAGAAAATTTCAGTTACCATTTTCAACGACGCTCCACCTAAGAAGAAATGATCAGCGAAGAGAGACAGTTTATGCTCACAGCCGCGTGGCTTTTCGTCCGGCACGGGCGAAGCGAGCGCGCACGCGTGATAATGGAGGCGATGCAGGAGGAAAATCCCCGTGACGGGGTAGCCGCTGCGGCGCTGGCTGAACTGTTGCTCGCTTCAGGCGAAGCGGAGCGCGCTCTGAGAGTCATACGAAGTGCAGATTTTCCTGTCGAGTTATCCCGTGCCGAGGCGGTTCTTGAATCCCGCGCTTTGAGTATGCTCGGCCGTGAGCAGGAAAGCGAGAGACGCTGGAAGAGGTATCTCGCATCTAAGAAAGGGGAGTCCCGGTCGTGGATTTGTCGATTGATGAAGCCCGCAAAATGGTCGCGAACGCCGATTTGTGGCCGCAGGTGCGCGATTATCTCGTGCGCGGCGGAGAGTTTGAACTTTTCCCCGCAGGCGTAAAATCGCGTCTTAAACTTGTCGACAGCGAAACTCTTTTGAAGATCGATATGTGGGTAGAGGCTCTCAAAAACGCTCCAGATTGGAAGGGTATTGTCGAGGGCGATAAAGTGCGCGAACTTAAAAGCCGATATCCTGGCGTTTATCCCGAAGTATTCCGTTATTCGGCTTATTTTTCGAAATTCAAAACGATTGATCCGGGCAACGAAGATTTTATGAAGCTTTTACTTAAACTCAAATTTCCGGAGGTATACAAATTATGCTTCTCGTGAAGAAAAATGAACTTGAACTGGTTTCGTCCGGGCGTCTTGTAAAGGCGGCGGATGTTGCCGCTGTGAAATCGGCAGCTGAAATCATCGCCTCGGCCGAAGAAGAGGCCGCTAAACTCAAAG
>JAZQXP010000079.1:0-26514 GCA_045632925.1 Eubacteriales bacterium | reverse complement strand
TTGGTTGAGTATTTGCAAACTATTTCAATAAAATATTCCTTTTTTGCTGTAAAAATTATTATCTTTGAATTAAATTCGCTGTACAAATTTAATTAGCGTGCAGACCCTTTAGCCTTCCCCAGCGGGGAAGGGGGACCGGCGTAGGCCGGTGGATGAGGAGGACATTATTGCACTATTTAATCCAAGAAGATAAATGCCTTAATGAGCCTGCTCAATACTTTTTAATCAAAAAGCAATTCCTTTTCGCGGAGGCTATCGAGGAACTCGCGGACGTCACGCTCGAGCGTCTCGCGGTCAACCTCGTATTCCTCGAGCAGATCGGAGACGATCTCCTCATAGCTCTTGCCCGCCTCGAGGAGCTTCCAGACGGAGACTCCAAGCGAGCTGATAGCGAAAACTCCCGTGTATTTGAGTGCCATCGATCCCGTCGGGATCAGGATATATTCACCTGCGATCTCGCGCAGGATCACGTTTTTCTCGGTTCTCATTTTTTACTCCTCTTTGTATTTTTCTTCAAGAAGGCGGTCGTACGTCTTCGTGAGTCTGCAAATATATTCGGGGCAGACGTCAGAGCGTCCCGTTTCGGCAATACATGCCGCCGCGCACGCCGAACAGCGCGATTTCTTGGGGCAGTTCGTGCACTCCTTGGGCATCATTATAGTCTTCGTAAAGCTCTTGACCTCTTCCCAAGCCGCCGCAAAGCCGATCTCGCGGACGGGATATCCCTTGTGCGGGAACATTCCGCAGGGGAGCATTCTGCCGTCCCAGGTGACCCAAAATGCGGTTCTTCCCGCGCGGCATCGCATTCCCTCGCTTTCCTCCGAGCCGCAATTATCCTCGTCGGGCATGATCGCGGATGCGCTCAGCTTCAGCTTTTCGGGGCTCAGATACTGCTCGCGGCAACGGAGCATCTGCGCCGCCGCCTCCTCCGCGTCGAATCTTGCAGGCGACTTGCCGAAGCATTCGCCGTTGATCCTCACGGGCGGGTACATATAGGTCGTTGCCTGAACGGGCACGCCGACCTCCTCGCCGAAGGCATATATGCCCTCGATCTCGGATGCGTTATAGGGTGTGATCGATGCGTTGATCTTGACCCCGATGCCCGCGTCGTGCAGGCGGCGGATGTTGTTCTTTACGATCTCGCAGGCGGGCTTTCCGCAAAGCTCCTCGTAAACCCCATTGTCGCAGGCGTAGAGCGAAATATTCATTCTCAGCGGCGGATGCTTGACGAGAAAATCAAACGTATCGTCGTCGATTAGGGATGCGTTCGTGTTGATCGAGATCAAAAGACCCATCTCGAGCAGAGCCGAGTAGATCTCCTTGAAATCACGGCGAAGGAAGGGCTCGCCGCCCGTCAGAAGCAGGAATACCATTCCCGCATCCCTCGCACTTCTGCCGAGCTCGATCCAATCCGCGGCGCTCATCGACTCCTTGTGCGCGTCGCTGTGGACGTAGCACATCTTGCAGTTGAAATTGCAGTTTGAGGTCAGCTCGAAATTTCCCGCGATCGGAAGCCCCAAAGCGGCTCCCTTTCTGTGGATGAAATTCGACCATATCGGTTCGCCCGACGGCGTGGTTCTTACTCTTTCTTCCATAATATCTTCTCCAATGCCTCGACAGCCTCGGGGCTTTTTCTGCATTTGTAGCAGATCGTGGGCAGGCTGTTGATCATGCCCGAGACGAGCTCGGTGATCTTTTCGTACTGCTCAAGATCCTTCATATCGTAGGAGCACTCGCAGAGGATGCGCAAAAACAGCTTCCGGGGCGGAATATTGTTTTGTGCGTTTTCGTCGCCCTGCTCGAGCAGTATGACTGCCGCGATCGGGGCGGTTCTGTTGTGGCAGATGCCCGAGGTTCCGCAGGCGTAGATGCCGTTGGCGTAAAAGACGCCGTTCCGTCTCGTTACGAGCACGCGGTCGCCGTTTATGATCTCGGCGCCTCTCTCATCCCTCCAGAATCGCGCTTGAGTCGACTTTCCCGTGCCGCTCGGCGCGGTGAAAAGTATCGCTTTTCTTCCTATTATAATATAAGAGGCGTGGAGGATGAAGGCGTCGTGCTTCGGGAAGAGGAACGCCGCCTCGGACGATGCCAGTATCGATGCGATATTCTGACTGCCCGCGTATTTCGTTTTGATGAATCTGCGGATGACGTTGCCCTCGCGGCGGATCTGCTCCTTGATCTCGCTTTCCGAATCGGTAGGCGTGATCCGGATGAGATAATCGGTCTCATTTTCCGTGACAAAGGACGAGCAGTTGTTCTTATCGGCGAGCTCAAAGGGTGTTTCGACCTCGAAGGTGACGTCGCCGAAGGTATATTTCTTATTCTTCATATTGAGCAAACATGATCTCGGTCATGTGGGTGAGGGCGTGGGGAGCGTAGGCGTTGAAGCTCTTGCCCGCCGCAAGACCGCCGCTGATGCGGAATCTGTACGTGATGCCGCCGAGATATCCGTCCTCCGCCGTGGCTTTGTAGTAGACCACGATGTCGGATTTGATGTCTCTGCCCGAGATATTCGTCACGACGACGCTGCCGTTCTTGATGTCATAGGAGAGCATATCGGTCTTCGCCGAGGGCTCCTTGGCAAAGTAGATCTCAAATTCGGTCGCGCATTCGACGGTATCGAGATTCTTCGGCGCCGCCTTGCGATCGAGATTGAAGGCATAGACGCTCTTGCCCGCAGGGATAGTTGCCGCGGAGAACTTGAAGGTCTCGCCGTTCGCGTCGAGCGTAAAGGTCAGATATTCGAGCGTCTTCGAGGATTTATTCGTCAGCTTGACCGCAAGCACGTTCTCGATCGACTCCTCGGAGCCATCCTCGGGGAAATATCCCGTGGCGGTGTAGACCTTGTCGAGCGTCAGACCCTCGCTGAGCGCGAGCGGGTAGCTGATCGTCTCGGCTATGGGGATCGGATTGAGGATCGTGGTCGTCGGCGAATCCTTCGTGGGCGCGGAGGTGTCCTCGTAAACACCGCTCGTCAGCGACGGATCGATCGTCTCGCCGTAGGCGCAGGAGCGCGTGCAGAAGACGATGACCACGATCAGAGCGATGACCGCGAACGCCGCCAGAAACTCGATCAGACCCTCGGGCAGCTTCCGAGATCTGTTCTTTTGTTCGATTTTTTTCTTCTTTTTCATTTTACTCACACAAATTGCCAAACCCTGCCCGCCTTAACGGCAGGCAGGGTTTGGGGTCGAATTTTAATGCTTGTTATGAACCGAACACTGAGGAGGGATCAGCCATCACATGATAGCATCCATAGGGGGTACATTCTTCATTTTCAGAGTTGAATATTCTGTATCCATTATCAATCAATTCACAGTTATTGCCATCACCTTGATTTGCCTGATATCCACCACAAGTATTCGCGACACTTGTTGTCATCTTAAAGCTCTCAAATACAATTTCGGGCTTAGAATAATTCTTTTTCATCAATATGTACCTCACATTCCTACATACTTGCCGGAATTACCTTTACCGTTGTTTTCCTTGTTGTTGTTCTTATCGGAAGCGGAGTTGGAGTTACCGTTATTGCTGTTGTTATTGCTGTTATTGCTGTTCTTTTTCCAGCCAAACTTACGCTCAGCCTTCTTGGACTCGGAGCCTACGCCCTTTTCGTCGTAAGCGTTGACCTCAACGTCCTCGTCATCCACGTCATCCTCGGCATCGGTGATCCATACACGCTTAGTTGTAGTCTCGCCGGTCTCGGTATCGATGACGGTCTCGGTGATGTAGCGGTCAACGATCTTGCCGTTGATGATGACGTACTCAACGTCCTCGGAGGTCTGAGTGATGATCTCGCGGAAGCCGTCGAATCTCTCGTTGACGTAAGCCTCAAACTGCTCGGGATCAAAGCGCTGGCTTGCCATCTGCTCCATAATGGAGTAGAGCTCGGAGCGGTTGAAGTAGTTGTCAATGTCTTCCTTGGTGATGCTGGAGCTCGAATCGGTTACAGTAGGATCGGAGGAGAGACCGTCGGCGTTGTAAGCGACGATATCGTAGTTGGATGCGCGCTTGACGCTTGCGGACCAGATGATGAAGTCGTTAGCGGAAACGTTTGTTCCGAATCTGCCCTCAAAACCGCCGATGAGTCTGAGAAGCATCGAGAAGAGAGGCGAATTGCTGAGCTTCTTAGCCTCAACACCGTTGACAGTCAGCGAAGCAACGTCCTTGGACGTGATCACGTTGACGGTGCTGTTGCCGAAGAAGCGGTTGGTAACAGTGTACTCAAGAGCCTCGGGGACGAAGATCTCGGGCTCGGGAGCGTAGAGCTCGGTCATTACTGCGCATGCATCCTCGATAACCTCAGCGTCAACGAGGAAGGAGATCGAAACGGGCTCTTCCTCAGCGACAGTCTCGAGATTAACCATACGAGCCGACATCAGCGAGTAAACGCCGGTCGATGCGGTGGCAGATGCTGTTTTAATACCCTCGCTACCGCTAACGGGTGTTGCGGATTCAAACGTTGCCTTGATATTGGTAAGGGATACGATGGTTGCACCTTCTGCTGCGACTTGAATAGTAATAGTGTTTGTGAGCCATTCTCCCTCGGTCATGGTAGTGGGAAGTAGATCCATGATCGAATAATACCTATCTGTAGCTGAATCAAGAGGAATGGATACGGGGTGAGTTGTATCTGAACCGTAGTATACATTAACAGTTGCGGAGCTTCCGCTTGCAAGCTTAGCGCCGAGCTGAACATCCATAGGAACAGCGTCAGCTTTGAGCTTGAAGGAAATCGACTGTGCATTTAAGAAATATGCTTCGTTGTTAGGACCGGGATTTGCGTAATCTGCCGCGTCGGTTGTTGAGCCCTTGCCGTCAATAAACACGGTACCGTTGAGAGTGCCGGTAATATTGTCGGGAGAAAGATTCTCAAGATCCGTCTTGCCGAGAATCGCTTCCTTAACCATCAGGTAATGAGGATTGGATTCACCGTCTGCCTTGTAAGCATCTTCAATGACACTGTCGTTGTCGTTCGCACCGCCGTTTGCAGGGTCGTAAACACGGATCGAGTCAAGAACGAAGTAGTATTCGCCATCGCCGGTGCCGCCATTATCCTGATCGAAGAAGGACATATATCCAACCTGAATGGTAACGGTATATGTACCGTATGTGAGTCCGGTCTTCTTGATAACGGGAACTTGATAGAGTGCACCTTTTTCAGTGGAAACCCAGCCATATACGTCATTTCCGTTTTCATCCTGTGAGACCACTTCATAACTCATACCGTAGTAGTTGGTGATCATAATTGACTCAGAATAACCATTATCGCCTTTGATAGTAACCTGAATCATACCGGAATCACTGTCGGTAAGAGAAATAATGTCAAATCCTGTGCCCTTGAATGTAAAGCTTGCGGTAGGAGCCTTACCGTTGTAGCCTGTTGTGGTGTAAGACCCGTCAGTAGCCTTTACAGAATTATTAACGGTTACCTGCATTGCTGAGCCAAGACTGTACTTGGTAATTTCACTATATACTCCGTCGTAACCGTAGAGGTTGTTGGCATCGATGTAAGACAAGCTGTACTGTCCGGGACGGTCTTCAGCCTGAGTTGCATCAATTGTTTCGCCGATCTTTACCCAGTCTCCGTAAGCTTCATTTCCATCGGAAACTTGCTTACTATCTGTAACTTGAGGTGCGGTATCCTTGTTAGTGGTACCATCAGCTCGAACAGTTACCGTATAACCATTATTAAAGTCAACAAACGACTCTTCGTAATAGATGATCGTTGCGGGGATAACGGTTACGTCGCCGTAGTAATACTGCGCTGTTCCGTTATAATCGAACTTGACCTCATATGCGAACTTATCATATGTGTCCATCTGGGTAGAGGTGGGAGTATAACGAACCTTGTTGCCGTTCACGGTTGCTCTACCAAAGGAGAGAGCGTTGTCCGAATCGACTCCTTCGTCGCCCTTATAAGCAAGGACGGAAGCAAATTTTTCACTTTTCTCTGAGGTATAGTTATGACCGTCAGCCATAGTGGGCTTGTTGGCGGTTGTGCCTATAGCGTTGAGGCTTGCGCCGGAAGCGAAGAGGTCGTTTTCAAGAACGTTGATGTCAACGGGAAGTCCGTAGTCGATGACTACCTGGTCTGCGATAGTACCGGGCTCCCAAACGACTGCGAACCATACGGTTGTATGAGTGTAGTCGTAGTTGCCATTCTGATTCAGAGCGTTGCTGTAGGATTCGGTGTGCGAATAACCGGTAACGTAAGTGGTTGCAACGTTCTTTCCGCTGGTAATAGTCCATCCTGCGTCGACTGTAGCAGCATCTTTGTCCTGATAAGAGAGAACTACTACTTTATAAACCGCAGACTGGTCGAATATCGTGTATTCGTCGGGAAGATCCGTCTCGCTTACGGAAAGCGCGGGAACTTCATTAGCGGTATTAAGCTTACAAGTTGCGAAAACAACGGGTTTGGTTATCGCGATCTTATTTGCGAAGGTGCCGGTTTTACCCGTCTCACGGTTAACGATAACGTTACCGTTAGTGTCGACAAGGTAGAATGCGTAGCTTACGTTAGCTTCCTTCCATGCGAGCATAGGAGATACAGTCTCAATCTTGCATTCATTGCCGAGGTAGTTATCGTAGTAAAGGATAGCAAAGTTGTTGGTTGCGTAGGAACCTGCCTCACGTTCACCTTCCTGAGTATCGGTCAGATATACGTAGTAACTGATCGCAAGCTCCTGGGTCTGAACTGTTCCGACCTTCCAATAGAAGGTTTCGGAAGCGAGCGAATATTCGCCATCTGCTGGTGTGCTGATGGTGACATTTTTGTCTTTATTGTTGTTGTAGAAGAAGGTGCTGGCGTAAATTACATCATTAATCAGAATATTCTGTCCTGCGGGGATCGTCTCTCCGTTGGGACCGACAGAGTTTAACGTTGAATATGCCTGAGTTCCGGCAGCATTGAAGGTAACAGTTTCAAGAATGTTGGGAGATCCCTTACGCATACCGATCATGTCAGCGGTGATATTAGGATCGGTATCAGCCTCTGCCTTGGTATAGATGTCATATGTCTTAACTTCAATTTTCGAGTCAACTTCAATGTCCTTTCCATCGACCTGTCGCTCAACAGTATTGGAAAGCTGAAGATCAAATGCATCACCCATCTGGTCAACGAAACGAGCATTGTTTGCCGCGTATGCGATCTCTGTGCCGATGGAAACGAAGGCACTCGACAATTCAGCTGCATCCTCGACGCTGTAGTAGTACTCGGTGGTACCGCTTTTTTCAGATGCAAGAGATTCAATGGACTTTTCCATACTTGCTGCGGTGACTTGGTCATCTGCTACAGGGTCGAACGCAATTGAGAACATAGTAGCACCAAGACCGGGAACCATATACATATTAGTCTCTCCGGTGGGAGTTCCGAGCATGTCGGTTTTACGAATGACCTCATACTGCTCACTGGGATCACCCTTGATAGCATTAGCCATACGGTGTTCGTTGCGCATACCGTCGCCGTTGTGGTCAACTTCGTCGTAGTAATAAGCGTGAGTATTACAGTTCAGGCTAAGCTGATTTGCTGTCCATGCGCCGGTGATCCAGTTGTTCCACAGGGAAGAAGCACCCTGGGAGTGGTAGTAGTTCCACTGCATAGCGGCGCCGTCGGACATGAAGATTACGTAAAGATCGCGCTTTTCATTTCCGTTAGCATCTTTAATTGCAGTACCCAACTGATAGACGGCATCAAATGCATAGTCATAGTTAGTACCGGAGGTGTAGTTAAGAGTATAGGTAGCAGCAAGGTCTTCGGCAGGAATAAACGCGCCTGCTCCGAGAGTTTTGTTGCCTGTGTAGACCTGAGCCTCGGAGTTTGCGTTGTAAGAAATGTCATCGGACATCATATCGGTAGCATCACGGTCATAGGGAGTGCCGCTTGAATTGTGATTATCGCCGTAGAATCCGTTAAAGTCTGCCAATGCTACGCGGATATCAAGAAGTTGACCGTCATCTCCGGGTTTCTTGAACTGTGCGATCAAATCCTTCAAGGCCTCCTCCAGAACAGCTGCTCGAGAGTAAATATCCTTTTGGTTGTCATGATTACAAGCGGTTGTGTCAAACTTCGCATTACAAGTAACGCACCAGCTTTCCATTGACGAAGAAGTGTCTAACATAACGATAACGTCTGCGCCCTTCTTGGAGGGAACGCCGGATACCGAGAGTTCAACCTGCGCAACACCGGATTCACGGAATTTTTCTTCTGTGTAAATAGCGGTCTTATTGACTTTAACTGCGCCTTCGTCCGGGTAGTCGGGGTAATCATCAACTACAGCGGGCTCGACCTTAACCTCAACTGTGCCGAGGACCTTGCCCTGGTAGCTGATCTCTACCCAATAGGAGCCTGTGGAGTTGCCGTTGAAGGTGTTCTTCCAGGTCCAGGTCAGATCGGAGTCGGAAAGTTCGGTCTTGCCTGTGCCGTTTGCATCGGTTGCAGTGTAGCCGGTGATGCCTGCCTTGACAGCCGCAAGTGCCTTGGTGGCAGAGCTGCCCTGGGCTACTGTGTAGACGGTGTCGCCTTCGATGAGGGCATAGACGGGGCCGCCGGGAGTGCCGCCGGTCATGCCGGTGTACTTGTAGAGGCGGACTTTATAATCGGTGGTGGTGCCGCCGTCGTTAACAGTCCAGGAAGAGCCATTGTAATACAGGCCGCGCTCATTACCCTCGTTATCGTACAGCGTATACTTACCGTTATTATGGTTCACCACGCCATCCAGATAGGATTCACTCTTCGTACCCAGATAAATAGCCCAGCTGGACTGATACAGACCGTTGTAGCCGTCTCTGGTGAAGCCATAGGTGGAATTCCAATAGTATTCGTAGTCACGAGTATCGGTAGTCAGGGTCTTGCCGTCCGAGGAAATATTCACAGAAACGGCAGTTGCTGCGGAAGAACCGCTGGTATGAAGAGCCAGTGCCTGGTTTTCTGCCACGATGATATACTGTCCATCAGAATCAATACCATCCGTATCGAGCGTGTAGGTATATGTACCACCCGTAGCCTCGGATTCACCGATGTAGGTCCAGTCGGACTCAATACCGGTCTCGTACTGGATATTGACCTTGACCTCGACGGTGCCGAGGGAGGTGCCGTCCTTGAGGATCTCGACGGTGTAGGGGCCGGAGTCTGCGCCGTTGTAGGTGTCGACCCACTCCCAGGTTACGTCGGCATCGTCGATGGTTTTCTTGCCTGTGCCGTTTTCATCGGTTGCGGAGTAAACGGTTACGCCAGCCATAACCTCTGCCATAGCGTTGGCCTCCGTGGTGTTCATATCCACGAGATAGAGACCGTGGCCTTCTGCCATGTAATAGGTTGTGGTTGCGGGAACTACGACCTCAGCGGTGCCGAGCGTCTTACCGTCCTTGGTGATGGTAACCGCATAGTCACCCGCGGTGCTGCCGCTATAATTGGAAGCCAGCGTCCAAGTCACATCGCTGTCAGAAACCGCGGTGCCGGTCGTGCTGGTAGTGGGAGCGGTCGTGCCCTCGTACTTGTAAACGGTGACACCGTCATAGACGGTATCCAGTGCCTGCTGCGCGGATGCATCGACAGAAAGATCGTAGGAGAAATCCTTGTCGGACTTATTGTCAACGATCTTGTACCAAACGCCGTTGGTGGCGTTAGAGGTGGTGGTGTCGGTCAGCTGATAGAGGCGGACAGCCTGCGCAGAACCAGAGTTACTTCTTGTCCAAAGGCTACCATTATAGTAAAAATATCTTGCATAACTTGTACTTGTACTATTTTGGATTCTAAAAGTGTCTCCTCTGTCGGAAACATATAGATTCGCAGAAGTATTGTTCAGATTAAAGCTACTGCCACTATATCTGAGATAGCGGCTTCCATTGTTAATGGACATGCTCACGGTATTAGTGCCATTGCTATTAGCAGAGAATGTCCACAACGTCAGTTCAGTGGTGGAAGTCATCGTGGTACCGTTGATAGTAACACTCTGAGTTCCCAGACTTGTGGTGCCCTGCAAAGCAACATCATAGCCGTTAGCCACGATGACATACTTGCCACCGGCAGTAATGGAGGTTGCCTGGGTGTAAGTATAGGTAGTTTCACCGGTAGACGGCTCAGTGATCTGTACCCAACCGTTACTGCTGGCGGTCACATCATCGGTGACAGTGGAGGTCACGCCAACCCACTCGCCGATGGTACCCATCTCATCTGCATCGTTTTCAACAAGCGCAATTGTCTGGGGAGAAGCGTAGACGGTGGTGTTATAGGACAAGCCAATATTGGCGCAGGTGCTTGCATTGTTGTAGAAGCCCTCGCGACCTGCGGACTTCAGGTTATACAGACCGTCCTTACTCCAACGTTCGACGGTGACCTGGTTGCCGGAGATGGCAAACACGGTCATGGTCAGCTTCTCTGCCTCGTAGGAGTCAACGTTGTAGTAATTTTCATTGTAATATCCGACGTAACCTGCATTCATGTAGGTGAAGTTCAGAGTCTCTTCCGTCCAGGCAGTTTTATCGCCGGGCACACAGATATTGATCTTATCACCAACGGGCAGATAGATAGCCTCGCCGCCGAGGTAGTTATCCGCGCCGTATGCATGGTCATGACCGTGCATGAAAATGATGTTCAGGCCGTTGGCGGCGGCATCATTCAGCACGTCAAAGACATACTTGCCATACAGGGAATCGCCGTTCGTATAGGTACGGGTCGTGTAACCCAGAGGTGTGTGCGTAGCAACGAAGATGGGAGCGTCGTAACCCTCGCCGATCTTGTTGTTCAGCCATGTTTTCAGGTTGTTAGCTACCGTCTGTATCTGGGCACTCTTGCCTGCCTGACGCTCGCAGAAGTCGGTCTCGTTTATCAGGTAGACTGCGTAGCCGTCACAATCATAACCGCCGGTGGCATCGATGCCGGAAACGGCTCCGGTTTCGTGGTTACCCTCAATCAGGTAGGAGTTATTATGATTCAGGGTGCCAAATCTCTCGGACACCTCTTCCATCATGGCAGCGACACCGGCATTGGCATTGCTATCATTATGGGTATCACCGTCGTAGTCGCCTACGAAGATAAAGCCGTTCATAGTGGAGTAATTCTCTTTGATTTTATCGAGAATATTGCCCATATTGATGCGGCTGTAATAATGATCTGCTTGATCGTTATCGCCGGCCTGAAAGTCACCACCTGCGAGAACGTAGATAGTGTCACCATCTGCCGCGCTGGTGCTGATCGTGAAATTGAACAGCGATGCCGGCAAGGCGGCTACTACCATTACGATAAACAGCAGGGATGCTGTAAAGCGTTTGATTGAAAAGTTCTTCATTGTTTATTTCCCTTTCGTCGAAATAATTGATCTATATATTAAAGCTCTTAGGCTGATTTGCCCGAACCGTTATTCGTCCTGCTCTACTCCTTTTCGCATTTCCGCTAATCCCGGAGGTGAGCTGTCCGACACGTGACTGCCCGACTTTGCGCAACATCTTCCGTATACGGGAGCTCCGCGTCCCGATGAATTCTTGTACTTCATCCGTCTTCCTCCGATCGTGAAATTTTTGGTAATTTCTCCCATTAAATAAGGGTAAAGATAGCCGACTATATTTTATCATATTTCAGCACAAAAATCAAGCCCTTGTGCCATATTTTTTTGTGATTTACTATATATTTATTAATTAATAGGTGGAAAACGCCAAAAATTTTCTTCCGTATCCTTATCTTGACATTTTTTCAAACAATTTTTTCTATCTGACCCCGACGCAAACAAAATTTTAACATTTGTGTGCTACAATAATAATGCAAAAATTCGCTTTTGGAGGACGTTCATGTTCAAGATATTAGTTGTCGACGACGACCGTGACCTTTGCCGCAGCGTTTGCTCCTTCCTCTCGCAGAGCGGCTACGAGGCGACGGGCTGTCTATCTGCCGACGAGGCTTACGACGAGATGTACAAGACCACCTTCGACCTCATCGTTTCCGACATTATGATGCCCGGGACCGACGGCTTTGAGTTCGCGCGGACGGTCCGATCTCTCAACCATGACATACCGATCCTTTTCATGACCGCGCGCGACGATCTTGCCTCCAAGCAGCGCGGCTACCGCATCGGTATCGACGATTATATGACCAAGCCCATCGACCTCGACGAGCTATTTCTCCGCATCGGCGCGCTTCTCCGCCGATCGAAGATCGCATCGAGCCGCCGACTCGAGGTCGGTGACTTCATAATGGACGCCGACGAGCGCACCGCTACCCTCGACGGCGAGGAGATCGCGCTCACCGTCCGCGAGTTCGACCTGCTCTACAAGCTCCTCTCCTACCCCAAAAAGACTTTCACCCGCGCACAGCTGATGGACGAATTCTGGGACGTTGATTCCTCCGCGGGTACGCGCACCGTCGACGTCTATATGACCAAGCTCCGCGCAAAGCTTGCCGATTGCGATTCCTTCGAGATCAAGACCGTCCACGGCCTCGGCTACAAGGCGGTGATCAAATGACTTTTAAGTCTTTTCTTCGTGCGGTCAATCATTTTATGACCTTTTTCCTCATCGTTGCCTTCGTTATCACCTGCTGTACGATGCTTTTTGTGACCGTGCTTTCGAAAGATCTCGGCATCGAGCTGACGAGCGAGAATATCGGTTCTGCGGCGAAGCTGACCTTCCTTAACGTCACGCTGATCAGTCTCCTTTTCACCGTGATCGACTCGGTCCGCCGTCATCTGACCGTCAATATTCCCGTCAGACGCATATCGGAGGCTGCCGAGAGGATGACGGAGGGCGATTTCAGCGTCCGCATCCCGACCGTCTCGAAATACGTCGCCGACGACAAGTTCAACGAGATCATCGAGTGCTTCAACAAGATGGCGGGCGAGCTTTCGGGCGTCGAGGAGCTTCGTACCGACTTCATCGCAAACGTCTCGCACGAGATGAAGACGCCGCTAGCCGTTATGCAGAATTACGGAACTCTGCTGGCATCTCCCGATCTGCCCGACGAAAAGAGGATCGAATATGCCCGCGCGATCACCGATTCCTCGCGCAGGCTTGCCGATATGATGACGAACATCTTGAAGCTCAACCGACTCGAAAATCAGCAGATCTATCCGAAAACCGAGCTATGCGACCTAGGCGAGCAGCTCTGCGAGAGCCTTTTGCAGTACGAGAACGTCTGGGAAAGCCGTGGGATCGACATTGAGACCGACATCGAGGAGGGAGTTTTCGTCCGTGCGGATGCCGAGCTCCTCTCGCTTGTATGGAACAATCTCTTTTCAAACGCTTTCAAATTCACCGACGAGGGCGGTACAGTCTCTCTTTCGCTCAAAACCGAGGGAAAATACGCCGTTGTCAAGGTCCGCGACACGGGCTGCGGGATGTCGCCCGAGGTCGGCGCGCATATTTTCGAGAAATTTTATCAGGGCGACAGCTCGCGCGCAACTCAGGGCAACGGTCTCGGGCTTGCGCTCGTACGCCGTGTCGTTGACATAATGCAGGGCGAGATCTCCGTCGAGAGTGAGATCGGCTCGGGCACAGAATTCACAGTAAGGATCGTGAGGGATGAAAATGGACTGGAAGAAGATCGGTAAAGCTCTTCTCTTCCCGCGGATGTGGGTGATGATCCTGCTTTTGCCCGTTGCGACCGTATTCCTCGTCGGCTCGATGGTCTTTATCGGCACCTCGTCACCGATCGCGATCGCGTCCTACGTCCTCGCGGCGTACACGCTGACGGTCTGGTGCTTCAGGATCCCATATCTGATCTCGTTTTTCAAGACATTCAAGAATGAAAACAAATATATTCTGATCTGGCGCCGGGACGACCGCCTGCGGGTCAAGGTCTCGCTATACGGATCGTTTATCTTCAACACCGTCTACGCGCTCTTTCAGCTCTGGCTCGGATTTTACCACCACACCTTTTGGTATTATTCGCTCGCGGGTTACTATATCTCACTCGCCGTGATGCGCTTCTTCCTCGTCCGTCACACGCAGAAATTCACGCCCGGCGAGAGGATGCGAGAGGAGTTGATCAAGTACCGCGCCTGCGGTTGGGTCTTCCTTATTATGAACCTTGCCCTGACGCTGATGATCTTCTTTATGGTCTATTGGAACCGCACCTTCAACCACCACGAGATCACCGCGATCGCGATGGCGGCTTACACCTTTACCTCGTTCACGGCTGCGATCGTGAATATGGTCAGATACCGCAAATACAACAGCCCCGTCTACTCGGCATCGAAGGCTATCAGCTTTGCGGCGGCTTGCGTATCGATGCTGACGCTCTCGTCTACGATGCTGACGACCTTCGGCGACGGAACGATGGATCTTTCGGCGCGCAGACTTATGCTCGGGCTGATCGGCGGCGCGGTTTCGGCGGTCATACTCTGTATGGCGGTCTATATGATCGCAGAGAGCAACAAAAAGTTAAAAATCAAGGAGAAACACAATGGAGAATAAAAACGGCGGATTTTCCTACACCTATTCCGCGAAGGAGCAGGACGAGATCAGAAGGATCCGCGAAAAATACACGCCAAAAACCGATGAGGAAGACAAAATGGAACGTCTCCGCCGACTTGACGCCTCGGTATCGAATAAGGCGCAGGCGGTCTCGCTCGTGATCGGCGTTATCGGCGCGCTGATCCTCGGCTTTGGTATGAGCCTTGCGATGACGGAGCTTTACGCCGCGCTCGGAATGAGCGCGGGAGTCGCTATGGCGGTCGGAATTTCCGTCGGACTTGTCGGAATACTGCTCGTCACCCTCGCATACCCCGCATATACCCTCGTCATCCGCCGCGAGCGCGAAAGGATCGCCCCCGAGATATTGAGGTTGACGGAAGAGCTGATGAAGTGAGGGATGATCCGCCTACGGCGGAATGATGATCGGCTTGCGCCGAATGATGATATACTTGCCTTCGGCAAGCCGCGGATTTGTCTCGCCGGCTGAACACCGCCGCTTTCCTTTGGAAAACCGACAGATCCGCACGCTACGGGGAAAACGAAGGTTAATTTCCTCGCAGAAATGCGAGGAAATTTTCATTTTTATAATTAAAAAAGCGGGAAAGTTTGATCAAACTTCTCAAAGTTTGCGGGGTTTGGGGCGGTGCCCCATTTCAATGCGAGACCTTCAGGTCTCGCTACTGCGCTTCAAAATTCTCAAGCTCTGCTTCTGAATTTTGGACAGAGTCGGTGCTTCCCGAAGGTAGGGAAGCATCGCGCTCTGTCACCCTCCGCGCCCTTCGGGCGCGGAATGGCTATAGAGTGTTCGTGCTTCCTGCGGGCATAAACAGGTAATTTTGCGCCCATACAGAGTCTTTGCCGATATCCTTATAATTTTGTATCTGCAAATAGGGACCTCCCTCCCGCCCTCCCTCCGTAAACCGGAGGGAGGAGTTTAGAGTGCGCGAACTACTTTGTTCAGCTTTCTGAACACCGTTTTTTGATGCAACGCTTCGCGTTGGTGATATACAGCCTGCGGCTGATTTTTGTTAGCGCAAACTTTTTTATTCAGCATTCTAAATATCTCAACGGTATTTCGAGCAAAGCGGGATCATTAGCATATTTGTCTCTCCCTCCACCGTCGTCAAGCGCCGGTCCCCCTCCCTCCTCAGAGGGAGGCGATGTTAACGACTGCGAACAAAGCTTTCTGAATATTGCATATCAATACTGGAACTAAGTATATTTGTTTTTTTCAAATAAATCGAATCTTTATATGAGTTGTTCGCACAATCTTTCAGGGGGCTGGCTCATTTAAGTTTTCTATGAGGAATGTATTCGGTAAGATCTTCGGAAAGCCGTACACCATCACTCTCCGCCCGAATCTTGCACGAAAAACACATAGAAGTTCAATCGCGTTCTCCTTCCACCGTCGTCAAGCGACGGTCCCAAGCTGCGGTACGCAGGTAGTCCCTCACCGGAGGGAGGCTAAGGAGTCAGCGTAAACTCGTATAAAAATACAGCGAATATCGTTCAGATTAATAATTATGCATATAAAAATAGGAATATTTTATTGAATAAGTTTGCCAAAACTCTATTAAAAGTGCAAATTAATTCAAATAAAATATTCCTATTTGCTTTTTAGATTAAGATAAAACGATGTTCGCTGAATATTCGTAGGAGTTTGCAGTTACCACTAAGCCTCCCTCTGAGGAGGGAGGGGGACCGGCGCTTGACGACGGTGGAGGGAGAGATATTTCTTGAATCAGGACACATATTGGATAACCCTTACCGTCCCATACCATTGATTAATAATCGAAAATTTCCGAGCCTCTGCGACGGAAATTTACCTACATTCGGCGCAAGCCGATCATGCTTCGCCGAAGGCTGACCGTACCGTGCTCCTCTTCCCTCCATCTTGACATTCCCTCCGCAATATGGTATAATGTATTCTGTATTAATGTGTAATGAGGTGATCCCATGAACAACACACGCGGATATTTTATAGTTTTTGAGGGCTGCGACGGCTGCGGCAAGACCACGCAGACCGAGCGTCTCCGCGCCGCTATCGCAGAGGCGACGGGCAGACCCTGTATCTACGAGCGCGAGCCCAACGAGCGCAACGCCGCCGGCGCGATCATCAGATCGGGTCTCTACGGCGGCGTCAAATTTCTGACCGAAAGTATGGCTTATCTCCACGTCGCCGACCGCCTTGAGCATATCGAATTTATGCGCCCCCTCGTCGAGGCGGGCACAAGCATCGTCTGCGACCGCTATTATCTCTCAAATATGGCGTACAACACCACCGACCGCATCTCGATGGCTGACATTTACGCAATGAACAAGCCCTGCATCGAGTCGATGAAGCCCGATCTCTTCGTCTTCCTCGACGTGCCGACAGAGGTCACCAAGGCTCGCCGCGACCAAAACCGCACCGACCGCGAGATCTACGACGGCGACGACAAGCAGGCGCGAGTCCGCCGCAATTACCTCTCCGCCATCGAATTCCTCAAGGAAATGGGCGAGAAGGTTCTCGTTATCGACGCATCGCGCACGATCGACGAGGTCTCCTCCGACGTCAAGGAGCAGGTCTTCTCGGCTCTTTCGATCTCGAAATGATGAAAATTTATTCCTATTCGCCCGAAAAGGGCGACAGCACGAGCAAGGCGATCGCTTTTTCCGTCCTCGGAGGCGCGGCGATCCTCATTATGCTCGGAGAATTCCTTGCCGACTACAAGCCGATACTGCAGACCGCGGGCTTTGTCCTCGCTATGGCGGGCGTGCTTGTCTGCTCGCGCTTTCTGCTCTCGGGCTACACCTACAGCCTCGAGGCGGCGGAGGGGGCATCTCCCGATCTCGTAATCGTTGAAAACAAGGGCAAGGTCAACCGCACCGTTTGCCGTGTTTCTCTATCGGGCGGCAGACTTTACCGCGACTCGAAGGGCAAAAAATTCGACGGCAAGCTCTACGATTACCGTCCCTCTCCCTTCACGCCCGATTCTTGGGTCTACGAGGTTCCCGAGCGCGACGGCGAGGGCTTCGTCCGCTTCTGTCCCGACGAAAAAATGGTCTCCCTGATGAAGGAGATGGGCTGCGAGGTCATCGAATGATCGGCGCGCGCAAGCTTTTCTGCCTGCTCTTTGCCGTCATTCTGATTCTTTCCTCCTGCTCGGATGATCGGGACGAGCCAACCGTCACAGTTTCGGCTACCGAGGAGATCACCTCCGCCGCCGAAACGGCTGCCCCTCCCCCTCCCGTGACCGAAGAGATCACGGATGAGATCACCGATGCGGTGACCGATGAGATCACCGAAGCGGTAACGACCGACGAGCCCGGTCTTGAGGTCGTTCCCGCGGGTATGGTGCTCGACGTTCTCGAGATCCTTGCGGAAAATTATATCTCATACGTTCGCCGAACCGAAACTACTCTCGAAATCGACGTCCTCGGGAGCAAAAGCACCTCATCGAGCAGCTCCGAGCTTCGCGTAAGCGGCACTGATGCTTCATTTACGCGCGATTCGACCGCCGTTTATCTCTCTGACGGCGAGCTTTACTGCAATACCGCCGCGGGAAGATCGCGTATCGGCGGCTATGACCGCGCGGCGTTTCTTGAATACGTCACGGACGACGAGCTGATCCGCTCGTTTACCGAAGGCGAGGTCAATAAATCGGGCGAGGGCTATCTTATCTCCTTCCCTACTCTCGGCGAGAGCGGGCGCGAGACCGTGATCTCGATGCTCGGGCTTCCCGACACCTATTCGGTCGATTTCGGCGAGACTTCCCTTGAGATCCTTACCGACGATAAGGCGAATCTTATCTCAACGCGGATGTCGGTCGCGCTTTCGGTGAGCCTAAACGGCTCGGTTCTGATGGATGTAAAGATCACGTCCGTGACCGAACAGAGCGATCTCGGCGGCGAGGTTAAGATTGATCTGCCCCGCACCGAGGATTATAAGTTTTTCACCTCCGCGGAAATTCCCGAGATCTACCTCGGTCTCGTCGGGGGTATCCACGCCTTTGCCGAATCCTTCGATAAATTCGAGTATTCGGTGCGCGACGATATGAATATCGAGTCGGACGGCTTGAAGCTTCCGCTCAGCTCGAAGACGACCTACGCCTACAGCAGAAGGATCGGCGCGAGCATTGAAAAGACCTTCGATATCGCCGACGGCACGGGCACTCACACCACCCTCACACACTACAATTACCGCCGCGGCTTTTCGCAGATCGACGGCGGAAGCATCTTCGTTGACTCGACCGTCAACGCGGGCAACTATATCTACACCCTCGCGTACCCCTTTTCGACGTCCTATTTCTCGCTTGAGCACTGCACTGGTATGGATCCGTCGCGCTCAGGCGACTCGATCCTCGCATTTACGCTGACCGAGGATGCGGCGGAGAATATCGCGGGCAATATCCTGATCCGCGCGGGAATCCTGTCTCCCTCGCCCGACCTGCGCGACGCCGTGGCTTACACCTATATCAAGATCGGCTCGGACGGCGAATTTTCCGCGATCGGATATGAATTTTCCGCTATTGCGACCGTCGGCGGAGTCGATTACACTCTCACCCGCAAGGTCGAGCTTGAGATCATCTCGAGAACCGACGCGAACGTAAAGGTCATTTATATCGACGTTGAGGATGAGGAGGACGATTAGTGACTAGTGACTAGTGACTAGTGGCTAGTGACTAGTGACTAGTGACTAGTGGCTAGTGACTAGTGGCTAGTGACTAGTGACTAGTGGAAGGTGAATTTCCGCAAGCGGAAATTTTCAATTAATTAAAAAAGCCGATTCGAAAAACGAATCGGCTTTTTGTTCGTCAAAGTGAAAATATGCAATAAAAATATGCAACTATTGCATATTTAATTGAAAAAATATATGCAAAAATTGCATAAAACTATTGCATATTTGCGAATAATATGGTATAATACCAATGAGGTGAGAATATGATATTACGCGAATTGAGAAAAAACAAAGGCATCACACAAAAAGCTGCTGCTGAATATATCGGAATGCCGTTGCGTACTTATTGTGACTACGAAAACGATCCCTCGAAACAATCAAGTATGAAATATCGGTATATGATAGAAAAGCTCGGCTCTTACGGATACATTGATGATGAGAACGGAATGCTTACCGTAGATGAAATCCGCAGAATATGTACAGAAGTCTTTTCGCATAGATCGGTTGAATATTGTTATCTGTTCGGATCATACGCGAAAGGCAAAGCGACTCCCGCGAGCGACGTTGATCTTCTGATAAGTACGTCGGTTTCGGGCTTGCAGTTTTTTGATTTGGTTGAAGAGCTCCGTGAAGCTCTGAAAAAGAAGGTGGATTTGCTGAATCTTAATCAATTAGACGGCAATCTGACGCTCACAGGTGAAATACTGAAGGACGGTATAAAGATCTATGGATAATGTAAAGAATGACGTATATTACGTTGAAAGGATTCTAAGAGACGTAAAATTTATTATCTCAAATACCGTCGGCATAACATACGGCGATCTTGAGGCTAATGAGATCTTATGTGATTCGGTTCTCTTTCGCTTGATTCAGATATCGGAAAATGCGGGGAAGGTGTCGGATGCCTTTAAGATTGATCATCCGGATATCGGCTGGCGAGGTATAAAGGGAATGAGGAACAGGATAGTTCACGATTACGGCGACGTTAAGCTTGATATAGTTTACCAAACGATTACCGAGGATATACCCGCATTATGTCAAAAGCTTGAGCGTTTCTTGACAGCCAATAAAGGATGATCCGCAAATGTAAAATAACGGGATATAATGAGTTTTCCGTCATTATATCCCTTTTTATTTAATTGATAATTTCCGAACGAAGTGAGGAAATTTTCCCTCCACTAGCCACTAGTCACTAGCCACTATTATTTATGGCATCCTCTCTTGCGCAGGAACTCCAGGATCTCGTCGGGGTTATTGCAGGTGATGAGAACGCCGCCGCAGGCGATGACCTCGTCAACGTGCTCCTGCGTCTTTACTCCCGCGGGTGCCCAGGGCTGGATTCCGAAGGACGCCATACGGTCGAATTCCTCCTTGGTTGCCATATTGATCGGGCTGTAGAGCGCGCGGAACATACAGCAGCAGTATGCCGAATCGGTATAGGGGTTGCGCTTTACCTTGCCCATATGGGTCAGAGGATAGTAGATATGGCGGCGATACTTCGAGCCGTACTTATCCTCCATATACTCGTGGAGCTTGCCGTTAAAGGTGTTGATTACGACGCGGTCGGTAAAGCCGTAATCGTCGATTATCTTCATAACTCTGTCGCAGACGTCAAACGCGATCTCGTCGCGTCCGTCGATCGGGTATTCCTTGAGCTCGATATCGAGGGTGATCGTCGGATGATCCTTAACGAGCTCCATAAATTCGATAAAGGTGGGGATCCTTTCGCCCGCAAATTCCGCGCCCTTCCATAAGCCGGCATCGAGGGTCTTCAGCTCCGAAAGCAGCTTTTCGCAGACCTTGCCCGTGCCGTTTGTGGTGCGGTCGACGGTTGCGTCATGGATGCAGACGAGCTCGCCGTCCTTGGTGATTCTGACGTCGGTCTCGATCTGGTCGACGCCGATCTCGAGTGCCTTGCGGAACGCGAGGAGCGTATTTTCGGGATAAACGGTGCTCCATCCGCGGTGCGCCGCTACGTATACGTTGTCCTTGCTTTGGGTCCAGTAATTCATAGTAATACCTCCGAGGGAGTTTTTTTATTATTATATCACCAACCGTCTCCAAAGTCAATATTATTTCTTCCGACATATAATGACAATGAGCAAAAATTCCCATTGTCAATATTACCTTTTCCTGTTTAAATCGGTACTCCGATTGGCAAGAATAAGGACAGAAAGTCACCCCAAGGAAAGGAAGAAGAACATAATGAACCCGCAGATTCGCAGAGGAGATATATATTACGCCGATCTTTCGCCCGTTGTGGGCTCCGAGCAGGGGGGACTGCGCCCCGTGCTGATAATACAGAACGACGTCGGCAACAAATACAGCCCGACAGTCATTGCCGCCGCGATCACCTCGAGGATGAGCAAGACCCGCCTGCCGACACATATAGACATATACGCCGAGAGGGCGGGACTCGCGCGCGATTCGGTGATCCTGCTTGAACAGATCCGCACGCTCGACAAGCGGCGTCTGCGCGAGAGGATGGGGCATCTCGACGACGAGATGATGGACCGCGTCAACAACGCCATAGCCGTCAGCTTCGGAATAATTATCCCGCCCGCGGAGACCTATATTGAGGAGGAGGTACAGCCGGCGGCGGTGGCGGAAACGGGAGGGATCGTCGCGCATAGCGCGAATGATGGTCTGCCTACGGCAGAATGATGATCCGCCTACGGCAGAATGATGATCGGCTTGCGCCGAGTTAAGATCCGCCACGGGCGGAGTTAAGATCGCGCGATGCGCGAGTTAAGATTCGCCTTCGGCGAAGTTTGAAGGTAAATTTCCGCCGAGCGGAAATTTTTGATTAAATAAAAGTGGGCAGCAGCGGGAAAGTTTTTGAAGATTCTTAAGGAACTTTTCTCAAAAAGTTCCTTAAGTCGCGCTCCGCAGACATATTTGCCTACGGCAAGTACTTTCGCTTCTTCACTCCGCGCGCCTTTCAGGCGCGCAATTTCTATAGAGATTTCGTACTTCCTGCAGGTGCCGAGAGGTAATTTCGCGCCCGCATAGAGATTATGCCGATATCCTCAAATTTTGTATCGGCAAATCGGGACCCCACCCTGCACCCTCCCCGTAAACCGGGGAGGGATAGAGTGCGTTACTCACTTCCTTTTTCTCTTTTATTATACCATATCTTAGGGGATTTGTCGACTCTACTTATATTATATCACTTCACTTTGGCAAAGTGATTTTTACTGCACTTATGTTGGGGTTTCAAGATATAGAAAACAAATATATCTAACAAATTATAAAAAAGCATTGACAAAATTAAAAAATCGGTGTATAATAATAACGTAGGAGCACCGATACGGTTGCTTCCAAAGCGATTGAAAAGATAACCGCCTTATGTGGAAGTCAGGCGGTTATCTTTTTTTAATTTTTTTAATTTTTTTCTCAAATAAGATAACAAACTTCCCCGAAAGTCTTGATTTTTTCACAAAAAAAGTGTACAATATAGGGTGGAAATAAATTAACTCACAAGGAGACAAAAAATGGCACTTGTAACAACAAAGGAAATGTTCAAGAAGGCTTACGCAGGCGGTTACGCTATCGGCGCCTTCAACATTAACAACATGGAGATCATCCAGGCTATCACCGAGGCAGCTGCTGAGGAAAAGTCCCCCGTAGTTCTCCAGGTATCCGCAGGCGCACGTAAGTATGCTAAGCACGCATACCTCATGGGTCTCGCACGCGCAGCAGTTGAGGACAGCGGTGTTGATTTCGCTCTTCACCTTGACCACGGCGCAGATTTCGAGATCTGTAAGTCCTGCATCGACGGCGGTTTCACCTCCGTTATGATCGACGGTTCTCACTTTGACTATGAGGACAACATTGCTCTGACCAAGAAGGTCGTTGACTACGCCCACGAGCGCGGATGCGTCGTTGAGGGTGAGCTCGGCGTTCTTGCAGGCGTTGAGGATGACGTTGTAGCTGAGCACTCCTCCTACACCCGTCCCGAGGAGGTTGAGGATTTCGTAACCCGTACCGGCGTTGACTCCCTCGCTATCTCCATCGGTACCTCCCACGGCGCATATAAGTTCACTCCCGCACAGTGCACAAGAAACGAGAAGGGCATCCTCGTTCCTCCTCCTCTCCGCTTCGACATTCTCGAAGAGATCGGCAAGAGACTTCCCGAGTTCCCGATCGTTCTTCACGGCGCGTCCTCGGTTCCCCAGGAATACGTTGCAGAGATCAACGCTCTCGGCGGTCAGCTCCCCGATGCAGTAGGTATTCCCGAGGAGCAGCTTCGCCGCGCAGCTCAGATGGCTGTTTGTAAGATCAACATCGACTCCGACATCCGTCTCGCTATGACCGCAGGTATCCGCCGCGTTCTCGCAAACAACCCCGCAGCATTCGACCCCAGAGATTACCTCAAGGTCGCTCGCGAGGAAGTCAAGAAGATGGTCCGCCACAAGATCGTCAACGTTCTCGGCTCTTCCAATACTCTTTAATTCGTTTGCGGAGCAACGTCTTTTTGGCGTTGCTCCGTTTTTATATGTTCGAAAATCTTTGCGAGTTTAAATAATCTCTCCCTCCACCGCGGTCAAGCCGCGGTCCCCCTCCCTCCTCAGAGGGAGGCGAGAAATATGTGCGAACAACATATATAGAGATATTTGTTTTTCATAAAAGTATAGTAAGGCCTAGAAAGCTATGTTAGTACCAACTATCTTGCCTCCCTCTGAGGAGGGAGGGGGACCGCGGCTTGACCGCGGTGGAGGGAGAGATTATATTTTAAGAAAATATTCGCACTACAAAAGGAGCTAAATTATGATCAGATACGGTATTCAGACAGGCAAGCAGAACGCTGACCCGACAGCTATGTTCGAGGCAATCAAGAGAGCGGGCTTTGACTCGGTCCTCGTCAGCCTCAGCGGCACCTTTGACAACGAAAAACAGATCGAGATCATCCGCCGCGTCGGTCTCGATATCGATAACTGCCACTCGCCCTGGGATAACATCAACCACCTCTGGCGCGACAACCTCAAGGGTCAGGAAGCATACGAAATGCTCCGCGATAACCTCATTGAATGCGGAAAGCTCGGCATTCCCCGCGCGGTATGGCACGTTTCCGCAGGCAACAACTATCCCCCCATTTCGCAGATCGGAATGGACAGAGTCGCCTCCCTCATCGAGGTCGCTGACAAAGCGAACGTCGATATTTGCCTTGAAAATCAGAGATTTTTCCATTTCATAGATTATATTTACGCCAAGCTCGACTGCCCGAGACTTAAATTCTGCTATGACAGCGGCCACGAGGCTTGCTTCTCGCAGACCAAGCTCGCGCTCCCGAAATACCGTGACCGTCTTGCGGCACTCCATCTGCACGATAATAACGGCGTTTACAATGAGGACAGCCATCTCCTCCCCGGACGCGGCACGGGCGTTGACTGGGACTACGTCCGCAAGAACCTCGAGGGCTACGAGGGAGTTATCTCTCTCGAGGTCAAGAGGATCCCCGAAATGAGCCTCGACGAATTCTACGCCGCGGCATACGAATCTGCTAAATTTGTGAAGTCATGACCATGAAAAAATTCAATATTTTACTTATTTTAATGCTTATTTTCGCATTGGCTCTGACCGCGTGCTCGGAGGACGAGCCCGAGGTTACCACCGAGGTCCCCTCCTCCTCCGATGTCGCCACCGAAGCACCCGCGCTCAACACTGAGCCCCTCGAGACCGTCACCGTCGAAAACCCCGATTGGGGCTACAAGGCTTACTCGATCTCTGTCTCCGATGAGACTATCGTCTCCGCGGTTCTCGATTTTGACAGCGGAAACGTAACTCTCACCTCCTACAACCCCGGCGAAGCCGAGGTCTACGTCCACGACTGCTTTGACCACAAGGCAATAATCAAGGTTACGGTTGCCGAGGGCGGCGCGATCACTCACGAGGCATCCCCCTGCGCCGAGGAATACATCGACGCACGTGATTTCGGCGTTATCGCGGGCAAGAGCACCTACGGTCTGCCCGATCTGACCACCCAGATGCAGAAGGCGATCGACCACGCCTACAAGCAGGGCGGCGGTACCGTCTACCTCTACCCCGGATTCTACAACATCAAGCTCATCAGTATGCGCGAGGGCGTTACGCTCAGGATGTACTCGGGCTACACCGACGCTCGCGAGGGCTATACTGCAGATCTTGCCGAAAAGGTCAAGAAGGGCGAGGTCACAGTCCTCATCCTGACCCGAATCCTCAGCACCGATTTCAACGACTACGGCAGAAACAGCGCGAAGAACTTCACCATCAGCGGCGGAGTTATCGACAATTGCCGCTCGACTCAGTCGACCCTCCTCTTCGGTCTTTCCGAAAATATCACGATCGAGAACGCGATCTTCAAGGATATCAAGAACAACCACGTCATTCAGGTCACGGGATGCAAGAACGTAACCATCCGCAACTGCATCTTCGCGGGATTTGAATGGGGCGACACCTTCACCCGCGAGACGATCCAGATCGAGCAGTCGCATCCCGGATCGCACAGCGGCAACCACGCGGGCGCACCTCAGCGTTTTGATTACGGCGAGATGTACGGCTGTGACAACGTAGTTATCGACTCCTGCTACTTCGGTCCTTCGGATGAGCTTCCCGGCGCGCATATTGCGATCGGTCATCACGGCACCGCGCACGAGCCCGTTTGCGACGGCTTCAAGATCACGAACAACGTCTTCGACAGCCCCACCTATGCCGCGATCCGCTTTGCAAGCATCGTTGACGTCGAGATCACGGGCAACACCTTCATCGCGGCTGAGGGAAGCAACAAATTCTGCACCGAGTCGGATCCCGCCTTCATAATTCTCTACCCCAACACGAGCAACATCACCTATGATAATATCGTCAACGGCAAGAAGATCACCAAGGCTGTGGCAAGCGAGCAGGCGGGTACTCACAACGTAAATATCTCGAATAACTCCTTTACCGTTGCCAAGGGCTCGGATAAGAGGATCATCACCGTCTCGGGAACCTCCTTCTATCCCGGTGTGATCTACAAGACGAGCATCCTCCGTCAGGACACCTACGATTCTAAGCCCTATGTCTTCACGGGATATACAAAATCGACAAACTACATCGGAAATATCAATTTCTCGGACAACAGCATCAAATACGAGGGTCAGCCCATTGTAGCCGATGCCGCGTTCAAGTTCACCGCGGTCTACGGCTTGAGATTCGAGAACAACAAGATCGAGCTCAGTGGCTTTACCTTCAAGAGATCGACCGACGGCGTAAACGGTCTTTACACCTCGGGATGTGTCACGGGCGAGAAGGCTGAGACCTACAAGATCGAGGCGAAGGCGGCAAAGCAGTTCGTTTCGATCCCGAATGCCGACGGAAGCCGCGCCGAGCTCACCTTCAAGAGCGTCGAGACCCACTATCTCATTGCCACCGAGGGCGGACGCATCGAGCTTTCGGGCGACAACAAGGGCAACGTCATCGTCGACGTCATC
>JAZQXP010000078.1:0-1008 GCA_045632925.1 Eubacteriales bacterium | reverse complement strand
TCTGACTTGCCACGTTGTAGTCCTCGGTATAGGCATAGATGCGACGTGCGCCCTTCTCGTTGAAGAGATAATCGAAGAAGGCGTGAGCTGCCTCGTAGGCGTAGCCCTTGCCGTGGTATTCGAGATTGAGCATCCAACAGGGGCTGAAGGTGTCCCTTGCGGCATTCTCCTCGTCGGGAGCGGTCGCTTCGGGCATGGCATCGATCTCGCCGATGACCTTGCCGTTTTCCTTGAGGGTGATGGCAAAGTAAAACTCGCCGTCACGGGCTCTGCCAAGCACCGCCTTTCTTGCATCCTCCATGGTTTCGGTTTTCATGCAAGCAAAGCAATGCACCATCGGCTCGTGTAAATATTCAAATGCGTCCGCTGCATCGTTCTCGGTAAACGGGCGGAGGATCAGGCGTTCTGTTTCTATAATCATAGGGGTTCTCCCTCAACTTTCGTATTTATTCAACTCCGTGCATCCCCATCAAGTCACGCAGGTCGCCAAAGCTTTTATTGTACTGCGTCTGAGAGATCGCGCCGTTTTGCAGGAAGGTATCGAGCAATTTCTTCTGCTGACGGTACAGTTCAACCTTCTGCCAACGCTCCTTGGTCATAAGATTCGAGTGCCCCGTACGGATCTCGCCGAGCAACGACACTTCAATGCCCTCGGTCTTGCGCTGATAGACGAATCCGAGCTTTTCCTGCACGCGACGGCTTTTCTCGTTGCCGTCGTAATAGCCACACCAGATGCGGTTCATTTTGAGATCCTCAAAGGCGTAGCGGAGCATCTCGCGCGAGGCTTCGGGAATCAGACCCCGCCCCCAATACGGCTTGCCGATCCAGTAGCCGAGCTCATATTCGTCGTCATCCTCAGCAAGGTCGTTGCGATGAAAGCCGATACTGCCAATGGGCTTGCCGTTCTCCTTGAGGCATACAGCAAATGTATCGGGCGCGGTCAGCACCGTGCGAATAATCTCACGGCTGTTTTCCACGCTCGTATGAGGCGGCCATCCGGCAGGTGGT
>JAZQXP010000077.1:0-7462 GCA_045632925.1 Eubacteriales bacterium | reverse complement strand
AGAACGACATGGCTACGATCCGACTTTCTGTGTTCAAATACTCACCGGGAATCAGATCGAAGATAGCGTCAAAAACGGTCTTATCTTCGTAGTAGTTAACAAAATCACTTTCATGATTGTGATAGCAAACCTTCATTCCGTAAACGGAAGCTTCCTTAGCAAGCTCAATTATAAAATCTCTGGAATCCTCCCAAAGCTCACCGCCGGGATAGCGTTCGCTTGTAAACATCGGAATAACGATATATTTGCAGCCTACCTTGTGGAAGGTCTCAACTGCGACCTTGGCGCCACCCAGCTCTCTCATTGAGTAGATGCCCATGTGGAAAGCGACGGGAGTGAGCCCGAATTCCTCACACTTTGCTTTCAGTCCTTCGGGAGAGAGGCCGCAAAAGCCCGCGAATTCAACGCCGTCGTAGCCCATCTCCTTGATCTTTTCGAGAGTACCGCGAAGATCAGCGGATGCATCCTCTCTTACGGAATAAACCTGAATAGCAACGGGAAGACTCATTTTTTGTATTCTCCTTTTAGTAAAATATAATTTTTATATTAATATATAATATTACAAAATAAGTATAAGACAAAATGTGCAAAAAAACAAGTCAAAAGATGCTATCCGAAAGACAAATATTGCTATTTGAGATTTTTGGAGAATAATCAAATTTTTGACTGCGTATGCTGCGGGAAAAAAGCACGGTTTCAGCGAAAAATTGATAAAAAACGAGTTTGGGTTCATAAAATTTTTTAATTTTGATTTTTCGTTTTTTTGCATATTTTTTCGTCAAAAAGGAATAAAAAACGGCTTTTTCATTTGTCAAGTCTTTTTCGAAAAAAATATACAAATTTCACAAGTTTGTGCAAAAGTGAGAATCTTTCAAAGAAAGAAAATTTTTCAAAAATCCTCTTGACAGAAAGTTTTCCACAGGCAAAATTTTCTTTTCCCACACCGAAAAGCCTTGATTTGCCTTAAAAAACGATACTTTTACACAGTTACCACAAGGTTTTCCACAACCCATGGGGAAAATGTGAAAAAAGCTTGGCGAATTTTGTCGGATATACAAAGTGCACAAAAGAGACTGTGGAAAAAGCAAACGGAGGACGTATTTTTTTGATTTTTGTTTGACTTTGTGGGTGTTATGTGGTATAATTAATTTGAGAAAATATATTCATCCAGAAAGGAATAAAAATATGGAAAATAACCGCTTTGAACTGCTCAAAAAGTATCCCGCTCCCGCGCTCCCCCGTTCGATCACCACCGGAGAGTGGACCGGCGGTCATATTCAGGGTATTGCGATCGACACCGAGCGCAAGTACATATATTATTCGTTTACCACCGACCTTATCAAGGCTGACCTTGACGGCAACGTAATCGGCACCGTAGGCGGTCTGACGGGCCATCTCGGATGCCTCGCCTTCAACGGCGGCGACCGTTGCGTATGGGGCTCGATCGAGTATAAGCACGATTCGATCGGCAAGGGAATTATGTCGCGCACGGGTGTAAAGATCGCGGACGAGGATGCGTTTTATATTGCGATCTTTGACGTTGACAAGATCGACCGCGTCGGTATGGATGCCGAGAAGGACGGAATTATGACCGCCGTTTACCTTCCCGACGTCTGCGAGGATTTTGACTCGGAGGGTGAGCAGGGAGCTCCCCACCGCTATGCCTGCTCGGGTATCGACGGCGTGACCTTCTCGCCCCGTCCCGGTGAGCGTCAGGTATCGCCCTATATGCTCTACGTCGCGTACGGAATCTACAACGACGTAAACCGCGAGGACAACGACCATCAGGTCATTCTCGAGTACGATTGGCGCAAGATCAAGCCCTTTGCGAAGCCGCTTACACAGGGTGAGCCCCACCACAGCGGCGCAAGATGCGAAAATAAGCTCTTCTTCTACACGGGCAACACCAACTGGGGCGTTCAGAATCTCGAATACGATACCTATCTTGACGCCTGGCTTGTTGCGGTCTACAAGGGCAATAAGGAAAAATTCCGTAATCCGCCGATGTTCTTCATCGACCGCAAGATCGCGCCCGAAATGGGCGAGCTCAAGGGTCTCTGCGGACGCGAAGGACTTCTTCTGACCGGCGCACCCGTCGGAGTCGAGGACCCCGCAACCGGCGTTTACGGCTGTGACTTCCCCCGCGGATCAACGGGTATCATCGCCCTCGGTAACGGTCACTATTACTTCTCATTCGATAAAAAAGAAAAACGCGACGAGATCAGATATCATTCTTCGGTGATCAAGCTTTGTAAGTTTACGGGCGAAGGAAACGAGTTGTTTGAGGTTGTGGAGTAACCAAAAACGTTCGCCCACGGCGAACATATCGTATTCATATATCGTATCCGAAGGATATATCGCGCGCCGTCCGCAAGAGGCGCAATACCTGAAAATGGTATTCAATCGCCGAACATAATCACTATGTACAAACAAACTTATACCTGTAGGGACCGACGTCCCCGGCGGTCCGAGCCCAATATAATTTTTGTTTCGCATTGAGTCAAGAAAATATCATTATAGTTTCTGAATTTAGATAAATTTATAATTTTATGCCCACGGACCGCCGAGGACGTCGGTCCCTACTGATATTATTTATATTTGTACAAATCACTATTATTGAGATGTATAATTTGATAAAGCAAAGTCTTATGCGAGGTATTGATATGAATCATACACCTGATATTGAAGTGGTTTTCGAATTTATCGGTACTAAAACACGATCTGTAACAAACGGATATAGACCGAGTCACTTGATAAAGGATGACTATTTAACTACAGGAATACACAAGTATTATGAAGTTGATTCTGTTGCTCCGAATGGATCCGCTAAAGGTACAATAACATTTATTACTCCGGAAGCTTACCCACATTGTTTATGGATTGGAAAAAGAATATGTATTCAAGAGGGAAGTTCTATCGTTGGATATGCAACAGTATCTAAAATTTTTAATTCTATTTTAGAAACAGAAAAGAATGCTTGATCCGCATTGAACTATGGTTATTGTAGCGATTTATTTATAGCCAAAACCATTCAATCAAATTGCTTTTCGCTCTGCGAAAAGCTACCATAACTCTGCATTCTGCACTCTTAACTCTGCACTCCGAAAGGCGGTGACCGTATGAACCAATTTAATATGATATTGCCGAATGCGGTCAGCTTTGCTTTGTCGAAGCTCGAATCTTTCGGTCACGAGGCTTACGTCGTCGGCGGGGCTGTGCGGGACGCGATGCTCGGGCGGGCTCTGCACGACTATGACATCACGACCTCGGCGTCGCCCGAGGAGATAAAGTCGGTTTTCTCGGATTTCCACACGATACTGACGGGCGAGAAGCACGGCACCGTGACCGTAGTGATCGACTCGATGCCGTTTGAGATCACGACCTACCGCATCGACGGCGACTATACAGACGGGCGGCGTCCCGATTCGGTTGAATTTACGAAAAATATCCGCGAAGACCTCGCGCGCCGCGATTTTACCGTCAACGCCATGGCGTATTCGCCGAAGCGCGGACTTTGCGATCCGTTTGGCGGTGCCGATGATCTCAAGATCGGCGTGATCCGTGCCGTCGGAGATCCCATCAGACGCTTTGCCGAGGATTCTCTCCGCATCCTTCGCGCATTCCGCTTTGCGGCGAGACTCGGATTTGAAATTGAAGACTCAACTCTTGCCGCCGCAAAGAGCGAGCGAAAAAGGCTCCCCGCCGTCAGCGCGGAGAGGATCGGAAGCGAGGTGCTCGGTCTGCTTTCTGCGGAAAAGCCTTCGCGCTCGCTTGCGATGATGTATGCGGCTCATATCCTCGGCGAGATAATGCCGTGCGCGTATTTTGAGTCGATCGCGCAAAAAGGATTTTCCTCGATCGACTTCATCCCCGAGGATTATCCGAACGGACTTTATCTTAAAAAGGAAAGGGAAAAGGAAGCGATTCTCGGATTTATCTCGGCGCGCGCGCATCTTGCGGCGCTGAGGCTCGGAATGCTTCTCCGCGACAGCGAAAGGGATGCCGCGCTATCTGTGCCGAAGAGGCTTAAGATGAGCTCGGAGCTCACGGCGATCGTCGGAGCCGCCGCCTGCGGTGTGCTTCCGAAAAGGAGCGACCCCGCAACGGTAAGAACTTATGCATCGGGAATCACGGGCAAGACCGCGCTCAAACTCGCGTATTTCACCCTGCTTTCTGCGGGTGCGAGGGGAGAGAGGCTTTCCTCGGGCGACAAGGCTCGGGACGCGGCAAAAAATCTTTATGAATCGGCTGAGCGCGGCGAGCCTATGAGTGTCGCGGAGCTTGCCGTAACGGGGCGCGATCTGATGGATAGAGGCGTTCCCGCGGGTGCAAGAGTCGGCGAGGTGCTGAATGAATTGCTTGCCGCTGTGCTTGCAAATCCCGAATTTAATACGCGGGAGAATCTGCTCTCGCTGGTTGACGATATGGTGTGAAAATGAAAAAGATACAGGATAGATTTGATTTCGGCGGGGGAAGCCTTGCCTATACGATTTACGAGCCCGAGTGCGATGTCCGAGCGGTCGTTCAGGTATCGCACGGAATGTGCGAGTATATCGGACGCTACGAGGGCTACGCCGAGCATCTTTGCTCTTGCGGAATAGTCCTTGCGGGCAATGACCATCCGGGCCACGGTGAAAGTGCTGCGAGTGCGGAGGATCTCGGTTATTTTGCAAAAACAGGCGGCGTAGAGCTTGCCACCCACGGACTTGCCGCAATGTCGCGTATTCTGCTCGAAAAATACGAGGGCAAGCCCCTGATCCTTCTCGGCCACTCGATGGGATCCTTCCTCGCAAGGATCTACGTGACGAAATATTCGGAGAACCTCGCGGGCGCAATCATTATGGGCACGGGCGGACCCGATGCACCGACGGGCGCGGGAATCGCGCTTGCGAATCTGATCGCGCTCTTCAGAGGCGACCGCCACCGCAGTAAGCTTCTGAGATCGATCCAGCAGGCGGGTTATCTTAAAAAATGCGGAAAGGGCGCGGACCGATGCGATTGGCTTACTCGTGACCGCGCCGTCGTCGAAAAATATAACAACGACAAATATTGCAATTACATATTCACGGTTTCGGGCTACCGCGATCTCTTCTCGATGCTTGCCGAGGTCAGCACCGAGGAATGGGCGCAGAACGTGCCGACCGATCTGCCGATCCTGCTGATCAGCGGCGAGGATGATCCCGTCGGAGGCTACGGCAAGGGCGTCTGTAAGGTTGCGGGCTCGCTGACACACGCGGGTGCACGCAAGCTGACAACGGTTCTGATCCCCGGCGCACGCCACGAGGTCTTAAACGAGACCGACCGCGAGGAGACCTTCGCCCTCATCGACAAGTGGATAGATGAGGTCCTTCGGGAGCTTCCCGCCGATGATGAGCCCGCTGATTCCGAGCAATGAGCGCGTTTTATCAGATCTACAGAACCTTCGAGGGGCGGTTTTACTATGAATTCCACTCGACCGAGACGCGGATGCTGCTCCGCGGCGGCGAACGCTCGACCGTAGCGCTCTGCCGCGCCTCGATCGCGTCGCTGAGGATCATATGTGACGCTCCGCTCGAGGACACGACGGGCTGTCTCGGCGAGCCGACCGAGGTCCTCGGATACCCGAAATTCAAGGCGGAACGCCGCGGACGAGGCGTTTATACGATCTCTCTCTACGCCAAAAACGGCAAATGCGTCGGAAGGAGCCGTGATCTCTCGACCCCCGCCGCCGCACTCGACGTTTACAATTCCGTTGCTCGCTATGCAAGATATGCCGGGACTCGCGAGCAGATCGGCGGAATAACCTAAGCAACAATAATTTTAAGGAGTAAAAAATGCAGAATTTTGAACACACCCCAACCGTTAAACGCAAGAGATTTCTCATAAATTTTGCGTTTTTCGCTCTGATCTTCGCGCTTTCGATCTTTCTGATCAGATTTGCGCTCCCCGAGCTTTTCCCCTTCTTCATTGCATTCATTGTGACGATGCTTCTGCGCCCGATCGTGCGCTTTATGCATAATAAGCTGAGGATCAACACGAGGATCGCATCGGTCGTGCTAGTAATTTTGTTCTACGGAACGATCGGCGTGATCATCATCTGGATGATAATCGAGATCGTCTCCTTCGCGGCGGACAAGGTCAAGGATTTTCCGAGCTTCTTCCAGAATCAGATCCAGCCCTTCCTCGTCACTCTCTTTGACGAGATCCAGAAAATGCTCCATAACTTCGACCCCGAGATGGCTATCGACTTCGATGCCACGGCAAATTCGCTCCTTTCCTCGATAGGTAGCACGGTCATGAGCTTTTCGGGAAAGCTTGTCGGAAATCTTACCGATATCGCGGTTTCCGTGCCGACATTCCTTCTCAATATCGTAATTATGATCGTTGCGACGATCTTCCTGCTCGTCGATTTCGAATCGATCCAGGCGTTTATCAAGAAGCAGCTCCCCGACCGCACGAACGAGCTGATACATAATATCGGAACCCACCTCGGAAAGGTTCTGAAAAAGTACATCTTTTCTTATTCGCTCATCATGCTGATCACGTTCGGCGAGATCTGGGCGGGGCTTTCGATCATCGGAGTGAAATACAGCGCGCTGATCGCGGCTTTGATCGCGATATTCGATATCCTTCCCGTTGTCGGATCGGGTCTGATCCTCGCGCCTTGGGCGATCATCAGCATTATTCTCGGCGATATCGGACTCGCGATCGGACTCTTCATCCTATGGGCGGTGCTTTGCGTCGTCAGACAGATCATCGAGCCGAAGATCGTGGGCAACAGCGTCGGAATGCATCCCTTCCTGACACTTTTCGCAATGCTCGCGGGCAACTTTATCTACGGCGGAATCGGAATCCTTCTGCTTCCGATAACCTTGGCGCTCTGCCAGAGTCTTAACAGCGCGGGCGTCGTCAAGATCTATAAGAACGTCGAGCCCGAGCCTGAGGAGAGCGACCTTATCAGCGAGGCGATCACAAAGAGCGTCGACGCCGCGGGCGTATGGATCTCCAAGCCCTTCAAGAAACGACTCAAGAAAAAGTCGGTCAAGGCGAAGAAGAAGGGGAAGAAGGATAGTGGTCAGTGATTAGTGGACAGAGGACAGAAAGTGCAGAATGCAGAGTGCAGAGCACAAAAAAGTGCAGAGTGCAGAGTGCAGAATGCAGAGTGCAGAGTTTCGGAAAATTTCCGAGCGAGCTCGGAAATCAGAAGTTAAATAATTATGTTTTGCTTTGACAAACTATTGTTTTGCGATAAACAATAATTTGGTAAATAAAAAGATACTCGGAAATCAATGAAGACTTCAAAGATTTCCGAGTATCTTTTTATTTAATTTACCTAACTATCGTTATAGCCGAAGAGAGTCGAACACATAAGGTTTTCATCGGCAAATATCCGCATATACTGCAGAAAAAATCCTCGTAAGATTAATATCTTGCATCGAATTTTTTCTTTGTCTATCCGAATATTTGCTCGATGAAAACTGCT
>JAZQXP010000076.1:0-3049 GCA_045632925.1 Eubacteriales bacterium | reverse complement strand
CTGAGCGCTGAGAGTGCTGCCGGTAGTAAGGCCATACTTGATCAGGCGCGGATACGTCTGAGATGTCGGCGCGGGCGATGTCCTGCCAAGTAGCCGCTTATAGTATTCCCAATACTCGCCCTCTTTTCCGGGGAACTGTGGGACACAGTACATCTGCTCAAGGCTCGACAACGATACGCGGTCATAAGTCACATCTTCCACGTTGCCGTCGGCGTCGCAAGCAACCGTGACGCGTTTGATGGGCTTAAAGTGGCGGATCACATCTGCGCTATATCCGTGCAAGAATCCCGCAAGCGTGGCTGCGACAGCCGGAGGACGGTCCCAATCATGCTGTGGTGTCCACCACCCGCCCGCATCGGCGGGAGAGTTAAGCCACTGTCTTTTTGCTGAGTATAAATATCTGTTATAACCGTAGATGCACCTTGAAGGAGCGCAGACGCGCCCGTTTGTCTTGTGCGGGCTTGTGGTGTCCGTCGATCCGAGCGACGTGCCGCCCGTGCCGTTAGATGTTGTGCCTGTCTGCTTTGCAGTTGTAAGGCCTTTGCCGTATACGGTCCATGTCCTGCCGTTCGTCGGGTCTGTAGCATTCGACGTTGCGAGGTCAATAACGAGCTGATCACCCGCGTCAGGCGCTTCTGTCAGCGTAAACTGGATACTCTTGCTCGTCGACCATCCATCGCCGTAAGCATAGCCGATGCCGATGTGAAATGTTCCCGCGCCTTCCGTGCCGTCGAAAGCGTAAAGCGCTTCGGGAGCGTCAAAAGGTACTCCTGTCGGCGTTGTCCTGTCCCACTCCCAGTGAGCGCCGTGAATCTGTTCGTTGTCTTCAAGCAGTTCGTCGGATTCATGGCACAGATTGAAGGCAGGGTTGTAATTCGTGTTACCTTCCGACCATGCGGGCGCAATCTGATCGCCATAGTCGAGTACCTCAAGGATCTCGCCGCTCGCACAGAGACGTGCGATAGTGTCCATGTCCGTAAGCGCTGCGGCTCTCTTGTCTGCTGCGAGAATATCTATCGCTGCATTCTGATGCGCGATCAGATGATTCAGCGCGTCGAGCTTTGCCGCGAATGTCTCATCAAGCACTACGGGTTTTGTAACATCACTCATAATTTATGCTCCTTCCTCATAAGTTACGCACAATTTGCCATCAACAACCGACAGTCCAATGGCGTTTAAATCTTCCTTTAACGCGTCAAACGCGGCTTTAGTCGCTGCACTTTCCGGGACAGTTCCGGGCGTTCCCATGCCTCCCGCCGCCGTGTCGATCTGAGGAACGAGGAACCGCTCATTAGGGAGATCGTCCGGGTATTCAACGTATTTTAAAGGCTTCTCAGTCACTGACATTATCGGTCACCTCCTCCCTCTCTTTCTTTCTGATCACGAGCCCGCCGTCATTGTTGGGCTCAGTTACTTCGTATTCGTCGCCGGTCATTACAATACCACCGGCGCCCGCCTTACGGCCGGCTACTTTGCCCCGGTAATACGAGGCCATGTCCATACCTTCGTATCTTTTCATTCTTCCGGAGTCCTCCACGTATTATTTTCGAGATCGAAATACTTTACAATCGGCTTATCCATGATCTCGACCCTCGAGCCGTTGTCCACGTTCTTAGGGAGGACGTCCTTATCGAGCGCCGTCCCTCGTTTGAAAAGACGAAACGACTTGTCCGGGTTTCTCCGATCACTAACTTTTTCCTCCCAGAACCAAGTAAGCATATTTAATTACCTCCTCCCTGGCTGACAAATCCCCGACGGAACACGAGCCCGCCGTCGCTGTTTGGCTCAGTGACGTACCACCTCGCCGCGGACGCCTGAGCCCTTAACGCCGCGCCGGCCGTCTGATAAGTGACGCCGTCGGCCCCGACCCTCATGTCGGTAAGCTCGGCGTCTTTCCCGATCCCGGCCTCGGTGTACTTGATACCCGTGATACTCAGGATCCCGACGGTAAAGCCTGTTGATTTCCAGATCTGAGCTGTCGAATCCCAGGACGAGCCGTACGTCGAGCTGATCCGGCCGTTTGTCGTACTCGAGCCGGTCCACGCCCATACGAAAGTATCGATCCCGACACGATCGGCGTCAGACCATTTTCCCATAGTAAAGATCGCGAATCTGTGAACGGTTCTCTCGGATCCCGAATCAGGTACGACCGTCGTCTCCGGCTGTATTGAGGTCCAATGGAAACCTCCGGAGCTGCTCCCGGCGATCGGGACGTCGGAAGGTTTGAGTCTGAGGATCCCCGTCCGACTGAAAGCGACATACCGGATCTCGATATAATCATAATTATCGATCGAGTCGGTAAGGTCAAAGTCACCGAGCCCGGTATCGGAGGCAAAGGGTAAGTTACCAAGGGACGGCGAGCTTGAGCTATACAGGAGCGTTTCCGTTCGTAACGTGCCATTGCTGACGCCGCTCTGAGATGCTATAAACTCGTCCACTCTCGCGCCGATTACCGTGATATCGGTCTCGGTATCGCTCCGGATATCGGCGATCTCGGCCTCGGCGTTCGCCTCGTATTCGTTGACAGATTGCTGCAGCGCCCCGACCGCCGCTAAGATCTGTTCGTAAATCCCGGGAGTCGGCGGCTCGGAGCTCGCCGGATCCGTGACATACATACCCTTAACGACCTTGTAAACAAGGATCTCGGTTGTCTTGATGACTGACCCATTGACACCGCTCATACAAAGGCCGATCTTGCCGGGGTCGGCGGTCACTTCGTACGGGATAGCCGCGTAACCCTCATTATCGACCTGAGACTGATAAATGTTTTCCGGATCCGAGAGCTTGTAAAAGTTTGCAACCTTACCAAAGCCCTCCCAATCGTCGGAACAGGCGAATAATACAGAGTTTTCGTTTACTCCCTCGGACGCGATCTTAGGAGCCTCGGTTATAAAAAGCGCCTGGTCGTCGACTGTAATCTTGATCACGCTCATTACATCGAAAACCTCCTTTTTTCTTAATAAAAAAAGAACCTTTCGGTTCTTTAGTTCCTTTCGGGTATGTCGTGGGGACTTTTCGACGCGGAAAGGAAGTCGGATCGTAGCCATGT
>JAZQXP010000075.1:0-6815 GCA_045632925.1 Eubacteriales bacterium | reverse complement strand
AATACTTTATCGCCCACCTCTATCGCAGCGGGACCCGATATCCTTATTACCGCGATACCGCCCTTTCCTCTGGGTGTAGATACGGCGGCTATTGTATCAAATACGTTCATAACAAAACATCCTATATATTTAATAAGGGGGCACCGCTCGGCAGTGCCCCCTTCGATTGCCGTTTATCGGCGGACTTACTGCTTATCTACAAGGTAGATAACGATCTTTCTGTTGTTCTCAGAGCCGATTGAGTTAGTGGAAACGCCCTCGATATTCTGGATCTCGGAATGGATGATCCTGCGCTCGTAGGGGTTCATAGGCTCGAGCATAACGCTTCTCTTGTACTTGAGGACCTTATCAGCCTGCTTACGTGCGAGAGCGCGGAGGGTCTCCTCTCTCTTCGCGCGGTAGCCTTCGATGTCGAGGGTGACCTTGAGGTACTCTCTCTTCTCGCCTTCCTCGCGGCGGTTTGCTGCAAGGTTGAGAAGGTACTGGAGAGCGTCGAGGGTGTCGCCGTGGTGTCCGATGAGGATGCCGGAGCCCTCGCCCGAGATATCAATGATGAGCTCGCCGTCTTCGCCATCGCGGACGTCAACGGTTGCGGTGAGCTGCATATCTGCGATAACGGTGTTGATGAAATCAATCGCCGCCTGCTCTCCGCGGGGAATATAGTACGCGCTGATCTCGGCGTCGGACGAGCCGATTCCGAGGAATCCGCGCTTAGCCTCGGCAATTACGGTGTACTTGATCTCGCTCTCGGGGGCTCCGAGCTGCTCGGCTGCGAGTGCGAGTGCTTCTTCTACCGATTTTGCCTTTACGGTTACTTCTTTCTTCATAATTTCCTCTTAAATAATTACTTGATACGGTTATTTGTCGTTTTTGTCGTGCTTGCGGTCGTCCTTGAGGGGAGCTTTGGAGATCGCGGACGAATCATCGGTCTTGATCTCGGGCTTCTTTTCCTCCTCTGCCTCCTTAACAGGCGGGACGTAATCCTCGTCGTCCATATGGAAGAGAGAATTGGGGTTGTGCTTGGTGGCTTCGGGATTTGCGGTGCCCTTTGCCTTCTTCTTTACAGCCTTTGCGCCGTATTCCTTCTCGGCAGCCTTAAGCTCCTCCTCGCTAAAGGTGGGGATGGGCATAGCCTTCGACATGATGAACTGCTTTACGGTGCCGAGGATGCTCTTGAAGATCCAGTAAACGCCGATAGCGGCGGGAACGATCGTGGAGATCCAGACGCTCATCAGGGGCATCATGATGTCCATCGTGTTGTTCGAGCAACCGGTCTGCGCGTCCTGTCCCGCGTCACCCGTGGTGGGCTGATAGGAGAACTTACGGTTGAGCTTCATCGATGCGAAGTAAACGAGGAAGGTAAGAACGGGAACGATCAGAAGCCAGCTCGGCTCCTTGATGCTGGGAACCTCAGCGAGGTTGAGTCCGAATACGTTGAAGTCGGGGAGTCTGTCGGAGACAGCGAGGAACGCGTCGTAGGTTTCCTGACCCGAGATAGCAAAGCCCTTGGTCGAGCCGACGCTGTTTACGTATTCAACTACGCCCGAGAAGAATTCGATGCCGTTTTCCTTTATCTTGGAGATAAGCTCGATGGTTCCTCTCTGTGTGTTTACGGTAAGTCCGAGTCCGCCCTCTTCGACAGCCGAGGTAGCATAGGTCTGCATAACCGTGATGGCATCCTTGCTGACGTGGAGCACGTGCTGGAGGGGGTTGATGACGACCTGATAGAGCGCGAGAATGATGGGCATCTGAATGAAGAGCTGGAGACATCCCGAGAAGGGGCTGTAATTCTCCTTACGGTACATCTCCTGGATCTCCTCGGAGACCTTCATCTGCGTTGCTTTATCGGTTCTGCCCGCATACTTTTTGCGGATCGCCATCTCCTTCGGACGGAGTTTTGCCTGTTTAATGGAATTCTGGTGCTGCTTGATGGTAAAGGGGAGGAGTAATACTTCAACTATGATGGCGAAGATAAAGAGCGCCCATACATAGTTTCCCGTGATCGAATCAAGCCAGCCAAGGAATGAACCGATCCAACCGAGGATGGTATCAAACATTTTTCATTTTCTTCCGCACGGTTGCGGAATTTCCTCTCGTGTTATTCGACGGAATCTTCGCCGTCGTCGGAGTCATTGTCACAGAGACTGACGCCTTTCGGGACTCTATCCCTGTTTCGGAAGCCGTGTTCGGGTACGGGATCGTATCCGGGGGCGCAAAAGGGATTGCACCGCAGGATGCGCCATACCGTCAGTATGGTTCCGACTATGAAGCCACGTTTCTGATATGCTTCGAGAGCATAGGCAGAGCAGGTCGGCGTGAACCGACATGTGGGATGCGATTTCAGTCTTGAAAGGTATTTTCTGTAGAACTTAATAAGAGCGATACACAGGTATTTCATTGTACTTCATCTTTGCTTTCGGCTTTGATCAGACCGAGCTTTTTCATGCAATAAAGCAGATCCTTTCGGACGTCCTGCATCTTTGCGTCCGCGATTCTTGTGCGGGCGGCGATGACGATGAGGTTGCCGAAGACGATCTCGTTTTCAGCCTCGACGAGTCTGTATGCCTCGCGCATAAGTCTGCGCGCACGGCTGCGGACGGTCGCGCCTCCGATCTTCTTGCCCGTGGTGAGTCCCAGGCGGTTGAGCGGACGGTGGCAGGGGTCGGCTTTGACGAATCTGACGTTCTGACGGTCGGGGAGGACGTAGACGGCAATGGTCTTGGCGACTGCGGAGCGTCCCTTCTTGTACGCCTTCTGATAAAGATGATTTTCCTTGATGGGTGTGTTTTTCATTGGCTGTGTGCTTCCGTTGATTTTTTGGAATTTTTTAAAAAAAGTTTGTTTTCGTCGAAATAACCGGCGTGGCAGACAGTTAGAATGTCGGCACTCGCCGGTTATTTCGATTAGCGATAAGAATAGTAAAGATTAATAGGTAAGGCGCTTTCTGCCTTTAGCGCGACGTCTCTTGAGTACTTCTCTGCCGTCACGGGTTCTCATTCTCTTTCTGAAGCCATGCTCCTTCTTGCGCTGACGCTTTTTGGGCTGATAGGTTCTGAACATTTGTGGCACCTCCTTAAGTGATTATTCGGAAGCGTTTGGTTTAATGCCAAAGGCAGCGACGATAGATAATGCTGCCAATTACGCTCACACACAATGACATCGTATATTATAATATTAATTACCCCATTTTGTCAAGAGGTATTGCGGAAATTTTTTGTCATTTTCGCAAAAAAACGAAAGATTTATCGAAAAGTTCACGGAAAGTTTGCAATATTACGCGAGGGATGAAACGCCTATCCGCCGATAATGGCGTCGCCGTCGGTGCAACAGACGGATGCGGCGGGGACGCCCTCATGCCAGACGTGAGAGTTGCCGTAATCCCTGCCTGTGGAATCGACCGAATTCCATTCCTGAATCGTTCCGTCGTAGTGAACGCTTGTAAGCGAGGTGCAACCGGCAAAGGCGTCGCCCGAAAGCAGGCGGAGGCTCTTTGGGAATATGACCGAGACGAGGGAGGTGCAGTTTTCAAATGCGCCCTCCTCGATCAGCTCAACGCCCGCGCCGAGGGTCAGCGAGGTAAGATTTACGCAATCCTTGAACGCATTCTGCCCTATCTCCCTGACGCCGTCGGGAATATTGATTTGCGCGAGTTTCGAGCATCTCGCAAATGCCATATCCTGAATCCATTCAAGAGTTGACGGAAGTGTAACTTTTTTCAGATTCTTGCAGAGGTAAAACGCCTCGTCATGAATGATCGTAACACCTTCGGGGATGACTACCGATTCAATGAATTGACAGTTATAAAGGGCATACGAATCGATCTTTGTCACCGGCAGACCATTGTAAGTTGTAGCTACAACAATATCCTTATCTGTACAAGTGCCGATGCCTACGAGAATCGCATACTTGCCGTCGTCGCTGATCTCGTATTCAAGCCCACGCGAGCCGTCGTATTCAGGTTCGTCGTAGAGTTTGATATCACCGTCGGAGCAATGAATGACGGTAATTCCGCTGTAAAGATTCCAGTTTTTGTCGAAAACTATGCTATTCCAGTTTTCCTTTGTCCCTTTGAAGCTTACTTCGGTAAGATTATCTGCGGCAAGCGCACGCTCACCGAAAGCCTTTATTCCTTTGCCGAGAGTCATTTCGGTAAGAGATCTGCACTCTTCGAACGCATACATTTCTATGCTTTCGACGCTATCGGGAACAATGACATTGTTGAGCTTTACGCAATGGCAGAAAGAATGAGCGCCGATCTTTTTGATATTTTCTCCGAGAACAACGCTTTCCAGCGCCGAGCATTTATAGAACATATTGTTTCCGATTTCGGTAATACCGCTTCCGAATTTAACGCTCTCGAGCGCGGTGCATTGATAAAATGCGCCGCTTCCTACAGCTTTAACGCTGTCGGGGATCTCGATGCTTTTGAGCGCATCGCAACGCGCAAATGCACTCTTTCCTATCTTCAAGACGCTGTTTGGGATAATAACTGCCGTGATCTTCGCATTATCTGCCAAAGCGGATTCGATGATCTCGGTAACCGGCTTTCCGTCATAGCTTGATGCGATAACGATCTCGCTGTCGGTGCAAGCACCAATGCCGATAAAGGATACGGTTTTTCCGTCTGTGTTGACCTTGTATTGCAGATCGCGGCTGCCGTCATAGCTGTGGGAGGTGTAGAGTTCGACTGTTCCGTCGGAGCAATGAACGACAGTTGCCGCACAGCCCGAGTTCCAGTTATCCTGCTTCTTCAAATTGTTCCATTGGGCAACGGTTCCACCGTAATTGATCTCGGTGAGAGCGGAACAATTCTTGAATATTTCGCGCGACACGCGGGGCAGATCGCGGGGAAGGGTAACAGAGGTGAGACTTGTACAGCCGTCAAACATATTGTAATACTCGAATTGCATCGTTATTCCCTCGGGGATCGTCATGCTGACAAGAGAAGTGCAATTCATAAAGTGCTGTGAGCCTTGCAATACTTTTACGCTCGAGGGAATGGTCAGCGATTTCAGAGCGGTGCAATTCTCGAATACCTCTCCGCCGATCATAGTGACCGTATTCGGTATGACGAGAGTTTCGAGAGAGGTGCAATACGAAAATGCGCTGTAGCCGATCTCGGTCAAGCCCTCGGGGAGGGAGACATCCTTCAGCGATGCGCAGGCGCCGAATACGCCGTCATTGATCCTCTTGATGCCTTTCGGAATCCTGACCGACTCGAGTCCTGATCGAACGAAAGCATGATGCGCTATATCCTTCATGCTCTCCGGCAATACGATCTGCTTGAGCGAGGTGCAGTTTTCAAACGCCCACGTTTCGATCGACTCAAGTCCTTCTCCGAGGTCGATATCCTTGAGCGCGGAGCATCCGTTGAAGGCATATTCGCCGATCCTTTTGACGCTGTCGGGAAGGGTCAACGATTCAAGTGACGTGCAGCTTCTGAATGCATAACTTCCTATCGATGTGACACCGTTCGGAATATTGATACTTTGTAGCTTTGCGCATTCGGAAAAGCTTGAAGCGGAGATCTCTGTGATCGAGGATGGCAAAGTGATGCTTACGAGCTCGGTGCAACCCGCAAAAGCCTTATTCCCGATCGACTTGACGCTCTCGGGAACGACAATGGAGGTGATCCCCGTGCATTGCTTGAATGCGCCCTCACCGATCTCCGTCACTCCTTCCGGAATGATTATCTCCTTTAGCGAGCGGCAACCGTAAAAGGCATCATCGCCTATTGCTTTGACGCTGCTCGGTATGGTTATGCTCTTGAGGTTTTCACAGCCGCCGAAGAACCACGAGCCGAAGGATTCGATCCCGCTCGGCAGAACGATGCTCTCAAGGTAATCGTACGAGGCGAACATATTGTGAGCACCTTCGGGTAACTTGACTCCGTCGGGTATAACCAGGCTTTTGATACGGGTATTTGCAAAAGCACTGCCTCCGAGATACTTGAGGCTCTGCGGCAGCTCGATCTCGGTGATGAGGAAGCAACAGTAAAACGAGCCGTTTCCGATGCTTTCAACACCTTTTCCGAGCTTGAGCGTTTTTGCTTTTTCGCAATCGGTAAATGCCAATTCACCGATGATCTTGACGCTGTCGGGGATGGTGATGCTCTCAAGCATCATACACCACGCAAAGGCTTCTTTGCCGATCTCGGTGATGCCCTCGGGGATCGTGATATTCGTGAATCTTACGGTTTCAAATGCCTTGGTGCCTATTTTAGTCACGCTTCCGTCGGCGGGAATTATGCTGTTTATGCACCCAAGGACCAAGGTTTTGGTTTGAGTATTGATCAGACAGTTGTTTACGCTTCGGTATATCGGATTATTCTTGTCGACCTCGATCTTCTCGAGTCTGTCGCAAGTCGAAAACGCGCCCTCGAGCTGTCTGACACTTGCCGAAATATACAGAGAGGTATATTTTCCCGCGCCGAGAGCTTCTTCCTCGATGATCTCGACCGTATCGGAAACCCTTATGCTGTCGGCTTTTTCATAAAACAGGGCACGTTCTCCGATGACCTTTACGGGCACGCCGTTGTAATGCGTGGCAACGACGATGTTCTTATCGGTACAAGTGCCGATGCCTACGAGAATAGCATACGTGCCGTCGTCGCTGATCTTGTATTCAAGCCCGCGGGAGCCGTCGTATTCGTTTACTTCAACATCGCCGTCGGAGCAATGGACGGTGGTTATAACATTATCGTAATTCCATCCCTGCTCCTTCTCAACCGAATTCCATTGTTCCACGGTTCCGGCGAAATCGAGACTTGTAAGCTTGGGACAATCGTTAAACACGATCGTTCCGATCTTTTTCAC
>JAZQXP010000074.1:0-1289 GCA_045632925.1 Eubacteriales bacterium | reverse complement strand
CCTATCGTGCAGGCGAGCGTTTTGACATCCATTCCGTATCGCAGAGCCTGCGTTGCGAAGGTGTGGCGGAGTGCGTGGAACGGCACTTGCTTACAGCCTGCGTGTTCGAGGATTTGCGAGAGCTTCTTTCGGCACGCACACGGATCACGAGGCAGGTCTTGTTCTCTTTTATACGGCGACGGAAAGAGCCACTTCGACCTCACCTTTTTGCGGTACTCCTTCAGCATCTCGATTAACGGCAGAGGAAGGATAATTGTTCGGTAGGCAGCTTTCGTTTTCGGTGGCATGATGTGCAGTTCCTTATTGAAGTACCGAACCTGCTTATTGACCTTTAGCACGCCTGTTTCAAGGTTGATATCATCCCACATGAGCGCAAGCAATTCACCTCGCCGTAAACCCGTGGACAGGTCGAGAAGGAACATTTCGTAGAAGCCTTCCTCTTTCGCTTGTATGAGCAGTCGTTGCATTTCTTCCACTGTCAGCACCTCGATTTCCGCACTTTTCTTGGGCGGAAGCTTACAATGCACCGCAGGATTCTGCCGTATCAGTCCTTCGACTCTCGCCTTTTCAAGCGAGGCTCGGCAATGGGCGTGTATGCTCCGTATCACCGAGTTGGCGAGTCCTTCACCGTATATCTCTCGGCGGACAAGCCTGCCGTCGCTTTTGAGGTGCGCGTAGAACTTTTCGAGCGTTCCTGCCGTAATCTGATTGAGAGGAATATTTCCGATTTTCGGTACAATCTGATTATAGATTCTCTGCTCGTAGGTGGTCTGTGTGTACGGTCGGAGAGCAGGCTTACAATAGTTCTGATACCAGAAGTCTATCCACTCCCCGAATGGCATTTCGGACGTGCACCGAGTAATCTCGGTTGCTCCGATTGTTTCTTTGAGTGCTTCAAGCTTTTCGAGGCACTCTGTTTTGGTTTTTGCAAGCACATTTTTAGTTTTGGGCAGACCGCGCTCGTCGTAGCCGATGACGATTCGCCCTTCCCATCTGCCGTCCTTGCGTTCTCTTACTGTTCCTGATCCGCTTTTACGTTTCTTTTTCATAATGATTATCCTTTCGTCATCTTTCCTGTTGCAACATAGTCGCCTTTCTCGCTCTCGCTTCGAAATTCTCCTTGTTGCTGCCACTCCTTATCGGTCGCTTCATCCGCCACCGGCGGCGCTTCCGAACGTCCCCATGGTTTTAACTCCTTTCCAAAGATATCTGTGATATAGTTGCCGACGATGCCTGATGCATTTCTCTGCATGTCGGTTGTCACGTGAGTGTAGGTGTCGAGCGTGAAG
>JAZQXP010000073.1:0-48824 GCA_045632925.1 Eubacteriales bacterium | reverse complement strand
TTCTTCGTTGGGATTTGATGTCTTGTCGGGATTAGCGGCATAATCCAAAGCATCCTTGATGGAGCGATGCACCGCCCATATTGACGTTACTGCCATCAAGCACCTCCATTGTAGAGGTCGCGGATGAGATCAATTAGTGCTACTCTTGTTTCTCCGTCTGTTGCCGCGCAGATGCTTTCAAGACGCTCAATGGTCGAATACCAATCCATTGGTCGCTCTCGGCTCAACTTTGAATTGACCGATTGGCGAAGATACTCGGATACCGTAATGCCGCGCTTCTCGGCGGCGCGTTCGATTTTTGCTTTATGATCCGTTGTTGTCTTGAAGCGAATCACTTCTTCTTTTTTCTTGTTGTCGATAGTTTTTTCCTCCACTTTCTTTTGATTTGTTCGTTCATCCGAGGGTCTTAGGGATGCCTTCCCTAAAGTGTCTTTGCGCCGAAGCAAAGACGGGCAAGCTGGCGTAGCCACGTTTGCTATGCTTGTTACAGTATAGGACAGAGCCCTATACCGTAAGGTGGCGAATCCACTTATCCCCTCGTTCTTGCCGTCAACCGTACCGCAGACTATGTTGAGCCTCCTTCCGTGAAGATTTGCAGTGTGGTCTTAGGCGATGTGCATAAGCACTATGTATGGAGGATTTTCGTTTTGGTATGGGTCAAATTGATCCATACCACTTTCTATTTCGCTTCGTGCCAACTTGGCACGAGGTTATGATTCTTGTTCCGAGTTGGGGTTGTCCGTATTAACATTACTTTCTGCAAGCGCGTCCAACAAATCTTTTTCCACCTCATTCAAGTAACTGCGCACAGCTTCGATCACAGATAATGTGCGGGGTATATACGTGGGATCAAGTCTTAACTTCGGAAATCTCGAAAGATAATTGTTCATCCCCGAAATGAACATATTGGCATTTCCAACCATACTCACATCGGCAACGCTGTCTTCGATAGAATGCGTTTTTCCCTCATCTACCTTTTTCTTAATCCCTCGCATCTCGTCAATCATATCGGGAAGATCTTCTTTGTCTGCTTTCAGCAAAGCTATAACATCCTTGTTTGTGGTATTGATAAAGCCGCTTAAAATGTCTTTCTTAATACCGGGACAAACGCTATCCGCAAGATCAAGAGCCTGCGCGTATTGCTCGGCACGTCTTACGTGCTTCTCGCTCTTGCCGATTTCCTTGGCTATACGCTCACTTGTTTTGAGCTTTTCCTCCGGGTGGTCATTTTGTCCACCTGGGGCAAACCTGCCATTTTCATCTCGTTGCTTTTCAATTTGCTTCTCGGCGGAATAGCGTTTGCCAAGCAAATATGCCTTCTGCTCATCGCTCAGATTGCGCCTACCAAGTTGGTTTTTGCATATCCAAGCAATCGCCTCGTGACGATTGGCAAAGGTCAGTTGTGTTGTTGAGAACGGAATATCCCCATACTCGCGGGCAATACGGTAGCGGTTGTGTCCGTCCACGATGATGTCACCCCACACGGCAATCGGCATTATGATCCTGCCGTCGTCCAAAATATTTTCTTCAAGCTGATGGTATTCGTCCCTTGTCAGCGGTGGGATAATCTTTTCAAATTCGGGATCGATCTTCAATTGTTCAAGCATTTCATTCATTTTGTTTTTCTCCTCCATTTCTTTATTTTTATAACTTTCAATATATGGCTCTCACCAATACTCCGTATCGAAAATACAAAATTTGTCCTACAATAAAATATCCCCTCAAGTAGTAGCCAGCGAGAACGGCTAAAACCCGCCACGATATGTAAAAATATTTTTGTGGCTTCATATAATAGGACGAAAATACACGAATTGTATAGTGCTTGTAAAAAAGTCCCCTCAATAGGTAGGCAGCGAAAACGATGAAAAAAGGCCACTTTTTTCTAAAATTCACAAATTATTTTCATCTCCTACTATTCGTTGCTTACTTTCAGGGCGAATTTTGCGTAAAAAATTAAAAGTATCTCTAAGTGGTAGGCGGCGAAATCTGCAAAAAGACAACCTTCACTCCAAAAAAACTTTCTTTCACTTGACAACGGACAGATTTTCATCAAAATCGGGGGTATATGTGTTCACCAAAATTATCTTCTCACTATTCGTTGCTTACTTTTTTTCGATTTGAGCAACATACTTTTACTGAATTTACAAATTGTTTGCATATGCTTCCACTTGTTAATTGGGAACTTTTTGCGAATTTGGACGAAAATTTGCTTCAAGCAAATGCTTCTCTAAATAGTAGCCGGCGAAACAGCATTATTTATAAGGTTGACGAGCAGTTTTTTGTTTTCTACTATTCGTTGCTTACTTTTTTGCAATTTGACTACCATGTTTTTTCAAAATTCACAAAGTATTTGCATATCCCTCTACTTATTAGTTGGGAACTTTTTTGACAAAAATTAACCTAAAATCTTGCGTTTTTACAAAAAGTTTATATTTACGAAGATTATGGGGGTAGTATTCATATTACTATTAGCGTTAAAACTCATCTTCCGAAAAAGTCCCCTCAATTGGTAGCCAGCGAAAACGGCAAAAATATACCCCTTCTCGGAAAAATTCATAGATTGTTTTCATCACTCTACTATTCGTTATTGACTTTTTTGAAGAATGGACGAAAAAATCTTCTCCAAGTAGTAGCCGCCGAAACAAGCTAAAAAGGGCAAGCTTTTTCAAACTTCGCGCCATCTTGGCACGAAGCCCCTCTAATAGGTAGCCAACGAAACACTTCAAAAACCGCCACTTTTCTAAAAATTTGCAAAAAGAAAAGCCGCTATCGCGGCGTGGTAATCACGCTTTGATAGCGGCTAATATCGTATTACGTTAATTATTTCTTAGATCTCTTTCCGCGCTTCTGATAGTCAGCGTTGATATCCTCGCTCCAATCCGCACTCAGCGGCGCGCTTGCTCTGACATCGCAAACGGCTTTTGCGACCGATTCATAGAGTATCTGCGTACCCTCTCCGTCTGCATTATAGTTCACGGCTCTGTCACGGCTAATGCCGTAACGAGCGGCAGTTTCAACGGCATCAATGTTCGCCCCGATGAAGAGAAACTCCCAACCATATTTCTCCTTTTGACGCTCAATCATCTTTTTGACCTGCTCGCTTGTGTAACGGTGGCTCGCGTTCTCCTGCCCGTCGGTTGTGATAACGAACATCGTATGCTCCGGCACGTCCTCGTTACGAGCGTACTTGTGAATGTTTCCGATGTGGTGAATTGCTCCGCCGATGGCGTCAATCAGAGCCGTGCAACCGCGAACCGTATAGTCCTTGTCGGTCATCTTAGGAATATCTCCGAGTTTCACACGGTCGTGCAAAACCTCGCTCTCATCATCGAAAAGCACGGTGGAAACGTAGCAGCCTCCGTCTTGCTTCTTCTGCTTTTCAATCATCGAGTTAAAGCCACCGATGGTGTCGCTCTCGAGTCCTGCCATAGAGCCGCTTCTGTCCAAAATAAATACGAGTTCAGTAATGTTGTTTTTCATAATAAAAAACCTCCCTTTGTGTTGTTGTGCCTTCATTATAGCACTCACAAAGAGAGGTTTGGTCGCTTCGTATGCGACAATTATTCTTTAATAAAAATCACTTGTTTTCCCAAAAACACCTTATCAACTTTATATCCTGCATCGCGCCAAGATTTGCTTTGAACATGGGAATTATTATCCCACCATTCTTTATACTTGTAAGCGGAAGTCGGTAACGTAGCAGATAAAATGTTTTCTATTTCAGCATAACTCAATGCCACTTGCGAGTTTCCATTGGAGTTTAGATGACGAAATAAAGGATCATATTTTCCCATATTCATCCTCCTTAAAACCTATAAGCACGAAGTCATCCCCGATTAGCAATGGGCGCTTTACGAGCATACCATCGGTTGCAAGAAGGTTCAACATTTCGTCATCGGACATTGTTGGAAGTTTATTTTTGAGGTCAAGAGATTTATACAAGAGCCCGCTTGTATTAAAGAACCTTTTAAGAGGCAAACCGCTTTTCTTGTACCACTCCTTTAGCTCATCAAGCGTAGGATTGTCGTGCTTAATATCTCTAAATTCGTATTCGATATTGTTATCATCGAGCCACTTCTTTGCCTTTTGGCAAGTAGTGCATTTTGGATAGCAGATAAACTTAATCATTTTCTTGCTCCAGTTTTATAGATTATTTCAATGTTTCAAACTTGATTATATTAATTTCAGGATACTTGGTTTTATATGCAATATAATTGTCCGTGTCGAAAGCTCTATCATAAAAGAATTCGTATCGTATAGTTTCGCAGGTTATAGAACTTAGCTTTTCCAAATCCTTATCAAGCTTTTTGTTGTTTTTGTAGCTCACCTGTGCAAAGCATTCGGCTATGATCTCGCCATCTGTAGATTCAATATCATAACCTGCTATGTTTCCGAATCGAGCAATGAAAGATTTATCGGAATACTTTTCAAAAAGAAACTCCAACGCTTTCAATGTAACCAAATATGTTTGGTATTGATTCACCATTTCAATAAGATTTTCGTGGTTGCCCGTTAGAGGATCTATTACTATCTTGTCGTATTTGAAGCTTTCAAAAACGAAGGTGGAATCATCATTATTCAAAACGAATTTGATATTTTCAAGGCTTTTCTGCAAATTGTCATAGATTGTTTGCTTATATCTTGTTAATTCCAATTTGTCAGAAATAAGTATTTGTTTTCCCATAACCTATGCTCCTAACAAACTCTGATCGAAAGCAAACAGAGCCTCGTTGATTTCAAAAATGTTATAGTTGCCCTTGCTAATAAAGTATTCGATGATAATATCGAACTTATTACTGTGCGATAGCGCAAATCCCGCCTTGCGGAGCATATCTTCGGTTTCAGCGAGAGAAAGCTCCAAGGATATTGCAAATGCAAGCGCGGTAGGCTTGCTCGGCTTGTAATTGACGTCGCTACGGATTTTGGAGAACAGCTTACGATCAATGTTTGCCTTCTTATAGCATTCAGCATCGGTCATTCCTTTTTCGTCAATCTTGCGTAGAAGCATTTGTGAAAAGCTCTCGTCGATCTGTTTGAGTTTTGCATCCAAGTCATCCTCGGCAAGTATCGCCTTACAATCGCACATTTCAGAAAGATCAACATCTGTTTTCTTTCGTCTTGCGCGGCGCGGCGCCATCGGTGCCATTGGAGCATTCATACGAATACGCTCACGGCTGTAATCGGTATGTTCGTCCACATAATTATCGTCAATGTATTCGGCAATATCCGAGAACAGCTTCTCGCTGATCTTGTATGCCGCCTTGTCGAAGATGACGATATAGACGGTCATTTCATTTTCAAGAAGAAAGTCGCTGATAACATCGATAGCAACTTTCAAGGCTTGATCCTTGGGGTATCCGTACACACCCGATGAGATAAGCGAGAAAGCGACGGTTTCACAGTTGTTCTCCTTAGCAAGAGCCAAAGATTCGCGGTAGCAGGATTCAAGTAACGCCTTTTCTCCGTGCTTGCCGTCATTGTAGATAGGACCGGCGGTATGTATGACATACTTCGCAGGCAGATTATATCCGCCTGTGATCTTTGCCTTGCCCGTTTTGCAACCGCCAAGCGTTCTGCACTCGGCAAGCAATCCCGAACCTGCGGCACGATGAATCGCACCGTCAACACCTCCACCGCCGAGCAACGACTCATTGGCTGCATTGACAATGGCATCCACCTTCATTTTTGTTATATCGTTTCTTACTATTTCAAGCGGCATTGGTGAACCTCCTTGCTTTTGAATGAGCCTATAATTTTATCCCTATCAAAGTTCAGTAGTATCAAGACTAATTGTATTAAGCAGCTTTCTTATATCAAACATATCTACAAATCTAACTCTTACAACCACGCCATCATCGGAAGAAAACTCAATATCGTCCTTGCTAATGTTTTCCGTCTTTGGATACAGCAATGTCACATTCTCAGACGAATATTTCTTCTGATATGCATACATCTGATACATATCTGCCTGCGATATGCCATAATTAGCTTTGTTATCCGAAAGAACCTTCCACTTGGTATCCATTACAAAAATAGCACCATCAGCCTTTCTTGTAATAACAATATCGGGTTTCATCAAGAATTTTTTATCGGGTTCATCGAACAGATGATATTTTCTATCTTGTGCCGATACTGTATATCCCTTGGGAGTAAGCTCTTTTTTGAGCAAAGCCGCTATGTAACTCTCAAATAGTGTTTCCATCGGGAACAATAATGCTACTGCTACCTCAGATCCCGCAAAGGATGTAAAGCTCTTTCCCATCAAGAACACCTTGCTCCAAAGCAATGCGGTTGTGTAGTCCTTCATATTCCTATCGGGAATATATTTTGAGAAATCCGATTTGTAATCAATAGAAGCTTCGACTTCTCCAAACGAATTCAAAAGGACTTTTATATCGTTTCGATTTTTGGAGGATGTTGAGTGCTTGTACAAATACTGCAAGGTTGCCTTCAACAATCTGTTCTCGGGGCGATTTGTGGTAAAAGCTCCATATTCCACATAGTTGCGCTCTTTATGTGCGATATTATATCTCACCTGCTGCGAGAACTTCATTTTTCCTTTGAAGAAATTGGCGTTTTCCTCCATCGTTTCGTAATTACACTTTAAGCCACGCTTAACTAAGAAATACATTTCATCAATGAACATCTTGATAAAAATCTCAAAGACATTCATTTTCTCAATATTCACGTTGCTTGTTTGAAGCGTTTTATACGGAGAATCACGCAAGGTTTTCAGCATTTCTATGAGCAACTTTTTTGTTCGCGTGCCCGACTCGTCATTGTCAATCTCGGAATATATCTTAGGCAGTATCTCAATGGTTGTCCCATCTTTCATCGTAATAATGCCTACGTAATTCTTTGCTGTGATGATCTTTCCAACACCCCTGCGAGCAGATAGTCCCATCAATTCAAGAGCATCTGCATCTTTGCTTTGATTTGTTAGAACGAACTCTTCAAGTTGAGAAAAGGTGCGCTCAGGCAAGGACACACAACCGGGAACGTCCTTGTTACAGACAAACGAACCATATTCTTTTATTTGATATATAGGTTTCATTTCGCACCTCTCTCAATAGTTGAATTAAATAGAACGATACGCTTCGATATTGTTAAACGCATTTTTGTTTATTTCGTATCTGTAACCGTCATCAAGACCAACATCTACATCCCCAAACAATGCGGCATAGTCGTGAGCTTTCTCAATAATAAACTGAGCATCCTCGTTCTTTCGATTATCTCCGAGTACCAATCGGATTTTCTTATAATCCTCATAGAAATACTCTTGCAACAAAGGAATAATGGATTTTTTGAAAATGATTGCCAACTTCTCAATAGTTGGCTCGGCACGAAGCACTGTGAAGAACGCGTGCCCGATAGTATGCTCTCTATCGTAGAGGACCTCAATTCTTCGATTGATAATATCGAGCATATTGGCTATATTAATGCCTTCCACCTCAATTCCTTCAAGAACCTCTGTATCGGGCATCATTTCCACAAAACTAAATCTTCTGCGGAGTGCAGTATCAATCTGAGCAATAGAACGGTCTGCGGTATTCATTGTACCGAGAATATACACATTATCGGGAACACCAAAAGGTTTGCCGGAATAGGGCAAAATAGCCGTGGTTTCTTCGGGTTTGCCAAGACGCTTAGTATCTTCAATAAGAGTAATCAATTCACCAAAGATTTTTGAGATGTTTCCTCGGTTGATTTCGTCAATAATGAATACCTTGGGAGTGTTTTCGGCAGGCTCCTTGTACTCAGGCAATCCATATGTGCTCTTGAGAAGATTGAGCATAGCTTCACTCATATACAATAACTGTTTCTGCCAGTCATTATTAGCAACAACCTTTTTACCCTCATACAATTTACGAACAGTGCCGTAATCTGCATAACGCCCGATCATATTGGGATTGTCACTGCGATGGAACCTCTGCTTTTGAGAATTCCATTTAATCTTTACGGTTTTTGTTTTCAGTTTGAAATCCTTTTCAAACGAGGGATTTTCGTCCCATTCTAAAACCAATTTATCCCAAGCCTGATCAAAAGCATTATCTGTGCTACTGTTTTCACAAAAACTCTTAAAGATACCGTCTGCTATTTCATATTCAACAGTCACATTATCGGCAGAATCCGAGACAACAGGCTTAATACCTTCAATAAATTCTTCGTATCCGTAGGACTGATGGAATGTTGTAAAGGTAATCAACCCTTTTTCCTTATAGATGTTGTACCGCTTAAACACCTCATCGTGATTTTCCACCGCAACAACATCAACATCTTTTCCTTCAATGATTGCGACCGCGTAATTAACCGAATTATAGGTTTTACCTGTGCCGGGAGGTCCGTATAAAATTGTATTTAAGCTATGGGCATTAACCGAAGAGAGAATGATTTCTTCCTCAGCATCATCTGCACTATCTTCGCTCTCACCATCTGCTTTATTGCAATAAGTCAGTATAAACTTATCTCCCTCGTTTCCGAATCTCTTAAGACATTCTTTTACAAACAGAATCGTGGAGAATATATTCCAAGCATAAATGACAAACTGACTACCATCTGCGCAAGGATACGTTAAATACTCAATGCTGTTGAGTTGTTTTCTAAAGTCCTCTACGGTTGGGTAGATTCCTTTATAGATTTTTCCGTTGGTTTCATATTGGCACGTTGGATATTCTACTTTTTCCTGCTCGGATAAAGCAGACAACTGCGCTTCATATATCTGAAAAGCAAGTCGAGGCAACGTTTGATTTGAAATCTTTCTTTCGTTCTTGGCTCTGGTGCGTTTGATTTTTTTGCCGTCTATATCTTCAAACCAAGCATCCAACGGCTTAAATCCATCGCCCGCCCCCAAGTTGTCCATAGTAAAATTAGGATCAGTTGATACTACAGAATCAGCACTTATAGTTAGTATGTATTCTTCTTTAATCATAGCCATATCTTCCAACGCCTCCTTCAATTCATCACGAAGTTTCCAAGAATATCTCTGATTTCCGTTTTCTTTAACATTACGCCCCACAAACGGAATAACATATACACGATTTCTATCCGTTGTGTCACTTTCTTTGTCTATACAATCGGGACAATTATATTTGTCTTTCACACGCCTTCCAAAAGTGCTTCCAAGGCTATTATAATGAGCCGGGGTATTTCCGTACACTTCCGCAAGATGGGCACAAGTGCTTTCACCGCCAAGCTCCAACATCTTTTTGAGCATAGAAAGTGTTTCGGTGGTGGTAATGGTTGAATCTCTCAAAACCTCTGCCCACATTTCCTTGGTAATGCCGGGATTGTATTCTTCCAAAGAAGGCCAGTATGTAATATCACTCATAGCAATAGTACCATTTCTCTTATTAAGGAACTGCATATAGAACTCCAAACCGTTTCTAAAATCGCGATGACCTTGTTTTTTGTCCAAGGCTTCTGCTGCGGTATAGCAATCATTGTAAAGTTCTTCAAAACGCTTGGAATCAAAAATAGCAAAACAATTTATATCCGTATATTTTCTAACGCCCAAAGATCTTAATCCGGATTGCAATTTGTCTGCGGCAGCATTTATTGTTTCGTCAGAATAGTATTTACTTGCATCGTCACGTCGAGGCTGCTTTTGCATCCATATCACAAAATCTTTGCGTTGCTTAATTGTATCAATATTGCTACGATACTCCACATATTTTTTGAGGTGGGAGAAATAATTCCTTCTATAATGGAGATCGTTTTCACTTAGATCTTTTCGCTTTTTATCACTTTCGATTTTTGATAACAAAGCAACGCAACGATCATTCTCATATTCACTGTCTATATCGGCATTATAGATAGATTCAATATTTGTTAACCCGCTGGCATAGCTATTGCCGCTTGTACCGCCGACATATTCAGCAAAGCCTTTTCTATCAAACATTTATTAGCTCCCCCCTAAATTATTTTTCAGCCGCGTTTCCTGCTTTTACCCAAGCATCAACCTCAGACACTTTGAACTTCCAAAGACGTCCAACTTTTGAGGCAGGCATATTACGCTTTGCAATCCAAATCAATACGGTATCTCGGCTTACCCCAAGATGCTCCATAATCTCTTTGAGTGAATACCATCTTTCCGTTTCGTTAGTCATTTTTATTCTCCTTTGACAAAAAGAAACATTTATTTATTCTATTATACAACTTTTTTATTGATTTGTCAATGTAGCAAAGCGGATTATCATTGATTTATAATGAATAGTGAATTTTAACAGATATGATGTATTATGGCGAGAACGGTTGAAAAATTCACAAAAATATGATATAATATAAATAACGCCATTGGACAAGCGGGAGGCAGATATGAAAGTAACATTTTTTGACGTTGAATATGCCAACGCTCGAAACAAATCGATATGTCAAATCGGTATTTTGAGCAGAGATTTAGATAATCCTAACGCAGAGGTCGATAAATTAGATCTTTTTGTAAATCCCGAAGATGGATTTGACGATAACTGTGTTCGCATCCACGGTATCACGAGCGATACTGTTAAGGGCGCTCCCTCGTTCAAAAACATTTGGGACAATATCGAACAGTATTTTACGAATGCGGTTATCATTGGGCACAACGTTGCTTCTGCCGACTTGGATGCTCTGCACAAGAATTTAGTGAGATACGGCATTGAAGTCCCTGAAATCTATTACATTTGCACCTATCAGCTTGCAAAGGAGCTTGTTCCTTCCTTTGCCGTTTCCGATTACGCGCTCGGCACTTTGTGTAATTTCTTTGGCATCACAATTGCAGAAAAGCACAACGCTTTTTACGATGCTTGTGCCTGCTCCGATCTTTTGGACAAGTTGGTTGACTATTCGAAAATTAACATCGAAAGCGAAATTCAAAGATATATTCCGAACGATAACGCAGACTTTATCGCTTACATATCCAATGCTTCTCTCAAAAAGGATATTCATGCCCTATACGGCATGATCAGAGGATTCACATTGGACTCCGAAATATCGGAGAATGAGAAGGAATATATTAAATCGTGGAGAGAAACATTCGCTCCCTATACATCTCACGCAGATGTATCTACCATCATTTCTGTCATCGATAATATTTTGGCAGATGATGTCATCACTCTTGACGAAGTCAATAGGCTTCAGCAGGAGATTAGAAGACACCTCGATATCGTTTCTACATCTACGATCACTCTTGCAACACAGATTTTGAATGGTATTATCAAGGGCATTATCACCGACGAAGAAATTACGGATGAAGAATGTCAAAATCTCCGTGCTTGGTTGTACGAAAACAATTATCTCTCCGGTCATTTCCCGTTTGATAAATTATATAGTGAGATCGAAGTCGTTTTGGCTGACGGGATGTTAACTCCCGCCGAAGCGCTTTCTATCAAGAACGAAATTAGCAATCTTTTAGATCCCGTTGAGTCCTTGCGCAAGGATGTAATGTCTCTCAAGGGTAAGCGCATTTGCCTCAGTGGTAATTTTGCCTTTGGTCAAAAATCTGCCGTTGAGCAGTATATCATTGAACAAGGTGGTATCATTGAGACAAGTGTCAAGAAAACAACGGACATCTTGGTTGTCGGTGATTACGAATGTAAATCCTATTCCAACGGAACCTACGGCACAAAGGTAAAGAAAGCGATTGAGTACAACGGCAAGGGCTGTAATATCCAAATTTCCAAGGAAAGTGATATTATTAAGCCGGCGAAATCCTTTAGCGAGGTCTTGTTTGGGTTTATTGATGCAAGCGGACTTGGTGATGCCGAGGTTTATAAAAAGGCACAACTTCCTCGTCAGATGATGTCTAAAATCAAATGCGTACCCAATTATCTCCCTTCCAAGCAAAACATTTGCGCTTTTGCGATTGCATTGGAGCTTAACGTGGAACAGACCAACGAATTGCTTTCCTCGGCAGGCTATGTTCTTTCAAGAAGCTTTGAGTTCGATAGAATTATTGAGGACGCCATTGTCCACGGCAATTACGATATTTTCAATATCAACGAAAAAATGTATGAGCTCGGTATTTCGTGGCTCGGCGCAAAATAATTGTCACTTTCAAAGATACCAAAGTTAATTTAATATTTGTTATAATGCACTCACAAGGTAAGTCCTTGTGGGTGCATTTTTTGATGATAGCAAATGTCACTTTCAAAGAGACCACACTTGAACGGATATTTGTTATAATTAAGGCACAAAAGGAAAATACATTAAAAATCATTTAAAACAAAGGAGAATCACAATGAAAAGAGCAGAAGATTTTATCAGAGAAATGGAGAGCAGCAACGTATTGATGTCGAAGGAAGTTACTTTCAACGAGTATGTATCCGAGCTTCTTGGATTTCAAAATGTTGTTTGCAAAATGGTAGCGGGAGATGCTTACCATGAGCAAATGCGTATCGACGAAGCACTCTATCTTATGGAATCCACCGCGCGCAAAAATGATGTGCGTAATCATCCCGCAGTACATAATGGTATTATTACAATGAAAAAGCTTTCCAAGGAGCTTGCGATCACCATGTCCGGTGCCAAAGGTGAGAGCATTGTTTCGAAAACCTTGGAATATTTAAACAGACCTAACACCAAGGTATATCGCAACGTTTACATCACTGACGGGCAGGATGAAACGGAACTTGACGCTATCGTTTTGACAGATTCCGGTGTGATTATTTTGGAAGTTAAGAAGGTTAAGTCCGATCTCACCCTCACCGAAGACGGCAGAATGGTATTTGCAAGTGATGAGTGTTATGACAAGATCCCGCTTGGTGATAAAATGGCACTCAAGCGCAAACTTTTGAAGAACGCACTTGAAAAAGTCGTTGCGTCTACTGGTTTGGATATCCCCGTATACGTTGACAGCTATATCGTTTTTTCTGCCCCCAAGGGACAGTACATCAAAATTGATGATAGATACCGTAAGGAAAAGCATTGCTTCCGCACGGGTCTGAATCAGAAAATTGAGAACTACCTCGGTTGTGCTTACTACAAGGATGATCAGCTTGATCAGCTTGATAAGATCTTTTCCGAAATGGAATCTAACGTAAAGCGCTTTGAAACAGAACTCAACTATGATGATGTTCGTCGTAGTCTTGCCGAGGCAATGGTGGTTCTTCAGGGTGAACCCGAAAGTACCGCGGAGGCAAAGTCAGCGAATCCTGAGGAGCGCAAGTCTAAAGTGATTGATCCCAAAATTGTCCGTGAAAAGTTGGCACAGAAAGAGAAGAAAAATATCGGCTTTGATTATATTGCTGCCGGCGCCGCCGCTTGTGTTCTCGGATTTGCTATGATGCTCGGTCTTGGATTTAAGCGCGCATAATTGTCACTTTCAAAGATACCTTTTAGACAAACAATAATGATATACTAATGTCACAAGGAAAACAAATCTAAAAAACAAAGGAGAACACAATCGAAATGTTAGTGCTTGGAGTAAACAAAATTCTGAAGTGGTGTCAAATCACCACAGGTGGCAGACGATATACCTGCCCCACAAAAGAGATTAACGGAACGCTTTGCTTTATTTTCAAAAAGGCTTGGCATCCTGTTGCAGCGTTTGTATCCGAACATTGTGAGGAATTAGTTCAGGAAGGCGGCAAAGTCTTCTCCAGACCTTTCCGCAAGTAAAACCCATGACGATCAAGGAGGTTAAAATGGCACAAAATTGGGACTATGCTATAATGGCAAAGGACGCGGCAGCAGCAGGCGGGCCCGACATATGGTTAAAAACAATTAAAGAAGCGGCGTACAAAAGCGGAGCCGCCGATATGAAACATACATTAGTGTTCCCGCTAATTATGACAGGTATCGGTATTGGAGCCGTTGGCGTGATCGGTTGCCAAAAAATTGAAAAATGGCTTGCCGAAAAGAAAAAGGCGAGGATGATTACCGAGCAAGAAGCAATGAAGGCAGAAGAATATCTTAAAATAGAGTTAAAAACTGCAATCGATGAACTTGAAGCTGAAAATGGAGGAGCAAAAGAATGAAAAAGAAGGATGTAGCAGTGTTCATAGAGGAGATGGAGGCAATCGGGGATGATTGGACGCCCGAACAGGTAGAGGATGTTTACGGAGACTCTACATTGGAAGAAGCCCTCGCAGACAGAAAGTCTGCACTTGGCACCTTTTTCGATATTATCGGAAAAGTCATCAATAGTAAATAATTTTTAGGAGGTAATAAACATGCAGATGTGTCCTTTTTGCGACAAAGTCTATGATGAATCGGAGTACAGCCATTGTCCGTATTGTTCCGGTGAATTGGAAGACGAGAAGGGAGAGCGATTCTTCAAGAATTGTCCCGAATGCGGTGGCATTATGTATTGGGATGATGTTTGGGAATGCTCGAATTGCGGTCACGAAATTGATTCAGATGAGGATGATAATGACGGCATTATCGAAGGTTAATACTATACCATCGCCAAAGAGCCGTGTGGAACTTTTGTCCACACGGCTAAATTGGTCTATTGATTTTCTTTTTCGCTTACAACCGCAAGTGCAATTCTCGCGCCGAGCTTGAAAGCATACTCAAAGATAGCTGCTTCACCAAGGCTCATATACTCGCTCCAACAATCGTGGAACTTTTCGAAGATCTCTTTCTGTTCATCAGAGAAACTTTTCTCCAAATCCTCGTGATGCCGTGACATATACCCGAGCAGTTCTTTCATCTCTTTGGAGTTGGTCCGGCTGTCCTCTTGAGGTACAATGTTACCGTGCCAAAGTTCTTGAATGATGGAGTTCATTTGTAAACTACCTCCTTCAGCACGATTTTCTCGGCAAGCGATTTGACGTTATTCATCAGTCTCACCCAACGCATCGGATCTAAGGCTTTGAGTTCTTCTGTGACACCCATTTGCTCTGCCGCTTGTGTTATGTAAGATTCCATTTGCTCGTGCGCCTGCTCGTCTATGGCGTGGAGGTGTTCGTTTAATCGTCCCTCTGTCAGTAGGGTTGTATATGTGCCTCTGCGGTGTTTCTTGATGAATTCAAGATGAAGGTGTCCGTATTTGCCGATTTCGTAGTTTGTCTGTTCAGAGATTTCAAGCATCGGGTAGTATTGTTCTCCGCGAAGCTCATATTTGATACCGTTTTTAGTGATGTACTTTTCCATAATCATATTCCTTTCGTTATCTGTTTTTTATAGGCAAGGCACGATCAGAATATGTTTTGAATGCCGTAAAGCAAAGTATTTTGAGTAGTTTCGTTATGAACACTCGTACCAGAAAAAGACCTTGTCCAAAGACGAGGTCTTTTTTATTGTCATTTTTCATCCTATTTTGTCCCATCCTGCGGTCGATTCTTTATTTTTTCCTTTTCTACCACTTGAAAAATCATCGTCGATGTAGTATAATATTAGAGTATTATTTTTTGAACAGGAGTACTTGAATGTCATCCGAAAGATACATGAACGATTACAAGCGTTGGCTTGATTTTGAGGGTCTTGACGAGTCCTTGAAGTCCGAGCTGATCTCAATAAAGGACGACGAAAAGGCGATTGCAGAGCGTTTTGCCGCAGAGCTCGGCTTCGGCACGGGCGGTATGCGCGGCATCCTCGGCGCGGGCATCAGAAGAATGAATATCTACACCGTTATGCGCGTCAGCCTCGCCTTTGCCGAATATATCAAATCTCTCGGCGGTGATTCCGCTGAAAAGGGCATTGTCATCTCGCACGATAACCGCCGCTGCTCGCGTGAGTTTGCGCTTGCAACCGCGGGTGTTTTTGCCGCCGCGGGTGTAAAGGCTTATATCTTTGATTCGCTTCGACCCACACCTATGCTCTCCTTCTCGGTCCGCAAGATGCGTGCGGCAGGCGGCGTTATGATCACGGCATCGCACAATCCGCCTGAGTATAACGGCTACAAGATCTATGATTCTGAGGGCTGTCAGCTTTCTCTTGAGGAAAGCGAAAAGGTTATCGCAAGAGTTGCCGATGTCAAGGATGAGCTTCGCGTTCCCTGCCTCAGCCTTGAGAATGCGGGAGATATGATCGTCACGCTCGATCCCTCGATCGACGACGAATACGCTATGCGAGTCGAGAACATCTCGATCTCACGCGACAGAGAAAGCGCGTCGAAGCTGAAAGTAGTTTATTCTCCTCAGCACGGTACGGGTAACGTACCCGTCCGCCGCGTCCTCGGCGACTGCGGCTACAACGTAATTCCCGTGCTTTCGCAGTGCGATCCCGATCCCGATTTTTCGGGCACAGAATCGCCGAATCCCGAGTCTCCCAAGGCTTACACAGAGGCGCTCAAGATCGCGAAAGAGACTTGCGCCGACATCGTCATCACCACAGACCCCGACTGCGACCGCCTCGGTGTTGCGGCACTCAATAAGGCGGGCGAGATGGTGCTTATGACGGGTAATCAGTCCGCGGCTGTTCTGCTTGAATATATCCTTTCTCGACGCACCGCGCTGAATTCTCTTCCCACAGATCCATATATGCTGACCACGATCGTCACCTCCGATCTCGGCGACCGCATCTGCGAAAGATACGGCGTCAAGGTCGAAAAAACTCTGACGGGCTTTAAATTCATCGGCGCGAAGATCGCCGCTCACCGCAAGGCGGGAGATTACGGCTTCATCTTCGGCTACGAGGAAAGCTACGGCTGTCTCGTTTCCGATTTTGTCCGCGACAAGGACGGCGTCCAGGCTTCGTTGATGCTCTGCGAGGCTGCGGCTTACTACAAGAATTACGGTCTCACACTCATCGACGTTCTCGAGGCGATCCACAAGAAGTACGGTTACTTCCTTGACGCTCAGTCGAATTTCTACTTCCACGGTCTCGACGGCAAGGCAAAGATCGCGGCGCTGACTGCAGGTCTGCGCAAGGATTCTCCCGCAGAGGTCTGCGGCATTAAGGTCGTTCGCGTTGAGGATTATCTCAGCGAGGAAATGCAGGCGGCGGGATTCCCCTCCTCCGACGTTCTCCGCTTCATCTTTGAGGATGGCTGTTGGGTTGCGGTCCGTCCGAGCGGCACCGAGCCGAAATGCAAATTCTATTACTGCGTCTGCGCTCCCGATTCCGATTCCGCCGCAGAAAAATATGCGGCTCTCAAGGAGGCTTTCGAGCCCACTGTCTGAAAAAATTGAATACCATGCCCCGTTTTCAATGAAATTGATTATTTTGGTAAATTATTTACAATTAAGCATTGACAACGGGGCATAAAAATGTTATTATAATATTATCCATTAATATTTATGAAAGGAATCATAACAATGAAGAAAGTTCGCATTGTAGCACTCCTTATGGCTACTCTCATGATGATGCTTTGCTTCGCATCCTGCGCGGAAACTCCCACAGAGACTCCCGACGGCAGCGAAAACGCATCGACAACAGTCGCACCCAATGATCCCGCAGCTACTACCGGTCCCACCGAGACCACATACCCCGTTGACGAAAACGGCTACGAGCTTGACCGTCTCCCCGAGCTTAACTACAATAACGAGGAATTCGTTATCTTTACTTGGTCCAACCAGGTAATGTGGGAATGGAACGAGGACGGCGAGACCTCCGGCGACAAGATCCATGACGCTATCTACAACCGTCAGGTTCGTGCAGAAGAGCGTCTCGGTATCGAGATCGTGCTCTCCAAGCAGTCCGGCGACTGGGGCAACCGCAACTCCTTTATCACCACCGTTGAGGCTAACGTTGAAGCAGGCGCGAAGGATGCCTTCGACCTTGTAGGTCAGTACACCCCCGCAGCTCCCATCGGCGCAATGAAGAATCTCTATATGAATCTTTCCGACATCGAGTACCTCGACTGGGAAAGACCCTGGTGGCCTCAGGATATTCAGGAATCCTGCCACATCAACAACAACGTATACTTCATCACCGGCGATATCACCGGTACCCTTGTACGTAACATCCACTGCATCATCGGCAACCTTGACCTTGCAGAGAACTACAGCCTTCCCAACCTCTATGAGCTTGTTGACAACAAGGAATGGACTATGGCTAAGTTCTCCGAGATCTCCCTCGGTACCATTCAGGGCATCAACCCCGACGGCTCCGCTTGCTACAGCGTAACCTTCCCCAACAACGTTGAATACGACAGCCTTTTCTACGGTGCAGGCTTCCGCTTTGTTGATCACGATGCAGACGGCAAGCTCGTTATGTCCGAGGAGCTTAGCAGCGACCGTCTCGAGTCCTGGTTCCAGACCTGCCAGAGCTATCTCTTAGACAACGCTGACGTTGAGATCCTTGCAATCAACGGTGCTAACGGCTTCACATCCGGCAACGTTCTCTTCCATTGCGGCGGTATCTCCGACGTACAGAACAGCCTTCAGGACGTAAACTTCGACTTTGCAGTTCTTCCCTTCCCGCTTTATGACGATAACCAGGAAGAGTACTACACCATCACAAGCTATTGGGTAAGTATGTACTCCATCCCCACCAACGCTGCAGATCCCTCTATGTCCGCAGCAGTTCTTGAGTGCCTCTCCTCCTACGGTTACCGCTATCTGACTCCCGTTATCTATCAGGAGTCCTTCCAGTACCGTTACCTCGACACTCTAGAGAACGCTAATATGTTCGACCTTCTCCACGATACTCTCGTATTCGATCCCGGTCGTCTCTTCGCTGACCAGCTCAACTGCTTCGCAGCATTCCGTGAGGCCGCTAAGGAGTCCTACAACTCTTGGTCCACCTACTATGCAGGTAACAGCAAGCTCTGGGCAAGATCTCTCGAGAAGATCATCGGTACTCTCGGATAATTTACATAATATCATCCCGCTGTCATATGACAGCGGGATTTTTCTGTTTTTTTAACAAAAAAGCATTGACAATCTTAAATAAAAATGGTATCATATTTCTATAAACATAAAGAAAGGAATAAACAATATGAAAAAGATTCGTTTTGTTTCTCTGATGCTTGCGATTCTTATGCTTTCCGGATTCTTCGTATCCTGCGCTGAAACGCAGACCGAGACTCCCGACGGCAGTGAGAACGCATCGACAACCGCATCGAACGACCCCGCCGCTACCACTCTTCCCGAGGAGACCACTTATCCCGTAGACGAGAACGGCTACGAGCTTGACCGTCTCCCCGAGCTCAACTACAACGACGAGGAATTTGTTCTCTTCACTTGGTCTAACCAGGTCAAGTGGGAATGGAACGAGGACGGCGAAAGCAACGGCGAAAAGATACACGACGCTATCTACGACCGTCAGGTTCGCGCTGAGGAGCGTCTCGGCATCAAGCTTGTTATCTCCAAGCAGACCGGTGACTGGAGCAACCGCAACTCCTTCATCACCACCGTTGAGTCCAACGTTGCAGCAGGCTCGAAGGATGCCTTCGACCTTGTAGGTCAGTACACCCCCGCCGCTCCCATCGGTGCGATGAAGAACCTTTACCTCGACCTTTCCGAGATGCCCTATCTCGATTGGGAAAGGCCCTGGTGGCCCTCCGATATTCAGGAGTCCTGCCACATCAACAACAACGTATACTTCATCACGGGTGATATCACGGGTACTCTCGTACGTAACATCCACTCCGTGCTCTGCAACCTTGATCTTGCCGAGAATCATGGACTTCCCAACGTATACGATCTCGTTGACAACGATGAATGGACCTTTGCGAAATTTGCAGAGCTTTCTCTCGGTACCATTCAGGGTATCAATCCCGACGGTTCAGCTTGCTACAGCGTAACCATTACCGATAACGTACATTACGACAGCCTCTTCTACGGCGCAGGCTTCAGCTACGTTGATCACGATGCGGACGGCAATCTTATTATGTCCGAGGAGCTCAAGGGCGACCGCCTCGAGACCTGGTATCAGACCTGCCGCAGCTTCCTCTTTGACAACGAAGACGTTGCCCTTCTCGGTGCGAACGGAGCAAACGGATTTGCTACCGGAAACGTTCTCTTCCACGGCGGAACGATCGCTGACGTTCAGAACTTCCTTCAGGACGTAAACTTCGACTTTGCTGTTCTTCCCTACCCCAAGTATGACGACAACCAGGAAGAGTACCGCACTATCACCAGCTATTGGGTAAGTATGTACTCCATCCCCACCAACGCGCCCAATCCCGAAATGTCCGCGGCAGTTCTCGAATGTCTCTCCTCCTACGGCTACCGCTATCTGACTCCCGTTCTCTATCAGGAGTCCTTCCAGTACCGTTATCTTGACACTCCCGAGAATGCGAGAATGTTCGACCTTCTCCACAACACCCTCGTATTCGACCCCGGACGTCTCTTCGCCGATCAGCTCAGCTGCTTCGGAGCATTCCGTGAGGCTGCAAAGGAATCCTACGATTCTTGGTCCTCCTATTACGCTACCAAGGCTAAGCTCTGGGATACCTCGCTTACCAAGATAATCAACACACTTGGATAATTAACTTAAAAGCACCTGCATTTGCAGGTGCTTTTATTTCAAAATGCAATAAAAATCACTTTAATATAATACAAAACTGAACAAAATGCCGTTTTTTTGAAAAAGTATTGAAATCAATCCTGTTTTGTAGTATAATTATATGTGGTAAAAAATTAAATTACATAAAGGAAGAAACAAAATGAGAAACAAGTCCGAACATCCCATTATCACAGTTGTCGGTTGCGGTATGATGGGCTCCGCCATCACCTGGCCCGCTGCTTACAACGGCTGCAAGATCCGTTTCGTGGGCTCTCCCCTCGACGGCGAGATCATCGCACACGCACGCGCTACAGGCGAGCACCTGACCCTTAAGCGTCCCATTCCCGCAGGCACCGAGTACTACACAGTTGACCAGCTCGAAGAAGCTCTCGAGGGAGCAGATCTCTCCATCTGCGGAGTATCGAGCTTCGGTCTTGATTGGTATCTCGACTACGTAATTCCGCGCCTTCCCGACGGAGTTCCGGTTCTCTCTATCTCCAAGGGTATGATCCACCTCGGCGAGGGTAAGATGATCTCCTACCCCGAAAAGATGGAAGAGGTTGCTGCTGCTTGCGGCAAGAAGAACATCGACTTCTGCGCAGTCGGCGGTCCCTGCACCAGCTATGAGCTTGCAGACCTCGACCCCTCTTGCGTAACCTTCTGCGGACGCAAGATCGAGCTTCTCCGCGAGATCCGCGATCTCTTTGAGGCTCCCTACTACCACGTAAGCCTTTCCACAGACGTACGCGGCGTTGAGTGCGCAGTTGCTCTCAAGAATGCATACGCTCTCGGAGTATCTCTCGCAATCGGTATGTCCTACAAGCGTGAGGGACGCGAGTTCGAGCATTACAATTCCCAGGCGGCCCTCTTCGGTCAGGCAGTTCGTGAGATGAGAATCCTTCTCGACCTCTGCGGCGGTCATCCTGACAATATCGAGCTTGGCGCAGGCGACCTTTACGTTACCGTATTCGGCGGCAGAACCCGTAAGATCGGTACTCTCCTCGGCACCGGTATGAGCTTCAAGGATGCTATGGAGGCTCTCAAAGGCGTTACCCTCGAGTCCATTGCTATCGCAGGAAGAACCGTTGAGGCGGCTAAGACTCTCGAGTCTATGGGCGTTATCAAGGCTGACGATCTTCCCCTTCTCTACCACATCGGCAGACTTCTCGACAACGAGACAGGCATCGACGTTCCCTGGAAGAAGTTCGAAAAGGAAGTTTATTGATCTGAACAAAATAAAGACCCGAGCCTCAGCTCGGGTCTTATTTTGTTTATTTAAGCATTATAGATCGGGAACTTTGCGCAAAGCTCTGCAACGCCTTCTGCGATCGAAGCCTTCTTGTTATCGAAATCGTAAACCGTATCTGCGATAAAGCCTGCGATCTTGTCCATTTCCTCAAGACCGAAGCCGCGGGTTGTAACTGCGGGAGTACCTACGCGGAGACCCGAGGTATATGCGGGCTTCTGGGGATCATTGGGGATCGCGTTCTTATTAGCAGTGATGTGAACCGAATCGAGATTGACCTCAAGCTCGCGGCCTGTCATACCGGTATCGCGAAGGTCAAGGAGCATAAGATGGTTCTCTGTACCGCCCGAAACGAGCTTGATTCCGCGCTCGTTCAGTCCTTTTGCAAGGCGAGCGGCATTTGCTACGACCTGCTTCTGATACTCAACGAACTCGGGACGGAGAGCTTCGCCGAGTGCAACAGCCTTAGCGGCTATGATGTGCATGAGAGGACCGCCCTGGGTGCCCGGGAAGATAGCCTTGTCGATCGCGGTGGCAAACTGCTCACGGCAAAGGATAAGACCGCCTCTGGGGCCGCGGAGAGTCTTGTGCGTGGTTGTAGTTACGATGTCCGCGTAAGGAACGGGCGAGGGATGTACGCCTGCGGCAACAAGTCCTGCGATATGAGCCATATCTACCATAAGATATGCGCCGACCTCATCCGCGATCTCGCGGAACTTTGCGAAATCGATGATTCTGGGGTATGCGCTTGCACCGGCAAGAATCATCTTGGGACGGCATTCGAGAGCCATACGGCGAACCTCATCATAGTTGATAAGACCCGTCTCGGCATCTACACCGTACTGATATATTGTAAAATACTTACCCGAAATATTGATGGGCAAGCCATGCGAGATATGTCCGCCGTGTGCAAGATTCATCGAAAGAACCTTATCACCGGGATTGAGAAGAGCAAAAAATGCCGCAAGGTTAGCGTTAGCTCCGCTATGGGGCTGTACGTTTGCATGGTCTGCTCCCCAAAGCTTGCATGCACGTTCACGAGCAATATTCTCTACCTCGTCAACGAACTCGCATCCGCCGTAATAACGCTTGCCGGGGTAACCCTCAGCGTACTTATTGGTGAGAACTCCGCCCGCCGCAAGAAGAACTGCCTCGGAGACGATATTCTCGGACGCGATGAGCTCGATGTTTCCGCGCTGACGGTTTAATTCTCTGCCACACGCCGCTCCGACCTCGGGATCAAAATCCTTAACTCTTTCAAAAAACATATCATTTCCTCCTGTGAAAAAAACATGATTTATTTTATCACATTTTCCCGTGCTTGTCAATAGTAAATCAATACAAAATATAGCCGCCTGCCCTATATTTTTAGGGCAGGCGGCTATTATGTTAGTTATAAGCTTCCATGATCGTCTTGAGCTTGGCTTTAATAGCCTTCTCACTTCTCTGAAGCATAGTAAGGAAGTTTGTGGAGTTACCTGTACAGCACTCAACAAAGAGTGTGGTCGTCGTTCCGCCCATAGCATAGTGGTAGAGCTTTCCGGCGTCAAAGGAAACGTTTTCCTTGAGAATGTCGAACATTTCAGCAACCTGAGGATCGTCGGTATATCTTACCTTCATAGCAACCTCAAACACCGCAGGAGTTACGGAGCGATAGTTCTCGGATGCCATTGCCTCGAGAGTAGTAACTGCTGCCTCGAGAGTATCGGACTGAGAGTTTACCGCGTAGATGGTGTAGGGGTTGCCGAGGTTGGTCTTGTATCCATCCTGGGACTCGTTAAACTTGGGAACGGGAACTACTCCTATAGCAAAGTCAAGCGGAAAACCGTTGTCAAGGTCGGTACCGGGAATATTGAATACACGGTCCATGTGGAAAACAGACTGCTGATTTTGGAAAGGTGTTCTCGAAGTGGAACCAAAGATACCGGGCTGGCTAAGTGCACTACCGACAGCCTCGCAGATATCTGCGCAGTGCTGGCTCTTCCACTTTTCAGAGATCTGGAGCTCTCCGTCAGCATTCTTTTCAAGCGTTGTAATGCCCGCGCCGATCATAAATGAGTCAAGGTCGGTCGAGTAAAGGGATGCGCCAAAGAAGTCATTCTTATCCTTCTTGCCGTCCTGGTTGTTATCAACGTAAAGATCCTGAACAAGAGCGACAAAGTTTTCAAGAGTCCATTCGTTAGCCTGTACCATATCCATAGGGGTCTTTTCCGTGGAGATATAGCTTGCATAAAGCTCTTTATTGTACATAAATGCATCCATGTACCAAAGCATACTCGTTGCAATGTCACCGGTACAGAAGAAGAGTTTGTCCTTGATTGTACACTCAGTGGTAAGAGCCTCGGGCCACCAAGGCTTCTCTACGCTGAAAGCCGGCTGTTCAAGAAGGTTCGCGCACATACTCTTAAGAGAAAGGAGAGGGGTAGCGCGGCTATAGCCTGCGTAAATATCATAGGAATTGTCAGCCGCCCAATCGTTTTCAGCTTTCTGGATCCATGTCTTGTAATTATCGCTGTCGCCGGGTTCCTCAACGAACTCAAAGGTAATGCCAAGCCTGTCAGCAACCTTTTCGTTACGATGATAAATAGCGTCATCGATGAGGTCGCCCGATTCTTCAGCGTAGAACTCGGTCATTCGCCAGTCATCCCACATATAGATGGTGATAGTCTCGCCGAAATCATACTTTTCTTTAAGGTCGTCGGGCACAAATAAAGTCTCCTCCGCGGTGGTAGCTTCAACCTGACCTTCTCCGCCCGGAGCCTGAGTAGCCGCTTCATCTGTTGTTACTTCATTTCCGCTGTTGTCAGCGCAAGCCGCGAACATAGCAAGAAGAGTTACGAGAGATAGGAAAAGCGCGATAAATCTAACTGTGGTTTTCATAATGAGCCTCCTATAGGTCTATGATATCTAATTTTACCACAATTCCCTCAACTTGTCAACACTTTTTTGTAAAAAATCACGAACAACCCGCAAAGCTGCGGGTTGTTCGAAAATAATGAATTATCAGTCCTCGTAAGACTTCATAATTGTTTTGATACCTGCCTCGATAACTCTTCTATTCTTTTCGATATTAGAAAGGAGGCCCGAGGGGTTGCCGGACATAGCGGTAGATGCGAAAAGTGTTGAAGTACCCTTGCCGAGCATATCCTGGAAGAGACGTCCTGCGTCGAAGGAGATATTCTCGCGGAGGATATCGTACATTCTTGCAGCCTGAGGATCATCGGTATATCTTACCTTCATGGCAACCTCAAATACTGCGGGAGTTACGGAGCGGTGGTTAGCAGAGCCCATAGCCTCAAGAGTTGTAACTGCTGCCTCGATATCCTTTGTCTGCGAGTTGATCGCATACATAGTGAAGGGATGGCCAACGTTAGTCAAGAAGGATTCCTGATCTACAGTGTACTTAGGCTGAGGAACTACGCCGTAGGAGAAGTCGATCTTGTTTGTCTCTGCGGTATCCTTGCCCGCAACGATGAAGGTACGGTCTGTGATAAAGAGTGCACGCTCCTCATAGAATACATTTCTGATAGAGGTGCTGTTGCTGTAAATTACGCCCTCGGAATCAACGAAGGTTCCAACGAGGTCGCAAACGTCAGCGCAACGCTGGCTTGCCCAATCCTCAGAAATGCGGAGGCCGTTTTCCTCATCTCTTACAAGAGACGTGATGCCCGCAGCGGTCTGGAAGGCGTCAATGTTGGTCTGGTAAAGAGCGTAGCCGTATTCGTCGGATTCGTCCTTCTTACCGTTTCCGTCGTCTGCATAGATATCTCTTGCCATGGTAAATAATTTCTCCATGGTCCATTCGTTAGCCTCAACCATATCCATAGGAGACTTTTCGCCGCCGTAATACTTCTCGTAGAGGTCCTTATTATAGAAGGTACCCGTCATCATCCAGAGAAGGTTGGTCGAGATATCACCCGAGCAGAAGAGGAGCTTGTCGTTGATGGTACACTCTGTGGTAAGAGCTTCAGGCCACCAGGGCTTCTCTACACTGAATGCTTCATATTCGAGAAGGTTTGCGGTCATACCCTTGAGCGCCATCTGAGGTGCGCAACGGCTGTAGCCCGCGTAGATATCGTATTCGTTGTCTGCCTGCCAGTCATTTTCAGCTTTGGACATCCAGGGAGACATCTTCTTTGCGGAGCCGGGCTCCTCGACGAATTCGAGGGTGATGCCGAGTCTGTTTTCAACGTCGTTGTTACGGCCGAAGATAGCGTCGTCAATGATGTCGCCGGATTCATCGGCGTAGAATTCCATCATTGTGTAGTCGGACCACATATATACTGTGATAGTGGTATCGAAATTATAGGATTCCTCGAGATCATCGGGGGGATAGAGGGTCTCTTCCTCTGTAGCGCCGGGCTCGGGAGCGGTTGTAGATGCTACATCGGGAGCTTCGGTCGTTACCTCGGTATCACCTGTATTCGCACAAGCGACGAGCGTTCCCGAGAGGGTCAGCACCGCCATAATCAGCGCGATTATTCTAAGATACTTTTTCATATCAATAAACCTCAAATTCAAAAGGATCTCAGTCTCTCTTCTTAAGAACAACTGCAGTGCCGAGGAGAGCAACGATAATTACGCCGCCTGCGATCATACCGCCGCAACCCTTCTCTTCCTTGGGAGCCTCTGTACCCTGTACGGGAGCATCGGTAACTACGGGTGCTTCGGTGGGAGCATCGGTAGCCTCGGGAGCGTCGGTGGGCTCGTCGGTAACTACGGGAGCCTCGGTGGTTACTTCATCGGTAACTGCGGGAGCCTCGGTGGTAACCTCTTCGGTAGTATCAGCCGCGTGCTCTACGTAATAATCAACGTATGCAGGAGCGTTCTCGAGAGCTGCTGCAACGTCGATGACGGGATGGCCGATAACTACGTCATCTGCCCATACCTTTGTGCTGTTACCGCTGTTAAGATCCTCAGCCTTTACATTGGAAACAGAAGCAACTTCCATAAAGGGCCACTCTGCGAAGAACTTGTCGTAGCCGAAGGAAGAAAGATTCGTCTGAGGAACGTAATATACATCGTTGAAATAGATCGAGTCGTTGATCAGACCCATAAGAACGCCTACGTTTACAGAGTTTGTGGGGTCATTGATCGTAACGTCAGAAACAAAGCAGTTAAAAATGTTATACTCGGTGTTAATGTCTCCGAACGAAACAGCAACGTGAGCAGCCTTACCGATAAGTCCGCCATAGCATCCCTCTGTGGGATTGCAGGTCGCGTCAACGTTGATAGTAACGCCCTTAACGTAGCAGTTTGTGAGGTCGGAAGCAATCTTATCTGCGCCGTGAACACCTACAATACCGCCTACCCAAGGATTGCCGGTTCCGAAAGCGTTAAGAGTAGCATTCTCAACCCAGCATCCGGAAATAACGGCAACGCCGGAAGCACCCGTAATACCGCCCATATAGAAATTGGACATGCTTGCAGCGGGGAAATCCTCTGCAGAACAGGGACCCATCACGTTATTGATCGAAGAGCAACCGGTAACCTTGATCTGACCCTTGGTTGCATTTTTGGTACTGCAGCGACCAACGATACCTGCAGGCTGAAGTGCGCGAATATCGCAGTTGCTTGTATGGCAATTGTAAATAGAAGCCTCGCCGGTTCCTGCAGTTACATTGAGAACACCCGCAATAGCACCTGCATACTTAGCAGAGTTGATCTTAGCACCGTCAACGTTGAGATTCTTAACGGAGCCGTCCAAAATACGTCCGAACACACCGCCGTAAAGAGCATTGGAGTCGTCGATAGTTTTAACTACGAGACCTTTAATGGTGTGACCGTCGCCGTCAAAGTGACCGCCGAAGTGGTTAGCCTTGAGCTCGCCGATAGGACGCCATGAATGGCCGCCGAGGTCGAGGTCGACCGTCAGCTTGATGTACTCACCCTCAAAGTGGGTTGTGCCGTCGTTGACCTGCTTTGCAACAAAAGCGAGATCGTTTTCACTCGAAATGAGATAGGGGTCAAATTCTGTTCCCGAGCCGATAAGAGCGGCAGAAACCGATGAACCGTCCCAAGCAGCGGATGCTGTGGGGATCATAAGTACCATCATAGAGAGGAGCATAGCCGAAACAATGATGGCAGAGGTGATTTTCTTCATTAGAAATACCTAACCTTTCTTTTATAAATTACGTATTAAATTATACAACATTCTCGCTCATTTGTCAATATTTTTTAATTATTTTAAACAGTAAACTAATATAGCCGCCTATCCGTGTACGGACAGGCGGCTTAGAAATATTATTATTCGTTATAGAAATCCATGATCTTTTTCAGACCGTTCTCGATAACTCTCTTGTTCTTTGTTACGTTTGTTATGTAGCCGGAGGGGTTAGCGGAGTAAGCGGTGGTTCTGAAAACGTTTGCGGTGGATTTGCCGAGAGCGTCCGCGTAGATACGTCCGATATCGAAGGAAATGTTGTTCTTGAGGATATCGAACATCTCGGAAGCCTGAGGATCATCCTGATATCTTACCTTCATAGCAACCTCGAAGATCGCGGGGGTTACGGTACGGTGGTTAGCCGAGCCCATAGCCTCGAGGGTGGTAACTGCAGCCTCTGCTCTCTTGGAAGCAGCGTTAACGGCGTACATAGTGAAGGGGTGACCAACGTTGGTCATATAGGTCTCCTGAGTGGTGTCGAACTTAGGCTGAGGAACGATACCGTAGGAGAACTCGATCTTACCTGTCTCAGAGGTATCCTTGCCTGCGATGATGAAGGTACGGTCGGTGATGAAGATAGCGTGCTCCTCGAAAAATACCGCACGGGGAGGCTCAACGTCGTTGTGGCTGAAGGTGCCTTCGGCGTCAAGGAATTCACCCACGAGCGAGCAAACGTCTGCGCAACGCTGGCTGATCCAATCGGGAGAAACCACAAGCTCGCCCTCATCGTTCTTTTGAATAGATGTTATGCCTGCTGCGGTCTGGAACGCGTCAACGTTGATCTCGGAAAGAACGTAGCCGTAGACATCAAGCTCGTCTCTCTTGCCGTTGCCGTCATCGGTGTAGATATCCTTGGTCATGGAGAAGAGCTTTTCCATAGTCCACTCATTAGACTGAACCATATCCATAGGGGTCTTTTCACCGTTGAAATACTGCTCATAGAGCTCCTTGTTGTAGCAGGTAGCGGTCATCATCCAAAGAAGGTTGGTGGAGATATCACCCGTGCAATAAAGAAGCTTATCGTTGATGGTACACTCGCTGGTGAGTGCCTCAGGCCACCAGGGCTTCTCAACGCTGAAGTTCTCGTACTCGAGAAGGTTGGCGGTCATACCCTTGAGAGCCATTGTGGGAGCGGAACGGCTGTAGCCCGCGTAAATGTCATAAGTATTATCCGACTGATAGTCGTTCTCTGCCTTCTGGATCCAGGAATCCATCTGACCGGATGCGCCCTTCTCCTCTACGAAAGCAAGCTCGATGCCGAGACGGTTGGAAACGGTCTCGTTACGCTTATAGATAGCGTCATCGATGATATCACCCGATTCATCGGCGTAGAACTCCATCATAGAGTAGTTGGACCACATATAGATGGTAACAGTCTCGCCGAAGTTCATCGACTCGGGGAGATCATCGGGAGCATAAAGGGTCTCTTCCTCGGTCTGCTCGACCTCGGGAGCGGTGGTGGAAACTGCGCCGGGAGCTTCGGTCGTAGTTTCGGTGTCGCCTGTATCTGCACAGGAAACTGCCATACCCGAGAGGGTAAGCATCGCCATAACAAACGCAATGATTCTGATAAACTTTTTCATTTTATTATACCTCAATAATCAGTCTCTCTTCTTGAGAACGACCGCTGTGCCGAGAAGTGCTACGATAATTACGCCGCCTGCGATCATACCGCCGCAGCCCTTCTCTTCCTTGGGAGCCTCGGTGCCCTGTGCGGGAGCATCGGTAACTACGGGAGCTTCGGTTGCCTCGGGCTCAGTTGCCTCGGGCTCGGTTGCTTCGGGTTCAGTTGCCTCAGGCTCGGTTGCCTCAGGCTCGGTAACTACAGGAGCCTCGGTGGTCTCGGGCTCGGTGGTTGCCTCAGCGTGCTCAACGAAGTAATCAACGAAAGTGGGCTGGTTTGCGATGACCGCATCAACATCGATAACGGGATGTCCGAGGACAACGTCGTCGGTCCATACGGTAGTGCTGTTTCCGCTGTTGAGGTCAGCTGCCTTAATTTCAGACGTAGCATTTACCGAAGTGAAGGGCCACTCTGCATAATAAGAATCATATCCGTATCCGGGAAGATTGCCCGAGGAAACGTAGTAGATGTCATTGAAATAAATGGTGTCATTTACCCAACCTGCGATCATACCGTCGCGGCCGTTGGATGTGCCGTTCGAGAGGGTGACGTCAGCAACGAAGCAATTGAAGACGTGGCACTCTTTATTTGTGTCGCCGGACATAACGGAGACGTGTGCAGCCTTACCGATAAGTCCGCCGAGAGCGGTCTTCTCGGGATGGCATTCTGCGGTAGCTTTGAAATTCACACCGATAACGTAGCAGTTGTTGATATCGGTAGCGACGCTGCTCGCGCCCTGGCATCCGATGATTCCGCCTGCAGGTGCCATACCGGTACCGGAAACGTCAGCGGTAAAGTTCTTGACGTAGCAGCCTTCGATCACTGTAGCACCCGCACAGCCGGCGATACCGCCGACATAGTGGTTCTGGAACTCTGCCTTGGGATAAATCTCGGGGGAGGTCTGACCTGCATAAACGTTTTCAACGGAGCAACCTGTGATATGGAGCTGTCCCTTTGTTGCCTTCGAGGTAGCACTACGGCCGACGATACCGCCGGGCTGGGTTCCGTACAATTCAGCATTCATTACTCGGCAATTAACGATCGCAGCATCGCCTGTTTCTGCAGTACAGGAAAGAAGACCTGCAACCGTGCCTGCGTACTTGAGAGAAACTACCTTAGCACCGTCAATCGTGAGGTTCTTGACGTAACCGTCGCAAATTCTGCCGAAAAGTCCGCCGTATTGCGCAGAAGAATTCTCGGGATCTGTCTTGACGTTCAGATTGGAAACGGTATGACCGTCGCCGTCGAATGTACCGCGGAAGTAGTTGCTTCCGACTCCGATGGGAGTCCAAAGGTTGTTGCCGAGATCAAGATCAACGGTGAGCTTGAAGAACTCTCCCTCGTAACCGGTAACGGCGTCATTGACCTGCTTTGCTACGAAAGCGAGATCGTTCTCACTCGAAATGAGATAGGGATCAAATTCTGTTCCCGAGCCGATAAGAGCTGCGGAAACCGAGGAGCCGTCCCATGCAGCTGATGCTGTGGGAATCATTGTGGCCATCATAGCGCAAAGCATAGCAAGAGCAATGATGACAGAGGTAAACTTTTTCATTTTTCAATTACCTGACCTTTCATGTTATGAAAATATATTTTCAACCGCCGCGCGATCGCTCAGCAAAAACCAATGAAGTAAAAATACATAACTGCTCGCTTAACGATTCAAATACAGTTAAATTATACTATGAAGTGCATTGTTTGTCAACAGTAATTTGAGATTTTCGTCGTATTGACGAATAATAACGGAGTATTTTTACCAGTTTAACTATGAAAAGCAATAGTAATTGTCTTGTATTAATTATTACAACAATAAATAATTATTTACATAAATTAAATTTGCTTTTTGTCGTAATATATGGTATAATGATTCTATCAATCAAATCAGGGGCTAATCAATGGAAGCAATCAGGCGGTTCAAATTCGGCAAAAAGAACACAATGGACATGACGCAGGGTGGGATTGCAAAAAACATTCTTCTCTTCGCTCTCCCCCTCCTCGTCGGAAATCTCTTCCAACAGCTTTATAACCTCGTTGACACCTGGGTCATAGGACAAACGGGCAACGACGAGGCGTTCGCGGCTGTAGGAAGCGTCGGTCCGATTATCAATATACTGATCGGATTCTTTCTCGGATTTTCAAGCGGTGCAGGAGTAATCATATCACAGTATTTCGGCGCAAAGGACGAAGAATCCGCGAGCAAGACGGTTCATACGGGAATGGCTCTGACGCTCGTTATGGCGGTAATCTTCACCGTTCTCGGCGTGACTATGACTCCTCTCGTGCTTAAATTGATGCTCGGAGGCGAGGCATCCGCAGGCGAGGCTTCGGTATTCAACGAAGCAAAGACCTACCTTACTATTTATTTCTCGGGCGTTATCTCACTTATGATCTACAACATGGGAGCGGGCTTCCTGCGCGCGATCGGCGACTCGCAGAGACCCTTCTATTTTCTCATTGTTGCCGCAGTTACCAATACCCTACTCGACCTTCTTTTCGTATTCGTATTCGAGATGGGTGTTGCGGGTGTTGCGCTTGCAACCGTGATCGCGCAGACACTTTCCGCGATCCTTACGCTCATTACTCTTTTCCGAAGCAATACCTGCATCAAGCTTCACATCAAGCAGATCAGATTTGACAAGGATCATCTGTTCAAGATAATCAAGGTGGGCTTCCCCGCGGCGATACAGATGGCGATAACCTCTTTCTCTAACGTATTCGTACAATCTTATATAAGTAAGGCGGCGGTTCCCGGTCTCGCTCTTTCGCAGAAGGAGATGCAGACGGTAGCCCTCGCATCCTGGACGGCTTATTCCAAGATCGACCAGTTCATCTTCCTGCCGATCCAGTCGATCGGTCTTGCGGTCACTACCTTTGTCGGTCAGAATCTCGGCGTAAACGACACGAAGCGCGCAAAGAAGGGCACCTACGTCGGACTTCTTATGGCGGGCATTTCGGCGGTTGCCATCATCATCCCGATCATAATCTTTGCACCCTTCTGGTCCTCGATCTTCAGCGATACGCCCGAGGTCGTTGCCAACTCCGCGATACTTCTCAGATTCATCTCGCCCTTCTACGTTTGCTGTTGCGTAAACCAGGTCGTCTCCGCAGCTCTGCGTGGCTCGGGAAACACGACGGCACCGATGGTCATTATGCTTTCAACCTTCGTCGGTTTCAGACAGATCTGTCTCTTCGTTATATCGAATTACATTTCAAATACACTCGTCCCCGTCGGAATGGCTTATCCGCTCGGATGGCTCGCCTGCGCGACGACTCTGCTCATCTATTTCAGCAGATTCAATATGTCCAAGACGAGGATAGTAGCAAAATAAAAAACAGGCTGCTTCATTTGCCAAGTAATGAAGCAGCCTTTTAGTTTTGCCGAATTGTCAATAGTACAAGCTTATAGGGGAGGGCGCCCTCTACAAGCTCGTAACATTATTCCGTAGCTTTTTCTCAACAATATTTTCTTCTTTGTTTTTTGAATCAAATTCGGGGAAGCAAAGCAAATAATAATCGCACTCGTCGCAACAACATTCAAGACCTTGCTCTCTGTTACCAAGACATACAGCTGGTTTTCCGGGCGTGAGTTCTATACCGGTAATATCAATAACCTTTTTTGAAATATTCTTACTCATATATTCTCCAATCAGCATACAAAAAGTGCGCCAACCGAAGTCAGCGCACCGAAAAACGCAAACTCCAATTGTCGCCAAACAATCTCTTAATAGTATAGGTTCGCTATAAAACCAAGCAGGAGTCGCGTTTTTACCAAAACGTATTTGCTTAATTTTATAGCGAAAAAAGCTATAGTTATCCCATAACGAGAAAAAACCTATAACTATGAATATTAAGATTGCTTGGCACAACTATTATAGCACAATTTTATCGGTTTGTAAATACATTTAGGAAAATTTTGCAAAAGTACCTTTCGGGTGAAGATGTCATTTTCTTGACAATTGATGCATTTGTGGACACAAATGCAAAATACGGCATACCTCTTTCGAGATATACCGTATTCTGCAAAATTGTCCTTAAAAATACTGCCCTAATGATCAGTCTTCTCTGTGAGTGTGGGAAGCGATCCAGTTATAGAGTCTGGGAGTTACCCAGAAGCTATAGATACCGCAGGTAACGACCATGAGAAGGAACCACTTGATCCAGTTGCCGAACAGCTGTCCGCCGGTGCCGTCAAAGGTCAGTCTCTTGCCGTCGAGAACAACGTGCTTGAGGATGTAGCCATAGAGATAGCATACAGCCCAAGGAGTTCCGATACCGCAGGTGATGGTGATGATAAGGCTTGCTACGATGGAAGCAGCAACAGTCTCAAGGACGCCGCCATCCCAGCAGGACTGCTTGCCTGCAGGAGCTGCAGCGGGAGCGGGCTGGGGAGCGGGAGCAGCCGCGGGAGCTTCGGTCTTCTGACCGCAATTTGCACAGAAAGCTACTCCGTCAGCAATCTGCGCGCCACAATTCTTACAAAATGCCATGTTTGCATTTCTCCTTTCGGTTATTAAACATAATATACCATAAAAATTGTATTTTGTCAATACTTCTGAAACAATTTCCAAATATTTTTTTAAAAAACCACCGACAGCCGGGGCTGTCGGTGGTTTCATATATTATCAGTTATTGAAGTTAAGCTCGTTTACGACCTTGCCGTCGGCGGTACGTACCGCGAGAACGCATCCGCGCCAGTAGGTCTTGGAGTTCCAGTTACAAGCCGCAACCTCAAGGGTCACCTCCTGACCTGCGAACTGCTGGAGGAAGCTGTACTGACCCGCGCCCGAGCAATAGAGGCTGATCTTGTCGCTGCCCGAAACGAGGTTTACGTTAGTGGAGTATCCGCCGCCGGTGAACTCAACGGTTGCCTTGAGAACGAATACCGTGGTGGAGTAGTCGACCTTTGCGTCGAGTGCATAGAAGTCTGCAACTGTCTTATCGGTTACGAAGAAATCGGTGCAATAGTCGTGAGTTCCGTAGAAGTTTGCAACGACCTTGCCACCGTCGATAGCCGACTGACCGAAGTAGGTGTCGCCGCCCTTGGTCTTATGGAATCTCGTACCCTCGATAACGACCTCGTTACCGATCTCGATTCCGTCGAATACCGCCTTATCGCAGAGAACAGCGATGATGCCGGTGTTGTCGATGAGGTAGAAGCCCGACTGGTTTACGAGAGAAGGACCAACGATACCCTTAACGGTCACCTTGCTGTCAACAGCCGCGTCGATAGCCTCCTTGACGGTGATCGACTCGATATTTTCGGAAGCATTTACGGTGAACTTGACAGTATCGCTGTAAGTCTTACCGTTATATTCCGCGGTAACGGTTACGTTTGCGGTGCCTGTTGCGAGGCAATGGAGAACGAGCTTGCCGTTCTCCTCGCTGATCGAAACAACTGCGGTGTTATCCGAGGTGTAGCTGAGCTTTACGCCGTTAAAGCCGAGAAGATCGGAGGAAACGGAGGTAAGAAGCTCGATTGCGGGGTCACCCGTAAAGGTGGTTGCGGTGAACTGAGGAACACCGTGATACTTGACAGCGAACTCAGCGGGGTTAACGCTTGTCTTGTCAAAGCCCTCGTCGAATACTGCGATGGGGAGGAATCTCCAGAAGCAGTCGGACGCGGTGGACTTTGCGTTGAGAGCCATCACGTAAACGGTGCAGATCTTTCCGTCGAATGCACGGAGCCACTCGAAGTCGCCGCCGTTGCACTGAGAGTAGGAATAGGTACCCGTGGTACCGTCCAGATCGTTGATGTAATAGTTGGTAAAGCCGCTGCCGGGAACTTCCTTGATAAGCGCGGTTACCTTGTAGATAACGGTGCTGATGTCCTCGGTTACGGGAGTATCAAGGATCTCCTTGACAGTAGTTGTGGTGATCCAGGACTTATCGAAATCGTTCTTTGCCTTATCGTTTGCGAGGATCCATGCGTTTGCGAGCTGGTTGCAGCCCTTGTAACCGAACTTGTTTGCATTCGACTGCTCGGTCTCGAGAATCCACCAGGTCTTCTCTGCCGCTACGGTGATCTTGTTACCCTCGGAAACCGAAGCCGCGAGGTCGCCGTCGTAAACGTAGATAGAGCCTGTCGCATCAACGAGGATAACGCCCGAGGGGATCATTCCCGTTGCATACGTGATCTTTGCTACAACGCCCTCGACCTTGATCTTTGCGCCCTCTGCAGCCTTGCGTGCGTCTGCTATGGACATTGCGGTGTAAGCCGACTCGTCGATGGTGTTGTGCTTGAACTCAACGATATACGCGCTCTTGATCTCAAAAGTGCCGTTGAAGTTCTGTACCGTGCAGTAAAGCTTGACGGTGTCTCCCTTGACAGGCTTATCGGTCATAGCCGCGTAATCAACTGTGCCGTCCGCGTTCTTGCTGTTGTAAACGGAGATGGTGCCGGTCTTATCGGTGATGTACATTGCGCCGTATGCCGCATTGGTTACGGAATCAACGGTAGCCTCAACGTAGTATCTACCCTCGGTAACCTGATTCGAGGAAAGAGGAAGCGCGAGGATTTCGGCAATGGTAAGGGTTGTGCCGAACTCGGGAAGCTTGGGAGCCTCGGGAACGTAGCCGTTTGCCTTGAACTCGATAAGTCTGCCGTTCTGGACCTCCTTGGTGTTGCCCTTATAATTCTGAAGAGTACCGTGGAAGAGAACCTCGTCGCCTACAACGGGCTTCTGGGTCATAGCGTCGTAACGGATGCTTCCGTCAGCGCTGTATGTACCGTAAACCATAATCGAGCCTGTAGCGTCCTCGATGATCATCTGACCGTAGGTCTCACTCTGGATCTCCTTGACGATACCGCGGATATAGTATCTTTCGGATGATGCCGAATCAACGAACTGCTCGCAAAGAGCAAGAGCCTCCGCGATAGTGATTGTGGGATATTCCACCTTCGGTTCGGTGGTAGTCTCCTCGGGTGCATCGGTCACCGCATCGGTGTTCTCGTCCGTTGTCTCGTCAGGTGTGGGCTCGGTAGCCTCAACCGTAACGTCGGGCGCGGTCGTGTTGTCAGCTTCTGTTGTAACCTCGGGAGCAGCTTCGGGTCCGCAAGCCGCGAACATCGAGATTGCCATAATGAGGACCAGCACAAGCGCCGTGATTCTCTTGAAATTCATTTTCTTTTTTCCTTTCGGGATTATTTATTGACCCGAATATTATACCCCATTCCGTTCGACAATTCAAGACAAAAGAAGACTTTATTTTTTAACAAAATATAAACCCGCGTTTTTTTGCTGAAAACGCGGGTTTTGTCTTGATTTATAATGCTTTTTTGAAAGGGATCATCACTTAGAAACCTTCGCAAACACCTTCCAGCCTTCGGACGTGCTGAAGCAGGCGAAGAGTCCCGTCGAGGCATTCGATATCGACATATATCGGAATGGGATGACGATATTTCCGTCGACGTCGATAACGCCCTTGTTGCCTCCCTCATATCCGAGCACCGCAAGCCCCTCGATAAAGGGCGCGGCGTATGTGTAGATCGGCTGTGCTACCCAATATCCGTCGCGGTGGTAGTAGCCGTATCTGCCGTTGCGCTCGAGGAGGAATATGCTGTCCGAGTATGAAACGAGGGTATAACCTTCGGGGATAAGCGAGACCTGCTTGCCGTTCTTGTCAAGAATGACCTCGTAATCGTCCTCATAGATATCGAGCTTATGAGGAAGTCTCTCGACGACCCTCATTCTGATAAGACCGTCATCGTAGAAATAGTGACCGAGCATATATTCGTCACATTCAAAGGGCTCGGTATAGTACTGGAATCGGTAGAAGGAGCCTTCTCCGCTTTCCGCGCGATACGTGTTGTATAGATATGCCGCGCTGTTTCCGTAAGTATTGATGATCTTTACGATTCCGTTCGCGTCAACGGTATACGCGCGCTCCTCGCTGAAATTGTACGCCTTGGCGTATTTGAAATCGGTCTTCCAGCTGATAGTCTGCGTGATATAGCCATTATAGGTATACTTGTTAGTGACCGTCTTAGAAAGATCGACCTTGGGCTCGGAGGCACGGTATGTGAAGCGGTAGGCATTATACTTTATATCAAGCGTAATGCTGTCGGGAATACCGTTTCCGTCCGCATCCTCGGGAGAGGTTGCAATTATCGTTCTCGCCTGCGGCGGTACTGCGGTGGTCTCTTCCGTAAAGATATGAGTGATCTCGGGCTCGACCGTAGTTTCGGGCTCGACCGTAGTTTCGGGTTCCACTGTAGTTTCGGGCTCGACTGTAGTTTCGGGTTCTACCGTGGTTTCGGGCTCGACTGTAGTTTCGGGTGTGACTGTAGTTTCGGGAGCAACCGTAGTTTCGGGTGCTTCGGTGGTCTCGGGAGGTCTAGTGATCTCGCCCGATTCAACGCCCTTTATAACTTCCTTAAGCTTATTTGCGAATAGTCGGTTATAATATTTTCCGCCGTCGAAGGTATACGATATCTGCTCGGCAAACTTCGGGAAATAGAGATAAAGCTGTTCAGCCAGACGGCTGTCAACACCGTATCTGGTATAATAGTTCGAGGTATCGTGAATCTCAAAGGTCTCGGTGATCTCCTGCCAGGTGCTGAAGATCTTATATCTTCCGTCCGCTTTACCGAAATCGGGGTTGTAGTCGAAATAGAGTCCTCGGCTGTCGCGGGCTTCCTTGAAATCGGATACGGCAAATTTGCCCGTCGATTCATCAAGATAGTAATATACGTTATTGTAATAGAAGATCGGTCTGTCTTCACGGTCGCGGGTGTATGCGGGAATGATCTCATCTCCGGGATAGATTCCAATCAGCTTACCGGTCGAGGTATAAATACTTACTCGGTCCTCCTGCTCGTAAAGTCTGTCGTCGATGCCGGAGATAACGTCTCCGATTCCCGAATCAACGATGATGTATCCCATGTACATTTCAAGAGCGGGGCGGGTCTGATTCTGAATTTGATAACTCGCGATCTCGCGGTGTGCCTCGCCGTAATTCAGCTTCATCTTGACGCGGACCCTTTTGTAGCTGCCGAGGGTGTACTGATCGCTTCCTTCAAAATCGAGAGTCAGCTCTGCAAGCTGCATATCGGGATTATATGCCTCCCAAGTGATCTTATATCCCGTCGAAAGGAGATCGGCAAGGGTGCTCGGACCGCTCGGCACGATGGGCTCGTCGCCACCCACGGTAGTATCCGGTGCAGTTGTATTCGGTGCGGTTGCGGCTTCGGTATCCGACGTGGAGGGGGCAGAAGTACCGGTCTGAACCGACGAGCTTTCGGGAGGCGTAACTATATCGGTAAGGTCACCCGTGAAATCCGAAATATTCGTTCCGGGCTCGAGCGTACCGAGGATCTCCTGTATCGTCCCGTCGTCGAATTCGTCCTCTCCGCCGCGGTCTATGAAGGATATTTCATAGAGACCGAGCGAGTATGTAATTGTTGCAAAGGCGGTTGCTGCAAGCAAAAGCAGAGCAACGCCCCTTTTTGCAATTTCATTGAATAAACGCATATTTTACTCCAAAATTTATCTGAAAAATATCACTTGTGATATTTTGTTCCTTTGATTATATTAAAGGCACGGTAGACCGATTCGAGAAGCATCACGCGGAAGAGCTGATGCGGAAAGGTCATCTTCGATACCGAAAGCTTACAGTCAGCTGCGTTTTTAACCTTTGCGGAAAGTCCGTGTGAGCTTCCGATTATAAGACAGAGCGTTGAGGAGGTCTGCGTGACGCTTTCGATATGCGATGCGAAATCCTCGCTCGACATCTGCTTACCCTCGATCGCAAGCGCAATTACGTGTGATCTCGGAGGGATGGCAGCGAGTATTCTCTGTGCCTCGTCCTCAAGAGCGGAATCTATATGGCTCTGCGAGGGATTTTCGGGAAGGCGCGCCTCCTTAAGCTCGCAAAGCTCAACCTTTGCGAATGCGCCGAGTCTTTTTACGTACTCTGCAGCGGCATCTCGGAGATATTGCTCCTTTATATTGCCGAGGGCGATAATTTTTAAATTGATCAATTTATATTCCTCTTAAAGATTGAATAATACGGGCACCGCGGGCTCAGCGACCGAAAGCTCGACTCTGTCGAGAATATCCGAAAGAGCCGTTCTCGATGCGCGGTATGCGAGCTCCGGGGTATTGTTTATCTCTGAAAGATGCGCAAGCAGAAGCCTTGTCGTTCCGTTATCGGCAAGGAATCTCGCAAATTCAGCGCCGCTTTCGTTGGAAAGATGACCGAAGCGTGAGAGTATTCTCTGCTTAAGCTCGGGAGGATAGGGACCGCGGAGGAGCATATCGACGTCGTGATTCGACTCGATAACCGCCGCCGTACAGCCGAAAAGTCCCTCGCGGACACTGTCTGTCACGTGTCCGAGGTCGGTTGCGATACCCACGCTTCTCTCCCCTGCTTCAAATCTGTATCCGACCGAGCCGAAGGAATCGTGATCTGTCGGGAAGCTTTTCACCGAGATATCTCCGACAGTCTCCTCAAAGATTATCGGATGATCGACGAGCACCTCGCGGCATTTGCTCTCAAGATCGGCACATACTGCGGCACTTGCGTGGACGGGTGTATGATAATGTGAGCTCCAGACCTTGAGCGCGGAGGTATGATCGCTGTGCGAATGAGTCAGAAAGATAGCGGAAACATCCTCGGGAACAAGTCCGACCGATGCAAGAGCTGTCTTTATGTACTTTGTCGAGCGTCCCGCGTCAACGAGGATCGCGGTATCGCGGTATTTTACCAGCGTGCAATTGCCCTTCGAGCCCGAGCAAAGCGTGCCTATCGTGATCTCACTCATTATTTACCGAGCAGACCGTCGAGCACAAAGAGACGGAAGAGGTCGACAAGAAGCGTGATAACTACGGGAAAAATGACCATCAGAAGCGGTCTCGAGCGACGCTCGCGCTCTGCAACGTCGGCAAGATATTCCTCTTTTTCAGCATGCGTCATAGTATCGGGGAGCATCTCATATGTCACTCCGCTTCCCGTGAATGCGCGGTTGATGATAAAGTATGCGATAATGAGGATCGATGCCACCGCAACGTATGCGATAACGACGACCTTCCAGAAGGTGAAGTTGATAAGATAGAAGTAAAGTCCGAGCGAGATCGCACAGAAGAGCACAAGAAGAAGCATACGCTTCCAATTGAAGGCGTTTACCGCCTCGGATACGCTCTGCGGCTTTGAATTTTGTCCTTTTTTCATAACGGACGTTCCTTTCGATGTTTAGAATACTCTGACTGCGCCCGAGAGTCTTATCTTGAGCAGGTAGCAGGAGCCCTTGCCGAAGACGCTCTCGAGGAGAGATACGAATCCCTCGGCTGCGGACATGGGGACGTATGCCTGAACGGTTCCCGCAAATCCTCCGCCGTGAACACGCCAAGCTGTCGGCTGATCAAGCGACGAGAGGTAGCTCTCGCAGAGGTTGAGAGCGAGCGAGAGACCCTGCTCGGATACGTTTGCGGTGGTATATACGTTCTGGAGATAGCAGAAGGAGGATCTTCCCGATGCGAGAACGCCCGAGAAATATTTCTCGAGATCGCCCGACTTCAGCGCGCTCTTCTGCTCTGCCACGCGGTCGTTTTCTGCGAAGAAATGGAACGCACGGAGGATGGCTCTGTCGCCCACCTTCTCGCGGAGTGTGGGAACAGCCTTGATGAGAGCCTCGCGGTCGGTCTCGCGGAGAACGCTTGCGCCAAGCTCAGCCGCAACAGCCTTCATCTCTGCGGGAACAGCGGCGTAATCGGGTGTGAGATTGGCGTGGTTTCCGCCGGTGTTTACGATGCAGAGGCAATACCCCGCCTCGGTGAGGTCGAAATCGACCTTTTCAACGACGGGAGACGAGGTATCGGCAAAGTCGATCGAAACGATACCGCCTGCGGCACAAGCAACCTGATCCATAAGACCGCAAGGCTTGCCGAAGAACTTGTTCTCGGAATACTGCGAGATCTGCGCGAGGGTTACGAAATCGACCTCGCCAGAGTTATAGAAATGAGAAAGGATAAGTCCGACCATATTCTCGAAAGCGGCGGAAGAGGAAAGTCCCGAGCCCTTGAGAACGCTCGAGGTCGTGCAGGCATCGTATCCGCCCGCCTTGAAGCCGCGGCATCTGAATCCGTCCGCAACGCCCGCGATAAGAGCGTCCGACTTGCCGAATCTTGCCTCATTGGGGGTATTGAAGGCATCGGTGTCGACAATGTCCTCGGGGAAGCCCTCGCTCTTGATACGGATCACGTTGTCCGTGTTCTTTGCGGCAACCGCGATGATATCGAGGTCGATGCTGCCCGCGATAACACAGCCGTGGTTGTGGTCGGTGTGGTTACCCGAAAGTTCGCTTCTGCCGGGAACCGAGAAGAGCGCGATATCGCGATCCTCTCCGTAGCGCGAAGCAAATTCGTCGATGAGGGAGGCGTATCTTGCTCTCTGACGCGCAAGCGCAGACTCATCCGAGCCGTAGAGCTTGGCGAAACGGACGTCAAGCGCGCCCGAAAGTATATTTTCTTTTAATGTCAATGCATTCATATTATTTTTCTCCTTTGTCGAAGATTAAAATTACTCAAAGTTATTATATCACTCAAGTGTTTTGCTCGGATAAATATTTTGTGTATCAATTCTTAATATTTATTAACGGAAAATATGTCGAAAAAGGAACAGGCGGAGAAAGCCTGTTCCTTTATGATATTAAAGCTCAACGCCTCTTGCGGAAAGCACATTGCGCACTTCCTTAGGATCGAGGTCGCGGGGTTCAACGCCGAGGGCAACACATTTCGATGCCGCAACTCCTGCGGCTTCTCCCATTGCCATACAGATCGCCATGACTCTCCACGATGCGTGTGCGCGGTGAGTTCCCGAGATGGGTCTGCCCGCGATGAGAAGTCCGTCGGTCCTGATCGGGACGATCGCGCCGTAGGGGATATCATAGGGTTGTGCGGGCTTCGAATAACCCTCCGCCTGTCCGCCACCCTTGGGATTATGGATGTCGATGAGGAACCAGGCGTTATGAACGATTCCATCCTCGCGCATTCTGCCGTTCTCAACGTCGCTGTCAACGATGTATTCAACGCCGCGGACTCGTCTCGACTCGCGTACGCCGACGGTATCGGCAGACGCCTTGATCGAGCAATTCTCGAATCCGGGGATATATTTCTGAAGGAAGTCAACACATTTCTTGATCTGATCGCGAAGCTCAAGCTCAGCCTTGCCCATATCCGAGGGATCGAGGGGAGAAAGACCGTTTACCTGAGTTGCGTTGACAGATCGCTCGCCGGGCTTGGAGGTTCTGTGGAGTCTGACGATGGTGACGAACTCTGGAAGCTCGCCCTCGCGGTTCTTCTGCTTGCAGAGCTCGCGGTATTCCATACCGGCAAATTCGCCCGCGGGAATCTTGATCGGGTCGCTTCCGCCCCAGACGCTGATGGCGATGCTCTCGTCAACGCCGGTCACGGTAAACTCGAGAGTCATCGGCTGGAGTCCGCCATCCGATTCGCGTCCGAGCTCGATCTCGGCACCCGCAGCGGCGGCAACACAAGCGTCGCCCGTGGAGTCGACCGTCACCTTGGCGCGGATCGCGCGGAGACCGTTCTGCGTTGCGAAGATCGCGCCGGTCACCTTGCCATTCTCAACAAGCGAATCAACGAATGCCGCGCCGACCCAAAGCTCAACGCCCGCATCGGAGATCATTCTGTCGAGGACGATCTTGGCAACCTCGCGGTTTACGGGAACCTCGCGTCCGATTCTTGTTCCCGTTGTCGGAACGGTGCCTTTATCTATCTCGGAAAGTCTTCTTACTATCTCGTCATAATAAGTTCCTCCGCCGACCTCGCCGAGGATGGGATCGACGTTACCCATAGTCAGCATACCGCCGACCGAGCCGTAACGCTCGCAAAGAATAACCCTTGCTCCCTCTCTTGCCGCGGATACGGCGGCGCATACGCCCGCGGGTCCCGCACCTACGACAAGAACGTCGCATTCGCGGACAACGGGCACGTTGCTCTGATACATAATGCAATCAGCCATGTAAGTTCTCCTTGAAAACATAATCTAACATCATAATTATACCACCCGCGGAAGAAAAAGTCAATAATGACTTGACAAAAACGCTTCGGTAAGCTATAATAACAGCAGAATAACAAAAGGACGGCGACAATATGAAACGCATTTCTATCATTTTTGCCCTTCTCCTTCTCTCGCTCACAGCTCTTCTTTGCTCCTGCGAGAAGACAGAGGCTCCCGAGACCTCGGACACGACGACCGAAGCTCCCGCTCCCGAATCGTCCGAGATCGAGGAAACTACCCTCGAGGTAACCACGGAGGAGATCACAACATCCGCGCCCGAAACAACCAAGGAGGAAATTTCAATGCCCAAGACGATCAGAATCGGCAGCTACAACATCAAGCACGCCGCAGACGCAAATCTAAATCTCAATACCATCGCAGAGGTCATCAAATCGCAGAATCTCGACATAGTCGGTCTGCAGGAGGTCGATAAGAGAACCAAGCGTTCGAACTACATCGATCAGCCCAGAATGCTCGCCGAGGCGGCAGAAATGCCCTACTACGTTTTTGTTCGCGCGATCGACTATCAGGGCGGTCAGTACGGAACTCTCATTCTCTCGAAGTATCCGATCATCTCCTCGGAGGTCATTCCGCTTGAATCCTGGGACAAGGAAGCAAGATCCCTCGGTCACGCCGTAATCGACCTCGGCGGTGTGCAGCTCGATTTCTTCAACACCCATCTTTCCTATGAGGACAAGAGCCTCCGCGGACTTCAGTTCCTTGAGGTTGCCGAAAAGACCGATGGCTGCAAGAATTACATAATCACGGGCGACTTCAACACCGCGGACTTTACCGAATTCAGAGTCATCGGCGGTAATCTCATCAACAACGAGATCCGCAATTATCCCACCTTCCCCTCGAGCAAGAGCCCGATCGACAATATCGTATACTCGGACTCCTTCAAGGAAGTCTCCTCGGGTTACGTAAGCCGTAGCTATTCCGACCATTGTATGCTTTGGGCGGAGTTTGAGATCAGCGGTCAATAACATCATAACAAAACAGGCTGCCCATTGCGGGCAGCCTGTTTTGTTAATCAGCAATCAAAATCTCTACGGGAAAGGTCAGACTATATCCTTTATTCTCATTTTCCAATGGTCCAATATCGAATATGCTGAAAAAATAACTGTAATCATTACCTTCTGCGAAGAACTCGTGATCCATAAAGTGTATTGATTCATAAACGAAGGTTTCTCCGTTTTTCAACACACGGTTATCCGACCAGTCGCCATTAAAAATGAACTTACTGGACCTTCTTGCGAACAAATCCGACTCTGCTGAATCCTCATTTGCCGATTTGATGAAAACTCCGCTTGCACCCATTTGAATTCCATAATACTCAATATCTCCGCCGGTATTATTGCGTAATGTAATCCTTGAAAGAATATAGTCATGCATATATACCGTATCATCAAAAAACTCGATCTTGACATGCAGACCTTCTATAGTTTCTTCATATATTTTCGGAAGGCTAATGAATGTATTTATTACTTCTTTTGGATATTCAACGGTACTGTCATACGGTCTGATTTCATGCGGAATATCAATGTACGGTTTCAACTCCCATATCAATTCCGCTTCTTCTGAGGACTCCGGAGCTTCAGAAGACTCCGGAACTAACGACACATCAGAAAAATCTTTTGTTGACTCAACGTCAGAGTCAGATTCATTACCAATACTGCTATTATCGGGTGCGCCACAAGAATGCAACATCAAGCATAACGACACCGCAAAGAAGAACGAAAGGATTTTTTTCATAGATACACCTCACGCTATTCGGCAGTTATTATCGTATTAACCCCCCGCACAGAACGACGTGCGGGGTTAAATAATTATTTAGCCAGCGCCGCCTTCTTCGCCTCAACCTCGTCTGCGAGGTGGCGGGCTACCTTTGCGGCGTGGCAGAGTGCGGATTGCATCAGATCCTTTGTGGGGAATCTGTCATAGAAATGGAGCACCTCGAGGTTCATATTGCCCTCGTATCCGATCTCTGCGAGCGCGGAGGTTACGGCGTTCCAGTCGTGCTTTCCGACATAGGGGAGCCAATGGCGGTCGCCCTTGAAATCGGTATCCTGAACGTGGAGCATCGTCAGCTTGTCCTTCGACATTCCGCGGATGAATTCTGCGGGATCAACGCCGACGACTGCGGCGTGTCCGATGTCACAGCAGGTCACGAAAACGTCGGAATTGAAGGAATCGCGGTAAGCGTTCATCTCCTCTGCCGTTCCGAGAACGCCGATATAGTTGAAGTCGCCGTTTTTCTTCTTTATGAAAAGGTTTTCCATACCGATCTTGATATTCAGCTTCTCGGCAATGGGAATGAGATCCGAGAAGAAGGGACGGTTGTATTCGTAAACGTCAAAGCTCTCGTCCTCGGGTATGCCGTACTTTACGGTATGTACGACGATCTGGGGGATGCCCATCCAGGATGCGAACTCAAGGCTGCGAAGAAGGTTGTTGTAATGAACCGAATTTCCGATCTCGCCGTAGCGGGTCTCGAAATCCGAGTGAGCCTGCGGGAAGCAGATGCCGATCTTTTCCGCGTAGTTGCGCAGATCGTATGCCAGAGCCTTGCGCTCCTCGTCGGGAAGGTTGAGGATGTCGTTATCGGGCTGCATCTTGAAGAGAGAGTAGTCGATTCCGTCGAATCCCGCCTCCTTGCACATTCTGATGGATTCCTTGTCGCCGTAAGCATAGCGCATTACGCTGTTGTCGGTTGAAATGATCATGATCTTTCTCCTTTGAGAATCAATAATGTTATTTATTACATTATATCATTTTCGGAGAAGCTTGTCAATAAAACGGACGAATTTTATTCACCCTCAAAGGGCTCGGCGGATACGGCAACGTAGAGCGCGCCGATATCGTCGCCGCTTCCCGCCTGCCTTGCGGCGCTAACGGTGCGCTTGGCTGCTTGAGTTGTCGATTCCGGCTTTTCCGCGTCGACCGCTTCGAGAAGATCGAGAAGCCAGACCTCCGCGCCCCGCGCGATCTTACATTCGGGATCGATGCCGTCCGAGCCCATCATTATGACGTCGCCCGCGCAGAGGTCGATATCCGTCCTTATCGCGGCGGTCTGCTTTAGTATCCCGACGGGAAAGCCCTCGGATTCGATCGGAAAGACGTCGCGTCCTCGGCGAAGATAGCTTGCCGCGGCACCGCCCTTGTATATAGCCGCCTTGCCGGTGAGCAAATCGATCTTAAGTATATCTACGCTGACCGAGCATTCCTCTCGGTCTGCACGGAGCCAGGCATTGAGCACCGAAAGCGAGGTCTCGACGCTCATTTTGGCTTCCAGCATCTGTTTGAGGAAGCCTATAGATACGCCCGAGGCAAAAGCCGCGCGGCTTCCCTGCCCCATTCCGTCGCAGATCACGGCGTAGAAATAATCCTCGCCGTTGTCGATGCGGCAAATATTGTCTCCGCAGGGATCGCCCTTTTCGGCTGATGATCGCGCCGCTCCGAAGCTGACCGAAAAGCGGCGTCTCGTTACAAATTCAAGGCACATTCCGCCGCCCGACGGAGAGAGCATCGGCGGTCCCAAAAGGCAACCGACAGCCTTCTCGAGGCTTTTCCGCAATTCTGCCGCACGCAGATTCGAGCGTGAAAGATTCACGTTTTCGGCTCTGATGACGATCCTTCTTTTCCCGACCGCGCTGACGGTTGAAAACCTTATCCCCGCATCGCGTAGGATCCTGCGGACGCGCTCGGTGCGCTCCACATCCTCGGTATTCTCGCGCTGATCCTCGAGAGCAGCCTCGGCAAGTGCCGCGGAGACCGCTCGGTAATCGGCTGAAAAGCCCGAAAGTCTTCCGTCCTCGAGGCATTCGCGGATGAGCTCGGTGGCTGAAGTGTTTACGCCGTCGGTTATTTCATCGAGGAAGGGGCATCGCTTCTGCATATATTCGGGAAGGTCTGCGGTCTCGACGTAGCCCTTGACCGAGACCGCCGTGCAGATCTTTGAAATGATATCTAGGGTCGAGGCGTATTCGAGATTCCAGCAGAGATTTCTGTTCGGGCATTTGAGGCAGACTCTGTCGCAGACCTTGTCGCAGGCGGCGCGAAGCTCTCCCTCCGTCGGGCGTCTGCGCGTTCTGGCAAGCTCGGAAAAGCTGTCGGCAAGACCCGCGAAAGCCTCGGATAGCTCGCGCATCCTCTCGCGGCTTCCCTCGGGTTTTGCAGGCGCACTCGCGGCTTCATCGGCGTTTTCTGCGGAAAACTCAAGTCTTTCGCCGAAAAGCGAGATCAAGCAAAACACAGCAAGTCCCGCGACCTGCGAAGGGAAAAGCATAATGAAGCCGTCAGCATCGGAGAAAAATACCGATCTCAACGCGCCGCTTATCGGTATCGCGGTCGCGGCGGCAAGGATCGAGAGGTTCATAAAAAGTCCCGCCCCCGCCGCGCCTATCGCGTATATCACGGCGTAATCAAAGCCCGCAACCGCACCGCAGAGTATTCCCGCCGCAATTCCGCGCGCGGTACCCCTTGTTCGTACGGTATAAAGGATCGCCGCCGTGATCGCAATATGGATGGGTGACAGTCCCGTAAACTCAAATCCCGACGCCGCTATGCTCAGCGAAAAAAGCAGAGCGAAATATGCCGACTCGGAAAGCAGCTTTCCCGCCGAAGAATCGCGTTCGGGAAGCTGATCGCGGTTTTCCGAAAAGAGCGGCATAAACAGAGCGGTCGCAACGGGAGCAACGACGGTTGAGGTAATGCAGCCGCCGAGGTCGTATAAGTAAAATCCTCCGACGAAGGCTCTGTAAAATCCAACGGCAAATGCGGCGACCGCGGAGGTCGCCATTCTCAGATATGCGCTCTCCTTGAAGAGAGATTCGGAGATCCTGCGATCCCTCGGCGGTTCAACGGCACATCTTACAAGCACGCGCAGACCGACCGATAGAACCGCGCTGAGCGCAAAAACAAGTGCCTCGTCGCCTCTCATTAAGGATGAAAGCAGCACTCCGACCAAAATATACGGAATGCCGCTCGGCGATGCGCAGAGCCACGCGATCCCGAGAGGCGACGCCGAAAAATATATCTCAGCTCCTCCGAGCAGAAATCCCGCGCCCGCCAGAGCGAGATTTGCACAAAATACCCGCGGACTGTATTCCCTTTTCAGCTTTTTACCTTTATTAATTATCTTTTCCGCCGCCGCGGCGACGTCATCGTACAGTCTGACAAGCAAACCCTTCTTATCGCGGGGTATACGCCTGCTCTTCATTTTTTCACTTCCTTCTTGGTTAGCCGTACGGGAGTCGAACATAATTGGTTTTGTCGGGCAGATTTTCCCGATAACTACAGTTCTTTCCTTGATAATATTAATATATGATCATCGAAAAGAACCTTGTTCTCGAAAAAATCTGCTCCGTCAAAACTGCTCGCACCTCACGGCGAATTAATTTTTGATGGATTTTGGTGGGATTTTGCGAAGCAAGGTATTAACCTTGCGAGTAAAAGCACGC
>JAZQXP010000072.1:0-19830 GCA_045632925.1 Eubacteriales bacterium | reverse complement strand
GCAGAAACGTACTTAAGAGAAGACGCGCTAAAGGCAGAAAAAGATTGACCTATTGATCGTCGAACCTTGTTCGATAGCCTGACACATAAAAACCGCCGGTGTCCTCAAAAGCAGAAGTTACTGTTTTTTGCGCGCATCGGGGTTTTTGGTATTAAGGCAGAAAAGAGTGGCAGAAGATGAAGAATATCGCAATAAGAGAAAACCATCTTTACAACAAGACCTACAAGCGCGGCAAGAGCTACGTCGGAAGATACGTCGCGGTCTACGTACTGCGCGACCTCGCGGCAAAGCGACTTGCAAAGGCAAATCCCGAGAAGAAATTCGTCAACCGCGTAGGACTTTCGGTCTCAAAGAAAATTGGCGGTGCCGTCGTCCGCAACCGTGTCAAGCGCATAATCCGCGCAGGATTTGATACGCACAAGGCAGGACTTAAGACGGGCTTTCTTATTGTTATAAGCGCGCGCAGTGCGGCGGCTAAGAAAAAAAGCACCGACATCGCGCAGGAGCTTGCCGAGGCTTTTACCGCTCTTGGAATGTTTGCCGCAGAAGCGGCAGAAAAAAACAAAACAGAAGAGTAAAAAGAATGAAGCATGTTTGCATTTGGCTTATTCGCTTTTATCAAAAGGCTTTGTCGCCCTTGAAACGAAATCCGACGTGTAGGTTCACACCTACGTGTTCAGCCTACGCACTTGATGCGTATAAGAAACGTGGCTTTTTTGTCGGTACTTATCTTACCGTGTGGCGAATACTTCGCTGCAATCCGTACTGTGCAGGAGGGTACGATCCCGTCCCCGAGAAGCACAAAAGAATTCCCAAGTACCAAAAGGATACACAGGACGAAGAAAGCAAACAATACGACAGTAACAATGACGACTCCGACAAAACAGGAGAGGAGAAAATTTAATGGATTTTATTACAGTTCCGATAGGTTGGCTGCTTAAGTTCTTCAGTACCATATGCGGAAACAGCTATATCCTCGCGATATTGCTTTTCTCGATAGTTATGGAAATACTGATGGCACTTATTTTCGGTATCAAGCAGCAGAAGAATTCCATCAAGCAGGCTCGTCTGCGCCCCAAGGAAATGGCGATACGCAACAAGTACAAGGGAAGAGACGACAAGCCCACTCAGCAGAAGATGACTCAGGAGATCCAGGAGCTCTACCAGAAGGAAGGCTACAACCCCATGGGCGGTTGTCTGCCGCTTCTCATTCAGTTCCCGCTTCTCATCGCGCTCTATAACATCGTCATCAACCCGCTAAAGTATATCTGCGGACTTACTGACAATGCTATAGGTCAGATCGCCACTATTCTCGGTATGGATACCTCGAGAGGCACTATGTCCTTCCTTGGTCCGATCGCGGATAAGGGATTTGAAGCGTTCAGAAACGTTGAGGGCTTTACTGTAGAGATATTCGAGAATATGCCTAACCTCAAGGCGTTCGGCGGAGCGTTCGATCTGTCCGTAATGCCCAGCAGCTGTATGAGTATCGACGCGCTTAAGGTACCTGCAAATTGGTTCGTTATCGCGGTTCCCGTTCTCACCTTTATCGCTTACTTCTTCAGCATGAAGCTGACAAGAAAGTTCACTTATCAGCCGGTTGACGCCGCTCAACAGCAGCAGATGGGATGCTCCAACAAGATGATGGACATCGTAATGCCGCTCTTCAGCGTATTTATTTCGTTCGGCGTTCCCGCGGCACTCGGTATCTATTGGATATTCAAGAGCATTCTCGGTGTTATCAGTAAGGTAATACTCTTCTATGCTATGCCTATCCCCAAGTTCACCGAAGAGGACTACAAGGCGGCTGAGAAGGAAGTAAATGCAAGAATGGACAAGAGCTCTAAGGTAGAGAAATCCGGCAAGGCAGTGCGCTCGCTGCACCACATCGATGACGAGGATTTCGAGGACACCAGAGAAGCTGCACTCAAGCACAAGGAAGCGCTTGCGGCACAGGAGGCTGCCGAAAAGACCTCTAAGAGATCAGGACTCGTTTCGTCCGCACCTCTCAAGAAGGATGACAGAAACGAAAAAAAGGACAACGGCACGGATGACGAAGCATCCGATAAGTAAATTTCAGACGGAGAATTAAAAGTGAAGAAAGAAGTTATAGTAAGTGCAAAGAGCATAGAAGAGGCTGTTGCAAAGGCAGTGGCTGAGCTCGGCGCACCTTCTGCAGATAAGATCGAATATACGGTCGTTGAGGAGGCAAAGAAGGGCTTCCTCGGAATTGGCGCTACCGACGCGAAGATCAGCGCAAGCTACACTGTCGGTAACGAGGAAAAGGCATTTGAGTTCGTCAAGAAGGTCCTCGAGGATATGAACATCGAGGCTGAGGTCACAATGAGCGACGGCGAGAGCGGTGAGAAGAGAATTACCGTTACCGGCGAGAGCGCAGCGATCCTCATTGGTCACCACGGCGAGACTCTCGACTCTCTTCAGTATCTTGCAAGCCTTGCGGCTAACAAGAGAATTGACGGTAAGAAGGACGAGTACGTAAGAATTACCGTTGACGTAGAGGGCTACCGCGCAAAGAGAGAGGAAACTCTCCGCGCACTCGCAAGAAGAATGGCGGCAAAGGTACAGAAGTACAAGAAGAGCGTAATGCTCGAGCCTATGAACCCCTACGAGAGACGTATCATCCACTCCGAGGTTCAGACCATCAAGGGCGTAAGCACCAACTCCATCGGCAGCGAAAACAACCGCAAGATCGTTATCTATCTCGATAACTCTGCTGAATAACAAAAAGCCGCCGATCACTCGGCGGCTTTTTGTTAAGTTCAGAGTGCAGAATGCAGAGTGCAGAGTTATGGTAGCATTTCTCGCGTTGCTCGAAAAGTATTTTTATTAAAATGAATATTTCCGAGCCTTGGTGAGGAAATTCCCCTTAACTCTGCACTCTGCATTCTGCATTCTGCACTCAAAAAATATCACGAGGTATAAATCATGTCCTTTGCAACAGATTTCAGCACGATCGCCGCAATTTCAACGCCCCAAGGCAAGGGCGGTGTGGCACTCGTTCGTATATCGGGTCCCGAGGCAAACGCCGTCGGCGACCGAATCTTCAAGAGAATAAACGGCAAGCCCGTCTCCGAGTCGCCCGCAAGGACGGCACTCTTCGGCGAGATCGTCGATCCCGTTGAGGGAAAGCGCATCGATACAGGTCTTTGCACGCGCTTTGCCGCGCCGAATTCCTTTACGGGCGAGGACACGGTCGAGATCTGCTGTCACGGCGGAATCCTCGTCACCCGCGCCGTCCTCGGTGCCGCACTTGCGGCGGGGGCGAGACGTGCAGAGGCGGGTGAGTTCACGCGCCGTGCTTTTGCCGCGGGTAAGCTCTCGCTCAACGAAGCAGAGGCTCTCGGTATGCTCCTCGATGCGGGAACAGAGGCACAGCTCAAGCTCTCGAGAGGCGGTATGAGCGGTGCGCTCTCGACGGCTTGCGACGGACTGCGCCGCGAGATCACGACCCTGCTCGAGGACATTTACGCCCGAGTTGACTTCCCCGAGGAGGATCTCGGCTCGATCGCTGACGAGGAAGTCATCTCCCGACTCTCCGACCTCATCAATTCCGCAAAGAAGCTCGCCGCGACCTATTCGACGGGACGCGCGGTGGCGGAGGGCATACCGACCGTCATCTGCGGACGCACGAACGCGGGCAAGAGCACGCTCTACAACCTTCTTGTCGGCTCGGACGAGGCTATCGTCACCGATATCGAGGGCACGACGCGCGATATTCTGACCGCGACAGTCTCCTTCGGCGGCGTTACCCTTCTCCTCTCCGACACAGCGGGTCTGCGCGAGACGGCGGAGGAGGTCGAGCGTATCGGAATCCGCCGCGCCGAGGAAAAGATCGACTCGGCTGAGCTCGTTCTCTTCCTTATCGACTCCTCGCGCGCGCCCTCCGAGGACGATATCGCGCTTGCACAACGCCTCAAGTCGCACAGCGGCAAGGTCATCGCGGTACTGACAAAATCCGATCTTGATAAAAATGACGATGCCGTCGCTCTGGCATCTCAATTTGATCTGAAGGTCACGCTTTCGGTCAAGAGCGGCTCGGGATGCGATGAGCTTGAGGCACTTATCAACCGACTCTTCATCGACGGTGAGCTTGACACCGAGCGCGACGCCGTTATCGCATCGGCACGTCAGCACGACGCTCTCGTACGCGTGATCGACGCGCTCGGCGAGGCATGGTCGTCTCTCTCCGAAGGCTTCCCGCCCGACGTCGCGGGAGTATGCCTCGAGGACGCCGCCGCACGCCTTTGCGAGCTCGACGGACGCGGACACGGAGCGGTCGGCGCGGACATAGCGGACGGAATTTTTTCGAGATTCTGTGTCGGGAAGTGATTCTGTCTCGCTACGCGAGAATGATGATCTGCCTTCGGCAGAATGATGATCGGCTACGCCGAATGATGATATACTTGCCTTCTGCAAGCCGCGAATCTGCCTCGGCGGCTGAACACCGCCGTTTTCCTTTGGAAAACCGACAGATCCGCACGCTGCGCGAAAAATAAAGGTGAATTTCCGAGCCTTGACGGCTCGGAAATTTTCATTTTTAAAATCGGCGGATTTATTTTGATTTTTATAATTTTATTTCCATAATATGTATATCCATAGTTCGTCATCTTATTTTCTTAGTCGTTTTTAACAATTATTACTCAATATTTTTGTGCAATCATACAAATCATAAAATATTTTTATAAAATCTTGTCGAATTTTGTCACAAACACGGGTATTATATGTTAGAAGGGTATGATATTCGAATCAAAAAACAGTATGATTGGTCACATATTTCCCGCCCGAAGAATCCACTTCTCCGTAAACCGCAATATTTGTCCATCCAAACCCCGAAAACTCACGTTTTCGGGGTGTTTTTTTGTATTTGGTATTGATTTTTACTTGAATATATAGTATAATTAATTATCTATATAATAGCGGAGGTCTCCCTATGAACAACGATTTCACATCAACCTACGAATACACCGTCGAGCAGAAGAGCGAGGGCAAATTCCGTCTTATGCGGATCGGATTTATAGCTCTCTACATAATCTACCCCCTCATCTTCATGGCTGTCGCCTTCATCACCCAGCTCTTTCAGCTCTTTGCCCTCGTCGTCGTCACCGAATGGATGCTCGTATTCTTCACCTGGAAATACGCAAAGCCCGAATACGAATACTCGGTCACCTCGGGCAGAGTCACCTTCTCCGTCATCTACGGCAGACGCTCGCGAAAGGAAAAGCTCACCTTCACGATCAAGGAATGTCTCATGATCGCGCCTATGACCGTTCGCGAATGGTCGGAGAGACTCGAGCTCTACGATCCCGAGGTCGTCTACTCGGCTCTCTCGAGCTCCTCCTCCCCCGACGCTTACTACGCCGCATTCGAGTCGGCTGACGGCAAGAGATGCGTCTTCTACTTCGAGGCGACCGAAAAGATGCTGAGGCTCTGCCGCAACTACAATTCGTCGCACACCATCATGACAAAGGTACGCTACTGATGAAAAAAATATCCTCCTTTACCGTTGACCACGACCGCCTCGAGCGCGGGATCTACGTCTCTCGCATCGACGGCGACGTCGTCACATACGATCTTCGTATGCGCCGCCCCAATTCGGGCGATTACATAACTCCCCTCGCCGCGCACTCGCTCGAGCATCTGCTCGCGACCTATATGCGCTCGGGTGAGGCTGGCGACCGCGTGATCTACGTCGGTCCGATGGGCTGCCGCACGGGATTTTATCTCCTTATGAGCGGAGGCACCGAGAAGAATGCCGAAAATTTCTCGGCTCTCTGCAAGGCTTTTGACGCGATCCTTGCCCACGAGGGCAAAATGCCGGGTGCGGCACGCCGCGAATGCGGAAACTTCCGCGCTCTCTCGCTCCCCGCGGCAAAAAAGGAAGCCGAAAAGTATCTCTCCGTGCTCGACGAATACCGCCGCGCGGGCACTCTCCCCACTTTTGAATACGAAGGCGGAAGATCGGGAATATGACCATGGAAAAAATCAAACTCGGAATTATCGGAGCTATGGAGAGCGAGGTCGAGCTCCTCGTATCCATGCTCGAAGCTAAAGAAAGCCAAAAGATCGGCAAGCACACCTACTACACGGGTCTGCTCTCGGGCACGCCCGTCGTCATCGCCCGCGCGGGTGTCGGCAAGGTCAACGCCGCCGCTTGCACCGCCGCAATGATCCTCCGCTTTGCCCCCGAATTCATCCTCAACACGGGTGTTGCGGGTGCTCTCGGCAAAGGTATCACCGTCGGCGACGTCATTATCGCAGACTGTTGCATCGAATACGACCTCGAATACGGCTCGCTCGGCGACGCACGCGGCAGCGTTTTCTACCCCGATTCGACCTCCGAGATCGTTATGCCCGCCGACGCGGAGCTTTCCGCAAAGCTCGAGGATGCGGCAAAAGCCGTCTCGGGCGGTGAATTTGAGGTAAAACGAGGCGCAGTAGCCACGGGAGACAAGTTCGTTTCGAGCAATGCCGCTCGCGAGGACATCCTCTCGGCATTCCCCGAGGCACTCTGCTGTGAGATGGAGGGCGCCGCGATCGCGCAGGTCTGCCGCCTCCATTCGGCAAAATATTCGGTCCTTCGCTCGATGTCGGACAGCGCCGACGGCGAGGCTGAGATGGACTTCCCCACATTCGCAAAGCTTTCCGCGGACAGAGCCGCGCGCATCGCCGCTCTTCTTGCAAAATCACTTTCGTGAGGAACCGCAAAATGAAACTTCCCATTAAATACCACGACGGCAAAAAGGTCGAAAACATCCGCGCCGCCATCCGCGCCGCGGCAAGACGCTACAGCGCGCGCCCCGCGATAATGCAGAAATTTGCGGGCGCATACCGCGAGATCAGCTACGCCGAGCTCCTCTATAAGGTCGAGGGACTCGGAACCGAGCTCCTTTCGCGCAACTTTTACGGCAAGAGAATCATGATCCTCGGCGATAACTCTCTCGAATGGGCAACGGTATTCCTCTCCGCTGTCTCGGGACTCGGCGTCGTTGTTCCCGTCGACAAGGATATCTCCGCCGAAAATCTCGCCCTCGCCGCCGAAAAGACCGATGCTCACGCTGTCTTCTACTCCCCGAGATTCGAGGAGAAGGTGAACACTCTGCCCGCTTCGGTCAAGAAATTCTCCTTTAACACCCTTGAGGCTCTCATCGAGGAGGGCACCTCGAAGCTCTCCTGCGGCGACACGGATTATCTCCGCCTCTCGCTCGAGCCCGACGATCTCGCCATCCTCTCCCCGAGCTTTTCGTCGGGAGAGCTGCATATCAACAACTACTCGCAGAGAAGCATCTGCTTTGATCTGAGCGAGCTGACCAAGACCGTCATCTGCTATCCCGAGGACGTTTTCCTCTCGGTCCTCCCGATCAATCATATCTACGAGCTGACCTGCGGATTCCTCTATCCGCTCATTTCGGGCGCGTGCGTCGCTTTCTGCGAGGGCTTGCGCTATATGTCGAGAAATATTCAGGAGGCGCGCCCGACCGTTATGGTCTGCGTTCCCTACCTGCTTGAAACGATCTACCGAAAGATCAGAAACAACGTCCGCCTCAAGGGAAGCGAAAAGCGCGTCCGCGCCGCTATCAAGCTGACGGGCTCCTCGATCTCCTTCAAGAAGCGCGTCTTCAGCGAGATCCACGATTCGCTCGGAGGCAGACTCCGCCTCTTCATCTCGGGCGGAAGCATTGCCGATCCCGAGATTATCCGCGGTCTGCGCGAGCTCGGATTCCGCACTGCACAAAGCTATGGACTCACCGATTCGCTCCCCCTCATCTCGATCTGCTCGGATTTTGCCTTCAACGACACCTCCGTCGGCGTTTGCGTGCCCGACGGCATCCTCGATATCTACGATATCGGCGGCGACGGCATCGGCGAGATCAGATTCAAGGGCGACAATATCGTCGCTCAGCCCTCCGCGAACCTGCGCGACGGCTGGCTCTATACGGGTGACCTCGGTTACCTCGACCGAAACGGCTTCCTCTACGTCTCGGGCAAGAAAAAGAACGTCATCGTCACGGCTTCGGGCAAAAATATCTTTCCCGAGGAGCTTGAGGCGATGCTCCGCCGCAACCGCTTCGTAAGCGAGGCAGTTGTCGTCGGTTACGTCAACGAGACCCGCGAGGATTACGATATCGTTGCCGTCCTCCGCCCCGAGATCTCGGAATTCGAGGAGGTCTACGGCAAGCAGTACACACGCGGACAGGTCGACGCCGAATTCAACCGCGCGATCGAGGAGGTCAACCGCACCACCGCTCCCTTCAAGAAGATCCACTTCTTCGTAACCCGCCGCCGCGACTTCGATCTTACGCAGTCCCGAAAGGTGCGCCGCTCGGGCGTTGCCGAGGAGGCAAAGGCGGAATATCTCAGAAAACTTGCAAGATCATAAACTTACATAGGAGAACATTATGCATATTTCACTCGCCGGCAGACTCGGAAGCGGTAAGAGCACGCTTGCCAAGATCTTCTGCCCCAAATACGGCTTTGAGCATTACTACACGGGCGCGATAATGCGTCAGCTTGCCGAGGAGCGCGGAATGAGCGCACTCGAATTCAACCGAATGTGCGAAAACGACCGCTCCGCCGACTACATGATCGACAATAAAACCACGGAAGTCTCCCGCGCTCGCCGCGACGACAAGATCCTCTTCGACTCACGTATGGCTTGGCATTTCGCCGAAAATTCCTTCAAGGTCTATCTCTACGTCCCGATCGAGGTCTCGGTCAAGCGCATTATGGGCGATTCAACGCGCGGCAACGTCGAGGAATACGCCGACGCCGCCGATGCCGAGGCAAAGATCCTCGCGCGTATGCAGTCGGAAAGCCTCCGCTACCGTGAATTTTACGGCGTTGACAATCACGATCTGAATAACTACGACCTCATCCTCTGCACCTCCGCGATCTCCCCCGAGGAAGCGGCGGACACGATCTGGCGCGAATTCAATATTTATCTCGAAAATCCCGAGGGATATCCGAAGCCTAAGAAGCTTTATATGGAGTAAGGGAAGTGCAGAGTTAAGAGTGCAGAGTGCAGAGTTAAGGTAATTTTTTGCAAGCAAAAAATATTAAATTAGAATATTTTGCCTAAACTTTATTCTATCCGAAATATAATTATAATGAAAATTTCCGAGCCTTCGGCGAGGAAATTCACCATAACTCTGCACTCTGCATTCTGCACTCTTAACACATATCCCTCATCAGGAGCTTTTATGAATCAAAATTATACTTCCATCTCGAAAGAAAAACGAATCCGTCAAGTCCACACCGTCCGCTCGGCTCTGCTCCTTCTCTGCTCGCTGATCATCCTCGCGGCATCGGGATTTCTCATCTGCGGCGTAAGGATCAATTTCGAGCCTCCCGTCGTCCGCGAATATATCCTCGAAGAGGAAAAGATCTCGTCACCCGTGACCGTCGTTTTTCTCTCCGACCTTCACGGCTGTGAGCATCCGACCCTCATCGAGCAGGTCGAGGAGCTAAAGCCCGATCTGATCCTGCTCGGCGGCGATATGATCAACCATCAGCACGAAACGGGCGAGGATATCCTCGTCACAGCCGCCGCGGTTGCCGAGCTTGCAAAGCTTGCGCCCGTATACTACTCACTCGGAAACCACGAGATCGACCGCGTTGACCATCAGGATCGCGACGCCGTGAGTCGCGTGGTCGAGGCAGGCGCGATACTGCTCGAGCGCGAGTACGTCGACCTCGAGATCCGCGGCAACCGTATCCGTCTCGGCGGTCTCTACACCCCGAACGGTGCCGAGACCAAAAAGCCCGACGCGACCACTTGCGAATCATTCCTTACCGAGCTCTGCGACACCGACGCATTCGTCATCTTAATGGAGCACCGTCCCGCGTCCTTTACCGACGCAATTTATCCCTCCGGCTTTGAGCCCGGGCTAGTCCTTTCGGGTCATCTGCACGGCGGACACGTGATCCTTCCCTGCCTCGGTCCCGTCTGGGGTGCAAATTCGGGATTTTTCCCGAAATACTCTCTCGGTTCATATGAATTCGGAGATTCGACCCTCATCGTCTCCGCGGGGCTTTCGACCCAGCGGCACATTATCCCAAGGGTGAACAACCCTGTGGAAATCACAAAAATCACATTGGAGTAAAAAATGAATCAGCAAAAAAGACCGATCATCGGCATTACCTCGTCGATGTCGGATAGCTTTATAAGAATGAAACGTACCTACTTTGACGCCATCGTTGAGGCGGGCGGAATCCCTATGTTCATGCCTCACAACGGCGGCGCGGAGGATGCGGCGAAGTTTGCCGCTCTCTGCGACGGATTTCTCTTTGCGGGCGGCGATGACGTCGACCCCAAGCACTACGGTGAGGAGGTAAAGTTCGACAACGTCGAGACCACTCCCATACGCGACGATTTCGAGCTTGCTCTCGTCGGGATCATCAAGAACGATCCCCGTCCCATCCTCGGCATCTGCCGTGGAGAACAGCTTCTCAACGTCGCCTTCGGCGGAAGCCTCTATCAGCACATCGACGGTCACCGACAGACCGAGCCGGGCTCGCAGAATCTCCGCGCGGCGACCGTCGCCGAGGGTACTCTTCTCCACAAGCTCGTTGGAACGACCGACATCAAGACAAACTCCTTCCACCATCAGGCGGTAAAGGACGTTGCGCCCGGATTCGTTGTCTCTGCGCGCGCAGAGGACGGCACGGTTGAGGCAATCGAGCCCGAAAATCAGCTTGCATCGCCCCGCTTCTTCCTCGCGGTTCAGTGGCACCCCGAAATATTCTTCCGCACCGACGATGCGGCAAGAAATATTTTCAAAGCATTCATTGAGGCGGCAAAAGAATAAAACAGCTAAAAGTTTTTGAAGATTCTAAAGAAGCTTTTTTCAAAAAGTTTCTTTAGTCGCCCTCCGCAGAGGGCGAAACTCTCTCCGTGCTTCAAACCGGCGGCGCCCCTGCCGACGGTTTGGAAGGAGTCAATCCTTCCTCTGCGGAAGAATTGCGCTCCTTCACTCTTCCTTTAAACAAAAACTTTCAGAGGTCAAAAATGAACATCTACGAAGGAAACGAAAACTACATATTCGTCAGCTACGCGCATGCAGATGCGGGCATAGTATTGCCAATACTCGAGGCCCTAGACAAAGCAGAATTCAGAATATGGTTTGATTCAGGAATTGAAACAGGAAGCGAATGGCCGGCTTATATTGCGGATCATATCAAAAACTGCAACAAAATGATATACTTCGTTACCAAAAGATCTGTTGACTCCCGAAACTGCAGAAACGAGGTAAATTTTGCTCTTTCACAAAACAAAGATATAGTTGTTGCTTACCTTGATAATTCGGAATTAACCAACGGACTTGATTTGCAGCTATCAACCAATCAATCTGTATATAGAAACAAATTCGCAAATAACAACGACTTTTATAATGCAATAATTTGCGCCAATATCTTATCTCCATGTAAAAAATCCGAAGTTATTGAAAACAAGAATGCCAAAGATACTAAATACATAAAAAAGAGTAAAGCCTCTAAATGGCTAGTGATTACTTTTACAATTTTGGCTCCGATATTGGGTGTTATTACTGGATTGATTGTTATGTCAATTATTCCATTGAAAATAGGGCAATGGTTACTCGGTAGCGTTATTGCTTTAACTATCATTGCTGTATCAATAATAATTGTTGTTTTATTAGGTTATCATATACCAGTATTTATAATCAACTCTATTGTTACTATATGTTGTGTGATATACTTATTTATACACCCGCATACCAATGATATTTGTTGGGGTGTGCTATGTGGGTTGATCGGTGCCGGTTCTTCTGTAGTTGCACTTATTCTTGCGACTCAGTCGTTAATTAACGAGCTAAATAAATAGCTCACTCCCCGGAATTGATGCGCTTTTGGTAACGGTGCGAAGTCTCAAGTAATTATCGGATTAAACTACGCAAGCCACAACACGCAATTGCCAAAAATGCAATCAAGGATATCTATGCTGAGCCACACAACATGCCCGCTTGCGCGGACACGATATATAAATTCGATATACCGCTTAAGCGGTACGATACGCCTCGCTTTGCGAGGCGCAAATAAGAGGAATGTTATTAAAATGAAAGATCTATTCAACAAATACCGTGAAATAATCGTTTACATCATCGTCGGACTTATGACTACCATAGTTGCATACGGTTTCCGCCTGGGAGTCGTCTACAGCTTTGCTCCCATTCTCGGCATTGATCTTGCTGAGGCAGGAGGTCGAGCCGCAGGTCTGCGCGCCGTCGGAACGACCGTCGGTTGGGTCGCGGGCGTTATCTTCGCCTTCTTCACCAACAAGAGTTGGGTATTCCAAGATAAAGTAAGCGGTAAGCAAGCCATCCTCGTTCAGTTCGGCAAGTTTACCCTCTCCCGCGTCTTTACCTACTTCGTCGAGGTCCTCATCGGCGTCGGTATCCCCGCGCTTCTCATCGCCCTCGGCTACAAGCCATTCAAGATCATCATCACCTTTGACGCTGATATAATCGCACTCGGCTTCTCGGTTGTTATCGTAACAATTCTCAACTACATTCTCTCCAAGCTCCTCGTATTCAAAAAGAAAAAAGCAAACTAACAGAGGTGTAAAATGATCTCTAAAGTTTACAGCGCCGCGCTTGCGGGCATAGACAGCTTCCGCGTCACCATCGAGGTTGACGGTTATCCCTCATCCGAGCAGGACACCTGTCAGGTGGTCGGTCTTCCCGACGCCGCCGTCCGAGAGGCGCGCGACAGAATGAAATCCGCCTGCTTCAACAGCGGATACCCCTTCCCCGACCTCTCCTTTACAATAAATCTCGCGCCCGCTGACCGCAGAAAAGAGGGCTCGGCTTTTGACGTGCCTATGCTTCTCGGAATTATGCGCTGCGGCGGTATCGTCATGCAGGGCGTTACCTTCGAGGGACGCTGCTTCACGGGCGAGCTCTCGCTGACGGGCGACGTCAGACCCGTCAAGGGCGTGCTTTCAATGTGCGCCGACGCTAAAAGAGACGGTTTCCGCGAGTTTTACGCTCCCGCAGAAAACGCGCGCGAGGCTGCGGCTGTCGAGGGCATCACCGTTTACGCCGTCCGCCACATCCGCGATATCGTCGATCACCTCAACGGCAAAAAGCCGCTCTCGCCCGTCGCTCCCGATGCTCATTCCTTCGAGGACGCATACGCGGGCGGAATCGATTTTTCCGACGTCAAGGGTCAGCTTGCCGCAAAGCGAGCTATGGAGATCGCCGCCGCAGGCGGACACAATATCCTCCTCATCGGACCTCCCGGCACGGGAAAATCGATGCTTGCAAAGCGTCTGCCGACCATTCTGCCTCCTCTCACCTTCGACGAGGCGATCGTCACGACCAAGATCCATTCTGTTGCGGGAACTCTCCCCGAGGGCTCATCGCTTCTGACCGCGCGCCCCTTCCGCTCGCCCCACCATACGATGTCAGCGGTCTCACTCGTCGGAGGCGGCGCAAACCCGAAGCCGGGCGAGATCTCGCTCGCGCACAACGGTGTTCTCTTCCTCGACGAGCTCCCCGAGTTCCCGAAGAGCATCACCGATAACCTCCGTCAGCCGATAGAGGACAGGCGCGTCACGATCACCCGCGCGCTCGGACGTGTGACCTACCCCTGCACCTTTATGCTCGTTGCGGCAATGAACCCCTGCCGTTGCGGCTATTTCGGTCATCCGACCCGCAAATGCACCTGCGGAAAGGGCGAGGTCGCGCGCTACATATCGAAGATCAGCGGTCCTCTTCTTGACCGCATCGACATACAGATCGAGCTCCCCTCCCTCTCCTACGACGAGATCTCGGCAAGCTCTGAGAGCACAGAGACCTCCGCGCAGATCCGCGAGCGTGTAGTTGCCGCGCGCGAATTTATGCGCCGCCGTCTTGTCGCCGAGGGTCTCGACGGACTCGGCATCTTCTCGAACGCTCAGCTCGATGCCTCCGCGATCCGCCGCACATGTCAGCCGACAGATCAGGCAGTCGATCTTCTCCGTATGGCGTACGACCGTCTCGGTCTTTCCGCCCGCGGATACGACAGAGTCCTCCGTATGGCTCGAACCGTCGCCGACCTTGCGGCATCCGAGAAAATTGAGGCAACGCATATTGCCGAGGCGATCACTCTCCGAAGCCTCGACAAAAAATACTGGGGGTAAGATATGTCCGCAACTTATGAAAACCGCGCCTCCGATTTTTTCTGCCGAGGCGACAATAACTCCAAAGCCAAGCTTCAATGCAGTCCCCATCTGCATTATCATATCGAATTCGTACAGCTTCTCGAGGGTGAGACCGTCGGCTACGCGGACACCGAGGAGACCCTGATCGAGCCCGGCGATATCTTCATCACCTTCCCGAATCAGGTTCACCGCTTTGAAACGCGTGCTCCCGAAAAATACCGTCTCTTCATCGTTTCTCCCGATCTGACCCCCGAGTTTCTGCCGATCTTCAATTCACGCATCCCCTCCTCCGCGCTTATCAAGGGTGCGGGACTCGATCCCGAGATCAACGCGCTGACCAACACGCTCTTCACCTTCACGGGTCACCGCCACACGGGTGGCGATCTTTACAGCGACTCGGTCATCCGCGGATGCCTTCTCGCGCTTTTCGGCAAGCTTCTTCCGATGATGAGCCTTTCTGCGCCGAGAACGGGCGACTCGAGAGCCGTCCGCGAGATCGTCGGCTACTGCTCCGAGCATTTCTCCGAGGAGCTTTCGCTTGAGGTTCTCGAATCCGAGCTCCATCTGAGCAAATACTACATCTCGCATCTCTTCTCGGGCAAGCTCGGTATCCGCTTCAATGATTACATCAACTCGCTCCGCATCTCGCACGCCTGCAGACTTCTCCGCAAGGAGGACATGCCGATCACCGAGATCTCGGAGGCTGTAGGCTTCTCGACCCTCCGCACCTTCAACCGCGCATTTGCCAAGTTCCGCGGTATAACACCGAGCGAATTCCGCCGCGATTCATCACCCCGCTCGGACGGCGCATCGCTCCTGCCCATATATTATATTAAAGGAAAACAACAATGTCCGAATACACTTCTGTCGCAATTGCCGATATCAGAGAATTAAAGAACACAAAGGGCCGCCTCCTTGGCGTTGACTTCGGTGAGGTCCGCACGGGGCTTGCCATCTCGGATGCCTCCCGCTTCCTTGCATCGGGCATCGGACACGTCCGTGTCGGCGGAATCGACAAGACCGCCGACGAGATCGCAAGGATCATCAAGGAAAAGGGCGTCGTTGCCGCCGTTGTCGGTCTGCCGAGAAATATGGACGGGAGCGAGGGCGAACGCGCTGAACGCTGCCGCGACTTTGCCCGCCGTCTCTCCGCCGCCGCGGGGATTCCCGTAGCTATGACCGACGAGAGACTGACCACTGTTGCCGCATCGCGCTATCTCAACGCAACAGACACCCGCGGAGGCAAGAGAAAGAACGTCATCGACAGTCTTTCAGCCGAAATTATTCTGCAAAACACGATAGATCGGTTGAAAAATATGAATTGATTTTTCATAATACACCATCAGTCCGCGAGATTAATCGTGGCTGATGGTTTTTATGTTATCGATCTCCTCACCCTCCTTACCCGCATCACGTTTGGATCGTTGTACTTTTTGTTTTTTTGCAACCAAAATATATTGTGCGGCATTAACGATTACTAAAGCGCTCTTGCGGAAAGAATAAACATATGAAACAAATATCAATTATTTTTAATAATAATTGTAAGTATACTTGCAATTATTATTGACAAAAATTAATTTTTGTGCTATAATACTTACAAAAGGAGGATTCTGCTATGCCTATTACTTCGAAAGATGGAATTTTGAAGGTATTAACCGCTTACAATCCTTGGTGGAAAACCGGCGGAGTAAACCCCAAGATGACCAAAAGCTATAAAAGATTTGCTTTCCATGAAGCAATGAAGCGATTAAATGAAACCAATATACGTCGAACAGTAGTGCTGACCGGAACACGAAGAGTTGGCAAAACTACTATTCAATATCAGATAATCGATGCTTTATTAAAGGAAGGTGTCCCTCCGCAGAAGATCGTTTTTATCTCTATGGATCATCCTATGCTTAAGCTGAGCCAATTTCATGAAGTATTAGAGTGTTATCACGAAAATATATGTGCAGACCAAGACGTCTACTATTTCTTTGATGAAATACAGTATGCTTCTGATTGGGACCGTTGGCTTAAGATCATATACGATAATCAACCCGATACTCGGGTTATCGCAACAGGGTCTGCAAGCCCTGCGCTTATGAAGGGTAGTCGTGAAAGCGGGGCGGGGCGTTGGTCCGTGATTCAAGTACCAACATTATCTTTCTATGAATATTGTGAGTTGCTTGAGCTTGATCGACCGAATATCCCCGAAAATCTCAAGGTTACCGATCTATTGCATAAAACACAAATTGAGCGCACACAGATCATGATGCAACTTACAAAGGTACAGAATCATTTTATGAGATATTTGCAAGTTGGCGGATTCCCTGAGCTTGCACTTGCAGATAATGATTTGATGGCTCAGCAAATTATGAGAGAAGACGTTGTGGATAAAGTGCTGAAGCGGGATTTGCCTTCCCTCTACAATATTCGCAATGCAACTGAGCTTGAACGTATCTTCTTGTATTTATGTAATGTATCTTCGGAAATCATTTCTATTGATGCTATAACCAAAGAGTTGAACGGTGTGTCCCGCACTACTGTGGAAAACTATATTCAATACTTAGAGAGTGCTAATCTGATATATCAAAGCTGGCCTGTAGATATGGCAGGCAAAAAGGTATTGAAGGCAAGACCTAAAATATATATTGCTGATGCAGCTATTCGGAATGCTGTATTGATGGATGAGTCAATTATGACTGATCCTGTTGGCATGGGTAAGGTGGTTGAAACCGCAGTATATAAGCACGTTACGGCATTCTATTATAAGTTCGCAACATCTGTCGGATATTTCCGCGGCGGTAAAAAGAACAAGGAAATCGACGTTGTGGTCGATTATCCGAAGATCAAAAATATTTTGATCGAGGTGAAATATCGCGAGGGAGCACCTATTGCCGATGATGACGCAATCGTTGAGTATTGTGACGAGGCATCCGCTGCAATTATTATCACCAAAACACCTAACGATTTTGGTGTACACAACACTCCAAATGGCAGAGAATTATTAAGAATTCCCGCATTTGCATTCCTTTACTTGTTAGGTAATGCAGAAAAACATGGATACCATGGAATAGAATAAACGTACAAAGGACAGCCTCACCGTTATACTGAGGCTGTCAATTTTATGCAAAATTCATAAAGAACAAATAATCTTGATCTAAAACGCAATATTTACAATTTTTTGCGAATAAATTGTTTGACAAATTGGTTTTTTTGGTGTATAATATATGTACAAGCTATAGCTGAAGGAGTTTAAGATTTAATGTTTCAGATTGGAGATCTGCTGTTTTACGGCACCAACGGCGTGTGCCGCGTAAGTGAAATATGCTCTTCGCCCTTTGATTCAGCCGACACGCGAAGCTTTTATAAGCTGGCACCGATATCCGACCGTTCAAGCCTTGTAATTTACACTCCGGTAGACAATTTGCAAGTCGTTATGCGCCCCCTCATCTCCAAGGAAGAGGCGGAGGCGCTCCTCTCGCGTCTCTCCGAGATCGAGAAGGTTGCCGTTTCGATCGAAAAACACCGTAAGGATGCCTACCGCGAGGCTATCCGTGACGGAGCTCCCGAGGGATTCGTCAAGATCATTAAGACCGTCCGCGCGCGCCGCGAGCTTTTCAGAAAGACACGCCGCCGTGTGCCCGATCTTGACAACGATTTTGAATATACCGCTAAAACCTGTCTCTACGGCGAGCTTTCCGCCGTACTCGGCATTGCCCGTGAGGAGATACACCGCATCGTCTCCGAGGGAATTGCCGAAGCGCAGTAGTATAAAACGACCGATCTTGCCGATCGGTCGTTTTTCAAGTAAGAAGTAAGAGGTAATAGTGAAGAAGTGTGGAAGCTTTTCTCGCGTGGCTCGAAAAGCAAATTTATATTGACATTCGCGTAAAAATATGGTATCATTTAATTGAAAAAAGCCTTCTTAAAGCGAAACCTTGAGAAAACTATTACAAGGAGAAACAATGAAGAAACGCAAAATAATCATAATAATTGCTGCGGCAGTTCTTCTGCTGTCCGCGATCGCCGTCGGCGTTTTCTTCGCGCCTCGTCGGGAAGAGCCAAAATGCGACGGCGTAACACACGCTTGGGGCGAATGGTCAACGCTGACCGAACCGACCTGCACCGCCCCCGGCAAGCTCGAGCGCATCTGCACTCTTTGCGGAGAGGTTGAAGCGCGCGATTCGGCTCGGGTGTCCCATATCCTCTCGGATTGGACGGATAACGGCGAGGGCAAGCTTATCAAGACCTGCACCGTCTGCGGCGAGATCTACGCCACAGAGAATATTTACACCAAATACTCGATCAGTCTGCGCTACAAGCTCAGCGATGACGGCAGCTATTACCGCGTTATCGGGATCGGCAACTGCAAGGACCGCGTTATCGTCATCCCGCCCGAGCGTAAGGGGCTTCCCATCCGTGAGATCGCCCGATGTGCTTTTTCGGAATGCACGGGCATCGAGGCTGTCATAATCCCGAGCAGCGTAACTTCGATCGGTTCTATGGCATTTACGAATTCCTCTGTCGAGCGGGTTTTCATCCCCGACAGCGTCACTACTATCTACACTAACGCCTTCAGCGGATGTCCGCATCTTGAAAGCGTTATCCTTCCGAATTCGCTTACCTGGCTCGGAACTTATTGCTTCAGCAATACTCCATCTGTCAAATCGCTGATAATTCCGCAGAATCTCAGGGTGATCCCGCGCGATTGCTTTGCAAATTCCGCTCTCACCTCGATCACGGTCCCCTCGAGCGTAATCGAGATCGCCGATTCCGCATTCAAGGATTGCCGCGATCTTGTAACGGTAAACCTGCCCGATTCTATAAATAGGATAAATTCCGCCACCTTCTCGGGCTGCAAGTCGCTGACAGAGATCCATCTCCCTGAAACAATAACCTCGATCGGTGAATCCGCCTTTGCCGATTGTACCTATCTTACATCGATCTCGCTTCCGAGCCGAACAGAACGTATTTCCGCGTACGCTTTCGAGAATTGCAGGGCTCTCGAGACAGTTTATATCCCGTCCGCACTGACGCATATCAGCGAGAACGCCTTTCTCGGGGTCGACCGCGGCAAGCTAAGCCTTCTGATCTCGCCCGAAAACGACAACTTTTACACCGTTGGCACTTCGCTCATCAAGCGCGATCCGATATCGGTAATGATCGGAAACGTTCGATTCAAGGGCTCGCCCGATACCATCATCATCGGATCTGCCGACGGAAGTATCCCGACCGACCCGAGGATCACGAAGATCGGCGGCTGTGCCTTCAAGGACAGACTCGACCTGCGCGAGATCGTCATCCCGAAGAATATCACCTCGATCGGCGGCGGTGCCTTCATCGGTTGCCCCAACGTCACGAGCATCACATACGAGGGGACGCTTGCCGAATGGGAAAAGGTATCCCTCGGAGTCACGGTATTCAAATGCAACACCAAAACCGTCCATTGCACCGACGGAAGTGTGAAGATCGATAATTAATACAGCCAGGGGGGTGGCTCATTAAGACATATTTTACCATTCTCAGTGATAATTGTGCAATAATGTCCTCCTCATCCACCACTTCCGTGGTCCCCCTTCCCCGCTGGGGAAGGCAAAATGTTAAGCTTATGCTTCTTAGCATTTCAGCGAACATCGTTTGGATTTAACCTATAAATAGCAATAAGG
>JAZQXP010000071.1:0-25163 GCA_045632925.1 Eubacteriales bacterium | reverse complement strand
CACTTTAAACCTTTTAATTAAATACACAGCAATAATTCAAATGGGTCCGGACCGCCGAGGACGTCGGTCCCTACGGACTCGTTATATCATTATTACGAAAAAGTTGAATACATTATCGTACTTTAATACTAATTGAGGCTGTATCACATTTTTTGTGAAACAGCCCCTTGTTTTATTCAATTACTTCATCATCAATAACGACGGTGATGGTATGTTCATTGACGTAATATGCCTTACAGAGCAAGTAGTCTTCTTCATTAATCACCGAGTCAAGGTTATAATAATCGAAAACTGCGAAATGCAGCAGTGCGCGATTATCGTGGTTATTGAACGCATAGCCGATCTTACCCTCCGACTCGAGGTCGGCGTAGGGACAATAAGCGTAGGTTGCAACCTCCGATTCACCCTCCGCATTGCGGTATCTGCCGCCGATGATCAGCGCATCTCCAACGTCCGCGATGAAGGTATACTCGCTTCTCTTTCCGTTTATATTAAAGGGACGGACTTCAAAGATCTCTACGCTTTCGTAATGCTCCTCGAGCATTCGGAGAGTAATCTTCTCATTCACCTCGCCGAGCCAACTGCGGATCGAGCCCGGGAGAGCAATAGCGAGAAGCACCGCCGCGATTATCAAAATAATCGTTCTTCTCTTTTTTGCTTTCTTGGTCGTTTCGATGTAATTCTTGATCAGAGATTCGGTATCGATCTGCTCGCCGCCGATCCCCGATACTGCTTCGCGGTAATCTATTCCGCTGTCTATTGCCTCAAGCGCACGGCTCGAAAGCATAGCGAAAACGGTATTGCCCGTCGATGCGGAAACAGAGGTAAAGATCACTCTTGCGGAATTAATATCTCCTCTTTTCAGCGCGGCACGCGCTTCGTGGAAGTAAGTTATGAACGGATATATCGTTCCCTTGCTCTTCGGATCGATCGGGCGAACAAAGGAGTCATAGTCTCCCGCAAGATACATCTCGTATTTGTTGATGATCCCGGTCATTTTCCGAATTTTCTTTGTTTTGAGCCTCGGCAGTCTGCATTCGCGGAAGCGTCGGCATACCGATGCAAGCCCCTCGTCATCGCCCATACAGTAATAGTATTGAGCAAGAAAAGGAAGCGTCGCATATCCGTGCTTTTTGGACAACGCGCTGTCCCTGCACACGGCTTCTCCTATCGCGATCGCGCCGGGGATATTGCCGACGTAAAATTCGGCGTCCATAGCGTAATAAAAGTTCTGTGCGTAGAATCCCGCCGTTCTGACGACCTCACGGTAAAGAGGCGCATCAAGATCGTCGATCACGACTCCCAAAATATTCTTACGGACCTTGAAGATCGTCAGTTTCCACAAGATCACCGCTATGCTCACCCCCGCCAATATTACAAGCGGAAACAAGCCGATGTAATTCAGGATCGCGGATAACACAAAGTAAAGGAACAGACCCGCCAGATATATTGCCCTTAAATTGGATACATATTTATTGTAGATCAGTTGAGCTTTATCCATATATTAACCTCCAAAAACTATTTTGTCAGCTATCTTTTGCAGCACCTTCGCGTTTTCGATTCCGTTTTCGTCAAGAATAGTCGCCGACTTGCCGAAGATCACGGCAAAATGCACGCAGACGGCAAGGTACGCTCCGGCTTCGCTCGTATGCCCGTTGTCATCGCCCCAAAGGCGGATATCGGTACTCTCGATAGCGTAGGCAAACGCGCGGTTTACGTATGCGCAGGATGCGCCGTTTTTCTTGGCGATACAGGTAAACAGCTCGTCAAACGCGCGGCATTGCTGGGTAGGTGTGCGCCCGAATGCCTCGTAACCGTATGGCGGACGGACGTAATAGCACACATTTGCGCCACTCTCAAGTGCCTTTGACGAAAGCACTTCGCACGCGTTTATGCACGCGCTTCTCTTTTCATCAGACGAAACGCAGTTCCCGTTGTCCTGAAGCACGACCAGATCGTATCCCTTTTCGATCTCGGCAAGCGCGCGGCTTCCCCCCTCTGCGTGCTGAGAAAGACACCAACCGCCCTTGACGACACGCACCGATTCTGTCGGGAATCCCGCATCGGTCGCAAGACGCGCAAGTGTTTCGGGAATATCGTGGACGTATGTCGCGCTGTTGCCTATGAATAAGATCCTCATTCCTCGTAAACTCCGTAGGTTTCAAGGACCACTCTGCCGAGGTCATAGAGATAACGCTCGAAAGCGTCCTTCAGCGCAAGAGGTGCACCCGCAAGACGAGTCTCGCGCTCATATTTACGTCTCTTACCCGCGGGAGTGAAGAATCCGCCGACCTCGAAAGTGAAATATCCGTCGTAGCCGATGTCGAGAAGTCCGTTCATCACGGCGTCCATATTCATCGTGCCGAGGAAGGGCACGAGATGCGTATCGGCATTTTCCATGTTGTCCTGAATGTGGAGTGCGCGGACGTGCGAGCCGAGCAGACGAAGCTCCTCGTCCTGCGGCATATCCTGCATATTCGCGTGTCCCGCGTCCCATACCGCGTGGAAGAGCGGATGGTCAACGACCTCGATCTGACGGAGCAGGTCGGTCGCGTTGTCGATCCAGTAAAGTCCCTCGTGGTGCATCTTATTGAAGTTTTCGACGAGGATATTGACCCCGTACTTCTCCGCCTCACGGAGAATGGGCATAAAGAAGAGCTTGTTCTGCGCAAAGGTCTCCTCGGGGGTCAGACCGTGGATATATCCCGAATGAACAACGAGATTGGGGATGCCCCAGTATCCGCAAGCCTCAACACAGCGGATAGTGTCGGCAATAAAAACACCGCCGTCGTCAACCAGAGGCTTGCCCATCGGCGAATGTGCCTGAACGAGCTTAATGCCGATCTTCTCGGCAGCCTCGGCGACCTCGCCGAAATGACGCTTATAATCTTCCGAAAAAGCTCCCGCGCGCTCGCGGTATTCGGCTCCGAAATTATAGTCTGCGTACTTGAATCCCGCCGAGCGGATATGCTCAAGTGCCTTTATCTGAGAATGTGTGTAACCGTAAAAATCACCGGTAGTCGTTGCAAGCTTCATTTTGAATGCCTCCGATCAAAGTTGTTGTAATCATTATATCACATTTTTTCTCGCAAGTAAATAGCATTATCAAAAAAGGCCACGCAATAATATTTCTTGACTTGACAGCTATAGTATGATATAATAATATTGGATATAAATAATTAAAAGGAGAACGGGCTAATGAAAAAACTCATCTGCCATATTCTGACGGCAATTTTGCTGATCTCACTTCTCACCTCCTGCTCGCCCTCCTCCGCGCTTATGAAGCTAGAGGAAGAAGAGCGTGCGGACAGACTCTTCGACATCACGAACAACGTCGCCAAAGAATCCTTCCTTATTAAAATCGAACAAAACATCACGGGCATTCTCGAGGGAATGAAGACCGATATGAGCATCACGCGCGACGTCTTTTATATCGATATGCTCTCGGACAGCCCAAAGATCCACTTTGAAACGAACGCAGAGGCGGAAATCGATGTCAAAGGCGAGACCGTGACCACCAAGCTCCGTACCCGCTCGGGCTTCCGCGACGGAAAGATGTACTCGCAGAACGCCGCGTCATCATCGATCTACTCAAAGATCAGCGCCGAGGAATACCTCGAGCACATCGGCGCGGGCGCGTCGCTTCTGAACGATGCGGTCACAAATGCGCATAAAAGCGCGGCTGTGAAAAAATGCATCCGAAACGATGACGGAAGCCTTCACGCAACCTTCTCGGACTTCCCCGAGGAGTCGTTCGCGCTTCTGATCTCGACCTACTTCGATCCATCCGTGCTGACGCTTGACGGCGCGCGTGCGGTCGGTCTCACTTTCGAGATAAAGTCGACGAAAAAGCTCGGGCTTATCGAAATGAAATACACCCTTCATTTCGAGGGTCAGAACGAGTCGGCGGCAACGGCAACAGTCACTCTCCACGACGCCGAAGAAAAGGATCTGCCGAAGATTGATTTTTACAAATTCCGCGAGGTCGGCGACCTGCGATTCATAGACAAGATCCGCAGTAAGGTCGCTGAAAAGATCGCATCGGGCTCGGGAAAGTTTACCTCGACCGATATCGTCACGCAAAGGATAAACAACAACTCGACCCACAAGAACATCGAGGGCGTCATCGACTACAAAAACACCGAGAGCGGCTTCGAGTTTGACTACAGCTATTTTAACCACGCAATTCCCGATGCCACATCGAGCATCAGCTACCGCGACGGCATCTTCGGAATGGGACGAAAGATGAGCGATCTCGAGGCGCGCGCCTATATTATGAAGCGTTTCGACACGGGTGATATGGTCAACGCCCTCATCTCCGACTACAAAACCGACGAAAACAACCCCGACAAGTATATTTTCTATATCGACAGCCCGTCCGTGACCGAATACTATCAGTACGTCGGCGGTCTGCCGCCCGAAAGTGTTAAGTCCACGGGCAGGATCGAGATCACGCTCAAGGACGGCGAGATCGTCGAATACCGCTATTATCTCTCGATAACGGCAAAATACCTCACCTATTCCGCAAAGATCACGCAGTCGAATATCAGAACCTTTGAATAAGAAAGGAAACACCAATGAAAAAAGTGACTTTACGCGCCATCGCCGCGCTTCTCTGTCTCTCTCTTCTCTTCCCGCTTACGGCTTGCTCGAATAAGCCCGACCTTATGAAGCTCGAGGAATCCGAGCGCGCTGACGCATTCTTTGATCTTGTAAACAAGGATCCCGCAGATTCATACACAGTCGAAATGAAAATGGAGCTTGAAGGTACGCTTTACGGCGCAACCGTCAAAGCCGACTCCAAGAGCGAAACGACCTACGTCGGATACGCAGGAGACGATCCCATCCTTCATTCCGAGGGCAGCTCCGTTGTCAAGGTCGGCGAGGTCGAAGAGACCTCCAAAAACATTTTCGGATTCGCAAACGGAAAAATGTACGAATCGAGAGAAAGCGGCGGCGAGACCACCTCGCTTGTCTCGGAAATATCCGCCTCCGACTTTAAGGCACTTGAGGAAAAGCTGATCGGCTATACCGAGGAGGAGCTTACCGCTCTCCACAAGAGCGCAACCGTCAAGGAATGTAAAAAGGACGAGGATGGCTCCTGGAAGGCAAGCTTTTCGGGTTATTCCACCGAGAGCATCGCGTCTCTTGTTGACTATTGCTTTGATCCGACCGTTCTCCTCTTCGACGGATACAATATCAAGGATATTGTGTTTACCGTAGAATCGGATGCGGATTTTCTCCCCACCGACTGGGATTACAGAATAGTTTTCGAGCCCGACGGAACCGAGGGAGAATTCACCGAGCCCCGCGCAAAAACCGACGTCAAATTCGATAATATCGGAAGCGCAAAGAACCCCACCCCCGACCTTTCGGGCTACACCGAGGTCGATGGACTTGCGGACCTTCGAATAATCAGAGATCTGCTTTCCGAAAAGCTTTATTCCGAATCGGGCAGCTTCAATCTCGAGACCAAGCAGACTGTAACCTCGGTCTCGACCTGGAATTACACGCGCGAAAACGATTCGGTCGAATATGAAACGCAAAACGGCAAATACTCCTTCGATATCAAGGTAAACGTCTCGAATCTCAATGACCGCGAGGGTACAACTTACCATATCAGATACTATAACGGCTTATTCAGCACACTCGGATCGGGTATATCGAACACAAATCAGGAAATGTCCGAGTCGAACGCGCGTCTTTTCATCTACCGTCTGACAGATCCCGCAGGACTTGCCGAGGCGCATATCAGCGACATCAAAACGGGCGGCGAAGGATACACACACAGCTTCGTCATCAAAAATCCCGACACAGCCGCCCTTGAGACCTCGCTTGCGGCAACGGGAGCATCGGATTTCAGCTCCGAGGCAGAGGTCAGCGTATTATACGAGGACGGCGAGATCAAGAATTATTACTATATTCTGACTCTCAAGTGCTCGGTAAGCGGTCAGAATTTCACGGTCAAGACCGAATATACCGTCACTCCGAGCGCGGAGTAAATGAGGCAAAAATGAAAATTGTAATACTCGATTCGGGCACGCTCGGTGCCGATATCGATCTCTCGCCGATCCGCGCGGTTGGAGAGGTCACAGAATACAAGCAGACGGCTCCCGCCGAGGTTGCGACAAGAGTCGCGGACGCCGAGGTCGTCGTCATAAACAAGGTAAAACTCGGCGCGAACAATCTCGCGGACGCAAAGAAGCTGCGGCTCATCTGCGTTGCGGCGACGGGCTACGACAACGTCGATACCGTCTTCTGCCGCGAGCGCGGGATCGCTCTCTGCAACGTCCCCGGCTACTCGACCGACAACGTCGCGCAGCTCTCCGCCGCGATGGCTCTCTCGCTCGTCACACATCTCTTTGAATACCGCAATTTCGTCCACTCGGGCGAATATTCGAGCTCCGCAAGCGCAAACCGCCTCGAGCCCGTCTATCACGAGATCGCGGGGCTGAGCTGGGGCGTTGTCGGATGTGGCGGCATCGGCTCGAAGGTTGCCGAGATCGCAACCGCACTCGGATGCCGCGTGCTTCTCTGCCGCCGAAAGCCCGAAACCCGCTATGAAGCCGCCGACATCGACCGCATCTGCCGCGAGTGCGACGTTATCTCGATCCACGTTCCTCTCACCGATGAGACACGCGGAATGATCTCGCGCGAACGGATCGACTCGATGAAGGACGGAGTCATCATAGTCAACACCGCCCGCGGTGCCGTTTGCGACGAGCGCGCCGTTGCCGATGCCGTCCTTTCGGGCAAGATCGGCGGTCTCGGCTGTGACGTTTACTCAAAGGAACCCTTTGGCACGGATCATCCGATGCACGAAATCCTCGAATGCCCGAACGTCTGCCTTACCCCCCACATGGCTTGGGGCTCATACGAAGCCCGCAACCGCTGCGTCCGCAGAATGGCGGAAAATATCACAGAATTTTACGCAGGAAACGATCACAACAGAATTTGTTAAGTTAATATTGCCTGCGGCAAGTTAAGGTCGGCAAAGCCGAGTTAATATCTCCTTCGGCGAGTTAAGATTCGCACGGAGCGCGAAGTTAAAGGTAATTTTTCGCCAAAGGCTCAAAATTCTTCATTTTATTGATAAGGGAAATTTCCGAGCTTGGCGAGGAAATTCACCTTAAACTTCGCACATCGGGCGAACATTAACTCGGCTTCAGCCGATATTAACTTGACGCAAGGCAACATTAACTCGGCAAAGCCGACATTAACTACTAATAAAACCATGATAATCAGAAAAATCACCAAAAACGACAAACAGATCTACACCGAAATGGCAAAGGATTTTTATTCCTCGCCCGCGGTGCTTGAGAATATTCCCGAAGAAAACATAACCTCCTCCTTCGATCTTTTCCTCGAAGGCACTCCCTACGGTGACGCCTTTATTTTTGAAATCGACGGCAAGACCGTCGGCTACGGCGTCCTCGCCTACACTCATTCGCAGGAGGCGGGAGGCAAAGTCGTCTGGCTTGAGGAAATATATATTAAGGAAGAGTTTCGCGGTTGCGGATACGGCTCGGAGTTCATAAACTTCGTCTTAACCGAGATCCCCGCCAAGCGTTACCGCCTCGAGACCGAGCCCGAAAATGAAAAAGCCGCCGCACTATACCGCAGACACGGCTTCGAGCACTTTGAATATATAAATTACAGATTGGACAGGTGAAAAAATGAATCTCAACGTCAAATTTTCCGAAGCGATCGGCAAAATGAAGCCGATGCACGCCGTCAACAACGCTCCCGTGCGTCCGATGAAAACCCAGTGGCGAGGCAATTTTGACAGCTTCAAGGCACTCAAAATTCCCTACGCGCGCACCCACGACGCATCCCTCTCCGAGATATACGGCTCACAGCACGTAATGGACGTCCATTGCATCTTCCCGGATTTCTCGCGCGATCCCGACGATCCCACAGCTTACGATTTCCGAAACACCGACCAATACGTCACAACCTGCTTTGACGCGGACTGCGAGATCTATTACCGCCTCGGCACCTCGATTGAGCATTTACCCGGAAAATACGGCTCGATCAAGCCCGCCGATCCGCTCAAATGGGCAAAGATCTGCGAACACATAATCCTTCACTACACCGAGGGCTGGGCAAACGGATTCCGTTATCCCATCAAATATTGGGAAATCTGGAACGAGGCTGACCTTGATGCAAACGAAACCGAAAACAAGCGTTGCTGGAGCGGAACGCCCGAAGAATTCTACGAATTCTTCAAGACCGCCTTCCTTTATCTCCGCAAGAGATTCCCCGAGATCAAGCTCGGCGGTCCCGCGCTTGCCAACAATCTGCCCTGGATGCGCCGTTTCCTCGAGAAAATGACCGAGGGCGAGAGAGTCGAGCTCGACTTCTTCTCCTGGCACATCTACACGATCCACGCCGAGAAGATGCTCGACCGCGCATATAAGGTCGCCGATCTGCTTGAGGAATTCGGCTACGGTCATATAGAAAAGCATCTCAACGAATGGAACTACATCGAAAACTGGACAACGCAGTTCATCGACAGCGTTCGCGTCATCAAGGGACTCAAGGGCGCGGCATACGATTTCGCCTTTATGACCGCGGGTCAGAACTGCCCCGTCATCGATATGATGATGTACTACGACGCCCGCCCCGACAAGGAATACAACGGCCTCTGGGACAGCCACTTTATGCTCCCGCTCAAGGGCTATCACGCCTTCGGATTCTTCTCCGAGCTCTATCAGCTCGGCACACAGGTAAAGCTTGAGTGTGAGGACAGGGACGTCTACGCTCTTGCCGCGACCGACGGCGAGACGGGTGCTGTCGCAATTTCCTATTACACCAATGATCCCGATGCCGCAGACAAGACCTTCACAGTCAGCTTCGACCGAGCGGGAAATTACAAGCTCTTTGCGATCGATGAGACTCGCAACGGCGATAAGATCGGTGCGTTCACGGGCACCGCGATCGAGATCACAATGAAGCCCAATACACTTACATTGATAGGAGAATAAAAATGATTCAGATAGGTACATACGTTCACGGAGGCGAGCATCTTTCGCCCGAAGAAAAAATCGCCGCCATCAAGGAGGCGGGATTTGATTTCGTCGCGCTCGGTATGAGTGCCTTCGCCGACGACAACCTTGAGGAGCTTGTCGAGCTCTGCGGAAAATACGGCTTTGAGATAGACAACGTCCACCTGACGGGTGCAAAGACCACCGAGATCTGGTTTGAGGGCGAGCTCGGCGACAAGGTCTGCGCGCGCTACTGCCGCGAGATCAAGCGCGCCGCTAAGGCGGGCATCAAGAAGGGCGTTGCCCACATCACCTGGGGTCACAAGGATCCCGGCGAGGTCAATGAATACGGCATTTCGCGTCTGACGAAGATGGCGGATTGCGCGCTCGAAAACGGCTTCCTTCTCTGCCTTGAAAACTCGGTCTATATCGAGCACCTCTTCGCAACCATGGAAAGACTCAAGGGGCATCCCGCCGTCCGCTTCACTTATGACAGCGGTCACCGCAACGAATTTGCACGTGAGCACGATCTGCTCGGCAGATTCGGAGACATCCTTGCCGTCACGCACATTGACGACAACGACGCGGAATTCGACCTCCACCTCATGCCCTTCGACGGAAACGTGGATTGGGAGCTTGATGCACGCCGTCTTGCAAAGACAGAATTTGCACGCAAGCGTATCTGCGCAGAGACCTCCTTCGGCGGCGCGAAAAAGATCAAGGACCTTACGGACGAGGAGATCCTTGCGCGCATCGCTACCCTCCCCATCTCCGCCGAGCCCGAGCTCTACCGCGTCGAGGACAGCACAATGTACGCTTACACCTCCCTTTCCTATAAGGATTATATGGTCCGCCTCCACGCGAGACTCAAAAAGCTCGCGGAGATGATTGAGAAGAATATATAAAACAATACGGCTGACCGATCGGTCAGCCGTATTGTTCATTTATTTTGCCGAAGGCAAATTATCATTCTGCGTAGCAGATTATCATTTTGCGAAGCAAATCATCATTCTCGCAAAGCGAGATCATCATTCGCCCGTCTTTTTGACAAAACATAGCCTGTTGCAATCACGATAATGAAGACGGGCGATATAACCGCCGCTCCGCATCCCTTCTTTTCCTCTGCGGGAGCTGTCGTCTGCTCGGGCGCATCGGTTCCAGCGGGAACCGTAACGGGTGCGGTCTCGATGGGATCGGTCTCGGGCTCTGTTACGGGCTCGGTAGCCTCTGCGGTGGTCTCCTCGGTCTTCGGCTCTGCGAGGTCGAGGGTTACCGTGAACTGATTATTCTCGAGGTAGTAAGCCTTGCGGTCGGTCGAATAATACTCAACCTGAAGAGTCTTGCCGTCCTCCGAGAAATAGAACATTGCAACGAGTCCCGAGCCACCCTGTGCCTTATCAACACCCTGCGGGTCGATGAGCATCTGGGTTACGATATTGCCGTTGTCGCCCTTGGTCTGTGTGCAGACCACGTTGTCGCAGGGGTCGTGGCCCGAGAGCACGAGAACGATATTCTCGTGCTTCCTGATCAGCTTATCCCAGATCTGGTCGCCGTTGTTATACTTCTTGCCCTTGTTCGAGGGAGGAACAACGTCGCCCGCGTCAAGAGTGGTACCGTCACGGAAGAGATATGCGTGGGTCGTGATGATTACGTTGTGATCGGGATGAGCCTCGATGATCTCACTTGCCCAATCAAGAACCTCGTCAAATGCTCCGTAATCGAGCGTGAAGATGAGGTATTTGACGTCGCCTACCGCGAATTTGTGATAGGAATTGATGATACTTTTCTCCTCATAAGTGCCCGTTACGGTCGAGCCGAACTCGCTCATCGGGAAGTACTTTATCATCTTGCTGACCGAGTCGTGGTTTCCTCTGACAAGCGAATAAGGAACAATTCCGTTCATTCGGGTAATATTTTTCTTTGCAAGCTCCCATTCGGCAGCCGTGTCATCGTCGGTGATGTCGCCGAGTCCGAGAACGTACTTGATATTCTTCGATTCTACGTTATCGAGGACCCAATCGTAGAGCGCGGTGAACTTTTCGGGATATTTTACGGCAAGGATCTGCGTGTCGCCGATAACGGCAAAGGAGTAAGCGTACTTATCAAGAGGTGCCTTTTCTGTGAAATAGGGCAGGAAGAGCTTGGCATTGTAGCCGTTTCCGCTCTTGTCCTCGATATTCGTGGGAGCGTTAAGTCCGTCAAGCTCGAAGGAGCAGATCATTCCGTCCTTGCCTGCGGAGGTAACGTCAGCCTTGATCTCGTCCGCGGTGCGAGCATCGGAGTAAAGAGCCACGTTCTTGAGTCTGCCTCGGAAGAACTGCTCGTTACCGCTTCTCTGGTCGCCGCCGAGGATATGAACGTCGGTCGTGATAACGTCGGGAACCGTCTTTTCTACGGTCTGCTTGAGCTCACCGTTGATATAACACATAAGCTTCGCGCCGTCTCTGACGATCGCAATATGGTTCCACTCGCCGTTATATACGTTGATCCGGTCAAATACGATATTATAGGTAGTGTTCGACTTGTCCTTGATATAAAGTCTGGGCGAACCGTCCGAGTAGATCTCGAAATTGACGCAAGGAAGCGAGCTGTTGTAGTTACCGATGATAACGCCGCCGCGCTCGCTGGCGGGCATCGACTTCGGGAAGTATACTGTAGCCTCGAGGGTATTGATCGGGGTTTCGATGATCTTCGCAAGCTCATAGGTATCGCTTGTGAAGGTCATACCCGCGGTCTCCTTGTCCTCCTCAACGCCGGGATTTGCCCAGAGCTTGCCGCTGTAGGTAAGGTCATATCCGTTAGCGGATTTGTCATCAAGACGGCTGGCGTCGGTAAGCTTAAGATCATAGCACGCAAGCATCTCGCCGTCCGAAAGATTCGCCGACTGCATATCCGCCTTTATCTCATCCGCGGTACGGATATCGGAATAAAGAGCAACAGTCGCGATCTCGGAATACTTCAAATATCTCTTGTTGCCGGAACGGAGGTCTCCGCCGATGCATAGAGCACCTGTCTTAGCCATATTAACGTCGGAGTAGCTTCCCGCAACGGTCTGCACAAGCTCACCGTTGATATAGCAATTTGCATTTTTCGAGTCAAACGTGATCGCAACATGCGTCCATTCGCTCGTTCTGAGGTCAACCTTATCAAAGGAAACACGCTGATTCGTACCCTCTCCGCCGTATCCGAGCCAGAGGAAGGGATTGCCGTTCGCGCGGACCTCCATACCGTAGCTGTGAGTCGAGCCGTTCTTATAGTTGCCGGCGATGACTCCGAGCTCGCTTGCGGGTGCGCTCTTGTCAACCTTCACCCATGCCTCAAAGGTATGCGGGTGCTTGGAAAGAGCGGTACTCGTGCGGTAAAGCTCGTCAACCTCAAATTTTGCGCCGGTCCACTCAACTGCACCGATCGGGAAAATGCAGATACCCGCCATCATTATCAGGGCAAGTATTGTACAAAGTACTCTTTTCATAGTAATTCTCCTTTTATTGTCATTCTATAAAAAAAGCAGACTTATCCCATCTGCCAATTTTATATTAAAGCTTGTTCTTGATCTCTTCAAGACACTTGGAACAGATTCTCTTACCGTTAAAGAAAACGATATTGTCGGCATCTCCGCAGAAAATGCAGGAGGGCGAATACTTCTGAAGAATGATTCTTTCATTGTCGATAAAGATTTCAACGGGATCCTTTACGTTGATATCAAGCGAACGGCGGATCTCGATGGGGAGCACGATTCTTCCGAGCTCATCAATGCGGCGTACTACTCCGGTAGATTTCATTTGGAAATTCCTCCTAAATTATATTGAGCTTATTATACCACTTTTTTCGTCATTTGTCAACATTTTTTGATGATATTTCTAAAAAATTACAGTAATTTTTTTACAGTACGCACTAAAAATGTATTTTCTCGTGAGCTCTGTATCATAATAGAGTTGACAAATCGTCCGAAATGTAGTATAATATACGGTAGATTTTGACCGCCCCAAGGAAATAAGGCGGTATACATATAAAAAATTACATTAAAACACCGCCTCGGTAGGTAAAAACGCCCGGGGTCTTGGTTTGTTTTGCAAAAAAGGAGAATATATGCCTAAAAAGAAGAATAACACTACCCCTGCGGAAAATGTCTCCGCAGAATCCTCAAAGAAGCGCGGCAGACCCGCAAAGAAGCAAGAGCAGCCCGCCGCTTCCAAGAAAACAGAAAAGAAGAAGAACGAAAGAAAGACCCACGTCAGAAAGCCGAAGAACGGCGCTCCGAGAAAGAACGAAAAGAGCGTAAAGGTCATCTCTCTCGGCGGACTCGGCGAGATCGGTAAGAATATGACCCTCCTCGAGTTCGAGGACGATATCATCATCATCGACTGCGGCATCGGCTTCCCCGAGGAGGATATGCCCGGCGTCGACCTCGTCATCCCGAATTTCGCCTACCTCGAGGAGAACAGACATAAGGTCCGCGGCGTCCTTCTGACTCACGGTCACGAGGACCACATCGGCGGTATCCCCTATCTTCTCCGCCACTTCAATATCCCGATCTACGGCACCGCGCTTACGATCGGTATCGTCAAGGGCAAGCTCAAGGAGCACCGCATGCCCTTCGTCCCGCAGTTCAACGTAGTAAAGGCGGGAGACACCGTCCGCCTCGGCGTTTTCGCGGCGGAATTCATCCACGTAAACCACTCGATCGCGGACGCCTGCGCCCTCGCGATCAACACTCCCTCGGGAATCATTATCCACACAGGCGACTTCAAAATCGACGTCTCCCCCATCGAGGGCGAAATGATCGACCTTGCCCGCTTCGGCGAGCTTGGCAAGAAGGGCGTTACCCTGATGCTCTGCGAGTCGACAAACTCTGAGCGTCCCGGATTTACACCCTCGGAAAAGAGCGTCGGCGGTACGCTTGAGGACATCTTCACCGCAAACGAGGGCAAGAGGATCATAATCTCGACATTCTCCTCGAACGTGCACCGCGTTCAGCAGATCATAGACGTCTCTCTCCGCCACGGCAGACGCATCGCCCTCAGCGGAAGAAGCATGCAGAACGTCGTATCCGCCGCCATAGAGCTCGGATATATGTCGCCTCCCGCGGGTGCGATCATCGACATCACCGAGGCGAAGCATTATGCCCCCGGCGACATCACGGTCATCTCGACCGGAAGCCAGGGCGAGCCGATGTCCGCGCTCTACCGTATGGCTTTCGGTGACCACCGCGATATCACCCTCGGCGCAAACGACGTCGTGATCTTCTCCTCGAGTGCCATCCCCGGCAACGAGAAGCTGATCGGACGCATCATCAACGAGCTCTCTCACAACGGAATTAAGGTCATCCACGACTCGGTTCAGCTCGGTCTCCACGCATCAGGACACGCCTGTGCTGAGGAGATCAAGCTCCTCTATCAGCTCGTCAAGCCGAAATTCTATATGCCGATCCACGGCGAATACCGTCATCTCGCGGCAAACCGCAATATTGCCTCCTTCCTCGGTGCTCCCGCGGAGAATATCTTCGTCGGAGAGCTCGGACAGGTACTCTCGGTCAGCCGCCACCGCGCCGCATTCACCGACACAGTCAACGCGGGCAGAACGCTCGTTGACGGCTACGGCGTCGGTGACGTCGGAGGCGCAGTGCTCCGCGACAGACTCCATCTTTCGGAGGACGGCATCCTCATCGTCTTTGCCTCGGTCGATCTGACCACCCGCTACGTCATCAACCCGCCCGAGATCGTAACCAAGGGCTTCGTCTACGTCCCGGATGCGGAGGATCTCCTCTTTGAAGCTCGCGCACGTGCCGCAGAGATCATCTCGGATATGCTCGACCGCTCAAAGAAGCCGAATCTCGAGGCTATCAAGGAGCGAGTCCGCCGCGAGCTTTCAAGGCTTATGATGAACGAAACGGGCAGAAATCCGATGATCGTGCCCTTTATCACCGATCTTTAATCGCTTTCGAGTGAAAATTTCTCACAAATTTACGGTTTATTAATATATAAAGACGATAAAAATAGTATAATATAGCTTGGTCTATCTCCGGTAACGTCCGGAGTACATAAAAAATCAAACGGCACAGCCGGAAAAACAAATTGCATATCCCGCCCCCTATGTTGGCAGGATATGACGGAAAGGTAATTAACATGGGAAAAGGAAACAGAAGCAGACAGGACAGAGCTCTTGAAACTGTAAAGAACACTCAGGAAGCTACTCCTAAGAGCACAAAAATCAAGACGATCGTTGCCACATCGGCGGTTGCATTCCTCATCGTAGGCTGCATCCTCCTTTCGGTAATCGTAAACACCGGTATCGTTCTCCGTTCGAAGAGCGCTGCCAAGACCGACAACTTTGATGTCAGCGGTACGGTTATGTCCTACCTCATCTATCAGCAGGCGCAGTCCCTCGCTTACACCTATCAGCAGTGGGGCATGGAGACCAGCGTTGCCGACATCATCAGCCAGTTCGGAATCGAGTACTTCTCTGCATCGGTTCTTGAGCAGGTAAAGCAGATGCTCGTTCTTTGCGAGTATGCAAAGGCAAACGGCATTGAGCTCTCCGAGGAAGATAAGACCGACATCGAAGAGTACATCGCATCCATCGAGGAGGCTGCTGCAAGCAACCTCTACTCCACCAACGCTTACGTAAAGCTTATGTACGGTAACGGCGTTAACGTATCCGATATCCGCGAGGCTCTCGAGCTCAACTATCTCTCGAACGCGGCTTACGAGAAGCTTCAGGAGACCCTCAAGGGTCAGGTCACCGATGAGCTTACCGCTAAGTACATCGAGGAGAACCCCGAGCAGTTCTATATGGTAGACTACCTCACCTACACCTTCACCGCAGCTCTTGATGCTGAGGGTGCAGAGGCTACCGACGACGAAAAGAAGGCATATGAGGACGAAAAGGCTGAGATGGCAGCTCTCGCAGCTACCCTCGAGGCAGCTAAGTCCGCTGATGAGTTCAACACCATCGTTGTTGACTACATCGTAAGCAACTCGATCTCCGAGCTCTTCGACGAGATCTATGAGGATGACCACAAGGGTACCTTTGAGACCGAGCCCGAGGCTTCCGTTCTGGAGGCTGACAAGGCAAAGCTCCTCAAAGAGGTAACCGATCACCTCAACACACTCTATAAGGACGCAACCTCCGAGGAGGAGACCAAGGCTGAGGAAGAGACCAAGGAAGAGGGCGAGAAGTCCAAGTACGAGGAAGCTCTCGACGATATCCTTGAGGAGCTTCTCACCGAGGCTGAGAAGACCTACGACAGCGTTCTCAAGGTAGAGTATCCTCACTACGCAATTCCCGCAGAGGGCGAAGAGGACAAGACCTCCGAGCTCGACAAGTGGCTCTTCAATGCTGATACCAAGGCAGGCGCAACCAAGCTTACCAAGAATGAGGGCGACGAAAAGTCCACCTACACCGTAAGCATGCTTATGACCGAGTCTCACGTTGTAAACGATCCCACAACATATGACGTTGCTCACATCCTTGTCAAGTTCGAAATTGACGAAGGCAAGAAGGAGCCCACTCTCCAGCAGAAGGAAGCTGCAAAGGCAGAGGCTCAGGCAATCCTTGATCAGTATCTCGCAGGCGAGAAGACCCAGGAAGCATTCGTAGCCCTCGGCGAGGAGAAGACCGATGACTCGAACGTCGTTTATACCGGCGCATACGAGGGTCAGATGGTTGAGCCCTTCGAGAAGTGGGGTCTTGATGCAAGTCGTCAGGCAGGCGATACCGAGATCGTTGAGACCGAGTTCGGTTACCACGTAATGTACTTCATCGACAACCACACCGCTTCCGAGACCGGCGTTCTCTCCGAGCTCTTCACCGAGTGGGTTGAGTCCGAGGCTGCAAACTACAACTACAGCTACAAGCAGTCCGTTATCGATTCCATTAAGTAATAATCATAATCCGCACTGCACGCGGTGCAGTGCGGATATCTTTTTGTATATAACAGATGTCTGCAGGAAAACATATACTGTAGAGAAATACTTTGGAGGATCATAAATGATTTTAGAACCTAAATCGACCTCGATCGCCTACCGCTGTCCCTCCTGCGGAAGCGGAATTATGAGCGCCGTCGACGTTTTCAAGCTCTCGGCGGACAGAGTCAGACTCAAGTGTACAAATCCCGATTGCTCATCCATAAAGAAGACGGACGACGAAAAAAGCGCCCGCGATAACGCCGCGCTCGATATCACGCTTGCATCGGACGGCACGGTCCGCCTGAGCGTTCCCTGCATTTTCTGCGGCAAGCCGCACATATTCAACGTAAATCCGAGCCTCTTCTACGGCAAGGATATCTTTATGCTTCCCTGCCCCTATTCGGGCATCAACATCTGCTTTATGGGCGACTCGAACTACGTCAAGGCAGAGCTCGCGAGAAACGAGCTTGAGTTGCTTGATATGCTCGAGGAAAACGGTATCGAAAGCTTCCGCGACCTCGACGCCGACGAAGCCGCACTTCCCGACCCGCAGATCATGGAGATCGTTACCTTCGTTATCCACGACCTCGATGCCGAGGGGAAGATCTATTGCAAGTGCCATCCCGAGGGAAGCGAGGACACCGCTCCCGCAGATTCCTTCGATCTCGCGTCCCCCTACGACGGTGATTACGCCGCAGAGCTGACCGCCGACGGCCTCCGCGTTTATTGCAAAAAATGCGGCGCGCAGAAGATCGTCCCCACAAATTCGCTTATCTCCGCACATGATTTTCTCAACTGCGACAGCTTGACGCTCGAGTAAGTTGTTAGTTGCTGGTTAAGGTAAAATTCCGCCCTGATGGGCGGAATTTTTCATTTTATTAAGAGACTGAAAGTTTTTGAAGTGTCAAGAGAAACTTTTTTTCAAAAATATTCTTGCGCTTCAAGCGGACATCGCCCCAATACACTTTATTCTTATGCAGAGTCTTTATTGTTGCTAATCAGAAAGCTGAACAAAGAACCACGCGCTCTTAAGCTCCCCTCCTCGGTTCACGAGGAGGGGGTGGGGGAGGTGTCCCTATTTGCAGATGCAAAATTACATGGATATCGGCAAAGCCTCTATCCAAAATCAAAATTCGAGCAGAAACAAGGCATCCCCCTCCCGGTTTACGGGTAGCGAAGCGGCGACGCGGTATTGAATGACAGTCCGGGGGACTGTCAGACCCGCGGCGTGACCGAGCCGCAGCGAGACAGGAGCGAGGGGGTGGGTCCCTATTGAAGGGCGCGCGAATTTTGCCTCAAAAACAAAAATCACCGCCGAAACGGTGATTTTTGTGCTTTATTTTTCAAAAGGAACGAGCTTCATCAAGGTTTCGCCGTCGTCGATATAATGCGTCGCGGACTTCTCGAGTCTCTCGTGCTCAAATGCGTAGCGGTCAAAAACGCCGACGGTCGGCATACCGATCGCTGCCGCGGTCTCGAGCGCAACGTAGGAATCCTCGAAGACCCAGGTCTCCTCCCTCGGCGTGCCAAGCTGCTCAAGCGCCGCCTCAAAGATATCGGGATGCTCCTTGCCCTTGCCGATAACGGCACAGGAAAGCACCGACTTGAAATATTTGCTCAAACCGTGCTTCTCCAAAGCGATCTCGATAAGCTTAGATTCCGTGGCAGACGCGAGCACCATGGGAATATTCTGTTCGAGGCAATAATCAAGAAATTCGCGCGCGCCCTCCTTCATCGGGATCTTGGTCCAATAGAGCTCGGGGAGAATGGCATTGAAATGATCGAGGATCTCCTTTCCGCTGCCCGCGATCCCGCACTTCTCGTGAATATAGTCCATCGCATCGGCAAGCACCATCGTGCGAACAGCCTTGTCAAACTCGGGAGCGGGTCTGAAGCCCTCAACGCCAAGATAAGTCCTGCCGCCCCATTCCCAAAGCTCATCCCAACACCAAAGCGAGTTGATGAGCGTTCCGTCCATATCAAAAATCGCACCCTTGATCTTCATAAAAACCTCCGAAAAGGAATAATTTCATAATATTATAACACGCCCGCACCGAAAAGTCAATCATCGGAGAGCAAATACGAAGCAAAAATAAAATAAAAATCGATCTATTTACAAAAAAATGTAGACAATCGCATTTTTTCGTGGTATAATATATAGGTACGAAAAAACATCGGGGTGTCGCCTAATGGGATGGCGCTTGGTTTGGGACCAAGATTCGAGGGAGTTCGATTCTCCCCACTCCGACCAAAATTGCCGATTTGACTGCTTTTAGCGCTCAAATCGGCGCAAATTTGATACGTCACCGGAGGCAGAACACCGTAGTGTTCAATTGCCGGATTAGGTGTCCAAGTGAGCTTGGGTTATTGCATTCGCAAAGCCTGAGCTCTATTTTTATTTTCGGAGGTATTTTATGAAAAACACGAAGGTTACTCTTGTTCCGCTTACGGCAGACGACCGCGAGCAATTCATTCTTGACAATCAATGGGCGTTCAAGTATGGCGCGATCGAGGAATTCGGCAAGCGCGACGACCACATTGATTTTGACGGTGAGATCATCTCTCGCAAAACCATCGAGCGTTGTATCGACTCGCCCGATAGCGAGACCTACCGCATCGTTGTTGACGGTAGACGCGTTGGCGGTGTAATTTTGAAAATCAACAAGGAAACTAACCACAACGAGCTGGAGATCCTGTTCGTTTCCCCCGAGGAGCACAGCAAAGGAATCGGCTACGGTGCGTGGCAGGCGGTCGAGGCTCTGCATCCCGAAACGAAAGTGTGGGAAACCTGCACGCCCTATTTTGAGAAGCGCAATATCCATTTTTACGTAAACAAGTGCGGTTTTCAGATCGACCAATTTTGGTGTGAATATTTCCAGCCGGATCATCCGATGCCCGATGCAGACGAACGTGAGCCCGATGAAGGTCCTGACGAAATGTTCCGCTTTATTAAAGTGATGAAGCCGTAACCTGTTTTCTTTGTTTCCACCGACGCAAATTTTGAGGGCTGACAATTTTTTCGTCAGCCCTCTTTTCTTATGCGTTCTTCGCTACCTTTTTCATCTCCGCGATTTCCGTTTTCATGGTTTTTATCAGCTCTGCGAGCTTTTCCTCGCATTCTTCTCGTGTCTTGGCGTATACGTTTTTGGATATGCGTTTGCCGCCCACTCTCGGTGTGAACCGACCTTCATAGAGGCGGTCGTTTATCATCGTTACGCATCCCGTGCCACTCTTGCGTATCTTGCCCTTGTAGGGCTCAAATTCCTTCTCCGGCGTGGCTTTCATGGAGGGAGGGTCACTTGCCTTGGGAGGAGGCGGTTCGGACATCTGTGCGTCTGTACCGCCGATCTCTCGGTCAATTCTCACGGCTGCCTGCTGTTGCATGGTATCGGTAATGTGGCTGTAGATGTTGAGCGTGGTCTCGGCGCTGATGTGGCCTATCATAGCGGAGAGAGTCTTGATATCCATGCCGTTTTCCAGCGCCATGGTTGCGAAGGTGTGGCGCAAGTCGTGAAAGCGTACCTTCTTGCACTGCGCCCGCTTGAGGATCTTTTGGAATTTGCCGTAGATCGAGTCGGGGTTTCTCGGCTCACCCTCATTCACAGGCGACGGGAACACCCACTCGCAGGTGGCGGTTTTTCGATACTCCGCAAGGATATCCAGCATATCCGAGGGCAGAAGGATGGTGCGGATGGAGGATTTGGTCTTGGGCTTGGTGATCTGGGTCTGTGCGTCCTTCTTGACTACCTGCCGCTTGATGTGTAGCTCGCCCGTGGCGAAGTTGACGTCCTTCCACTGAAGCCCGAGTATCTCCCCACGGCGCATGCCCGTGGTCAGCTCCAGGAGGAACAGCTCGTAGTATCCCTCGGCGTGGGCTTGTATCAGAAACCGACGGATCTCGTCCTGCGCCAGCACCTGCATCTCCTTTGCTTTCTTCGGAGGCAGTCGGCAACCAATAGCAGGGTTGATGGTTATCAATCCCTCGGTCACCGCCTTTTCCAGCGCGGTTCGGCAGGTGGTGTGGCAGGAACGCACCATGCGGTCGGACAATCCTTCCCCGAAATACTCCACCCAACGCCGTCTGCCGCCCTTTTTCAGCCTTGCGTAGAATTGTTGAAGATCGTTCTGCGTGAGCTTGCACAGCGGGATCTTGCCAATCTCGGGGATGATGTGGTTGTAGATGCGGTTCTCGTAGCATTCCTGCGTGGTCTGTCTGATCTTGGGCTTGGAGAAGTTCTGATACCAGAAATCCATCCAATCGCCGAATGGCATATCGGGCTTGATCTTCTCGCTTCGTCTGCCGTGTTCCTCGCGGAGCTGTTTGAGTCGTTCCTCGCACTCTGTTTTCGTTTTCGCGGTTATGCTTTTTGTCTTGGCGTAGCCGTTTTCTTTGTAGCCTACGACGAGTCTGCCCTCCCATCTGCCGTCCTTGCGCTGAAAGACCGATCCGTCACCGTATTTTCTTTTTGCCATTGTTTACTCCTTTATCATGATTTTTTGCATCATATTGCCCACGACCGCGGACGCGCTTTTCTGCATATCGCTGGTCACGTGGGTGTAGGTGTCCAGCGTGTAGCTGGCGTTGGTGTGTCCGAGGATGCCCGCCAAGGTCTTGGGATCCACACCGCCCTGCGTGGCGTGGGTTGCGAAGGTGTGGCCCAGGTCGTGGAATCTGATCAACGGAAGTTCTGCGTTCTTCAGTATCACCTTCAGCTTGCGGTAGGCACTGGCAGGGCTGATGGGCTGTTCGGGGTGCTGAAAGTGTGGGAAGACCCACTCGGTAATCGCTGTCTGCTTTTTGCTTTTCAGCAGTTCTGCCACGCTGGGCGGCATCTGTATGCACCGCACACCAGTCTCGGTCTTGGTCTCGCCGATGCTGACACCGCCGCCCTTCTTGACCGATACCGACCGCTTGACTTGAAGCTTGTTTTCCTCGAAGTTGATGTCCTGCCATTTCAGCCCGCAGATCTCACCGCGGCGCAGACCCGTCATGACCTCCACGTAGAAGAAGTCGCACCAGTATTCATGCCCCTTGATGGCTTCGAGGAAGGTTTCAAGCTGATTGTCGCCAAGGATCTGCTTTTCGGGATAATTGCACTTGGGGATGGTCGTGCCGTTGGTGGGGTTCTTCGCCAGCAGCCTCTCCTTGACCGCCGCGTCAAGGGCTTCGTGGAGCATCATGTGTACCCCTCTGACCATGCTGTCGGCAAGTGCTTTTCCATGGATGGGGTGCGGTCGCACGCGCCCTTCCTTCTTGATTTTATTATAGAATTTCTGCATATCGGCCGTGGTCAGCGACGAGATCTGCTTGCCCCCGATGAAGGGCTTGACTTGATTTTTCACCATGGCACGGTAGGAATCCAGCGTGCTTTCTCGGATGGTGAATATCATATACTCGTCCAGCCACTTGTCAAGCCATTCGCCCAGCGTCATGCGTGAGTCCTCGGTGAGATCTACGTCACGGTAGAGGTCAATGAGCTGATGGAGCTGCTTGAGCGCGCTTTTCTGCGTTTTGGCGAATGCCGACTTGTACATGGGCGAGCCGTCATTCTTGTGACCGATGATGATGCGGGCTTCCCATCGTTCGTCACTTCTTTTTCTGATCGTGCCATCACCCTGCGGTCTTCGTTTTGCCATTATAAATCACTTCCTTTCTGTGTATTTCTCTGTACCCCAAACATATCACATGTTCGAGACAATATCCAGACCAAATTGCAAGAGTTATCAGTTCAGACACACAAATTTGAATCTGCAGATCTGTGCAATTTACACCGACCGTTCAAACGGAATACCCGAATGGAATACCAAAAGCCGTGTAAAACTGCCTCAAAGTGCAAAAATGGAGTCCAAAATTTCAAAAGACGGAATACTTTGGGTATTTGTGGAATACCTGTGTTTCAAAAATCAATCTTTCGAAATCTCGCAAAAGCTCTTGAAATCTCGCGAATTCGGTCGGCTCTGCCGTCCGATGTGAGGAGAGGATGCCGCCTGCGGCATACCTCTTTAACCTGCTTTCAAATCGAAAACTCATAATTTCGTGTATGATTCGTTTCCGATATGCTATACCTCACACCTCGCGCATATTATCGCTTCTGACCCTCAGTTACCCCTGATTGATGTGGGACGGTTCAAGTGGAAATGCCAAGGGGGTGGTATTGTACTACCCCCTTAGCTATGTATCCAACTACCCCTTATGAGTCTTGGGTGCTGAACCGTTCTCTTGCGAGTTCGGAATACTTCTTCCGACGCGCATCGCTGATCGGAGCGCGGAAGGAGATCTGCAGAAGATGCTTCGGCACTTCCGCATAGACACCGCCGAACTTGTCAGGCTCGTCCACACGGTAAAGCTCCGGCGCTTTCTCCTTTGCCTTATGAAGACGGTTGATCAGCTTTTGACTGAACGTATCGACCCGAACGGTATCGTCCGCCTCGCTCCAAAGGATGATCGTTTCCTTCTCCGCAAGCGTTAGTTTGTAGTCTGCCATATTCTCACCTCCTCTCTCCCGATCTTTGAAAGTTCGTTTGCTCGTCCAACCACTCAAAGAGTTGATCTCTCGGAATGATCACACGTCCGGGTACGAACCTCAGCTTCGGGAAGCCTTCTTCGGCGGCGAGCTCGTATGCGCTGGAACGTGATATGCCGAGCAGAGCCGCCATATCCATTACCGTTAGGAACATGGGGAGCTCGTCCTTTGTTTTGATGATTGATGATTTCATTGACTCACCAGCCTTTCTTATATTTTTTATGTAAAGCGGAAGAAAAAGTCCATCTACTTACATAGCCAAGATTTTTGGTGTTTTCACAACCGATTTCAAAAAATATTTTTGAAACCCAAACACCCCCTCACTTACATAGCCAAAAAAATCGGGCATTTGTGAACCGGATTCCGAAATATTCACTTTTTATTTGCATTCTCAAGCTGTCACGCCCGAACGTCTTTTTCTTTGCTTACTGCGTCGCAATATTTACCCCTTCACCTAATAGCCACAGAAATCGAAAAAGTTAAGGCACTTTGAGCATTTTTAAAATTTTGTTTACAATTGCCTCTCACCTAATAGCCACAGGAAAAGCAAAAATCAACCCCCGTTTTGAGAAAATCAATAAAAATCCCCAAAGAAAAAATGCGCCATACGGCGCATAAGAGAAGAGGCTCGGATGATGCTTCTCCGAACCTCTTTATGAAATATTTTTTATTTAGGTTTGGTACATTTCATACTAACAAACCTCTTTTGCAAGCGGTTGCACTACAGATTCTCATCCTCTCCTATCGGCTGAAGAAAGGCTTCAGCCATTAACTGCACTCCGAGGCGGAAGCCGTAGGAGAAGGCATCGCGCTCGGTGATGCTGTGCATCTCGTTCATGCAATTCTCGAACTTTTCAAGTGTTTCTTTCTGCTTATCCGTGAGCGTGCCGTCCAATTCCTCTCGATTCCTGGCGACCAGCTTCAGTAGCTCCTTCAGCCGTTTATCGCCACAAGTGCATTGCTCGAAGGGAGAGACGTTGCCGTACCAGAGTTCGTCAAGTGTTTTTGGCATATTCCTCACCTCATTCTCTTGAGCTCGCGCTCAATAAGTGTCTGCAGATGCTCCCAGCTCTCATTGAGCCATGTTTTTTCGGGCGTGGTGATGGCTGGGCGATTTTTCAGCGAATCAAGCATGATCTGCAGGCTGTAGGTGTCGATGTGGCGCAGAAAGCACATGATGCAATCGATGATATTCGCCGCATCGCTGTTATCGAACAGCAGGGCGTACTGCATGGCGGTCATCATAACGATGCCCAATTCTCGGTCGACCCAACATTCTCGCTCCATGATTTTGTCCGCAGCAGAAACGGCGACCGCGTCACCGATCTCTTTGTCGGATATGCAGTCGCCGTTTTTGTTCAATTTTAGCATTGCTATAACGGTTTGGCGGACGAGTTCGATCTCTATCCACTTTCTGCCGTCCTCTGTTCGCTCGTCAACACCGAGCTCCATCGCATTCACTGCCACTGCGTTCATGATATCGTATTTCTCGCCGCGGTATAATTCTTCAATCGTAATCTTTGCCATATGCGTTACCTCCTTGGCTTTTGGTAACACACAATATACCACAGAAATCGGAGGAAATCCAGACCAATAGTGATTAGTTATCAATTAAGTAACAAAAAGGATGACTCGCAATGAGCCATCCTTTTATATTTTAGTAATACTCCGCTGCCTTAAAATTGTAAATAGGCTTGATTCTACAGATAATCTCGGCGGTAGGCTCGATGTTCTCGACGATCTCG
>JAZQXP010000070.1:0-11795 GCA_045632925.1 Eubacteriales bacterium | reverse complement strand
GAAGCAGTTTTCATCGAGCAAATATTCGGATAGACAAAGAAAAAATTCGATGCAAGATATTAATCTTACGAGGATTTTTTCTGCAGTATATGCGGATATTTGCCGATGAAAACCTTATGTGTTCGGCTCTCTTCGGCTATAAGAGGTAGAAATGATTGATTTTCTTGTGAGCGCGGGGGTTGCGCTTTTGTCGGGACTCGGGGTCGGTAGCGGCGGACTACTTGTCGTATTTCTGACCGAATACCGAGGCGTCGGTCAGCTTTTCGCACAGGGTGTGAACCTTATATTCTTCATTTTTTCATCGGGCGCGGCAACGGCGGTCAATCTGCGGGCGCGAAATATCTGCTACGGCGCGGTGCTTCTGATGTCGATCGGCGGCACGATCGGAGCGATCACGGGCGCACTCATCGCATCCGTCCTCAACCCCGACCTCTTGCGCATAGGCTTCGGACTTATGCTCCTTATCGGCGGCGTTCCTTCATTTATCAGATCGGTTAAGGCGTTCACGCTTCGCGTGAGTTAATATTGCCTTCGGCAAGTTAAGATCGCGCCCCGCGCGACCTTAACTCCCGCGAAGCGGGATAGTAAAAATAAAAACTTCCCTCGAGCAAACGCCCGAGGGAAATCTTTTTATTCAAGCTCAAAGGCACCCGTATAAAGTCTGTAATAGGTTCCTTTTTCTTCGATAAGCTTATCGTGGCTGCCGCGCTCGATGATGCGGCCGTGGTCGAGGACCATGATGACATCCGAGTTGCGGACGGTGGAGAGGCGGTGGGCGATTACGAATACCGTTCTGCCCTCCATCAGCTTATCCATACCCGCCTGGACGATCGCCTCGGTTCTTGTGTCGATCGAGGAGGTTGCCTCGTCGAGGATGAGGCAGGGCGGGTCTGCAACTGCCGCACGTGCGATCGCGAGGAGCTGACGCTGACCCTGCGAGAGGTTTGCGCCGTTACCTGTCAGCATCGTGTCGTAGCCCTCGGGAAGGCGGGTAATGAAGTCGTCTGCGCCCGCGAGCTTTGCCGCCTCGATGCATTCCTCGTCGGTTGCGTCAAGGCGTCCGTAACGGATATTCTCCATAACGGTTCCGGTGAAGAGGTTGGTCTCCTGAAGAACGATGCCGAGCGAGCGGCGGAGATCGTCCTTCTTGATCTTATTGATATTGATGCCGTCGTAACGGATCTTGCCGTCCGCGATATCGTAGAAGCGGTTGATGAGGTTGGTGATCGTGGTCTTGCCCGCGCCTGTTGCGCCGACGAAGGCGACCTTCTGACCCGGCTCGGCGTAAACGCTTACGTCGTGGAGGACGGGCTTGCCTTCCTCGTAGGCAAAGTCAACCTCGGTGAGCCTTACGTCGCCGCGGAGGGGAGTGTAGGTGAGGGTTCCGTCGCCGTGGGGATGCTTCCAAGCCCACTTGTGGGTGCGCTCGTCGGTCTCCTCGAGCTCGCCGTTTGCGTTTTTCTTGACGTTGACGAGGGTTACGTATCCGTCGTCGGTCTCAGGTTCTTCGTCCATAACCGAGAATACTCGCTCCGCGCCCGCAAGTCCCATAACGATCGAGTTGAACTGCTGTGAGAGAGTGTTCACGTTACCCGTGAACTGCTTTGTCATATTGAGGAAGGGAACCGCGATACTGATGTTGACCACAGCCATCGTGGGATCCTTTGAGAGGCAGAGATTGGGGATCTCGGTAATAATGAAGATACCGCCGACGAGAGCCATAAGAACGTAGAGGATATTACCGATGTTCGCAATGATGGGACCCATCATATTCGCGTAAGCGTGCGCGCGGCTCGAGTCCTGGAAGAGCTCCTCGTTGACCTTGTCGAAGTCGGCGATGACCTCGTCCTCGTGGCAGAAGACCTTGACGACCTTCTGACCGTTCATCATTTCCTGAATGAAGCCCTCTGTGCGTCCCATTGCTTTCTGCTGGCGGATGAAGTATTTTGCCGAGCCGCCGCCGACCGTCTTCGATACGAAGATCATAAAGCAGACGCCGACGAATACGACGAGTGTCATCCAGACGCTGAAGTAGAGCATTATCGAGATGACGAAGCATACGATCGCGCCCGCCTGAATGATCGAGGGCAGAGCCTGAGACACGAGCTGACGGAGCGAGTCGATGTCGTTCGTGTAATGCGACATAATGTCGCCGTGCTTATGCGTGTCGAAATACTTGATGGGGAGATTCTGCATCTTGTCGAACATCGCGCGGCGCATCTTATTGAGGAAGCCCTGCGTGATGTAAGCCATAAGCTGTGTGTGTACCGTGATCGACGTGAGCGAAAGGATATAGAGGGTTGCAAGAAGGGTCATAAGCGGGATGAGCTCACGGCTCGCTTCCTCCCAGGAAAGACCGTTTTCCTGCGCGTTTTCAATGATCTCAATAACGTTCTGAATAAACAGACCCGGAAGCGTTGCGCAAGCCGCGGAGAAGAGGATACAGCAGATCGTGATCGGCATAAGAACGGGATAGAAGCCGAAGAGCATCTTGAGCGTTCTGCCGAGAGTTTTCCAGTTGATCTTGCGCTTCATCGGCTTTCCGTTCATGGGAGGCATTTGTTTCTTACTCATTTTCCTTACCTCCTGTCTGCTGCTCGTAAACCTCGCGGTAGATCTCGCTCGATTCGAGGAGCTCCGCGTGCTTGCCGACGGCAGAGATCGCGCCCTTATCGAGGACGATGATCATATCCGCGTCCTCGACCGAGGAAATACGCTGTGCGATGATGATCTTTGTAGTTTCGGGGATGAATTTCTTGAAGCCCGCGCGGATGAGAGCATCGGTGCGGGTATCGACCGCGCTTGTAGAGTCGTCGAGGATGAGGATCTTCGGCTTCTTGAGGAGCGCGCGAGCGATGCAGAGACGCTGCTTCTGACCGCCCGAGACGTTCGTTCCGCCCTGCTCAATGAAGGTATCGTAGCCCTCGGGGAAGGAGGATACGAAATCATGCGCCTCTGCGAGCTTGCAAGCCTCGATCATCTCCTCGTCTGTCGCGTCAGGGTTACCCCAACGGAGATTTTCCTTGATCGTGCCCGAGAAGAGAAGATTCTTCTGCAGAACCATCGAGACCGAATCGCGGAGGGTGCGAAGGTCATAATCACGGACGTCAACGCCGCCGACCTTGACCGAGCCCTCGGTCGCGTCGTAAAGTCTCGGAATGAGCTGAACGAGTGTGGTCTTGGATGAGCCCGTGCCGCCGATGATGCCGACGGTCATACCCGATGCGATATGGATATCAATGTCGGAAAGCGCGCTTCTCTTTGCCTTCTTCGAGTACTTGAAGGAGACCGATTCGAAGTCGATCGAGCCGTCAGCAACCTCTGTCTTTCCGCCCTCGGGGCTGGTAAGAGTAGGCTCCTCACCTAGGACCTCGTAGATACGCTTGAAGGACTCGGTCGACATGGTCAGAATGACGTAGATCATCGAGAGCATCATAAGAGACATAAGGATCTGCATACCGTAGGTAAGCATAGCGGAGAGCTGTCCGACGCCGATGTTCGCGCCCGTTCCCGAGATAATGAGATACGAGCCGAAGGTCAGAACGAAGACCATATTGAAGTAGAGGCAGACCTGCATAATGGGCGTGTTGAGTGCGACGATGCGCTCTGCTTTCGTGAAGTCGCCTGCGATATCCTCGCTCGCTTCACCGAAACGCTTGCGCTCGTAATCCTCGCGCGAGAAGCCCTTGACAACGCGCATACCGCGTACGTTTTCCTCGATCGACTCGTTGAGTCTGTCGTACTTCTTGAAAACTCGGCGGAATGCGGGCATAGCCTTGCGCGAGACGAGAAGCAGACCCGTGATAAGTACGGGAACGACGACAACGAAGGTCGTTGCGAGCGCGCCGCCCATGGTGTACGCCATGATGATCGAGAAGATGAACATCAGCGGCGAGCGGATCGCGGTACGGATTATCATCATGTAGGACATCTGAACGTTTCCGATGTCGGTGGTCAGACGTGTGACGAGGGAGGCTGTCGAGAACTTGTCGATGTTCTCGAAGGAGTAGGTCTGGATCTTTCTGAAAAGATCGCCGCGGAGGTTTTTTGCAAATCCCGCGCTCGCCTTTGCGCATGTGAATGCCGCAACTCCGCCGCAAGTCAGAGAGATTACAGCCATGAGAGCGAGAATTCCGCCCGTTTTCAGAAGCTCGCTCATCTCGGCACCCGCCTCGATGCTGTTGACAAGGTCCGCGGTTATGAAGGGGATCAGAACCTCGATTATGACCTCGCCGATAATGAAGATCAGGGTCAGTATCGAGGGAAGCTTATATTCCCTGACACAGCTAAGCAGTCTTTTTATCATTTTCTGGTTTGTCCTTTCTGCCCGTTTGGCAAAATTTATCGTATTATATATTATACTAAAAACAAAATTATAAGTCAATATCAAATCCGCCGAAAAGAGAAGACGTATGTGAGCTATTTGTCGTCTTCTTGTCGGTAGTTGATTTTGCTAATAAATTAACCGATGAAAAAGACAAGGTCCTTTCCCCGGGGAAAGGACCAAAGTCGATTTTTCGAAAGGATGGTTAATTACTCAGCGTCAGCAGCTGCTTCCTCTTCAACCTCTTCGATCTCGATCTCTTCGCAGAGCTCATCATCGAGGCAGCAATCGTCGCAGTCGCAGTCGCAGCAATCGCAGTAATCATCGCAGCAGCAGTAGCCGTTCTTCTTGAGAAGAGCGTAGATAGCAACGCCTGCAGCGCCGATAGCAGCAATAATGCCAAGGGTAATGCCAACTATCTTCCAATAGTTAGTCTTTTCTTCCTTCTTCTGAAACAGAAACATGGTGTACCTCCAAAAAATTTTTTGACAAGTATATTATATCATATTTTTTTGAAATTGCAACACTTTTTTGCGAGAATTTTTTAATTATTTTTCAAACATTCAAAAACCTCTAATTTTTTTGCTCCAAAAGTATTTATTTTTTCCATGTTTTATGATAAAATATATAATAGGAAATTTTCGGAGGTCGAAATGACGTATAACAAAGCCGTAGGGCTTCTCCGCGAGGCGGGGATCGAAAACGCGGAGAGAGACGCCGCCATACTTTTCGAGCATTTCGCGGGCGTTGCGGGGCATACTCTTCCGTTCAGAAAAAACGAGGAGATCGACTCGCCTGCGCTGAATGATGCTATCGCAAGACGCATCTCACGCGAGCCCTTGCAGTACATCCTCGGCTTCTGGGAATTCTGCGGACTCCGTTTCGAGCTGAACTCCGATTGCCTCTGTCCGAGACCTGACACCGAGACGGTCGTTGAGCTCGCGATCAAGAATCTTCCCGGAGGCGCACATTTCTGCGATATTGGAACGGGAAGCGGCGCGATCGCGGTATCGACTCTTTACCTAAGACGCGATACGACTGCCGATGCCTTCGATATCAGCGAGGGTGCGCTTTCAGCCGCGAGGAGAAACGCCGAGATCAATTCTGTTTCGGAGCGTATTACTTTTACTCAAGCCGATGCACTCGCGGAGGATTTCCTTGAGGGAAGAGAGTATGATGCAGTAATCTCAAATCCTCCCTATATTCCTGCGGACATTATACCCACGCTCGAGCGCGAGGTGCTTCTCGAGCCGCACCGCGCTCTTGACGGCGGAGATGACGGACTCGTCTTCTACCGCGCCATAACCGAGAGGGCAAAGAACGTGCTCAAAACGAATGGCTTCGTTCTTTACGAGGTTGGGATCGGTCAGGCGGAGGACGTCGCCGCGATCGGCGAGAAAAACGGATTCGGGGCGGAGATATATCCCGATCTATCGGGTATCCCGCGCGCGGTCTTACTCAGAAAACTTTGACACAATAACTTTTTTGAAAGGTACTTATATAAAATGAAGATTGCAGTACTTGCGGGCGGTCTTTCGCCCGAAAGAGACGTTTCGCTGACATCGGGCTCGCTGATTGCGACCTCGCTTTCGAGATCGGGACATTCGGTCGCTCTCATCGACCTTTACCTCGGAGTGAAGGATATGCCCGAGGATATTGATTCGCTCTTCGTCAAGGGCGGAAGCTATTCGCACAAGGTCGAGACCGCCGAGCCCGACCTTGAGGCTCTGATCGCATCAAACGGCGGAAGACGCGCTCCGATCGGAGAGGGCGTTATCGAGATCTGCCGCGCCGCGGACGTTGCTTTCCTCGCTCTCCACGGATCAATCGGCGAGAACGGTCAGCTCCAGGCAACTCTCGACTGCCACGGAATCAAGAGATATACCGGAACGGGATATATCGGCGCGCTTCTTTCGATGGATAAGGACATCTCGAAGCGGCTTATGGTCGAGGCGGGCGTCAAGACTCCCCGTTGGATCTACGTTGACACCACGCATCCGAGCGCAAAGGAGATCGCCGCAACCGTCGGGCTCCCCTGCGTTATCAAGCCCGCATCATGCGGCTCGAGCGTCGGAGTTTCGATCATCAATAACGTCGACGAGATCGACGAGGCGATCAAGGCGTCTGCAAAATACGAGCGTTATCTCCTTGCCGAGGAGATGATCAAGGGGCGCGAGTTTACGATAGCTGTCCTCGACGGCAAGGCTCTTCCTCCCGTCGAGATCATCCCGAAATGCGGATTCTACGATTATAAAAACAAGTATCAAAGCGGACTGACCGAGGAGATCTGCCCCGCGCATCTTACCGATGAGGAAAACGCGCGTCTCGCGGATGCCGCGCTCAAGGCTTTTGATGCACTCAGAATGGAGATGTACGGCAGAGCCGATTTTATCCTCGGCGCGGACGGCGAATTCTACTGCCTCGAGGTCAACGCTCTCCCCGGAATGACCCCCACCTCGCTTCTCCCCCAGGAAGCCGCCGCCGTCGGCATCGGGTACGACGCCCTCTGCGAGCTGCTTGTAAAGCTTGCATACGAAAAGGAGTAATAACCACTTGTAAAACTGCGTTTTACAAGTGAAACCGCGCGCTTATCGCCGCCTTAAAAATCTTCGATTTTTAAGGCTCCCCTCGGCGCGCGGGCTCGCCCGGCTCGCCAAAAAAGGTGTTTTTTCGGTCGGCAAAGCCGCCGAAAAAACAGAATTTATTAAATAAATTATCGACTATAATTAAGGAGAAAAAACTATGCTGTATTCAAAGGAAGTAGATCAGAGCGGACTCGTTCGCTACGGTGTTCTCGGACTCGGAATCGGTATGGCACACGTCGGTGCCGCCGCGGCTTCAAGCAAATGTCTTCTCTGTGCGGTTGCCGATCTCGACGATGCACGCAAGGCTAATTTTCACTCCGAATACCCCGAAGTTCCCGCGTACAATACCCTCGAGGAAATGCTCGCGGCTGAAAATCTTGACGCGGTGAGCATCTGCCTGCCCACGGGTATGCACGCTGATTACGCCGTCCGCGCTATGGAGGCGGGCGTTCACGTTCTCGTTGAAAAGCCGATCGACGTAACCGTTGAAAAGGCTATGCCCGCTATCGAAGCGGCAAAGAGAACCGGCAAAAAATGCGGAGTTGTATTCCAGAACAGATATAATTACGGCCTCGATCCCGTCTATGAGGGACTCGAGAAAGGCACCCTCGGCAAGATCTATCTCGGAACGTTTGCGGTCAAGTGGCACCGCGACAAGGCTTATTACGATGCAAACGGAGGTTGGCGCGGCACCTGGGATATGGACGGTGGAGGCTCCTTGATGAATCAGTCGATACATACAGTCGATCTGATGCTCCGCCTGATGGGCACGCCTACCTCGATCACCTCGCATATGCGTCTCTGTCAGCACGGCATTGAGAGCGAGGATCTGACCGTTTCGACTCTGACCTTCGAGTCGGGCGCGGTTGCTACCTTCACGAGCACGACCTGCGCTTATCCGGGTATCTGCACAGAGATCTCGCTTACCTGCGAGAACGGTTACGTTGCGCTTGACGCCGATAAGCTCACTCTTTGGAAGCTCCGCGGAGCAACTGCCGAAGACGAAGCCGAAAAGCTCGCGCGCTACTCGGTCGGCAACCGCAAGGCGCAGAAGCTTTGCCGCGGCAGACTCTTCGGTCATAAGAGAGTCATCGACGATTTCTGCTCCGCGATCCTTGAGGACCGCGATCCCGCTGTAAGCGCTGAGGAGGGTCTGCTCCCGCTCCGCGTTATCTGCGCCGCTTACGAGTCCGCAAAGACCGGAAAAACAATATTTTTTGACTGATTTCCCGATTTTTTTCGCGCAACCTATTGCAATCGTCTAAAAAAAGTTTTATAATATTATATTATATTTTTCGGAGGTGTCTTTGATGAATCCCAACGTTAGACCCGATTCTATGGAAAGAATCACAAATTTTGAACTCGCAAACAAATTTATTGACGAGCAGGTCGCTCTCGTCAGAGAACAGGTTGGGGACAAGAAGGTCCTCCTGGCACTTTCGGGCGGAGTTGACAGCTCTGTTGTTGCCGCGCTCCTTATCAAGGCGATCGGAAAGCAGCTCGTCTGCGTTCACGTAAACCACGGCCTTATGCGTAAGGGCGAAAGCGAAGCAGTTATCGAGATGTTCGGTAAGACGCTTGAAGCAAATCTGGTCTACATCGACGCTACCGACCGCTATCTTGATCTTCTCGCTGGTGTTTCGGATCCCGAGACCAAGAGAAAGATAATCGGTAAGGAATTTATTGAAATTTTCGCAGAGGAAGCAAGAAAGCTTGAGGGCATCTCCTTCCTCGGTCAGGGAACCATTTATCCCGATATTCTCGAGTCTATCAAGCAGGCAGAGGGCAAGAAGGCAGTTAAGTCGCATCACAACGTCGGCGGACTTCCCGAGGACCTTCAGTTTGAGCTCGTCGAGCCCATCAAGCTCCTATTCAAGGACGAGGTAAGAGTAGTCGGTGAGGCACTCGGACTTCCCCACGCGATGGTCTACCGTCAGCCCTTCCCCGGACCCGGACTCGGTGTTCGCTGTCTCGGCGCGATCACCCGCGACCGTCTCCACGCACTCCGTGAGGCAGACGCGATTCTTCGCGAGGAATTCGATATCTGCGGACTTGCAGAGAAGGTATGGCAGTATTTCGTAGTCATTCCCGATATCAAGTCGGTCGGCGTAAAGGATGACAGCCGCTACGAGGGATGGCCCGCGATCATCCGCGCCGTAAACACCAAGGACGCAATGACCGCAACCGTCGAGGAGATCCCCTACGCAGTTCTCCATAAAATCTGCGCCCGCATCACCGCAGAGGTCGAGGGCATCAACAGAGTCCTCTACGATATCACACCTAAGCCTACAGGAACGATCGAGTGGGAATAACAAGCACAACTCACAAAACTTAATTGTCCAATACGATTAACCCAAGGAGAAGTAATTATGCGCAGCAAAAACCGCTTTTCTTACTATGATGAAATTGCGCTTGACGAGGCAAATGAATTACCAACTGTTTTTTATTCTTTAATGGACAAATGGAAGGAACAAGCCGAGCAAATGACAAATGAGAAAGTTGGGTGGTTCTCCAGAAATGTATCTATTGACTTCACATATCAAGAGAAACGCTACAGACTCATTGCTGAGGATTTCTTCTCCGAAGAAGAAGTCGATTTAATGAATGCGGGAAAGATTAACAGTGGATATTATCATGCAATTATTGAAAAACTTCAAGCAACCATAAAAAAGGACTTACAGGAAATGGGCGCAACAGATATCTGCTGTTATGGTTTTTTGGACTAATTCATTATGAGAAACTGTCACTTGTCGTGCGGTATGATTGATACCATTTTGATACCGTTTTTCCGTAGACTCTAAAGATTGCGCGGAAAAAGGCGGTCAAATCCCCCGAAAAACCGCGCGGAAAGACCTAAATTCACTCGATATAATGCTAATTTAAGCGAATGGGAATAATTTTCGCGTAGCGAAAATCAACTACGATCGTTTCGCAGAAACGGTCATACCATATCTAAACTCATAACATAATCATTTCACCCCCCGAAGCATTTTGCTCTCGGGGGTGTTTTTCAATATTCTCCAACATTATACAAAAATGTATTGACAAATTGTGAAAATTATGGTACTATTATATTACCACAAATGATTGGAGGAAAGACCAATGAAATTCGCTTACAGATTAATCGCTTTAATACTCGTTGCCATTATCCTCCTTGGTTCCTTCGTGGCTTGCGCCGATACCAAGGAACCTGCTCCCGAAACCACCGTAGCTCCCGATGCTTCGACCAATGCTACCGCAGGCACCAACGCTTCCGCCACAACTGTTGAGGAAACCACCGAAAGCCCCTATGACGAAAACGGCTACCTCAAGAGCTCTCTCCCCGATGAGCTTGATTTTGGCGGTGCCGAGGTCACCGTCCTTTGGTGGAACGACGTTGAACAGCCCGAATTCTACGTTGAAAACACCAACGGCGAGATGATCAACGACGCTATCTTCCAGCGTAACGCAAACGTCGAGGCAAAGATGGGCGTCAAGCTCAATTGGATCGATATCAAGGGCCAGTACAACAGCGACGGTCAGAACTACGCAAATCACGTAGGTAATATGTACGCTTCGGGCGACAGCACCTACGATCTTATGTCCGCTCACTCGAGAACAATGGCTCTCACCGCAATGTCCGGTTATTGCGCAGAGCTGACAAAGCTCGATTACCTCGATTTCGATATGCCCTGGTGGCCTAAGGTTTTGCTTGATACAGCTACCATTAACGAGAAGCTCTACTTCGTAACCGGTGACGTATCCACCAACTCCATCCATCAGATGTACGCAATATTCTACAATAAGGATGAGATCAAGAAGCATTCCGGTCTTGTTGAGCCCTCTCAGCACGTTGATGACAACAACTGGACTATGGAGACTCTCTTTGAGATGACAAGCGGTCTCTACAATGACGTTAATTCCAACCAGAAAGCTGACAAGGACGATTACTTCGGCTTCACTTCTCTTAACTGGCATTTCGACGCTATCTACTACGGTTGCGGTATGACTATGCTTGAAAAGGATTCCGATCCCGCGAAGCTCCTTAAGATCGCCGACGACTGGACCTCCGAAAAGGCTATCACTCTCTCCGAGGATGTTGGTGCATGGATAAAGAAGGGCGATGCTTATCTTGATTCCAACAACTATGCCAACATTTTCGTAAATGGCAGAGCTGTCCTTGTTATGGCACGTCACCATGACATAGCTTCGAAGATCGATGACGTAGGATTCAAATACGGTATCGTTCCTATGCCTAAGTACAACAAGGATCAGGAAAGACACATCACCTGCGTCGGTAACCCCGTTTCCCTCTACTCCATTTACGCTCTCTCGAAGGATGCAAACCGTGCGGCTGCAGTTCTTGAGTGCTGGGCAAGCGAAGCTTACCGCACCACAACTCCCGCAGTATTTGAGAATGCTTTCAAGCTCAGATATTCCGAGACCTCGACGGAATCCCGTATGTATGACATCATCCGCGAAGGCGTTACCTTCGACCTCTGCCGTTTCTTTAACAGACAGCTCAGCAGTATGGGCAGTGAATGGTATAAGTGTGCTACAACAGCCGGAAACTGGTCTTCTAAGAGCGAAGCTCTGATGAGGGTTATTCCCGCGAAGCTTCAGGATATCGCAGACAGCTTCAATAAGATCGATAATTAACAGTAATTAATCAGATCCCCGAAGGCTTTTCCGCTTTCGGGGATCTTTTGTTTTTTATTCTTTTCCGAAAACCTCTTGCCGCACTTGTTTTTGCGCGGCTTTTATGGTATAGCCGAAGAGAGCCTAACCCATAAGCTCTGCGGCGATAAATTTTCGCGTCTTTCGGCGTGATATATCTCGCAAGGTTAATACCTTGCTTCGCTACATCCCACCAAAATCCATCAAAAATTTATTCGCCGGAGAGTGCG
>JAZQXP010000069.1:0-68432 GCA_045632925.1 Eubacteriales bacterium | reverse complement strand
GAAGATGTAATTGAGAGAAGCATAGCAAGAATACCGATGTATCAAACATTGGATACCATTATAATTGATACAAACGCAAAGGATGTGGCTGTGATTGCCAATGAGATTAAGCAGTTGTAATACTGACAAATTCCAATTTGTCGAGCTGAATAGGCGTTGAATGTTGGTGTAATTTTGGTGCAACACTTTATCAGGCGATACTCACGATATTCACGATATCGCACGAAATCACACGATAAAGCTACGATATCAAACGATATTACACGATATTCACGATATCAAACGGTATTGCTAAAACTCCAAGAGATAATTTCCCGTTTGGGATTATTTCGATACAAAACAGCACTCATTTTGGTGGGTGCTGTTTTTGTGTTTTTAGGCGAATTTTATTAGGAAACTGTAGGGACCGCCGAGGATGTCGGTCTCTACAGACTCGTCGTGTTATGATGCGAAGTTTTTCCATTACGTGCTCGTGCTTGACTATTTACTTTTGCTGAAAATTATGATATAATGTAACTGTCAGATAAAATTGAATTATGGAGGTTGTTTGCATGAAAAAAACGTTTGCTTTGATTTTGGCATTGATTTGCTTATTTGGATTGATCGGTTGCGCAAGTCGAAAATCGGAAGAGCCCGAAATTTCTACAGATGCCAAAAACGAAAATTCGGGGTTGACTCAGCACAACCACACGGAATGCGAATTTTGCGGAGATACCGAGGGCGGCGGGCGTTGGTTCATCGCGGAGGCTATGGACTCGAATTTCGTCAAGCCGCTTGGGGACGGTTGCTTTGAAGCGGTCGCGGCACTTGACGCGGGGATTTCGCTTCATTATTCAGCGGTAGACGGAGATCCTGAAAAGCGGTTGACTGCGGGTGACGTCGTTCGTATTACTTATAACGGAATGATAATGGAATCCTATCCCGTGCAGATCGCGGCGGATTCTGTTGAAAAAGCGGAGTAAAGGCGAGTATGCATAAAGAAATAATTGACCGCGCGGCGGCGTACGTGCGGGAGAAGTTTGAAAACGAATACAGCGGTCACGATTGGTTTCACACCTTGCGTGTGTTCAAAACCGCAACGCGAATTGCCGAGGCGGAGGGCGCGGATCTTGTGACTGTTCAGCTTGCCGCGCTTCTGCACGACGTTGACGACAGAAAGCTCTCGCCCGAAACTTATGAAGACAAGGCGAACGCGAGAGAATTTTTGTCTGAAAACAACGTCGATGCGGGCAAGATCGAGGGGATCTGTCGAATCATCGGTGAGATATCGTTCGCTGAAAACTGCGTTCCGTCAACTCTTGAGAGCAAATGCGTTCAGGATGCCGACAGGCTTGATGCGATCGGTGCTATCGGAATTGCAAGAGCATTTGCTTACGGCGGAAATCACAACAGACTGATGTACCATCCCGACGTCAAACCGAATCTCAATATGAGCAAAGAAGAATACGTCAACAGCAAGTCCACGACGGTGAATCACTTTTACGAAAAGCTCTTCAAGCTGACCGATATGATGAACACCGAAACGGCAAAGTCGATTGCGAGGGAAAGAGAAGAGTATATGAGAGGCTTTGTTGATGAATTTTTAAATGAGTGGGAAGGAAAAAGATGAAAATGACCGTAAAACTCTTTATTTCGGCAATTACAAAATTCCTTTTGGGCGTTCTTCTCGTCGGACTTTTGATATTCCTGCCCGCGGGAACTTTTGAGTATATCCAAGGATGGATATTTATGGCGATCCTTTTTGTTCCAATGTTCGGCGCGGGTATCGTTATGATGATAAAAAATCCGGGTCTGCTTGCCTCGCGCCTTGATGCAAAGGAAAAGAGAGGCAAGCAGAGTGCGGTGGTCAAGCTCAGCGGGCTGATGTTCCTCTGCGGCTTTATTGTCGCGGGGCTCGGCGTGCGTTTTGGTTGGTTTATGCTCCCGATGCCTATCTGCATCCTTGCCGCGACTCTCTTTATAATTGCCTATATCATCTACGCCGAGGTGCTCCGCGAGAATACCTATCTCAGCCGCACTATCGAGGTTCAGGAGGGGCAGAAGGTTATCGACACGGGACTTTACGGCGTCGTGCGTCATCCGATGTACAGCGCGACACTGCTCTTGTTTCTTTCAATGCCGCTTGTGCTCGGTTCCGTTTGGTCATTTTTGATCTTCTTGGCGTACCCCTTCATAATCGCGGCAAGACTCAAGGATGAAGAAAAATTCCTTGAGGAAGAGCTCGAAGGTTACCGCGAGTACAAAGAGAAGGTGAAATACCGACTCATTCCGTTCATTTGGTGAAATAATGATAAAACTTACTTACCCCGAAATGCTTTTGGCAATCAGCGCGTTTTGGATCGCCATCCGCGCGTTCTTTGCCGTCAAGAACAAAAAATTCGATATAAAAAGAGAATCACAGCTTATTCTCGTTTACGTCTCTCTGATCGTTATCGCGCGCTTCACGTTCTTCCCGCTGCGGAAGGTTGACGGAGTGATTCAGCCGCTCGTCTTCGATGCGGCAAATGCCTTTCCGTTCCGCATTAATCTGATTCCGCTTGTGAACCTTTTCGATTACGAAATAATCAGCGAAGCGATCATCAATTTTGTTGGCAACACAACTATGTTCATTCCCGTCGGAATCATCTGGCCGATCGCGTTTAAGGAGCTTGATACACCTGCGAGGGCGATCGCCGCGGGCGCGGGTTTTTCGCTTTTGATCGAGATACTCCAACTACCGTTTTTTGACCGAGTCAGCGACGTTGACGATCTTTTGCTCAATACACTTGGGTTTGCAGTTGGGTATGGGATTTGCAGGTTGACAAGATTATTTCAGAAAAAACTGTAATTACACAATCCGCCGCCGATTTGCTTATGCTTTCGGCGGCTTTTGCTATTGACATATCGGTCAAAGTCGATTATAATTATTACAATAAAATCAGGAAGGTCAAAAAATGGCTATCAAAGTATTTATATCCAAGGACAAAAAGCAATTCAAGGCAAATCTTCATTGCCACAGCACGATCTCTGACGGCAGACTGACTCCCGAGGAGCTCAAGGAAGCTTATAAAAACGCGGGCTATCAGGTGCTTGCGATCACAGACCATTGCTCGCCCCATCCTCATAACGATCTGACCGATGATGAGTTTTTGCTTCTCACCGGATATGAGGCATACATCCGTCCCAACAAGAAGGCAAAGAGCGACCGCTATCTGCCCGAGGTGCACCTCAATCTTTTCGCGCGCGACAAGGATAATGACAAGTACATCTGCTACAACCGCATCTACTGCAAGTACTTCAAGGACGATCACGCAAAGCTCAACCGTGTCGGCTCGGAGGAGCCCCGCGAGTACACTACCGAGTACATAAATATGTTCATCAAGACCGCGAACGAGCACGGCTACGTTGTTTCCTACAACCATCCCGTTTGGTCGATGGAGTCTGATGAAAAGATATTTGAGCTTGAAGGCTGGAAGAGCCTTGAGCTTGATAACACTGATTCGAATCTTATAAGCTGCCTTGAGCATAACGAGGTGCTTTATGACAAGCTCCTTCGCCGAGGCATCAGAGTTGGCTGCCACGGCGGTGACGATAACCACAACAAGCAGCCCTTCGGTCATCCGCTTTGCGACTCCTTTGGCGCGTTCACTATGATCGTTGCCGACGAGCTTGAGTATGACAATGTTTTCTCCGCGTTTGAGAACGGAGATTGCTATTCTTCGACCGGACCTCAAATCCTTTCTCTTTCTATCGAGGACGGCAATACCGTTCGCGTTGAGACCACCGACGCCGACCGTATCATAATGTTCTACGGCACTAAGAAGTCAAACGTTGCGCTTGACGAGAATTTCGGAACCGTAAACAGTGCGGAATTCGAGCTTCATCCCAAGGCAAATTACTTCCGCATAACCGTAATCGACAAGCAGGGCAAACGCGCTTGCTCGAGAGGTTATTTCAGGGATGAGTTTTAAAATTTAAAAAATCAGGATTGAGCCGTGGCTCAATCCTGATTTTTATACATATGAACGCTTCTGACGAATACTTGCTGTACCTCAAAATCTTTGTTGAGCACAACGATATCCGAGTCGAGGCCGACTTCGAGCTTGCCGGTATTAAGACCGAAAAGTCTTGCGGGTGTAGCGGAGAGCATTGTCGATGCCTCGGGGAGGGTGAAGCCGCATTCGCGCACGAGCGTGCGGAGAAGTACGTCGGCTGTCGCCACGCTTCCCGCGAACGCGCTTCTGTCCGAAAGCTTTGCAACGCCGTCCTCGATAATGTATTCAACACCGCTCATAACGCCGCAGGTCGCGGGTGATCCCGCAACGCTGAGGCTGTCGGTGACGGCGGCAACGCGGTCGATTCCCTTGATCTTGACGATCATTCTGACGAGGTCGGGCGGCAGATGCTTGCCGTCGGCGATGATCTCGGCGCAGATCTCATCGCGAAGGAATGTGCTTTCGATAACTCCGAGCGAGCGGAAGCCGTGATCGCGTGTGACAGTCGATGTGCAGGAGTAGAGGTGAGTTACAAGGCTCAATCCGTTCTCGATGGCAAGTGCCATATCGGAGTATTTCGCATCGGTGTGACCCGCTGACGCTACGATACCGTGATCCTTTAGGAATCGGCAGAACTTGCCGTCCTTGTCTCTCTCGGGCGCGAAAGTCCAACGGACGATCGTGTCGCCGGTCTCCTCGACAAGAGAAATGTATTCCTCGGGCTTTGGTTCAGTGATGTGACCGGGTGCCTGCGCGCCGCATTGTGCGGGCGAGAGGTAGGGACCCTCCATATGCGCTCCGAGAAGGTTGGTGGCAAGTCGATTCTGCTTGGCGATCTGAATATTCTTTACTGCCTCGCGCATTATGGGAAACGCGCCGGTGGTGACGGTGGGGACGATGGTGGTCGTTCCATGTGTCATATGGAAAACACATCCGTCCACGATCTCGTCGGGCGAGGATTCTGTGAAGCTGAAGCCGCCTCCGCCGTGGGTGTGGATGTCGACAAATCCCGCCATAACGTAATTGGCCGTGGCATCGATTATCTCGCCTTCGGGGCATTTTTCTGTGATTTCTGCGATCTTTCCGTCCTCAATTACGATAAATCCATCAAAAATACCGCTCGGAAGGACGATGAGGTCGCTTTTAATGATCCTTCTCATAGCTTAAAGAAGCGACGCGCTGTCGGGGTCGAGGTAGAGGATCGAGCCCTCACGCGTGCGGAGAACGGATGCGGGGCAATGCTCGTCGATGCTTGCGGTAAGAGTTTCGCGTACCGCCCAAGCCTTTGTAGGCGCGGGAACGATGCAGAAGAGGTGCGGTGCGGAAACGAGCATAGGAACCGTCAGAGTGATGGCGTATTTCGGAACGTCATCGATCTTCGCGAAGCAACCGTCGTTGACCTGTTGATTGCGGCAGACTTCGTCGAGCTTTACGGGCTTGACGAGCTTCGTGTCATTGAAATCGGCAACGGGCGGGTCGTTGAAGGCGATGTGTCCGTTCTCGCCGATGCCCATTACAACTATGTCGATCTTTGTGGCCGAAAGCAGGGAAGAGTAGCGCGCGGATTCCTCGTCGGGATCGGTCGCGTCGCTCTTGATGTAGTTTACGCTCTTGAAGGGGACGAGACCGAAAATGTGCGCGTCAAGAAAGTTGCCGAAGCACTGGGGCGCCGCGGAATCGAGTCCGATGTATTCGTCCATATGATATGCGTTGATACGGTTCCACTCGATCGACTTGTCCGCAACGAGCGAGGCAAGTACCTCGTTCTGCGAGGGTGCAGCGGCGAAGATTATGGAGATCTCATCCTTCTCCGCGAGCAGCTCTTTGATCTTTGCGGAAATGTCCTCAGCCGCCGCCGCGCCCATAGCCGAACGCGAATCGTATATGTTTACCTTGAGTTTGTCCTGATAGTAGGTTTTCATTGTGCTACCTCACTTTGATTGATGAGATTATTATAGCATAAGTTTGGGGTGGGGTCAAGTACCTACAAAAAAATCACGACGAAGTCGTGTATGGAATCAACGCGAAGCGTTGTATGGAATTGCGGCATCGCCGCGTATGGAATCACCGTAAGGCGTATCCCGCGGGGACTCTGAACCCATAGTTCGCGCATAATGCGGTGCGAGAATATCGTTGGGTGGTAGCGCGAACAATTGTGTAATCGCGGATAAAGAGTGTACTTCTGTATATTATCTGTAATCGCGATCACACGTGGGTTCGAGTCATTCAACGAAGTTGAGCCACCAACACAGAAAGCCACCCGCTTGCGGTTGCCTTTCTGTGTTGGTGGGCCATCGGGGACTCGAACCCAGGACCGACCGGTTATGAGCCGGTAGCTCTGACCAACTGAGCTAATGGCCCTCAGTTGACCATAATATTATATCGCAAAGAGTGGCGTTTGTCAAGCCCTTTTTCCGAAAAATGATAGCCTTTTTGTCCTAAAAAGCACAAATAATTGACTTATATCTTGACTTTTCCGCCCAGCCGTGATAAAATAGTATAAAATATGCCAAGAGAGGAGTTGCTCCGATGACAAAGCGCGCGCTTGCGGTGATTGTGATCCTGATCCTGATACCGATCATCGTAGTTGCGGTCGGAATTTCAAAATTCAAGAGCCGCAATACCGTTGTTGCCGAATACGGCGGAAGTATTGATATAATCGAATACGGCGACCTGACTCTGCATCGCGTAGGCGGAGAAGAGGATTACAATTTCCGCTTTGGTGAGTTCCTCGGAAAGATCGGCGACCCTCTGACAGGCGCGTCTCTCTATCTCGTCAAGGATGACGAAAGCGGTGAATATTATGCTATCGCCGACGGCAGAAAGCGCATTCTCTACACCGAAAGCGGAAAGCTTATCGATGGCATCCGATCGGATGACAGCCGAGTCACCCGCGTGGTCTTCGACGACTACCTTATCGAGGAGATCAAAGCCGAGAATATTGCTCTGATAACCGGCATCGAGAACAAGAAGGTCTCGGTCGATATGTCGGAAAACAAATCCTATAAATACTACGACCTGTACCTCTCCTTTGACGGCTCGGCGATACTGACCGAATACTACGGCCGTCTGATCCTGCTCATCGAGCGCGAGAAATGGATCTTTATCTCCCCCGAGGAGCTCCGGATCGCAGAAGAGGAATACGGCGATGAGATCGCGGACGCGGTATACGTCGCGGATCTGATAACCGACAAGGAGCTGGAGGATCTGATTGAATCCTATTTCACGGATAAGCCGACAGACACCTCTCCCGAGATTGAAACCGAATAACAGACACCCCGAAAGGCTTAAAGATAGCTTTTCGGGGCTCTTTTTATCCCCGTATCCGACAAAAAATGCGGTTTTAAAAATTATGTAATAAAATGTAAAACCATACAGAAAAAGGAGCTTAAATGTCAAAAAATGGTCGCGCGTGTCGAAAAAAATGACCCTTTGCGAACGATTTGTACAAATTGCACAAAGAGAGAATTTTTTTGCCCGAAATTGTGCAGTTTCAACAAGGAATCAGAGGTTGGAATTAGTTGCGCACGCAATTATTTTGAAGCACTTAAGTAAATAAAAATTACCCATTTTCGCATTTTACCCAAACAAACGGGCCCAAAATGGCGAAAATCGCTGTATAATCGGCGTCGGGGAAGTGAATAAGGGTAATTTAAATTTACCGTAAAATTGGTCACTATGAAAAATGTGTGAAATTGTGCCAAACGCGTGATTTTTCCAATCATTTGACCGCAAAACATGTTTGAATAAATTAAATCCAAAAAATTCTTTGGTAATTAATTATTTAAATAAATGCCTGTTGACTATTTTAGGTTATTGTGGTATTATATCGTTATAAATTTTATGGCATTTTGCCGCCCTCGCTCGGTTTATGTTGCCGCATGACCCGGATACGAGGACGCAGAGCCGCAAAATTTTATGCCCGTGGGCGACAGTCTCGCCAACGGCTGCCTCTTTGCGGGCAAAAAACTTTAACAGCAGAGCGGACCTTCCGCTTTCGTTCTGCATAGCGGCTCGCGGCAAAACGCGTCAACGCTTAATCAGCGGAAATTTATCCATCCGCCTGCTCGTGCAGGCAAAAACAAAACAGGAGGAACCATTTATGGCAACGAAATTCAAAAGAGCGGTTGCTCTCTGCCTCGCGATCCTGACCTTCTGCTCGACATTCATCGTATCGACTGCGGCAAACGATGCGACGGGAACATCTGTCACGCAGAATGCTATCGCCTCGGCAAAGGAACTGCTCGGCACAATTTCGTACGAAGAGTACAGTAAAATGTATTCCGAGTACACCCCCGGAGCCGGTGAGATCGTTATTGACGGTCTTGCTTACATCGCGGAGAAGACAACTTCCGAAGTAAGTGAGCAGGAATATGACGGCATCAAGGCTCTTGCTACATCCGATAAGGGCGTTGTTTCCTACAAGGTAAGCGTCCCCGAGGATGGCATGTACGCTATCATGATCGACTATTGGCCCATCGCTGATAAGTCCACATCGATCCAGCGAATCTTCCGTATTGATGACAAGGTACCTTTCTCCGAGGCGTACTACATCACGCTTCCCAAGGTATGGTCAACCATTTACGATCCCGCGGATGAGCATGACTATGATGGTCATACCAGATACAACCGTACCGATATCGACGGTAACGAGATCCGCGGCAACATGGAGCAGGATCCCGAGTGGTCCCAGTACAGCCTCAAGGACGTTGATGGCTTCTACAAGGACAACTTCGAGTTCTACTTCGAAAAGGGTGAGCATTACATCTCCCTCGAGGGCGTTGCACAGCCCCTCGCGATCAAGCAGATCACCCTCTACCCCTACGAGGCTCCCCCCTCCTACGCAGACTACATTGCTCCGTTTGCAAACGAACCCAAGGGATCCTCTGTTGTAAAGCTTGAGGCTGAGTACGCTACTCACTCCTCTACTAACACAGTGTACCCCGTTGAGGACGCATCCTCCTCGGTTGCAAGCCCCTCGAACACCTCCGCTACCGTACTTAACACCATCGGCGGCGATAAGTGGCAGACTTCCGGTCAGAGACTGACCTGGACCTTCACGGTCGACCAGAGCGGCATGTACAATATCGTTCCCAGATACATTCAGAACGTAACCGACGGTATGTACTCCTCCCGTACCCTCTTCCTCTACAGCGATGACACCGTAGCAGAGGGCGCAAAGGGCTACTATAACGGTATCCCCTTCGACGAGGCTCGCGAGCTTCGTTTCAACTACTCGACAGAATGGCTTGCAGATCCTCTCCGCTTCGGTACCAAGACCGGCGACGAGAAGAATACGATCGAATACACCAACTGCGAGTTCTACTTCGAGGCAGGCGTTGAGTACACCATGATCCTCGAGGTTTCCCTCGGTACCATGTCCGAGATCGTTCGCAGAGTCGACTCCGCTCTTACCGCGATCAACAATGACTACCTTAATATAATGCGACTCACCGGTGCGGACCCCGACCAGTATCGTGACTACTACTTCCAGAGTGTAATGCCCGATACCATCATCGACCTCTACCGTCAGTCCACCGTTATCAAGGCTGTTGCAGAAGAGCTTGTTGCTCTCGCGGGCGTTAAGTCCTCGAACGTTGCTACCCTTGAGAAGACCTATATCCTTCTCGAGGACATGGCAAGAGATGAGGACGAGGTAGCACGTAACCTTGAGCGTCTCAAGACCTATATCGGTAACCTCGGTACTTGGCTCAACGACGCTAAGACCCAGCCCCTCCAGCTCGACTACATCATGATCCAGAGCTCCGAGGAAAAGCTTCCCAAGGCTGCTGATAACTTCTTCCAGGCATTCTGGCACGAGCTCCAGAGATTCTTCCAGTCCTTCTTCCGTAACTACGACCGTATGGGCGCAACAGTTGATGCTTCCCAGGTTGCAGGCGCGAACGAGGTATGGCTTGCATACGGACGTGACCAGACACAGGTTATCAGAAACCTTATCAACAATGAATTCACTCCTTCCACCGGAATCACCATCGACCTTAAGCTCGTTGCGGGCGGTACCCTTCTTCCCTCGATCCTTTCCGGACAGGGACCCGACGTTTACATCGGTCTCGGTGACGACAGCGTTATCAACTACGCTATCCGTGGCGCGATCCTTCCCCTCGAGCAGATGAAGGACTTCGCAGAATTCGCTCTTTATTATAAGGTAGACGAAAACTTCAATACCCTCTATGATGAGAACGGAGATCCTATCGTAAACGAGAAGGCTCAGTTCAATGATGCTGCAATGTTCGTTCTCGGTATCGCAGATGCAGAGAACAAGATGCACTACTACGGTCTGCCCGAGACCCAGAACTTCCCGATGATGTTCATCCGTACCGATATCTTGGCAGAGCTTGGAATCGATACCCTTGATACTTGGGATGACCTCATGGCTGCGGCAACCACTCTCTCCGAGAACAACATGACCATCGGTCTTAACAACGACTACAAGATCTTCCTGTACCAGATGGGCGGAACACTCTTCGCCGATGACGGTATGAGAATCAACCTTGATTCCAACCTTGCTCTTGACTCGTTCGAGACCATGTGTAACATGTTTACTCAGTACTCCTTCCCCTACAAGTACGACTTTGTAAACCGTTTCCGTACAGGTGAAATGCCTATCGGTATCGCGGGCTACAACGGTACATACAACCACCTTATCGTATTCGCAACCGAGCTTCGCGGTCTTTGGGAATTCGTTCCGCTGCCCGGATACAAGATGACGGATAAGAACGGCAACGAGTACATCAACAACGTATCCGTTTCCTCCGTATCCTCCATCGTTATGATCAACGGCTGTACCGACCAGGAAGACGCTTGGGAATTCATGACCTGGCACACCAGCGACAGCGTACAGGTTGACTACTCCAACGAGATGGTTGCCATCCTCGGTGACTCGGCTAAGCACGCTACCGCGAATATCACTGCTCTTGAGACTATGCCTTGGACCAACAAGGAATACACCAACCTCATGGGTCAGTTCAACAACCTCGCATCCATCCCGAACTATCCCGGTGCGTATATTATCGGACGTTACACCAAGTTTGCATTCCTCGATGCTTACAACGACAATGCAGACCCCGTAACCGAGCTCCTTTCTTATATCACCACTATTAATAAGGAAATCAACCGTAAGCGTGAGGAGTTCAAGCTCGAGACTCTCGAGGTTGGCGAGACCCTTGCTTCCAAGAGACGTGATTGGATCCTCGGCTACAAGGTAGACTCCGAGGGCAGACAGAATGTTCTTGAGGATGAAAACGGCAACAAGTACGGTATTGAGGCACTCTCCGACGGTGCTAAGACCACCTACGCCGATGCAATCAAGGCTGTTACCGATGCTCTTGACGCAGTTCCCACCTACAACGCATACTGCCCCGATGAGTACATCAATGCACTCAAGGAAGCAGGCAATGCACTTAAGGCAGCAACAGCAGGTGCTTCCGGTGCCGATGCTGAGGTATTCGCTAAGATCTGCGAATACATCAACACTTGTGCAAAGGGCCTTAAGGAATATCAGGCATCCTTCCCTCAGGGTTAATTAACGGTTAGTCCGAAAAATACAATAAGGAGAAAAAAGTTCATGTCACAGAAAACAGCAACAAAAAAGGCTGTCTCCAGAAAAGATATGACGCGCCTTCAGTGGACCTGGAAAGAGATGAAGCGTAACTGGGTTGCTTATCTTATGATAGCTCCCTTCTGCCTCGTTTTCACCCTCTTCACAATGGCGCCCGTTGTAGTATCGATCTTCATGAGTTTCACAGACTTCAACATGATCCAGATACCCAACTTCCTTTTCCTGGATAACTACATCCGCCTTTTCCTTGATGACGATATATTCCTTATCGCCGTTAAAAATACATTCATTTTCGCGGTCATCGTAGGTCCCGTATCCTACCTGATGTCCCTTATGGTAGCGTGGTTCATCAATGAGCTTGGTCCCAGAATCCGTGCTATCGTAACCCTTATCTTCTACGCTCCCTCCATCGCGGGTCAGGTTTACCTTATCTGGGGTACACTCTTCTCGGGTGACTCCTACGGTTGGGTAAACGCGACACTCCTTGACCTTGGACTGATCACAAAGGAGATCCAGTTCTTCGAGGACGCTGATTACGTTATGCCTCTGTGTATCGTAGTTGCCCTCTGGACCTCGCTCGGTACCTCCTTCCTTTCCTTCATCGCGGGTCTTCAGGGTATCGACCGCTCTATGTACGAGGCTGCAGCCGTTGACGGTATCCGTAACCGTTGGCAGGAGCTTTGGTACGTAACCCTTCCTTCTATGAGACCGCAGCTGATGTTCGGTGCTATCATGGCGATCACCAGCTCCTTCGGTTTCGGCGGCGTCGTTGACGCGCTCGCAGGTAACCCCTCGGTTGACTACTGCGCGTGGACGATCATGCATCACCTCAACGACTATCTCGGTGCCCGTTTCGAGGTCGGATACGGTTCCGCAATAGCAGTTGTACTCTTCGCAATTATGATCGGTGCAAACATGCTGGTCAAGAAAATGCTCTCAAAGGTAGGTCAGTAAGATGGCAAGATTAAGAACAAGAAAACATAAGGTCGTTCTTAACCGCTCTGTCGGTGGTGACCTCGGCATAACAATTATGCTCACAATCCTCGGAGCATTTATGTTCCTCCCCATGCTCTACGTAGTCATGCAGTCGCTTAAGCCTCTTGACGAGCTGTGGATGTTCCCTCCGAGATTCATCGTTATGAACCCCACGCTGAATAACTTCTCCGACCTCTTCGTTCTCATGAACACCTCGTGGGTTCCTTTCTCCCGTTACATTTTCAATACTGTTCTCGTATCCATCTGCGGAACAGCCGGAAACCTCCTCTTTGCGTCTCTCTGCGCATACGCGCTCGCAAAGATCAAGTTCCCGGGTCACAAGTGGATCTTCAAGACTATTCGTACCTCTCTCATGTTCCACGAGACGGTTACCGCAGTAACCCGTTTCACCATCATGAGCGTACTCCTTCTGATCGATACCCCTCTTGCGCTGATCATTCCCGCATGGGGCTCGACTCTCGGACTCTACCTCATGAAGCAGTTCATGGAGACCAACGTAAACGACTCTGTTCTTGAGTCCTCGAGACTTGACGGCGCAAGCGAATGGAAGACCTTCTGGGTCATCGCGATGCCGATGGTTAAGCCCGCTTGGCTTACACTTATCATCTACTGCTTCCAGGGTCTGTGGAATGCCGGTTCCTCGATCTACATCCACTCCGAGCAGTTCAAGTCGTTCAACTACGCAATTCAGCAGATCACCGCGGGCGGTATCAAGCGTGCCGGCGCGAGTGCAGCTGCTCAGGTAATCATGATGATGGTACCGATCGCGGTATTCATCATCTCCCAGTCGAACATCATCGAGACGATGGGTTCGTCCGGTATGAAGGATTAAGGAGGCAATTATGAAGAAGTTAATAAGCGTATTTTGCCTCATCTTTGTGCTGGTAACTGTTCTGGCTCTTCCCGCAGGTGCGGCTAAGACCTACCAGACCTACACCTACTCTATCGACGGTTATGCGCTTCATTCCCCCGATGCCTACACTCCCATCAAGAATGTCGGCTCCGCGGAAATGGACCTTGAAAAGGAACTCGATACTCCTCACGACGTTGTTGTTGACGAGAAGGACAATGTTTACATCGCCGACACCAACAACAGCAGAATCGTAGTTCTTGACCGTTATTTCAAATTCAAGTTTGAAATCAAGGAATTCGTAAACGACCAGGGTATTGATGATAAGCTCAACAAGCCCCAGGGCGTATTCGTAACTGCTGATACCATCTTTGTCTGCGATACCGACCAGAACCGTATCGTAACCTTCGACAGAGAAGGTAACTTCATCAAGGTTATTCCTCAGCCTAAGAGCTCGCTCTTCGACGAGAACGCAGTTTATAAGCCCGTTGCGATCGCAGTTGACGATTACAACCGTCTCTACGTTGTATCCTCGACCACCTATCAGGGTATCATCGTAATGAGCGAGGACGGCGGCTTCATCAGATTCGTCGGTGCTCAGAAGGTTTCGATCTCCGCTTGGGACCGTATCTGGAGAATGTTCCAGACCAAGGAGCAGAGAGAGCTGACCGAGGCTAACATCTCTACCGAGTTCAACAACATCACCATTGATGAAAAGGGCTTCATCTACGTTACTACCTCGACCATCGCGGATAAGGACGTAAGAAGCGCGATCAAGAATAAGTCCAAGTCGGGTGACTACGCTCCCGTTAAGATGCTCAACCAGTCGGGTGACGAGGTTATGGCACGTAACGGTTTCTGGCCGCCTGCAGGTGAAATCGACCTTTCGGGTAGAGCTTCCGAGGGCGCAACCACCGGTGTATCCAAGATCATCGACGTTGCAATCGGTCCGGAGCACACCTGGTCGATCATCGACGAGTCCCGTCAGAAGATCTTTACCTACGACGACAACGGTAACCTCCTCTTCGCCTTCGGCGATAAGGGCTCTCAGCTCGGTAACCTCAAGAACATTGAGGGTATCACCTATATGAGCGACGGTACCATGCTCATCCTCGATAAGAACGATGACAACATCACAGTCTTCCAGCGTACTGAGTACGGAGACATTCTGATCCAGGCTATCGCAAATCAGAACAACCGTCAGTATGACCAGGCAAAGCAGGACTGGGAAGAGATCCTTAAGAGAAACTCGAACTTCGACGCTGCTTATATCGGAATCGGCGACGCTCTCTACCGTAACGGTCAGTATAAGGAAGCACTTCCTTATTACGAGGCTGCATACGATACCGACGGTTGGTCCGACGCATATAAGGAGATCAGAAAAGAGTGGATCGCTAAGTACGTTCTTCTTATCCCCGTAATCGTAGTCGGACTCATCGTTCTGATCGCTCTCGGCTTCAAGAAGGCCGCAAAGGTCAACAAGAGAGCTGCTACCGCAGGCGGAAAGAGAACATTCGTCGAGGAGCTCCTCTTCGGTTTCCACCTTATCTTCCATCCGTTCGACGGATTCTGGGACCTCAAGCATGAAAAGAGAGGTTCTCTCAGAGCTGCGATCGTTTACATTGTTGTAACCGTTATCGTATTCTTCTATCAGGCAATCGGTTCCGGTTACCTTGTAAACCCATACGGCTCTTACACCACCATCTTCTCGCAGGCAATGAGCGTGCTCGTTCCCCTCTTCCTGTGGGTAGTTGCAAACTGGTGTCTTACGACCTTGTTTGACGGTGAAGGAAGCTTCAAGGATATCTTCATTGCTTGCGGATATTCACTCCTTCCTCTCGTTCTCTTGGTCATCCCCTGTACTATTTATACCAACTTTGCTCTTCTCCCCGAACTTGACATTACTGATCTTATCGTAACGGTAGGATTCATTTGGACGGTTCTTCTGATCTTTGTAGGTATGATGGTAACACACGATTATACCCTGTCAAAGAACTTTATTACCTCTCTCGGCACCATTGTCGCAATGGTATTCATCATGTTTATAGCTATCCTCTTTACAACCCTCGTTGGTAAGATCGTAAGCTTCATTACCAACATCGTTGTCGAGATCAGCTACCGAATGTAATCTGACAGGAAAGGAGAAATACAATAATGAAAAGAATATTGGCATTACTTTTGACTGTTATCATGATGTTCGGTACGCTTGCTATCGATATCGCAGCCGGCGCAGTTACCCCTGAGTACGTTGTAAACTCGAACAATGAAGTTACAAAGGAAATCGACTACGAGGCAACTCTTGAGAAGTATCTTACCCTTAAGTTTGATACCGAGCAGCAGAAGCTCGAGTCGATGACCATGATGTACGAAGCGCATGGCTATCAGCTCTGGGTCGACGACTATACCGGTGAGGTTGCAGCTCGTAACCTCGCAACAGGTCAGATCCTTTTCTCGAACCCCTATGACATCGGCGCTGATGCAAACAGCCCCAGTGCTGCTGTAAAGGGTGAACTCATGTCTCAGATTATCGTTAAGTATACCGATAACGATACCGACAAGACCATGAACAGCTTCGCGGAGGCTGCATCCCGCGGACAGATCAACTTCGAGTACATCAAGAACGGTATTCGTGTTGAGTACTCCATCGGTCGTGAAGAGACCAGAATGCTCGTTCCCCGTATCATCGAGAGATCGAGATTCGAGAACAACATCCTTCAGCCCTTCGCAGACGAGATCAACAAGATCTCCGAAGAAAACGGTTACCTCTTCGTTGAGTGGAGAGATTACCTCCAAATGGCAAAGCGTAACCAGATGATCGCAGCAAGCTCGCCGACAGGCGACCCCAAGGACGGCAACAGTGAATGGTTCAAGTTCATTAAGCTCCTTGCGTTCTATTCCGAAAAGTTCCTCGCAGAGGCAGAGACAGTTAAGGAAGAGCAGTCGATGAGAGCGCTCTATCCTATCTGCACCAAGATGGATATCTGGGTATGTACTCCCGATATCAGCCGTAACGAGCTGATCACCGTCGAGGGTTACATTAAGACCTACATCCCTGCCTACACCTTCGAGCAGCTTGAATATGACCACCAGCTCACCGAGTATGAAGGCACCGATAAGGCTCCGCCTCTCTTCAAGATGGCTCTCGAGTACACTCTTGACGAGTGGGGCATGAGCGTAAGACTTCCCGCAAACGGTCTCCGTTTTGACGAGTCCCTCTATCAGCTGACATACGTTAGCCTCCTTCCCTATATGGGAGCAGGCGCAAACTACCTCCTCAACGAGAAGGAAGAGACCTTCACAGGTTACAACTTCTTCCCGGACGGTTCGGGTACACTCTTCCGTCATGAGGATCTCGCAGTCAAGTCCAACACCACCATCAACGGTAAGGTCTACGGACAGGACTACGCATACAACACCATTACCGGTGCTAACCAGCAGGTTATCCGTTACCCTGTATTCGGTATCGTATCCAATACACACCGTACAGAGCAGGTAACCGTACAGAAGCAGACTACTGAAGAAGCTATCGATCCCGACGGAAACGTAATTATCCTTGATAAGGACGGTAACGTTGTAGATGAGCATATGTACGAGGATCTTACCGAGGATCAGGTCGTTCACGAGGACAAGGGCTTTGTAGCGATCATCGAAGAGGGTGACGCTCTTGCCGAGCTCTCCGACTACCATATGGGTTCCGCAGGTAAGTACAACACCATTCAGATGCTCTTCTATCCCAGACCTAAGGACTCTTACAACCTTGCGAACGCGATCTCGGTCGGTGCAAACGCAACCTGGACCGTTGTATCCTCCCGTAAGTACGTAGGTAACTACAAGATCCGCTACATTATGCTCACCGACGATGAAATCGCGGAAGAGAAGCAGATCACTGATTACTATGAGTGCACTTGGATGGGTATGGCTGAGGCTTACCGTGATTACCTCTACGCAACCGGCGGACTCGATGCTCTTACCAAGGATGACGTACAGGAAGATATTCCTATGTATCTTGAGACATTCGGTACTCTCGAGACTCTCGAGAAGATCATGTCCATCCCTGTAAACGTAATGACCTCCCTTACATCCTTCGAGAACGTCAAGACTATGTATGACGAACTCTCCGCAGAGGGTGTTAAGAACATCAAGTTCAAGCTTACAGGTTATGCAAACGGCGGTATGTATTCCTCCGTTCCCTATAAGCTCCAGTGGGAGAAGGCAGTAGGCGGCGACTCCGGCTACGAGGATCTCCTTAATTACTCGGCAGAGAAGGGCTTCGAGGTATTCCCCGAGTTCAACTTTGCATACACCCGTCAGGACCATCTCTTTGACGGCCTTACCCTTAAGAAGCATATAGTTAAGTCTATCAACGATACCTATATGTCCCGCCGTTACTACAGCGCGACCCGTCAGACTCACGTCGGACGTTTCGAGCTTGCAATCTCCGCGGCATACTTCACTCACTTCTATGATAAGCTTACCGAAAACCTCTTCAAGAATTATGAAGACAGCGCAGCCCTCAAGGCTATCTCGGTAGCAGCTCTCGGTACGGACCTCAACTCCGACTTTGACGAGGATGAGCCTTACAACCGCGAGGACTCCAAGAAGTACACTCAGGCTCTCTTTGATAAGATGAGCACCGATTATGATCTCGTTATGACCGAGGGTGCAAACGCATACACCTGGAAGTACGTAGATTACATCATCAATGCACCTCTTGATTCGAGCCGTTATAACACATCCGCTAACGCAGTTCCTTTCATCGGCGTTGTCCTCCACGGCAGCGTTGAGTTCGCAGGTACTCCTCTGAACATGGAAGGTAACATCGGTTACAGCATGCTTAAGGCTATCGAGAACGGCGCAGGTCTCTACTTCATCCTTTGCTACGAGAACTACGAGGAACTCAAGGAAGACCAGAGACTTAACGAGTACTACTCGGTTCGTTACGACATCCTTAAGGAAGACGTAGTTAAGTACTACACCGTCCTCAACGACCTTACCAAGGACCTTCAGCTCCATAAGATCGTTGGCCACCAGTTCCTCATCGGTGAGCGTATCCCCGATGCAGACGAGGCACTGGCAGACGAGGAAGCACTCAAGCTTGAGGCTGAACTCGCAGCTAAGCTCGAGGAAGAAGCTGCAGCTAAGGAGCTCCAGCAGGCACTTCTCGAGGGTCGTGTTTACGCAGCTGTTAACTCCAAGGAAGCAAGCGACGCGATCAACCAGATCTACAGAGATATCAACGGTTACTACAATGCAGACATTATCATCAACGATAAGGGCGTTGTATCCGTAAGAACCGGTATGAAGACCCTTGTTGATGCAGCTCTTGCTAAGTCAGCTATCAAGGAGCCCCTTGATGATCCTTACGCACTTGCAAACGCTTGGAACAAGACTTACCAGAACTTCGTAACCAACTTCGTTCCCAACCTCACCGGTACCAACAAGATCTACTCCGATCTCTCCGGCGAGTACACCAAGGCACAGACCTCTCTCAACACCGCGATCAATGCAATCGCAGACAGAACCGCGGATCTTGAGAACGCTATCGCAACCTCTGTTTCGACTAAGCTTGATAAGCTCCCCGAGCTCATCAAGGCTTATGATGATGCAGTAGCAGCTCGCGATGCTATCGCAGATACCACTTCTACCGAATACACCGTTAAGCAGCAGGCAGTTGATAAGGCTCTTGCAACTATCACAAACTTCATTCCTTCTCTCGACGATGCACGCGCATATGCAGCGGCACTCACCGATAAGAAGACAGCTGAGGCAGCGATCACAAAGCTTATCAATGACGCTAACAAAGCTCTTAACGATGCAAAGAGTGAATACGAAAAGGCACAGGCGGCTCTCAATACCTCCGGTAATATCACCGATCCTGCATACGCAGAGAAGTATGCAGCTCTTGCTCAGGCTAAGTCCACACTCTCCAAGTACGAGAGCGTAAGAAACGGCCTCAATAACAATATCGCAACATTCTCGATCAGCTATCCCGACAGCACCGAGCATAAGCTCCTTATCAGCACTCTTGCTGAGTATGAGCAGAAGATCGTAGATGCTACTGCTGAAGTTAAGACCGCACGCGATGCCGTTGATGTATACTTCATCGCGGCTGATGCAAGCTTCAAGGCAGTTAAGGATGCATACGAGAACGCGATCGCGGCAGTAGATAACATCGAGACCTCCGCTGAGTATACCGCTCAGATGGATATCGTAACCTCCAGCACCAAGATCATCGATCAGTACACTCCCGGCTTCGAGGCATCCGCAAAGGCTGCATACGAGACCATGGTTACCGAGTATAAGAAGATCAAGGATGCTGAGACCGAGTACAGCGCACAGATCGCAGCTCTTGAGTCCAAGATCTACACTGATGCTAAGTACGTTCAGCTTGTTGAGGATGCAGCGGCAAAGAAGGCAGCTCTCACCGCTATTACCGAGGGTTACCTCAATGAGGCTGAGTACAAGGATTACGTAGAGAAGCTCACCGCTCCCATCGACGCGAAGATCGCTGAAAAGGCAGCTCAGATCAAGAGTGCTAACGCTGAACAGCAGATCAAGATCGCAACCGAGATCCTTGCTCTCATGTCCGTTAAGTACCAGAAGGTTAAGATTCCGATGAAGCCCGAGGGCGCAGAAGACTTCAACGTTCTCCTCGAAGTAGAGAAGAATGCTGACGGATTTGTAATCGGCGGCGGCTTTATCGTCAACGATTACATCACCAAGTACAAGAAGGCAGTTGAGAAGACCAAGGCGTACACTGACGCCAAGTCTGCTTACGATACTGCTGAAAAGGCTATTTCCACCTACAAGAACTCCGCACTCGGACCGGTAAGAACCTCCGCTGAATACAAGGAACTCGATGCAGCTAAGAAGGCAGCGACCAAGGAAGGCACTCTCTTCAACTTCGACAATGACGTATTCAAGGGCGCTGTTACCCAGTACGTATCCTCCTTCATTAACGCAGACAATGCTCGCGTTAAGGAAGCTGAGGCAAAGGCAAAGCTTGATGCAGCTCAGTATTACACCGGCGTAGACAGCTTCACAGGTGTTTACGAGGCACTGAACGCAGCTCTTGCTCCCAACCCCAACATTCTTACCGAATATCAGGCTGCTAAGAGAAACTACGACACCGCATTTGGCTACGTAAAGAGCCAGATCACCGCTATCAACAACCTCTTCAAGACCCTCAACGTTCGTGCAAACGCACTCAACAAGGCTCTTGCAAACTCCTCGATCGCTAAGGCGTACTACAACGACGCTAAGTTCGCAGGCGTTTACAACGCAGAGTTCCTTGGTGCTCTCGAAAATGTATACAACGAGACCCTTGCTACCACCAAGGCTGCAAATGAGATCGTTGATCTTGCATATGAACAGTTCATCAAGACTCTCGAGCTTGCAAAGCAGGTAATCATCAACACTGATACCGATATTAAGCTCACCGCACTCCGCGTAGAGATCGGCGCTGACGGAACCGTTAAGATTCCCGAAGAGCCCGAGCTCCCCGAGGAAGAGGTAACCGAGGAAGAAGAGGAAGAGGATGAATACGAGTATACAAAGTACACCGAGGATTCGGGAAGCATTGTTTACGTTGAGTATGCAAATGGCACTTACTTCATCCTTAACTACAACTACTTCTCCGTACAGGTTGTATTTGACGGTGTAACTCACATCCTCAAGCCTTACGGCGGCGTAAGAGTAGATGCAGGTGTAGAGCCCAACTACTTCACTACTACTAAATAAAGGAGGCGACAAAAATGACAAATGATCTTAAATTGAACAATACTGTCAGCGAAGAGAAGATCAAGACGCCGAAGAAGCGTCGTAAAGGCGTATCGCTTGATGTCCGTAAGGCGCGCGCAGGTTATTTCTTTGTACTGCCCTTCCTTATCGGCTTTATCGCCATCTATCTCCCGATGATCTGGGACTCGATCGTATTCAGCTTCAGCCGAGTAACGATCATTCCCGGTGAGGGATCCGTCGCAGAGTTTGTCGGATGGGAAAACTACAGAGAAGCACTCTTCGTTAACCCCGACTTCGTTAAGACCCTGATCACGGGTATTAAGGAACTCGCGTTTGACATTCCCGCTATCATTCTGTTCTCCCTCTTCATGGCAGTTCTTCTGAACCAGAAGATGGCAGGACGCGCAGTATTCCGTGCAATCTTCTTCATCCCCGTTATTCTTTCCACCGGTCTGATGGAAACCATTGACGCTGCTAACATCATTGATGATATGATGGAGGATACAGACGGTATTGCGAACGGTACCGAAACCAGTACCGCAACCGAAATCGTATCGGCGATCGACATTGAAGTCCTGTTCTCGGGAATGAAGGTCGGTACCGAGCTTGTAACCTACGTTACCACGATGATCAACAACATCTATGACATCGTAAACCGTTCGGGCGTACAGATGCTGATCTTCCTTGCAGGTCTTCAGTCCATCTCCCCCGCAATCTACGAGTCCTGCTCGATCGACGGCGCAACCGGTTGGGAAACCTTCTGGAAGATCACCTTCCCGATGATCAGCCCGATGATCCTTGTAAATGCAGTTTATACGATCATCGACTCTTTCACAACGAACCAGAACACGGTTATGAAGTTCATTGACGGCGAGTATACCAAGACAAACGGTAAGGAGATCTCCTCCGCGATGTCCTGGATGTACTTCCTCATCGTAATTCTCATCGTTGCTGTCGTAGCAGCGATCGCATCTGCGTTCGTCTTCTATCAGCGCAAGGACTAAGGAAAGGAGGATAAATTAATGAATGCACAACAGACAGGTGCTCCTAAGGTAACAAAGGAGTCCAAAAACAAGATCAGAGTCGAATTTGAGCGCACCCCGCTTAAGGAAAGACTCAAAGCCAAGTTCGTAAACATGGCATTTATCGGAAGTGTAATCTGGTATATCTTCCGACTTATCCTTCTGATAGGTATTGCTTACATCGTACTTTTCCCCTTCTATACAAAGATCGCCGGCTCCTTTATGGGCAGGGAAGACTTTGTTGACGTAACGGTTATGCTGATCCCGAAGAACTTCTCGCTTGATATCTATAAGTTCATTCTCCTTGAGAATCAGTACTTTACAGCATTCGGCAACACGCTTCTTCTCTCGGCATCTTCCGCCCTCATTCAGACTTTTATCTGCTGTCTTATCGCTTACGGACTTGCAAAGTTCAAGTTCAAGGGCTCGAACCTTGTGTTCATGGCAGTAATCCTGACGATGGTCATCCCTCACCAGACGATCCAGTACTCAATGTTTATGAACTTCCGATATTTCGATATATTCGGAATCATCAAGCTCCTCTCGGGTAATGCGACCGTTGGCGAGATCGGATTCCTGAATGACATTCTCGCAAACATCAATATCTTCGGCGCAGAGCCCAGCAGCAAGTTCCTGCAGGCTGTCGTTGAGGATGGCGCATTCAACCTCAACAATACATATTGGCCCCTTATCATCCTCTCCCTCACAGGTCTCGGATTCAAGAACGGTCTTTATGTATTCATGCTCCGTCAGTTCTTCATGGGCGTACCGAACGAGCTTGAAGAATCGGCTTACATCGACGGATCGGGTACAGGCCGTACCTTCCTGCAGATCATTCTGCCTCTGTCGGTACCGATGATGGTCACCGTATTCCTCTTTGCCTTCTCCTGGCAGTGGACCGATGACTTCTACACCACGCTCTTCTTTACAACCAACAAGACTGTCCTGATGCCCGACGTTGTAGATATTCCCACCTCGCTTGAAACAACCTATGCGGGTGCAAACCTCTACTACGCAGCTATCAGAAACACCTGCGGATTGCTTATCATCCTCCCGCTCATCATTATGTATCTCTTCTGCCAGAACTTCCTGGTTCAGGGTATCGAGCGTTCGGGACTTACCGCAGATTAATCGGTCGGACAACCGAAATTTGCAAAATCGCGGGAGCGGCGAATGCTCGCTCCCGCGGTATTACCGTCCCGAGGCTTGTGCCTTTGGGACGGTTTTCTTTTATTCTTGCATAGGAGAAATTATGAAATTTAAGAGAATTATATCGTTACTTTTATGCCTCCTTATGATAACAGGACTTTTCGGATGTACAGAGACGGACGTGACGGATGACAGCCTTGGTGTTACAGAAGAGAAAACGGAACAAGAGACCGATATCGTTGAAACGACGTCGGATGACACAGATACTTCTGCAGAAGAAACTACCACGGAGGTTACGGAAGTGACAGAACCTGTTATAAGCGGTACACCGCTTAAATTCAGCTCGGACAAGGCGCCGAGCTCGCTTCCCGAAAGCACTTCGGGAATTATCGGCGAGTTTATTGCCGATTTTGAGAATGAAGACAATTATTTTCAAGGTGAAGAAAAGAGCGGTAAGCTTGAGTGTACTCTTGAGAGCGACGGAAGTCCGAAGCTTTTCGGTAATCAGTACTGCTCAAAGGCTGTGATAGAGGCGGGCTCCTCGGGAAGCCGTGGACTCAATCTCTATGCAAAGCCCGGGCAGAATCTCTCGATGCGCTCGCATTTCCATATCAAGACCCGTCCCGATATGCGTAATTACAGCGGAATTATGCTCTACGTTGACACTACGAGAGTCGTTTCTCCGAACTCCGCGTATATTTCCGATCCCAACGATACGAAGAAATTTACCGCAGTCAGTATCAATCTGATCCTCTCGAAGTCTCCCGATAACGCGCTGACGGCAGAGAATTACCTTGACGACGTGCAGAGCTTTTTCTCATATTATAATAAGACGGTCCGAACGATTACGGCGTATTATTTTGATTCCGCAAAAGGCGAGTGGGTAAAGACCTCGAACGCATTTGCGACAAAGCACGTTATCCTCGTTCCCGATGAATTTACCGGTTACGTTTACGTTCCCTTTGATGCTTACTATCATAATAAGGAAACCTCAACTCCGCTCAGCGACTATATGGAGCAGGGATACACTTATCCCGCGCGAATAGGCGTTTACACGGGCGGATACGATAACGACGAGCCCGCAAGTGTGTATATAACCGTTGATGACATCGCCTTTGTACGCGCTGACGGGGAAGAGCCCTGGAAGAAGTTTGAAGTGGAAGAAAAGGAAGAGGTCATCCGAGTCGAAGGCAACGGAAAGACCGCAACCGTCAAATTCGTTATCAACAAGAGCGGCGTGGGCAAGGACGTGAGCTATGAGTATTCGGTAGGAAAGACGATCTACAAATCGGATATTCCGAAGACACCGAACGTAGGCAATTTCGTGTTTAACTGTTGGACGAGCGACAAGGAGGGACTTAAGCCCTGCAATCCCGAGAATTACGTAGTTGAGGGTGACGTTACCTTTTACGGCTATTGGTTCGATAACACCGTTTCGTATGCAACCTCGGCGACAGACATCGAGAACCGCGACGGCGGAGTTTACGATCTCCCGAAGGGCAAGGTGATCTTCTACGGAGCCTCGAATTTTACACGTTGGACCACGCTTCAATCGGATATGGCTCCCGAGCTCGATGCCCTCAATCACGGTATCGGCGGCGCGACCGACGCATATCTCTTGGCGCATCTTGACAGACTCGTTCTGCGTTATGAGCCGAAAGCGGTCGTCATTCAGTGCAGTAATAACGACGTCCATAAGTTCTCGGATGAACAATGCAAGCAGACTAAGCGCGATCTTTATGACCGCATCCGTGAGGCTTTGCCGAACACGGTGATCATCTTCGTTTCGCATATGCCGCTGCCATCGAGAACGCAGTATTGGCAGACGACGCAGAGATTGCAGAATCTCAACGTCTGGGTCAAGGAGTTCTGCGATGAGCGCGAGAGATGCGAATATCTCGAAGTATTTGACGATATTCTCGTCATTGCAAACGAGTATCTTTCGGGAAATACCTCCGCGTATTTCAATGACGCATCGCATTTCAACTCCGCGGGTCAGGCTAAATTCTGTGAGGCTCTGAAGCCCGATATCATAGAAATACTTAAAAAATACTAAAGCAAAAGCTCCTTACCGAATTCGGTAAGGATCTTTCTGTATATTGAATTACTTGAGCATAGATGCGAGAGTTGTCTCTGCTGCTGCGAGAGCATCGTCGATGAGGGAAGCGTCGCGTCCGCCCGCCATAGCGTTGTCGGGACGTCCGCCGCCCTTACCGCCTGTAACTGCGGCAACTGCGGAAACGATCTTGCCCGCGTGTGCGCCAGCCTTGACAGCGTCAGCACCGCAAACGGTGATGAAGTTGAGCTTGCCCTCGGATGCAACTGCGAGGACAGCAACAACGTCGGAGCGGCTTGCCTTGATCTCGTCTGCGAGAGAACGTGCAACCTCGATAGCCATTCCGTCGAAGCGAGCGGTGCAGAGAGTTACGCTGCCGACTGCCTTTGCGCCTGCGAGGAGGGAATCGAGCTTGGTAGCCGCGAGCTTGGAGTTAAGGGACTCGATCTCGCGCTTTGCGTTTGCAAGCTCTGCAACGGTAGCCGAAGCCTTCTTTGCAACGTCCGCAGGATTCTGAACCTTAAGCTCACGTGCGGTCTCATTAATAAGTGCGTCCTTCTGGTTGATAAGCTCAAGAATGTTGAGTCCGGTAATAGCCTCAATACGTCTTACGCCTGCGGCAACCGAGGACTCGGAAATGATCTTGAACAAGCCGACCTCGCTGGTGTTTGCGCAGTGAGTACCTCCGCAAAGCTCGGTAGAGAAGTCACCCATCTTGACCATACGAACCGTCTTGCCGTACTTTTCGCCGAAGAGAGCCATTGCGCCTTCCTTCTTTGCGGTCTCAATGTCGGTTTCCTTGGTTACAATGGGAGAAGCAAACATGATCTGCTGGTTAACGTGATTCTCGACCATCGCTATTTCCTCAGCGGTGAGAGCCTGGAAGTGGGAGAAGTCGAAACGGCAGATCTTGTCGCTGACGTAGGATCCTGCCTGCTCAACGTGATCGCCGAGAACCTTGCGGAGAGCCGCCTGGAGAAGGTGAGCTGCGGAGTGGTTGCGCATAACGTCCTGACGGTGGGCAACGTCCAAGACAACTCTTACGCTGTCGCCAACCTTGAGGGTGCCGTTATGAATTTTTGCCATATGAATGTAAACGCCGTCAGACTTCTGGGTGTCATTGATTCTGGCATAAGTGCCGAAGGTGGTTCCGTCAGAGATGGCACCCATATCACCGATCTGTCCGCCGCCCTCGCCGTAGCAGGGGGTCTTGTCGAGAATTACGGTGACGTCACCCTCGGATACCTCGTCAACGGGCATATCGTCAACGATAAGAGCGATGACCTTAGCCTCGGAGTCGAAGGAAGTGTATCCGACGAATTCGGTCTTGGGCAGATCTGCAAGCAGATCCTTGGAGGAATCCGACCAGCCGCCGATGTTTCCGCGTGCGGCTCTTGCTCTCGCTCTCTGTTCCTGCATAAGAGCGGTGAAGCGATCGTTGTCGATAGCGAGTCCGCTTTCCTCAGCAATCTCACGGGTGAGATCGATCGGGAATCCGAAGGTATCGTAAAGCTTGAATACGTCGTCGCCCGAGATAGTAGAAGCGTTCTGCTCCTTCGCGGTTGCGATAAGACCCGAGAGGATCGAAAGGCCTGCGTCGATAGTAGCGTCGAAGCGTTCTTCCTCGATCGAGAGAACTCTCTTGATGTAGTCGGCTTTTGCGGAAAGCTCGGGATATGCGCCGCAGCTCTCGCCGATAGCGACCTCGACTACATCGGTGAGGAAGGGATGATTGATGCCGAGGAGCTTACCGTGGCGGCAAGCGCGGCGGATGATACGGCGGAGAACGTATCCGCGTCCCTCATTGGAGGGAATAACGGTATCGGAAATCATGAACAATGCCGAGCGGACGTGGTCGGTGATAACACGGATGGAGATATCGTCCATCTTGTCGTCTCCGTACTTCTTGCCCGAGATCTCGCAGACCTTGCCGATGACCTTCTGAATGGTGTCAACCTCGAACATATTGTCAACGCCCTGCATTACGCAAGCGAGACGCTCGAGACCCATACCGGTGTCGATATTCTTCTGTGCGAGCTCGGTGTAGTTGCCGTGACCGTCGTTGTTGAACTGGGAGAATACGTTGTTCCAGATCTCCATATAGCGGTCGCATTCGCAGCCGGGCTTGCAATCGGGAGAGCCGCAGCCGTACTTTTCGCCGCGGTCGAAGTAGATCTCGGAGCAGGGACCGCAGGGACCCGAGCCGTGCTCCCAAAAGTTGTCAGCCTTGCCGAGGCGAACGATGTGCTCCTCGGGAACGCCGATCTTGTCGCGCCAGATGTGGAATGCTTCCTCATCCTCTTCATAGATGGAGGGCCAGAGAAGATTAGAAGGAATCTCGAGAGTTACGGTAAGGAACTCCCAAGCCCATTCGATAGCCTGCTCCTTGAAGTAGTCGCCGAAGGAGAAGTTACCGAGCATCTCGAAGAAGGTGCCGTGGCGGGCGGTGTGACCTACGCGCTCAAGGTCAGGGGTACGGATGCACTTCTGGCAAGTGGTAACGCGATTGCGGGGAGGTTCCTCCTCGCCTGTGAAAAACTTCTTCATGGGTGCCATACCCGAGTTGATAAGCAGAAGCGATTTGTCGTTATGAGGGATAAGGGGATAGGACGGCAGACGGAGATGCCCCTTGGATTCAAAGAAAGCCAAGTACTTCTCACGAATGTCGTTAAGGGATGTCCATTGCATGACTGTATATCCTTTCGATAAATAAATTACATAGATAAATTATTATATCATGATTATAAGAAAATGTCAATAAAAAACAAAGAAAAACGCACCGCAGGGGTGCGTTTTTCTTAAATATTACCTTCTTTTCTTGATCTTTGCGATGATCTCGTCGGTATCACAGGAGGTTGAATCAACGGGAAGCCTGATCGCGGTACCCTCCTCGGGGCTGAGCGTGAGATACTGCATGTTCTTTGTGCCGGTTTCGGTTACGACGGTGTTTTCCTCGAGAGAGAAGGGGACTCCGACGGGAAGCGTGAAATTACGCTGACTTACCTTCGGCGCGCCCTCTGCACTGTCGCAAAAATCGATCTCGGTGAGGGTCAGGTTGAAGCTTTCTCGAACGAATTCAAACTCCGAGATGCAGTAGAAGCTCGAGCGGAGCTTGCGGTCCTTGCCTATCTTGGCGTATCCGCGTCCCCCGTCGTAAAGCTTCAGGGCGTACTGCGACTTCGGCTCGAGCGAATTCTTTGCGATGAACTCCTTGACGTGTGCATCATAGCCGTCATCCTTTACCTTCTTTGCGGTTATTACGATGTAGGCTATGATGCAGCTTCCGCCAACGTACAACCCTATCATAGAATAATACCAGTAAATCATCAGATAAAAGATAACGAACGCCGCCATGCCCACGACGCCTCCCGCGAAAAGCACACTCTCAAGCTTGTCGCGGTTTTTCTGCGTGAAATACCGTGTCGGAAGATTCTGATTGTTTTTTGCCATGTCTGTGTTCTCCTTTTTGTTTGATATAAGTATACCATAAAATTTCGATTTTTTCGATTTTTGGGATAAATGGTATCATTTTAGGGATAAAATGCATTTCTGCATAAATTATACCACCTGGTTGAGGGATTATCAATAACCGCGTAGTTGATGTGGTATAACTCATTGGTTGAGCCTTCACTGTATAAGTGTCTCAAAATGTAAAAAGGTTTGGTAAGTAAAGTGATTTTCGTAATAATTTTTTTATGCGGAGAATAGAATGTAGCAAAGACAAGCAGGGGAGGCGGGATCTTGAGCGAAATACCCGAGCAGATAAGGCTTGCGCTTCCCGAAAGAGTGCGCGGAGAGATCGAAAACAGTGCGGTAGAGCTTGGGCGGGTAGAGGAGATAAGACTTCATTGCGGAAGGCGAGTGACGTTGACCTCGGGCGGAAGGAATCTGCCGACCTCCTGCATACTGACCCGCGATGAGATCGACCGCGTATTGACACGCCTTTGCGGCGGATCGGTATATGCTTTTCGCGATACGATCGCCGAGGGTTACATAAGCCTTTGCGGAGGGATACGTGTCGGCGTTTGCGGACGGGCGGCAATCTCGGGCGGTAAGATCCGCGGAGTTTACGATATTGATACGCTTGCGATCCGTATACCGCATCGCTCGCCTCCGCTCGGCAGAGAGATTGTGGGGATTCTCGAGGAGATGAATTTTACTCGCGGAGTGCTGATCTATTCACCGCCCGGAGTGGGAAAGACGACGCTTCTGCGCTCGCTCGCGGCGATGCTGTCGTCGGGCGGTTGCCCGAGGAAAGTGAGTGTGATCGACAGCCGCGGTGAGCTTGCGTTTGCGCTTGATTCGCCTTCACTTTGCCTCGATATTCTGACGGGTTATCCGAAGCAGGCGGGCATCGAGCTTGCGGCGAGAACGCTCGGAAGTCAGATCATGATATGCGACGAGATCGGAAGCCGCGCCGAGGCTGAGGCAATATGCGAGGCGCATAATTGCGGAGTTCCGCTGATCGCAACGACACACGCCGCATCGGTGCGCGAGCTTCTCGGCAGGACGGGCATCGGTTTATTGCACCGTGCGGGCTGCTTTGGCGCATACGTCGGACTTTCGCGCAAGGGCAGCTTCGGTTTTAATTACGATATTTGTATGAGGGAGGACGCTGATATTGCTTACCTTGACGCTCGCGGCTAAGCTTTCGGGCAGTACGATCCTGTTTATATCGGTTGCCGCTCTGGCTTACGTGAATAAAAAAAGCGACGGATTGAGGCTTCGCCGTCTCGTTGCACAGATAGAATTTGTGAAATTTATCCGCGATCGGATAGAAAGATACCTCTCTCCGATATCCGAGATACTGCGCGATTGTGATCCTTCCGTCATTGCAGATGTGCTCATCGGTTGCCCGGATGAGGATTTTTACGATATCGACGGTATGAGAAGTATCCTTTCGTCGGGAAGATTCTGTTCCGACGGAGGGCGGGTATTTGACTCATTCCTTTCGGCACTCGGATCGTCTTACAGAGAAAACGAAATAGCGGCTTGCGATGGGTGCATAAAAGACCTCGGCGAGATCGCTGATAAACTGAAAAAAGAGCTTCCGCGCGAGAGAAAAAGCCGAAGCGTGCTCCTTTTCTGCCTTGCCGCCGCAATCGTAATTATACTGTTTTAGGAGGAAATCTTGGATATAACCTTGGTGCTTAAAGTGCTCGGAGTCGGGATACTCGTTGCGGTCTCTGGGCAGATCCTTTCAAAGACGGGAAGGGACGAGCAGGTGACCTGGCTCACGATCTCGGGTATCGTGGCGGTGCTTTTGATGCTTGTCGGCGAGATCGCGGGACTCTTGACGACTCTTCGCGGACTTTTCGGGATCTGATGAGCTTTGATACGTATAAGATCTGCGGCGCGGCACTCGTCTGCGCTGTTGCGGCGTTTTTTCTGCGCGGAATAAAAAAGGAATACGAGGTTCCGCTGACACTTGCGGGGAGTATTTTACTCATTGCCGCCGCGCTGTCGATGGCAGAGCCGATAATCGAATATCTCAGGGAGCTTTCGTCCGCCTCGCCTATCGCGGGGGAGGCTTTTGCGACTCTGATGCGGGTTTTGGGCATCGCGATGCTGACGAGGATCGCCGCCGACATTTGCCGCGATATGGGAACGCCGTCGGTCGCATCGTCGCTCGAACTTGTGGCAAGGCTCGAGATCATGTTGCTTTGCCTGCCGCTCGTCTCGTCGGTGATGGAAAGCATACGCACTCTGCTTGCGGAGGCGGGGCTTTGAGACGGACTTTTGTGCTTTTGCTGATAATGCTTTGGTCAGCCAATTTTTGCTTGAACACGTCTGCGCTTCCCGAGGAATACCGTGATTTTGCCGATGCGATCCCCGATGACGTTGCTGAGCTTCTGCCGGACGGATTCTTTTCGGATGACGCAACGGAAATAAGCAATGCTCTCGGCGAAAGTCTCAGTCCGGGATATATACTCGGAGTCGTATTCGATCTGATGAGCGGCGGTATGGGAGATGCTTTTAAGCTTTTTGCGATGCTGACGGGACTTGCGGTGATTTCGTCACTCTTGAACAGCTTCGCGGATACCGTTTCGGGAGGGAATCTCAAAGCGGCGGTGAGTTTTGGGGCGGCGGTATGTACGGCAACTGCGGCGGTATCGATTCAACTGCCGCGAATAATTGCCGCGGGCGAGTTTTTTAGACGGATCTGCATAGTTATGAATTCGATGATACCCGTGATGACCGCGCTTTACCTATCGGGAGGAAATACCACGGGCGCGGCTCTTGCGAGCTCGTCGTTGCTGATTCAAATCAATCTTATCGAGCTCTGCGCGACGGCGGTGGTCCTTCCCGCGGTCTGCGCTTGTATGGCTTTGACCCTTGCGGACACGCTTCGGACGGGTGAGGGCTCACTTTCGGGAATCGTGGGATCGATAAAGCACACGCTCGCCTTCATCTTCGGACTTTGCTCGACTCTCTTGATGGCTTCACTTTCTGCGCAGAATATCCTGGCGGCGGCGAGCGATAATGCGGGCGCAAGGGCGGTCAAATTCGTTGCGGGAAACATGATCCCCGTAGTCGGCTCGACCGTCGGAGAGAGCCTCAGAACACTCGCGACGTCGGTAAAGCTGCTTCGAAGCACGGTCGGAGTCGCGGGGATCGTAACTGTTGCGCTGTTACTCTTGCCATTCATAATCGGACTTTTTCTGACGAGATTTGCGCTGAACAGCGCGGCATCGGTTGGCGAGATAATCGGATGCAAGAGCATAGTCAAGCTCTACCGCGAGCTTGCGTCGCTTTACGGATATATAATTGCCGCGGCGGCAATGGCATCCTTACTTTGCGTGCTTTCGCTGACGCTTTTTGCTCTGGGATCAACTGCGATAGGAGGACTTTCGTGATGTCAATAGGAGAATATTTTATGAGCGTGGTCACGTCGTCTGTGATTGCCGCGCTTGTCTCGATGCTCTGTCACGATGAGAGGAGCGGGATCAAGAAATCGCTCGAGCTTTGCGTTTCGCTTTTTCTTCTGTGTGTCATAATCGCGCCGATCGGGACTCTGATATCCGATGCAAAGGAGAGAATCGACGTGGAGCTTTCTCTGCCCGAGATCGATATCTCCGCAGATGCCTCAATATTCCATTCGCTTGCCGAGGTGAGCAAGGCTGATATTGAAAGAATACTTCACGATTCGATTTGCGAAAGACTACGCATCAATGAATCCGATCTTGAAGTCGAGGCGGACGTTGAGGCAAACGAGGAGGGTGTCAGTATCGGAAGGATAGTTCTGAGGCTTTACGGGAGTGCGAGGTGGAGTGATCCGCGTGAGATTCGCGAGGTTATTTCGCGCTACACCGATGCCGAATGTATTATTGTGAACGGAGGATAGAATGAAAAACAGTAAAACGATGATATTTATTATCCTCGGCGCGGCGATCGGACTTCTATTGCTCATATGGGGAAGCTTTGGCGGTAAGGATGAGGTATCGACTCGATCCGATACCGATGAGATCGCGGCGTACAGCCTTTATCTTGAGGAGCAAGCTGCAAAGCTTTGCGAGAGCGTGCGCGGAGTCTCGGACGTGACCGTCACGCTGACTCTCGAGGGCGGATTCGAGCAGATCTATGCCGCGGACAAAAGGGTGAGCGGCGGATCGCAGAGCATTGAGCACGTCAAGGTCGGAAGCGAGCTTTGTGCCGTTTCGGTGTCGGCACCTCGGGTCACGGGGATCGGAGTCACCTGCAGGGGAGGGAAGGATCCCGCTGTTCGCGCAGAACTTACGGCTCTTCTTTCTGCGGCTTTCGGAGTTGGCGCAAATAAAATCTACATAACCGAGTCGGGATAGGAATATTTGACGGGCGCGGACAATATTATGTAATGCACAACAAATCTATTTCACGGAGGGAAAACCATGAACAAGGAAGAATTCGGCGAGATGATCAAGGACTTTTTCGCCAAGCTCGGAAAGCGTAATCTCATTATCATTTGCAGTGTGCTGCTCGTCGGCGTTATTGCCGTTGCAAGCTGGGCTCTGTTCCCCGCGGATAAGGGAGACGATCTCCCCTCTGGCGCAGAAGGCGAGGGCGAAGGCACGCAGGACGTCGGCGCACAGCAGGAGGACAGCTATTTCGCGGCATCACAGCTCAGCCGTCAGAAGGCGCGCGACGAGGCTATGGAGGTTCTCCAGAGCGTAGTTGAGGACGAAAACTCGAACGAGGAAGCCAAGGCGACCGCTCTTGCCGATATTGCGAGAATGGCTGAGGATATGGAGGCGGAGGCAAACGTCGAGACCCTCGTAATGTCGAAGGGCTTTGCGCAGTGTGTGGCAGTCATCTCGGAAAACGGCATCAGCGTTGTTGTTGACGTAGAGGAAACGGCTCTTACTCCCGCACAGATCGCGCAGATCAACACCATAGTATACGAGCAGACGGGCATCACTCCCGATAAGACTGTGATCATCGAAAAGTGAGCAGAAAACGCTATTTTGCCGCATCTAACACCGAGCGCGGATTTGTCTCCTATTTTGCAGAGAATTTCCGCGAAAGGGCGGACAGATGCTACATAATCAAGGGCGGCCCCGGTACGGGAAAATCAAGGCTGATGCAGGAGATGGGCGCGGCATTTGAAGCCGTCGGCGGTGACGTTGAGTATTACTATTGTTCGTCGGATCCTTCGTCTCTTGACGGACTTTACATAAGCCTCGACGGCGGATCGGTCGCGGTCCTTGACGGCACCGCACCGCACGCGGAGGATATCGTCCGCCCCGGAACAGTCGACAACATCCTTGATCTCGGACGCTTCTGGGACGCGCGGATATTGCGCGAGAGAAGAGGGGAGATCGACTATTTCGGAAGAGAAAAGAGCAAGGCGTATGCGGCGGCATACCGTGCGCTTTCGGCTTACGGAAGCCTCAGACGAACGGCGGATGCGCTCGTCGAGGAGTGTACCGACGTCGATGCCATCGCTGAAGAGACCGCAAAGCTCGCCCTGAGCTTCCCGAAGGAGAAGCTTCTGCTTATACCGATTTCGGCTATAGGTATGAGAGGGCGCGTGTCCTTCGATACATACCGCGAGAATGCGCGGCTGAATCTTTCGGTTGCCGACAGCAGAGGTTACGGGGTTTCATACCTCTATTTTGACCGTCTGATAGCCGCTTGCGGAGGAGGCAGAGTGTCTCCGCATCCGATAATGCAGGGGCGTTATTGCGGCATCCTCGCGGGCGGAATATCCGTTACCGAAACCGTCATTACGGACACGGGAGATAAGGTCATAGACTCCTCGGAATTCGTTGATCGGAGTGCTTATCTTACGGTGAAGAGCCGTGTGGAACGCCTTAAGCTTCTCGCAGAGGGCGCACTTGACGAGGCTGATATTGCCTTCCGGGAAGCGGGCGAGGCGCATATGAATATCGAGGAAATATTCATTTCGGCTATGGATTTCTCTGCAAAAGAGGAATACTCGCGCGAACTTTGCGCGAAAATCGCACGCGGGGACTTGTAAGTTCCCGAAAAATATGATAAAATAATACCGACGCCCAATCGGACGTCGGTATTATTTATTCTGATCGAATTAAAGAGCATTAACGATAGCCTCGGTATCGCGGCAGATAACGAGCTCTTCGTCGGTGGGAATAACGTAAACGGCAACCTTCGAGTCGTCGGTCGAGATCTTTACGATATTGGGCTGACGGAGAGTTACGTCGTTGACTTCCTTGTTGATCTTGATTCCGAAGTACTCCATATTCTCGCAAACGATCTCGCGGAGACGGGGATTGTTCTCGCCGAGACCTGCGGTAAATACGACAGCGTCAAGGCCGTTCATGATAGCGGTGTAAGAACCGATGAACTTCTTGATCTGGTGCTTGAGCATATCAACTGCAAGCTTGGAGGTTTCATAGTTGGGATCGGAAGGACCATTTGCAATAGCCTTCTCGAGGTCACGCGAGTCGGAGGAGAAGCCCTTGGTGAGACCGATGTAGCCGCACTTCTTGTTCATATAGGAAGAAACTTCATCAGCGGTCATGTTTTCCTTCTGCATGATGTAGGGAACGATAGCGGGGTCGATATCGCCGCAGCGTGTGCCCATAAGTACGCCTGCAAGGGGAGTAAAGCCCATCGAGGTGTCCATAACCTTACCGTCCTTGACAGCGGAGATGGAGGAGCCGTTACCGATGTGGCAGGTTACGATCTTGGTGCCCTCAGCCTTGCCGCCGAGAAGCTTGATCATCTCGCCCGCAACGTAGCGGTGAGAGGTTCCGTGTGCGCCGTAGCGGCGGATGCCGTGCTTTTCGTACATATCGTAGGAAAGACCGTACATATAAGCCTCGGGAGCCATCGACTGATGGAATGCGGTGTCAAATACGAGTACCTGGGGTACGTTCTCCATAACTGCGAGACAGCCCTGGATACCCTGGATGTGTGCGCCGGTGTGGAGAGGTGCGTAGTCATAGCAGAGCTTGAGCTTTTCGAGAACCTCGTCGGTGAGGAGCATGGACTCGGAGAAGTAGTAGCCGCCGTGGACGATTCTGTGACCTACAGCCTCGATCTCGGACATGTTTTCGATAACGCCGATCTCCTTATCGGTGAGGGCGTCGATTACGATACGTACAGCATCTGTGTGAGTGGGAATAGCGATCTCCTTTTCGGTGCGAGTACCCTGAACAAGGTTCTTGTGATCGAGAACGCCAACTTCCTGACCGATACGCTCGCAGATACCCTTTGCCTTGACGGAATAGTCAGAGGTGTCGAAGAGCTGATACTTGAGCGAGCTGGAGCCCGCATTTACAACGAGTAATTTCATTTGGAATTTTCCTCCGTAAAATAAGAAATAATATACTAACTTATATATTATACAACAAAATTTAAGTGATTTCAAGCCCAAACGGCAAAATTAGTATAAAAATAGGGAGATTTACCCAATAAAATGAAGAACGTCGGAATAATTTGCGAATATAACCCGCTTCACGGCGGACACAAGTATATGATCGAGACCCTCCGCGCGATGGGTGCCGAGAGGATCATCTGCATTATGAGCGGAAACTCGGTGCAGAGAGGTGACCTCGCCATCATACCGAAAAACCGCCGCGCGCTGTCCGCGATAGAGGCGGGCGCAGATGCCGTCTTTGAGCTTCCTTTCCCCTATTCGATGGGAAGTGCGGAGTTTTTTGCATCAGCGGGAGTCGATATACTGAACAGACTCGGCGTCGATACGGTCGCTTTCGGCTCGGAAACGGGCGACGTCTCGAAGCTCCGCGAGGTCGCGGAAAGGTCCGAGCTTCTAATTCCGTTGGGAAATAAAAGCATCGGCACGGCAGAGGAATATTTTGCCGCGCTTGGAAAGGATTTCGATCCAAATGACATTCTCGGCATAGAATATCTTAAAGCGGGCAAAAAGCTTGCGCCGAATCTTGAATTTGTGACGGTCAAGCGCGAGGGCGCGGGGTATCACGGTGATTCCGTGGACGGCGCGTATCCCTCGGCAACCGAGCTGAGACGCGCAATAGCGGACGGCGAGCTTGATAAATACAATGAGAGTCAGCTTCCGCCCGAATCGAGACTCGCGATCGAAGCGGCAGCCGCAGAGGGCGAGATCGCGTATCTGAAGAATATCGAGGGAGCGATACTCTCCTTCTGGAGGCTCTGCGATGCCGAAAAGGTCTCCGAATGTGCCGAATGTGGCGGAGGAGTGGCGCAGAGGATAATGAGCGCGGCGCGTGCCTCGGGAAGCCTCGGGCATATGACCTCGCTGATGGCGACGAAGAGATATACCGATTCTCGCCTGCGCAGAGCATTGATCTTCGGCATGACGGGCGTAAAGCGCAGCGATCTGCGCGAGCGCGCGGCGTACGTCAATCTTCTTGCGGCGAACGAAAAAGGACTTGAATTCTTGTCCGACGTGAAGGATATCGAGGTGCTCTCGAAGCCATCGCGCATCCCCGACAGCGTCAGATCGATCAGACAGTTCACGCTCGGTCAGCGGCTCGAATCGCTCTATACTCTCGCTATGATATCCCCCCGTGAAAGCGGCATTTTCCTCAGACAAAGCCCGCAGATCGTAAAAAAATGATAAGAAATTTTGATCAAAAGGTTAATCTTACAAATAAAATTCAAAATAAGATTGACTTTATAATCAAAATGTGGTACAATATAATATAATATGCCGCGATGTCGGCAAAAACTCAATTTGGAGGTAAGCCATGGCAAACGAAGAAAAATTTGCCCCCGTCGAGGGTAAGTATCTGACATATCTCGATCAGCCCCTCGTACGCGAAGGTCATACGATCTGTTACGGTGACAAGAGCGAAAAGTGCTTCCTGATCCTTGAGATAATGTCTTACAAGAAAGAGCATGGCCGCGATATTCCCGACAACATCCTCATCCAGGTTGTTGATTCGAAGGACCCGGGCAAGATCATCAAGCAGGGAGACAAGAGCGGTCTGCATAACGCCCTCACTATGGGTATGATCTGGCTTGAGAGAGCAAACAGAGCCTGAAAAGGATTGATCGCAAATGAAGGAGCATAACCTTTTGCGGATTCTGGCACTCGCCATGATCCTTATGATGCTTTTCACGACGGTCGGATGCGATTACGTTTTCGGGTTGACCTCGGATACGACCTCGCCCGATGATGTCGGCGAGGATATTTCGGGTCCCGACGAGGCAACTACGGTGCCCTCACCCGAGGTGACCGAATCTGACGTGACCCTCGAGCCGGGCGTGACCGAGACCGATCCACCCGAGGAGACTACAAGAGCTCCCGAGACCGATGAGCAGGGACAGATCATTACTTACGTCGATCCGCTGACGGGTCTGCGTCAGCTTTATGACGTCTCGAACGTCCGTCCCGCTGCGATGATTTTTGACAACGTAAGCGTAGCGGCGCCGCAGAGCGGTATCTCGAAGATGGATATCCTGATCGAGACGATGGTCGAGTACGGTATCTCGAGACTTATCGGAATCACGAATGATTACGTTGATGCCGACGGAAAGGGAACGCTCGACGTTTTCGGACCCATCCGTTCGACAAGACCCTATATGATCAGCATCTCGCAGGCGTTCGACAGCTTAATGGTCGGCGCAGGCGGAAGCCCGCAGGCTTATGAAATGCTCAAAAGACTCGGACTCCAGTACGTTGACGGCGTAAACGACCGACATGCACTTCCGAACTTCTTCCGCGACGTTGACCGTAACAAGAACGACGGCTACGAGCATTCGCTGATGGTCTACGGAAGAGGAATCGAGAAGCTTGCCGAGATCAATTCATATTCTCTCACTCAGAATACGACCGACGCCTTCAACTTTATCGAGGAGGGCAAGTCGATGTATCTCGCGGGCGGTCAGGCGAAGCACGTTATCCTCAAGTACTCGCTCTATCAGCAGGTACAGCTCGTTTACAGCAACAAGACGGGAACATATTACCGTTATCAGCACGGCGATGTTCCGCATCTTGATGCAGAAAACGGCGAACAGCTGAATTTCAAAAACGTGATCATCCTCTTTGCGCAGACGAGCAATATCGATGGCGATACCGAGGGCAGACTCAACGTCGGCGTTACGGGCGTCGGTGAGGGCTACTACATTTCGGACGGCAGATACGCGCCGATCAGATGGAGCCGCGCGAGCGATACCTCGGAGCTTGTTATCACGGGTATGGGAGGAGAAAGTCTCACGATCAACCGCGGTAAGACCTTTATCTCAATTGTAAATTCGTCGCTGAAGGGCACCTCGTCCGTCGAGCTGAATTTCAAGGTCAGTAACTGATTAAAAAACAATTTTTCTCCCGATCGGACCCGATCGGGAGACCGCAATGGGATGTCGCCAAGCGGTAAGGCACGGGACTTTGACTCCCGCATTCGTCGGTCCGAATCCGGCCATCCCAGCCAGAAAAAAGCAAGTCGCAAGACTTGCTTTTTTCTATCCAATCCGAAGGATTGGTATGTAATCACCCGCAGGGTGTATGGAATCGCCGCAGGCGTATGGCATCACGCAATAGCGTGTATCCTCCCTTCGGATTGATGCCATACATCACTTCGTGATGATTCCATACCGCAACAAGTTGCGGATTCCATACAAGGCTTCGCCTTGATTTCATACACGCCTACGGCGTGATTGAAATGCGGAGGTGCGCTTTTCGGGTCCCTCGACAGATTCGAACCGGCGAAATGCATTTTTTGATATAGATTCCCCACAGAAGCAAATCCGTGGACAGATTCAAACCGACACACCGTAGGGGCGTTCTGTGAACGCCCGCGGGCGACCGCAGGTCGCCCCTACACATTCAAAATTTATTTACAAAGCCGTAGATGCAACGGCATTTTGGACAGATTTGAACCGGCGAAACGATTGACATGTTTACAAAGTTGTAGTATAATAAAAACAGTGGGGTGGTGGTAATATGAATGGACAAGAAAACAAAACTAAATGTAATGTTCAAAAATTTCAATTATGTACATACATTGTATTTTCAGCAATTATTATTGTATTGTGTGCGGTTATTTTTATCTATAACTATGAATCTGTATATGACAAAAACACAAACGGCGGCTATTTTTCAGCGAGCGATGGCGTAATTTTTAAGTATATTATATTGGCGCTTCTTGCTCTTTTGGCGTCAGTCATATTGAAAATTATCTGGAGACATAGACTATCCATATTGGTTTTTATTGCGGTATCTATTGTTCTGCCGATCCTGTGTTATCAGATCAATTACCATAGCTTTAACAAGGACGCCATGCTATATCCTTTGGTAAAAGAGGGTGGTGCTTTACATTTTATAACCATACACGATTTTGATTTCGATGGCGTTAATGACGAATATGATTACACGGGAGACGATGTGCGTGAATTATCGTCTACAGTTTACTGCTCTGATCCCCAAGGTGTCGTTTCAAGCATAAATTACACCATTGTCGGCAAGGGTGGTAAGTTGAACTACTCATGGTGTTCGTATCATAGTGATAAAGTCACCCTGCATTTGCACAAATCAAGAGTTACATATGATCATATCAAGGTTACACTTGTGCTGACAGACTCGGTAGATGCTAAAAAAATTGTATTCTATCTATTCGATTCGCAACTTGAGACCACGATTGAAAACGAAAATACTGTGTCTGTAATTGTTGACGGAGATGTTTGCGCGAAATGGCAACAAACCTCGCTTGAAGAATTGATTACGGTATCAATCCGTTGCGATATAATCGAGTGATTTGTACATATGTCAATAGAAAATTCGATAAATACATAGTTTCGTTGCAAGCATGGCGTTAAAAGTCCGGTAGAACGCGAAACCTTTTAACTCCCATCATCGCCAAGGGGTTATTGTACCCTTTGCAAAATCCGTGTGCATCTAAATCGGCTTAACACGGCACTTGCATCTAAATCGGACACACGTCACAACACAAAAGCCACGCGAAAGCGTGGCTTTTGTGTTGGCTGAGATGGCGACGATGCGAACCGAGCCGCGAAAGCGGCGTCGGTCCGCATTCGCCGCCCGAAGATCTGCAAGCTCGCTTGCAAGGCGTAGGGCGAGCGAATCTTCGCCAAAGGCGAATATCCGGATATTATTATAAGTGAGCAATATTCGGGCACGAATTCGAATGCCCTCGCGTGATTCACGCGAGGGCATCGTCAAAGTTATAAGTCTGTTTGCGGTGGGGAATTCAATACATTCGCCGAAGGCGAATATACGGCAAACTGTATGGAAAAAGCGGAGATTCCAAGAGATTTCTCCTGCCCCATCTGTTATGAAGATAGGGCATTTTTCTGACTCAGAAGTATTTCGAAATATGTAGGTTTTAGTATTGACATGCTTATTTATGTGTGTTATAATTATGATGACACCATAATCGTTTAAAAAGGAGCAAAAAACGTGGCAGTAAAAAACAGTAAATCAAAAACACTCAACGCGAATTATCGTGTTGTTATGGAACTCCTTAGAAGTCTTAAATTTGCTACTCTCATTGAAGCAAAATTTATCGAGGAAGTTAAAACTCAAAAAAATGCCGATTGTATCGAGTTTCGTTACATTAAAAAAATGAGTCTTCTTGATCATGGCAGAAACTTCTTCATAATAGTTCCTCAAATTGACGGAGATACAACCACTGTAACAATTACAACACAATCTCGGAAAATAACGGTGTTGATAGATACCGTATGGGAGTCTTCTATTGACCGCGTTATTTCTGTGCTGGAAGCATTATTGTAATCATCAAAGCAATCTGCATAAATCTTGTACTAGCGTAAATAATACATAGGCATCGTTTGCAAGCATGGCGTTGCGCCCCGGAAGATAGCGGTCAAGTGCAACTCCCATCATCGCCAAGGGGTTAGTGTATCCTCTGCAAAATCTGTGTGCATCTAAATCAGCCACACACGGCTTTGCATCTAAATCAGCTACATTTCACAACACAAAAGCCACGCGAAAGCGTGGCTTTTGTGTTGGCTGGGATGACCGTCTCAGGACCGACGGCAAGCCGATGCAGTGCATCCGCTGAACAAAATTATAAGATAAACAAAATAAAACTCACTGTCAAAATTATGAGAACGGCTTGCATTCGCCGCTTGCGGCGAATATTCGGTCACGAATCCGGCATTTCCCGCGTGATTCACGCGGGAAATCTTTAAAATTTTTCATTTCCCACCAAACAGGTGAGCTGACAATAAATTTGCGTTATTGCTTTTTTTGATCATTGATGATATAATAAATGCATCAAGTACTTGAGTAATTTAATCGGAGGAATAACGTATATGGAAATAGGAAATAAGATCAAACAGCTTCGTTTAAAAGCGGGTTTGACGCAAGAACAGCTTGCAACAAGTCTGGGGATCAGCGCACAGTCTGTGTCTAAATGGGAGACCGCCGTTACTATGCCCGATATATCGCTTCTGCCGCTTTTGTCAAGCGTGCTTGGCGTTACCATTGATGAAATTTTTGATCTCACCGCAGACCAAAAGCTTCAGCGGATCGAGAGAAGACTTGACATTGAAGAAGAGTTTTCCGACGCTGCTTTCAGCGAATACGAGAGCTTTTTGAAAAACCAACTCGATGAGGGCGGCGACAAAAGAAAGGTCTTAAGCCTGCTTGCTCATCTTTATCATCACCGTATCGAATCGGATTCCAAAAAGGTGATCAAATATGCTCACGAAGCGATCCTTCTTGCGCCCGAAATAAAGGATTGCCAATGGCTTTTGCAAAAAGCAGAGGGAGCAAACCGCTGGGATTGGAATGTTGATAACAGATCGGACGTCATTGATTTTTACAAAACCGTCATCGAGCAGGATCGCGTTACACCGAAAACACCTCTGCCGTACTATGAGGTAATGGATAATCTGATCGCCGACCGACGCACGGACGAGGCGCGGAGGTATCTTGAAGAATACAAGACGCTCCCCGCGCACAAGCCGTTCCTGGTTCCCGTTTATGAAGCGTACATTTCAATGGCGGAATTCGACGTTGCAAAGTCGGATGAAATTATGGAAAATGCGTTGAATGAATACTTGGACAACAGCGGTTTTCTGTTCGAATCTGCGCAATATCATGCCCGCAAATGCGAATATGAAAGGGCAATAGATTTTTACGAGGCTTCGTGGGCGGCAGAAGAGGAACAAAAGCCGAGATACACCGATGCTTTGCACGGAATTGCCACAATATTCGAGATCCTCGGTGAAAAGGAAAAAGCTATCGAAACTTATGACAGAATGATCGCTTGCATAAAGGATGAATGGGGTTACAAGGACGAAGACGCCGCAGTTATTGAGGTTGAAAGAAAAAAGAAAAAATTGTTGAGCAGATGATATGATCAATCGGCCCCCCCTTGACAACCATCTCTTTTTATGATAAAATAAACAAAAAGGCACGTCAAGGAGGAGCGCATGGCAGTACTTGAAGTCATTTGGATTTTTCCCGATTTTTATATAATGATGGACGCGTTTCTCGTGGGCATTCTGATAGCTCTGGTCGGAGCGATCGGGTATACCTTCTTTGCCTCCTCGATCGGAGACGATGACGACGAGCGCAGGCTCGGCGACTACGTGACCCCTTGGGATGCGCTGAGCGGAGAAGAGCAGCCGCAAAAGAAGAAGCTTTCAAAGGCGGCTAAGATAAGGATCATTCTCCTTGTCGCCGCGGCACTTGTGCTGATCGTTTACGTCCTGCTGAAAACACTCATCTGATTTTTATACACCAAAGCCGCTCCTCGGAGCGGCTTTTTTAGATTATGCTTTAGAATTTCTTAAGAACAGATTAAGATTTTCTCCCTCGCTTGACAAGAAATTTTTACCATGTTATAATGAGAAAAACATCTGAAGTCATGGGGGGAAGAAATGTTTTACGTCGTATTTGCCGTCTTGTTTGTCATATCTGTCGTTTTGTCTCTTTGGCTTGTCAGGCGGAAGGGAATTGACTGTTTGAACAGGATCATCAAGCTGTTTAGCCTTGCTTACCTCGTTCTTTCCATGATCGACGTCTTTCTTCCCGATCTATTTATGTGCGCGCACAGCACGGAGGCTCTCACGGAGATGACGGGAACGGGGTTCCATGCCATCCTCCGCTGGTTCAATCTGGTTTGCTTTACCGTGCTTCCGATCGCGGTTTGGCAGAGGAACAAGTATTTCGAGAGGATCGCGAGCTTTTTCTGCCTGCCCGTGGCTCTCGTCAACGTCGCGTGTTATTTCGAGTATATCGGTTATTTTACGGCGAACAGCGGCTCGGGGCTGCAGACCGTAAGGGTGATTCCGCAGGTCTTCAAGGATTTTCTTATAAACGAAGGTTTCAGATCGGTCTTCTTCGGACTTACCTGCCTTTGTCAGCTTGTTGCTCTCGTCCTTCTGACCTACAGAAACCGTAAAGCTCTCGTCATCGCAAGGAAGGAGATCGCAAATCAGATACTCATCCTTGTCGGCGCGATCTGGATATCCCTGCCGATCTACGTTCCGCAGCATCTTTTCGGACACGTGAATATAATGATGACGCGCTTTTCGGCGGTTCATATTGCTTGGATGATCTCGATCGTCGTGATCATTGTCGCCCTGCATTTTCTGTTCAGAAAGAAATCATACGAGGCAAGGTATCTCCTTGTGCTTGCGCTTTCCTGGGCACTTATGATGCAGTTCAGCCAGATGTTTACGGCGTCCGCTGAGCTGAATATCATGAAGCTTCCGCTTCAGCTTTGCAATCTCGGCTCATATCTCGCGCTCGCGATGCTTCTGACGAAGAATGAGAAGATCTATCATTTCACGCTCGTCGTCAACGTCGTCGGCGCGATCATCGCGATCGTCGTTCTTGACGTTAACAAAGATCTTGCGTTTATCACGAACCTTTGGACGGTGCATTACGTCGTCGAGCATACCAAAGTCCTCGCCGTGCCGATCCTTTGTCTTACCCTGCGGATATTCAGACCGATCGACCTGAAATCGGTCAAACATTTTTCGGTCGGATTTACAGTCTATTATCTTTTCGTCTTCCTGCTCGGAACACTCTCGAACGGCTTTTACAGAATTTTCGAGGGCGAGTATATTCAGAATTTTTTCTACGCGAATCATCTCTTTATGTTCGATAAGGACATCGCGCGTGGGCTTGTCGGATTCACCGATCCGCTGTTTGAGAATTGCGTAATAAAGCTAGGCACGTTCGAGATCTATCCGCTCGTGCAGGGGCTTGCTTATATCGTATTTATGGCTCTTTGCCTCGGAATTTATATGCTGATTTACCTGCTGACGAGGAAACAACGCAAAATTTGAGCTTTTCTATTGACTTTTTCCTTTTTTGAAGTTATAATATTATTATATACATTGAAAGGAGACTGTTATGAAAAATCGCAGTTCTATCAGAGTTTTCGCATTGATTCTTTTGCTTTCTATGACACTCGGTATGTTCGCATCCTGCACTCCTACGGGTGGTGACGAGATCACAACAGAGGGCGCACCCACTCCCGAGATCACCACTTCCGCCGACGAGCCCACCTCCGAGGCTGAGACTACCGCAGAGGAGACCACCAATGCTCCCGAGACCACCACTGAGCAGACCACCGAAGCTCCCGCGGTTGCCAAGGATTACGTTGTGACTCCCGAATGGTTCCTCGGCTACGTTGGCTCGGATACAAACTCGAGCTACCCCGAAAAGCTCAACAAGACGGGCGGCTACTATTCCTACAGCGACGTCATCAATCTCGGCCCCGCAGGCAGTACCATCACCTTCACCGACGATAATACAAACGCGAACGGTGACACCAATTTCGCTTCCGCAGCGGCATACGTATTCTCGAGCTGGAAGAAGACGAATGGCACCTGGGAACTCGATAAGTCTGGCTACAAGGCAAACGGCACTATGGCTGTTTACACCGATGATGCGGGTGCAAGAACCTATACCTACACCTCCGAAAAGGATAACGAGTGCATCCGCCTCTGCTTCCGCTCGGGTCAGTCGAATTCCTTCACTCCCGCGGCTTACCCCGTAGTAACCGTCAACTCCACCAAGCAGCCCGTTGTTGAAAAGGATGCTCCTCCCGCAGAAACCACAGCTCCCGCTGAACCCACGGGTACTGAGCTCAATATCAAGTGGAATGCCGGATACGTCGGTTCTTCTACCAACGGATATGGATTTGCAAACGCTATTAACCCCAACGAGAATAACTACGCTTACTCCGACGTTATCGAGATCGCAAAGAAGGGTACTAAGGTAACCTTTATTGACAGAGCATCCGGCTCGACCTCCGGCAACGCTTACGTTGTTTCCTTCTGGAAGCTTGAGGGTGAAAACTGGGTCATCGATACCTCCAAGCACAATATCCCCGGCGGCGGTCAGTACGTAATTAAATCCGTATCGGGCGGTATGGAATATACCTATATTTCGAGCGAGGATAACGAATGCATCAGATTCTGCTTCCGCTCGAACGGTCTTAACAATAGACCTAAGATCTATTCCTCCGAAGCTAATGAGCCCGGTACTCTTCAGGATATCATCGATGCAGCTGCAGCTGCTGAAAAGTGGTTCGATGATGACAAGGCTCGCGCATACTACGATATCCTCAAGGGCAAGACCTTCACCGTTATCGGTGACAGCTACCTTGCAGGTAACGGCCTTGACAAGAATCTCGTATGGCCCGCACTTCTCGCAAAGAAGTACGATATGGAATTTAACAACTACGGTATGAACGGTTCGACTATGTCGAATTACGTTACCACTAACAATCCTATGGTTGTCAGATATGCCAATATGGTTAACAACAACCCCGATATCGTTATTATCGAGGGCGGACGTAACGACTACAACAAGCACGTTCCGATTGGTGAAAACGGAAGCACCGACACCAAGACTATGAAGGGCGCTGCAAGATTCCTTATCTCCAAAGTTCAAGAGAAGTATCCTAACGCATTGATCATCTGTCTGACTGTTTGGGAAGTTGGCGGAGGACCAAATAACGCGGGCAACTACTGCAGCGACTACGGACGCGCACTTCTTGAGGTTTGTGCAGATATGGGCGTTCCTTGCATCAATGCAATGGATCAGGCGGCAACCGGCGTTTATATGACCGATGCAAACTTCAGAAACAAGTATTGTATGAAGGCAAGCGATATCAGCCATCTCAATGAAGCAGGTATGAAGCTCGTATTCCCCGCATTCGAGAAGGCTATCGTTGACTTCTACGCTAATAAGATTTCTTAATTCAATAGATGAAAAGCCACGTGCAAGCGTGGCTTTTCTGTATTAAATCGTAAAAAAGCTTGACAGTCGCTAAAAACTGTGATAAAATACAGAAAAACGGTTGGGTGGATTATTATGAAACATTTCAGATTGTTTATCACGGTATTATGTCTGTTGGTTGTTTGTATATTACCGTCTTGTCGGGGTGTGGAGGTTCGGGAAGAATCAACAACAGCGGCGCGACAAGAGACCGATACGCTTCCCGAGAAAGAAAAAACAATCAGTATAGCCGAGCGCGGCAAGGATGCCGAATTTCAGTTGGTCTACGGACTTAAGGATGACGAGTCTCCGATAGCTGCTTATAATTTGATAAAGCTTATCATGGCAGAAACGGATGTAGAATTGACGAGAGTTGCTGATATGCACGCGAACCGTGAGAAAAACTGCGAAATTCTTGTCGGAACCTTTAACCGCACCGAATACTTGGAAATATATGATACTCTGAACGATGATGAGTATGCAATTGAAACTGTGATCGAAGGCGAAAAGATTAAGATCGTTATTGCATATAAAGGAATTTTTGCGCTGATGTGTGCTATGGAAAGATTAACTCAGGATTATTTGAACGCGGAAAACGGAATTGTGACCGTGCCCGCAGATATTGACGTGCGCGGAAGCTTTTCGGAGAAGGATGCTATGATAGTTTCAAGTCTTCCTCAGCTACGCGACCCTTGCATATTGGTTGAGGACGGTGTTTATTATGCTTACGGTACGCGTTGGATCGGTTTCAAGAACACATCGGGAGACCTTCGCGGTGAATGGGAGGAATTGGGTGTCGTTGCTCAGATTCCCGAAAACGCGGAGACCAACTACTGGGCACCCGAGGTTCATAAATTCAACGGCGCGTATTATATGTTCACGACCTACCGATCGTCGGTCACGGGACATCGCGGATGTACAATTATGAAGTCGGATAAGCCAGAGGGACCTTTTGTCGAGATCACAAACGGTCACATTACGCCGAGTGATTGGGATTCGATCGACGGAACATTCTACGTTGATACAGACGGACAGCCCTGGATGGTATTTGTTCATGAATGGACGAGCACAGATGACGGCATCGGAAGAATGGCGGCGGCAAAGCTTTCGGATGATCTGACTCACTTCGTTTCCGAGCCCGTCGAGCTTTTCCGTGCCGACGATCCCTCGTGGTCTCGCGCACAGGTGACGGACGGCTGTTGGATGTACCGATGTGAGGACGGTCAGCTTCTGATGCTTTGGTCGAATAGTGATAGCGCGGGTTATTGCGTTGGAATTGCGCGCTCTGCCGATGGCAGAGTTGACGGAACCTGGACTCAGGATAAGGATCTGCTTTATTCGAAGAATATGATGGGGGTCAAATACGACGGCGGCCACGGAATGCTCTTTTATGATACCAACGGACAGATGTATCTCAGTATACACTCACCGAACGGAGGAGGTCTTGGCCGCCCCGAAACACCCGTATTTATACCCGTTCGAGAGGAGAACGGCACTATCGTCTGGGATATTTGGAAGAATTAATAATTGTGATCAGCCCCGACCCGCAAAATGGGTCGGGCGTTTTTTTTTTTTTTTTTTGGATAATTTGATATCAATTATTAATTTTTTATTGACAAAATTTGTGATATATGATACAATTAATATGTATAAAATATTTTAGGTAGGATAAAAATGAAGCTCAAATATTACGGAACCGGCGGCGGTGCGGGTATCCCCGAGATATTCTGCGATTGCAGGGTATGCCGTCACGCGCGCGAGGTCGGAGGAAAAGATATCCGCACGCGCTCGCAGGCAGTTATCGACGACAAGATCTCGATAGATTTCCCCGTTGACACATATCTGCACACCGCATTCTACGGCCTTGACATGCGCCGCGTACATAATCTCGTGATCACGCACGCGCATTTTGACCATTTTCTGACTCAGGATCTTTTCAGCCGCGCGCAGGGCTATGAATCTCCGCTCAACGTCTATTGCACACCCGCGTCATCGACGAAGATGTGCGAGACTATCGAAGCGCGGGAAAAAGCTTACGCGGAGGGCAGAAGGGTCAAGACCTCGGATTTTTGGGTAGATTATCATCCTATCGAGGTCGGTGTTCCCTTTGAGATCGACGAATACCGTTTCACACCCCTCAAGGCGCATCACGCGCAGGGGGTTCAGTCGGTAATGTACGTCATCGACAATCTCAAAGAGGATAAGCATCTGCTCTGGGCGCACGATACGGGTCCCTTCTACACAAGCGCGTGGGATTGGCTCAAGACATACGAGCACGTCTTCGACTTTGTTTCTCTCGACTGCACTCTCGGACGCGGTGAACTGATCACAGCCGCTCATATGGACATTGAGGGCTGCTACGAGACCAAGGAAAAACTCCGCTCGATGGGACTTCTCGACGATCATACGAAGGTATATCTCAGCCATATCGGACATCTTCTGAACCGCACGCACGATGAGCTTACCGCCGAGGCGGCAGAGCTTGGTATGACACCTGCTTTTGACGGCTTGACCGTTGAAATATAAAAAATTTGATTTAAGGAGAATTATCATGAAAAGAATTATCGCTTCCGTCATGGTCCTTGCCATGGCACTTGCACTTGTCTCGTCCCTTGCGCTCAGCGCATCCGCATCCACCGACTACAGCGTAGAGTTCAACTTCCTTGAGACATCCACCTATGAGTCCTCCGTCGTTTACAATTCGGGAATGAAGCCCGCAGGCGACTCAAGATCCTACGGCTACAAGGGCTGGCTCGGCAGTAAGAATGCCACCGGCGCAAACTCCGTTTTCCTCTTTGATGCAGGTGAGGGCAACGCTTTCGTTAACCTTACTCTCAACTACAAGGGTTATTCCATCGCTCCCGGCGAGCCCGACAGCGTTCGTATTTACGTTTCCGTTGTCGGCGAGGATAACTATGAGGACGGTTACGTAGAGGATAATTGGCATCTCGTAGCATCCATCATCAACGATGCTACTGCCGGAACAGGCGTCAACGTTGCCGATCCCACAAACCGCGATCCCGAGGTGACCCGTACCGTTGACGTCACCCCCTACGTTATGGGCAACCAGAAGGCATACGTTCGTATCGACTTCTACCGCGGCGACAACCTTGAGGGTGTAGCTTCTACATATTTCGCACTCGCAGGCGCTACCGGTACACTTCTTTATGAAAACGCTTCCGCTACCGAGCCTGAGACCACCGAGGCTCCCGTAGTTACCGAGCCCGAGACCACAGAGGCTCCCGTTGTAACCGAACCCGAGACAACAGAAGCTCCCGTAACCGATGCTCCAACAGAAGCTCCCGAAGCTACAGACGCTCCTGCTCCCGAGGCTACCGAGGCTGCACCTACGACCGATGCTCCCGCTCCCGAGAAGAAGGGTTGCGGCGGTATGATTGCAGGCGGCGTTCTCATCGTAGCTATCCTCGGAACCGCTATCGTCTCCAAGAAGAGAGACTGATCGGGCTTTTTAAGAGGAAAAAGATATGAAGAATAATTTCAAAAGAATTCTTGCGTTTGCGCTCGCGGCAATGATGCTCGTTCCGCTTGCATCCTGCGCAAACACGACGGACACCGAGGAGACCACAGCCCCTCCCTCTGCGGCAGTTCAGACAACTCTTCCCGAATCGGAAGAGGTTACCCTTGATCCCTCCGAGGTCTTTGAGCTTCCCGCCGAGACCCAGGAGTACGCAGGAAAGCTCGTTATCCTCAATTCATCCGGTATTTCGATGGCGGGACTCGAAGATGCCTCCGCCGACACTCTCGATCAGGCTGTATTCAAGAGAAACGCGATCATTAGCGAGAGATACGGCGTTGAGATCAGCGAGATCGTTGTAAAATCCTCGAAGGCGGCTACTACCGCGGAAAACGAGATCTCGAGCGGTGACCCTTCCTTTGACGTTGCTTCTCTCAACTACACCAACTCGACAAACCTCGCCCGTAAGGGACTTTGGTATGACCTTGCGTCGATCGAGAATATCTCGCTTGAAAAATCCTGGTGGGATCAGAGTGCGAATCTGAACTACCGCTTCGGCGATCATCTCTATTACACCTACAGTAATATGGAGACCTCGCATTTCGACCACGTCAGATGCTTCTACTTCAACCACAGTATTATGGCTGCCAACAGCCTCAGTGTAGACGAGCTTTATACCAAGGCTATCGAGGGTAAGTGGACTCTCGAGGAGATGTACAATTACGCAAAGGACGTTTACAGAGATAACGGAAACGGCATCGCAGATGCTGACGATATTTATCCCGTAGTAGGCGTACCCTCGACCACATACAGCGCGCTCTGCAGCGGTGCCGATGCAAGCTATATCAAGATCGATCCCAAGACCTCGCTTCCTTACGCTTACTTCACCACCGAGGGCTTCATCGACGCTTACAACCTCATCCTCGACACGATGTCGGGCGAGAACTTCTTCTATACCGGATGCTCGAAGAATACCGAGGCAACCGAGATGTTCGTTGACGGTCACGCGCTCTTCCTTATGACCACGATCTCCAACTCGAACACGATGCGTTCGGGCATGAGCGATGATTTCGGCTTCCTGCCCCTTCCCAAGAGAGACCTTGAGCAGGAGCATTACACCTGCAACGCGCCCAATCCCTATTCGATCGCAGTTCCCGTATGCGTGAGCGATCCCGAAAGGATCGGCTTCATCCTTGAGGCTATGGCATATCATTCGACCGACACGGTCCGCACGGCATATTTCGAGATCAGACTTTACGGTCAGACCAGCCGAGACGCTCTCTCCTGGCAGACCCTCGATCTGATCTACTCCAATATCGCTTACAGCATCCCCGTTAACAGCTCTGTCGGTTATTCCTCGGCGATCAACGGAATGATGGTTGAGGGCTCGAGAGACATCTCGTCCTACATCAAGTCGGTTCAGTCTTCGATGGAGAAGGATATCGAGAACTTTATTAACGGAGTAAAATGATGAAAAGCAAGGCATTATTGTCGCTTTGCCTCGCGGCGCTCATGATCTTCATGAGCGCCTGCTCTCAGAATGGGGGCGAAAGCGAAACCACCTCTCCCGAGGTGAACTCGGATGAGGTATCACTTACTGAAGAGGTCACAACCGAGGAGGCTACGACCGCCGAGGAGACGACCGAAAGCCCGCATCCCGTGCTGACTCCCGTAAGCGCGGAGGATATACCCTATTTCACGGGCGGATCGAGACGCTCGGATTACGATTGCGGCGACGGTGTTCATATGAAGATAGTCACCTCGGCTTTCGAGCGTGAGTATCTGACATATATTGAAAGCCTCAAGACTCAGGGCTACACCGAGGAATCAAGCCGCAAGGTTGAAGATAATTATTTCTATACCTTCTCCCGCGAGGGTACGGCACTTATCGCGTCCTATTCGGGAGCCGAGAAGATCGCAAGACTCACGGTCCTTCCTTACAACCCTTATGAAGCTTATTCGGATATTTACGGCGTGGAGAATGCCGAGATCGGCGACGTCGAGCCGCTGATAACGATGGTGGATTCGGGCAATAACGGCGCCGACGTCGGAATGTCCTATATTATCCGCACACCGAAGGGCAGTTTTATCGTCATTGACGGCGGATGGATAGGTATCGGCGAGGGCAAAAAGATCCGTAATCTGCTCAGAGAGCAGAATACAAACGGCGGCTTGCCCGTTATCGCCGCGTGGATCCTGACACATCCGCATTCCGACCATTACGGCGCGATCGCGGACGTTGCGTCAGCTTACTATGACGAGGTAGTTCTCGAGCGCGTTATTTACAACTATATGAGCGAGGAAATGCTCGCGAAATCGGACGTTGCCAAGGTCCTTGACGACTCGACTGCACCCTACAACATACTCAAAAGAACGCTGAGCGCGCCGAAGAAGTGGGGCTACACGCAGGTCATCAAGCCGCATGCGGGTGACGTTCTCAATATCGACGGAGTTGAGATCGATATGCTCTATACGCACGAAGAGGTTGCGCCCAATTTGTCGCCTCTTGAGTACAACAACGCTGCATCTTTGGCGTTCAAGGTCTCGGTCGGTGAGAAGAGTGCGCTGATCCTCGGAGATTCAACGTCGGCGAATATGCTTTCCATGGCAAAACGCTACGGAACTCACCTCAAGAGCGATATTCTTCAGCCCACCCACCACGGCAGAACGCACGGCAAGATCGAGGTCTACAGCCTCGTGCTTCCCGAGGTCGTTCTCTGGGACTGCGCGCTCTCGAGCTATAAAGAATACGAAAAGCAGGATTATAACCAGTACCTGATCAAAAATATCAAGCGCCATTATATCAGCCAGAACGGAACCGTAACGCTTTCCTTCAAGACGCTAGATGAAATCAAATAATAACGAAGAGGCTATCTTTTGCGATAGCCTCTTTTTTGATTAGTCTTTATATACTTCGTCGGCAAAATATGCGTTGGTGTTTGCGTGGAGTCCGTTTTCGTCCTCGACGGTGATGCGGATGTAATTGTCATCGGGAGCAAATCCGAAGGATGCCGAGGTGAGAAGCTCGCCGTCAGCCTCGATCTTGCGACCCTTGCGGACGCCGTAGTTGGCTGTGATCCTGCGTGCGCCGCTGCATTCAATGTGAACCTTGCCGTCCTCGAACCAAAGTGCCTTGATCTCGGGTCCCTGAGATGCGTAGAAATTACCCTTTTCGAGCGCAGATGTGATCGTTCTGTATTCAAGCTTGTCGGCTTTTATCATAGTAAAGCCCTTGAAGGAGTCGTTGCCGGGATGACCGAGGGGCTGTACGTCGTGGTTGTCATCTGTTGCGACGCAATAAATACGCTTGCCCGTCATAAGCATTGTGTCATAAGCCGCGGGGTTGTAATCGTCATAGCCTGCGGTGACGCAGCTTCCGTTGACGATCTCCATTGCGTTCATATTCTCATAGAAAGCAAAATCAAGCGCAGTTTCGAGCGACCACGCGGGATGGTTGTATGTAACGAAGAAGCCGGCGTCGCGTCCGCGTTTCATCATATCGCTGATGCCTTCGGGGCTGTAAACGCGCTCGTAGTCGGGCTCGTTTTCGTTGAATTTGACTTGTGAGGAATAAATATCCTTTGCGTTGCCCCATGTGTATTTGCTTCTGTGCCAGCATACAGGAGTGAGATTGTCGGGCTCAAGGGCGATCAGGCACATATGGCAGCATTTGCAATGCTTGTCCCATTTGCCGGGTGCGTTAACTTCCATTTCATAAGAGTTGAGAGGCAGAAAATTCTCGTCGGCAAGCTCGGGGTGGGGAATGAGGACGTCGTGGTCTGTGTAGGCAATGACAGAGTAACCCGCCGCCATATAGTTCTTTTTTACTTCCTCGGGAGTCCAATGGCCGTCGGAAACGGTGGTATGGCAGTGAAGATTGGCTTTATAAAATTGTCCGGTTTCGGGGAGGAGATATTTTTTCATTGTTGTTACCTCGCAGTGTTTTTTATGATTTTATCACATTTTACACTTTGTGTCAATATTTCGGACGAAAAAAGCCCGAGGGATTGCAAAAGTAAAATTTTTATGATATAATGGTTTTGGAAAGGCGGTGTAGCTATGGACAATACCATGATCGAAAAAGCAAGAGCGAATTTTGTTCGCGCGTCGGAAGAATTCGGTTTTACCTTTATTAGTCCGTATCTTATTGACGAGGAAAAAGGAATATCTGCCTTTGGGTTTATTGCGGGATACGGTTCGTATTACGGAGCGGTAATAGATTTGATAGAACCGCCGCTTTTCGAGACCAACAAGGAGTTGGCAGAGATATGCGTTAATAAGCATATGTGGTACAGCTTTTTGAATATTGAACCGCTTATGGGTAAATACGATCCTTATTATTTTCAGGAATTACTTGACGATTGGAAAATTTTTTCTCACTGTGACAACAATGATAGGTACATTTCTCTCCATGATTGCAAAGCCGAGCGGGCGTGGTTTGATGGCGGAGTTCTCGGATTTGAGTTTCCGGACGGATTCTGGATAACTCCCGAGCATCCCGAAAGTAATCTTGACGTGTTTGTGAAAACCGATGCCGCGAAAGTTGCGTTTGAGCTTTTGGACGGCGATGAATATGATGTTACGGTATTTGTGTTCGAAAGAAACATCTTTAATCAGACCGTCAGAAAAGAATGGAACGTTCGTAAACTTGTTGAGAATATTAACAGCGGAGCGTGCGTTATTGAATTCCTTTATCAGTATGTTGACGAGTGCGAACGGATTTTAACATGTATGCTTGGGTCGGCAAGAAAGCCTTACAGCCGCGAATGCGTGATGAAGCTCGACATAAACAAAGTGCATTATCATTGGAATAAAATACTTGAGGACAGAATTTGGTAGGAGGTCATTATGAAGTTATCTTTTGAACAGATAAAAGCCGTCACGGTCGGTGCGGTAAATATTGCGCAGACCGATGGCGGTATCAGATTTTACAAGTGTACGCAGAAGCAGATCGACGCTTGGTACAGAAAGAATGACGTTCTCGGCAGCCGCGCGGCGGGAAGTACGGGCGTAAGGCTCGATTTTCATACGAATTCAAAAAAACTCGCTTTTCGCGTGCTTGACGGAGGAAAATTCGAGGTGCACGTGGACAGTCTCGTTCGGGCGGCGTATAAGCTCGGAGCGGGCGAGAGGGCGGAGATCGAGCTTTGCGGTCCTCTCGGCGGTGAACTTGCCGAATGCAGAGCGACGGTAATTCTACCCTCGCATGACAGAGGTGGTATTATAGATTATATTGAGCTTGACGACGGCGCGCTCGTCCGTCCACATAAGTTCGATTGCAAAATGCTATTTATCGGCGACTCGATCACGCAGGGCTGGGCTTCCTCGCTTGACAGCTATTCCTATGCCTACCGCGTTTCATCGTTCTTTAATGCCGAAAGCGTTATTCAGGGTATCGGCGGCGCGTATTTTAACGAGGAAAGCTTCGATAGCCTGCCCTTTGATCCCGATATCGTTTTCGTGGCATACGGAACGAATGATTTCGGTCATTACAAGACCTATGACGAGCTGAGAGCACATTGCGAGGCTCATCTCGGACTTATTGCAGAGGAATATAAGGACAAGAAGATCTTCGTGCTGTCTCCGATCTGGAGAGATCAGCGTGACGGTAAGGCAATGGGCACTTTCGAGGGCTGCCGCGCGATCATTATCAATGCTGCCGAAAAGCTCGGTCTCGTTCATATCGACGGATTAAAGCTCGTTCCGCCTCTGCCGTCCCTCTTTGCCGACGGATTCCTGCATCCGAATGACAACGGTTTTTCGCTCTATGCGGAAAATCTGATCAAGGAAATCATTGATAAATTATAAATTGAAGGTAAGAAAGTAAAAATCTTTGATCAAGAAACCGCATAAGGTTTTGTTTCCTATTTCATTCGGAATTCTCTCGGAGATACTCCAACTGCTTTTTTGAATATTCTGCTAAAATAGTATTGGTCATCAAAGCCGATCTTCAGCGCGATCTCCCGGATCGGAAGATTGCTGTTCTTCAGCATTGATTTTGCGGCGGTCATTCTGATTTCGTTGCGGTAAGCGATCGGGGACGTACCCGACCATTTTTTGAAATCCACGTAGAATCCGGTTTCCTTCATTCCGCAAGCCTCTGCATATCTGCTTACGGGGAGATTTTTGTTCCATTCTTTTTTCAGCAATGCAATGCCTGCGCGGATGGGATAGTAAGCATCGGAATTATTCTCCGTTCTTTCCGAGAGCAGATCAAGAAGCGAAAAGAGAAGATACTGCTTTTTTATCGTGCTTCCTTCGGGATCAATATAAACGTCTGCGAGGGCGGATGCGGTTGTTATGCATTCGGATGGAGTTGAGTGTGTCAGTATTTGCGGAGATCTGCTGAGGCGCAGCTCGTGAGAATCGGAGTCCTTCAATAAAAAATTCACGGTATAAAGGTCGATTCCGCTACCATTATCAAAGCTGACTGTATATAGACTACCTTTGGGAATATATAAACAATCGCCTTGCGAGCATTCGATCAGGCTTCCGTCCGAAAAGCGGTACTTAGCTTTGATGTTGCTGACAACAAAAACCAGTCCGTCCGAAAAGCGAGGTTTTTGCTCATATCCGCTCCATACAGCACCGTCGCGCCAGATCTGCCTGTGACATTCCACAAACTCGCTGTAAAAGACTATGTTTCCGAGCTTTGCTATCTCAATATCTTTTGTCATATTCTTAATCTCCGTGTTTTTTATTATTATATCATATTTTTGAAGAAAAGTCCATCTTTGGTTGTGATAATTCATTTACAATCATAACTTTAGGTAGTATAATAATAATTATAATACAAAAACAAAGGAGTGATTATTATGAAGATCACACAATATACCACCTCCCCGAATCTCGATATGTACGAGAGCCGTGTTTTTCCCTCCGAGCTTATGAACGGAGCGGCACAGATTCGTGCGACGGGCAAGACCGTAAGCGATAATTTCCTTGGCTTCGGCGTTGCGATAACGGGAAGCTCCTGCTATCTTCTTGCCCAAATGGACAAGGAAAGCCGCCGCGCTCTTATCGAGCAGGTCTACGGAAAGGATGGCGCGAATCTCTCGGTCGGCAGACTCACGATCGCATCGAGCGATTATTCCGCCGAGCTTTATTCCTACGACGACGTTCCGAACGACGTTGAGCTCAAGCATTTTTCGGTTGACCGCGACCGCGAGTATATCATCCCGATGATAAAGGAGATACTCGAGGTACGCCCTGATCTCTATATCTTTGCCGCGCCCTGGTCTCCTCCCGCGTGGATGAAGACGGGCGGAAGCCTTTGCGGCGGATTTATGCGAGACGAATACATCGACTGCTATGCCGATTATCTCATCAGATTCGTCGAGGAATATGAAAAGTGCGGTATACATATCTCGGCTCTGACTCCGCAGAACGAGCCCGAAACGCTCCAGAAAAATAAAATGCCCGCCTGCATATGGCATCCCGATACCGAGGCAAAATTCATTTCGGTCCTTCGCCGCAAGCTTGATGAGAAGGGAATGGACATCGAGATCTGGATGTACGACTACAATTTCAACAACTGGCAGCGTCCGCTCTGGTGCCTTGATACACACAATCACCTTCTCGGGGATTGTCAGGGAATCGGATTCCATTATTACACGGGCGCGATCGAGGATACCGCTCCGCTCCACGAGGCGTATCCGCAGATGAAGCTCCATTTCACCGAGGGCGGCCCCCGACTCTTTGAGCATTATTCCGACGACTGGTGCAAGTGGACGGGTATGATGGCGAAGACGCTCAATAATCATTTTTCCTCCTTCACGGGCTGGAATCTCCTCCTCGACGAGAACGGCAACCCGAATATCGGTCCGCACCCTTGTGGCGGACTTGTCACGAGAAACAGCGGCGACGGCTCGCTTTCCTACAGCGGACAGTTCAAGTCCTTTATGCATATTGCAAAATTCATGCAGAAGGGAGCAAAGGTTCTCGGATTCGAGTTTGCGGATCAGAAGCAGTGCTATTCATATTATTATAAGCCGCAGAGAGATCTTTACGCGACACTCTTCGAGAATCCCGACGGATCGCGTGTTTACGTTTTCATCAACGGCGATAGCGCGAGACAGCAGGTGCAGTTTGAAGAGGGCGGTCAGCTTTACTACGTTCCCCTACTTCCCGACAGCGTTTCGACGGTGGTAGTGGAGAAGTAAATACTTTTTAAGGTGGTGCTTTTATGAAAAAGTATAATCTTATATATGCCAAAAAGACTGCTGTGCGATGTTTTCTTATCGCGTTGCCTGTGAGCGGTTTGTTTTTTGTGCTTTCGCTTTTCTATAATGCAGTCGAAAATGATATACTGTATTCTTTATATATAATTATTATCGCGTTGGTTGTATGGATTGCATTATTGCTTAGAATCCCGTTTGCCTATATGCTTTTAGGACGTCAGAAGAAGCTGCTTGATGTTGATTTTTATGATGAGGATGCGGTAAATCTATACAAAAATAATAAATCGCTGATATATTTGTCAATAGATTGGCTGATTTTTTCGGGGACGGCATGCTTTCACAGAGATTATATTGAAAAACTGACTATCAGATCTAAAAAGCGAAAGAATCATACCGATTATTATCATTTATGTATCATAGTAGGAACAGACAAAAGGAAGTATTATAAATTGCTGGACTCTCAAAGCAGCGGCAAGAAGATAAGAGATTGGTACGGAGGCAGTTTTGAGTACAATAAAAGAGGTTGATTCATTTAGTATAAATATTTAGCCAGGCACATCCTCATCCACCACTCGCGTGGTCCCCCTTCCCCCGCTTGGGGAAGGTTAAAGAATCAGCGCAAGCTTCATCGGATATTCAGCGAATATCACTCATATTTAATCAATAGAAAGCAAATAGGAATATTTTATCTGCATACATTTGCCCTTATAACAGAGTTATTGCAAACTGTTTTCAATAGAATATTCCTTTTTGCTATGATAATTATAAGTTTGGATGGAATTCGCTGTACAAATCGGATTGGACGATGTCTCTCTTAACCTTCCCCAAGTGGGGGAAGGGGGACCACGCGAGTGGTGGATGAGGATGAATAATTATCTTATTATCTGTTTTGTGATATTTCTTTGCGTACTTAAAGCGCTGATTCACAGTTTTGTTAATGAATAAGCATTTTTTGTCAATGTGATTAAGTCACGGTAATAGCAGAAATAAAATGCTATAATATAGTCGTAAAGAAAAAGATCACAAAGAAAGGCAAAACAAATGTTTAACGTATATGATAAAAAAGATATAGCTATGATGGTTCTGATAGCAGTATTTATGCTCGGACTTCTGGCTGCATAACTATAAAGTATGCTCCGTCGTTCTCGGCGGAGCATAAGCATAAAAACATATTGACTTTTATTAAATAATATAGTATAATTATAATGTATCACTGGCGGAAACGTGAATTAACACAGTGTGATATAAGTATCAAGCCTTTGCCGTCCGTCTGGGCGATCTTTTGATCGGGCTTTTATTCAAAGGAGAATTACTATGAAATTTGAACAATGGAACGGCTTCTACGGAGAAGAATGGCAAAATGAGGTGAATGTCCGCCAGTTTATTCAGGACAACTACACTCCCTACACGGGTGACGCTTCCTTCCTTGCGGGACCGACCGCGCGTACGTCTGCTCTGATGGACAAGCTGAACGCGCTTCTCAAGAAGGAGAGCGACAATGGCGGTCTTCTCGACATCGATACGATGACCGTTTCCTCGCTTACAAGCTACGGCGCGGGTTATCTTGATAAGGAGAACGAGCTTATCGTAGGTCTCCAGACCGATGCTCCCCTCCGCCGCGGAGTAAACCCCTTCGGCGGAATCAGAATGGCGCGCTCCGCTTGTGCGGCTTACGGCTACGAGCTTTCGGACAAGATCGAGAACGAGTTCCAGTTCCGCACAACTCACAATGACGGCGTTTTCCGCGTTTATACCGACGAAATGAAGAAGGCGCGCCATATCGGCGTAATGACGGGACTTCCCGATGCTTACGGCAGAGGCCGCATCATCGGCGACTACCGCCGCGTTGCGCTTTACGGTATTGATTATCTTATCGAACAGAAGAGAGCCGATAAGGCGAAGATCGGTCTTGGTAATATGAATACCGACACCATCCGCCTCTCGGAAGAGCTCTTCCAGCAGATCTCCTTCCTCGGCAAGACCAAGGAAATGGCGGCGCTCTACGGCTACGATATCTCCGCGCCCGCAAGAAACGCGCGCGAGGCTATTCAGTGGACCTATTTTGCATACCTTGCGGCTATCAAGGAGCAGAACGGCGCGGCAATGTCCATGGGCCGTGTCGCATCCTTCTTTGACATTTACATTCAGCGCGATATCGAGGCGGGAATCCTTGATGAGAGCGGCGCACAGGAGCTTATCGACGATTTCGTTATGAAGCTCCGTATGGCTCGCCATCTCCGCACACCCGAATATAACGAGCTCTTCGGCGGCGATCCGATGTGGATCACTGAGAGTGTCGGTGGTATGGGCGTTTCGGGCAAGACTCTTGTAACAAAGTCCTCCTTCCGAATCCTCAATACCCTTTATAACCTCGGACCCGCTCCCGAGCCTAACCTTACCATTCTTTGGTCTGAGCACCTTCCCGAGGGCTTCAAGAAGTTCTGTGCGAAGGTCTCGATCGACACCGACTCGATCCAGTACGAGAACGACGACCTTATGCGCGTTATCTACGGCGACGACTACGGTATTGCGTGCTGTGTTTCGGCAATGAAGATCGGTAAGCAGATGCAGTTCTTCGGTGCAAGATGCAATCTGCCCAAGCTCCTTCTTCTCGCTCTCAACGGCGGTTACGATTCTGTTTCCGAGATGAAGATCGGTCCGCAGATCGAGCCCTACGGAGGTGATAAGCTCGATTACGAGGCTGTCAAGGCGCGCTTCGGAATCTATCTCGAGTGGCTCTGCCGTCTCTACGTCAACACAATGAACGTCATTCACTTTATGCATGATAAGTATGCGTATGAGAAAACTCAGATGGCTCTCCATGATACAGACGTTGAGCGTATGATGGCGTTCGGAGTTGCGGGACTTTCTGTCATCGCAGACTCGATGAGTGCGATCAAGTACGCGAATGTTAAACCTGTTCGCGATGAAAACGGCTACATAGTTGACTTTGAGACTACGGGCGACTTCCCGAAATACGGTAACGATGACGATCGCGTAGACTCGATCGCCAAGGAAATCCTCAAGGATGTTATTGAGGAGCTCCGCAAGACCCCGACTTATAAGAACGCGAAGCATACTCTCTCCGCGCTGACGATCACCTCGAACGTTGTTTACGGCAAGAAGACGGGATCGACTCCCGACGGAAGAAAGAAGGGCGAGCCCTTTGCGCCCGGCGCAAATCCGATGCACAACCGCGAACAGAACGGTGCGCTCGCATCTCTCAATACGCTGACCAAGATGCCATACGACTGTTGCCGCGACGGTATCTCGAACACCTTCTCGATCGTTCCCGATGCGCTCGGAAACAGCGATGAGGCGAGAGTTGACAATCTCGTCAACATCCTCGACGGCTATTTCAAGAAGCACGCGCATCATATCAACGTAAACGTGCTCAATAAGCAGAAGCTTATCGAGGCATACGAAAATCCCGATCTTTATCCCAACCTCACCATCCGTGTTTCGGGGTACGCTGTCAACTTCCACAAGCTCTCAAAGGAGCAGCAGAGAGAAGTTATCAGCCGTACCTTCCACGAGAGTCTGTGATATGACGGGTAGGATCAATTCTATACAAACGCTCGGGACCGTTGACGGTCCCGGCGTGCGTTTTGTGCTATTTATGCAGGGATGTCCCCTCCGTTGCGCATATTGCCACAATCCCGATACTTGGGATTTTTCGGGCGGCTATGAGGTGAGCGCGGAGGAAATATTCGAAAAGGTCAAGCGTTACCGCGAATATTTCGGTAAGGACGGCGGTATAACCGTCTCGGGTGGCGAGCCGACCGCGCAAGCGGATTTTGTCCGCGAGCTTTTCTCGCTTTGCAAAAGTGAAGGAATACACACCGCGCTCGACACATCGGGATGCATTTGGAACGAAAAGATCGAAAAGCTCCTTGATGTGACAGATCTTTGTTTGCTCGACTATAAAATGTGCAATGCTGAGGATTATGAGAAATATACCCGATGCAAAAAAGAGTCGGTGGATTTCTTCCTTTCGGAACTTCAAAGAAGAAATATTGATACTTGGCTTCGTCAGGTTATCGTCAAGGGTATAAACGATTCCGCGGATAAAGTTAAATCACTTTATGAGGTTGCAGATTCGCATCCTTGCGTAAAAAAGGTCGAGCTTCTCAAATTCCGCAAGCTCTGCGCTCCGAAATATGAAAACCTCGGACTTGAATTTCCTTTTGGTAATATTCCCGAAACCAAAGCGGAGGACCTTTCCGCAATTATGTTGGCTATAGGAAAGGCATAAAATGATTCTTTTTCAGTTGTTTTTTTCAATGCTCAAGATCGGCGCGTTTGCCTTTGGCGGCGGTTACGCGATTATCGCGCTTCTTGAAAATGAATTTGTCACAAAACGCGGTTGGATCGACCACGATGAGTTTATGAACGTGGTTGCGATCGCGGAAAGCACGCCCGGACCTATCGCGATCAACGTTGCGACCTATATCGGATATAAGCTCAAAGGACTTTTTGGTGCGACACTGGCGACGGTCGGCGTTTGTCTTCCTTCATTTATTATAATGTATGCCGTGTCACTCTTTTACGAGAGATTTATGGATATCTCGATCGTTATGGCGGCATTCCGCGGAGTTCAGATCTGTGTGGTTTATCTCATCGCATCTGCGGCACTCAAAATGCTCAAAAAGATGAAGAAGACTGCGAGAAATGTTGCGGTGTTTGCCGTTACCTTTTGTGGTATGACTGCGTGCACCGTCTTTGATTTCCGAATCTCTTCGATAATCTTCATTTTCACCGCTGGCGTTGTCGGACTTTCTGCCTTCCTTATTAATAAAAAGAGTAAGGAGGCGAAGAAATGATCTATCTGCAGTTGTTTCTGACCTTCCTGAAGGTCGGCGCATTCGCCTTCGGCGGCGGGTATGCGATGCTTTCGCTGATTGGTGATTCGGTTCTTGCCTACGGTTGGATGACCGAGGAGGAGTTTCTGAACTTTGCGGGAGTTGAAACCGTAATTCCCGGACCGATTGCGGTCAATATGGCGACCTTTATCGGATACGAGCAAGGCGGATTTCTCGGATCGCTTTTGGCGACTATAGGCGTTGTGCTTCCTTCCTTTATTATTATATTGATCGTTGCCGCGCTGATAAAGAACCTGATGAAGTATCCCGCAGTCAATGCCTTTGTCACGGGTATGCGCCCCGCGCTCGGCGGACTTATCCTCGCCACCGCGGCAACGATGGGACTTAAAGTCTTTATCGGATTTGAAAAGATCGGCTCAGCTGTTGCGTTTGATTGGCGCACGTTAGTTATCCTCGCAGTTGTAATCGCAGTACCGATCATATATAAAAAGCTCATCAAAAAGGAATTTTCACCTATACTGCTTATCCTGATTTCCGCAATGTGTGGCGTTTTGCTTTTTGCATAAATGAAAATATTTTTATATTTAGAAATTATTTGTTCATAAAAATGCTTTTTAGTATTGCATTTGTATGTTTTTTTGTGTTATAATATTAAAAAAGGAAAGGAGATCGGAAAATGAAAACATATCTTCGAACAATAATTGCGATTTTACTGTGTCTATCGACCCTACTCGGTTTGAGCGCATGTTCAGGTGGGGACGTACCTGTTGAAACCACAAATAATGAGATTGTTACAACCGAACCCGAAACAACTGCAGAAGAGACTGTTACGGAGGAGACGAATGCAATGGAAGAAAACACGACAGCAGAAGTAGAAAATGAAACAACAACTGCAGAAGAAGATAAAGAAACTCTGTCACTTGACGGTAAGAGAGTCATTATTATCGGAAATTCTTACGTTTATTACGGCAGAACAGTCATCAACAAATCTTCGTCTATAATGACGCAGGCAGAGCGCGAGAATGACCGTGGCTTTTTCTATCAGCTCTGCAAGGCGAACGGTTATGAAGTCAACGTCACGAACTGGACCTTTGGAGGTCACGGACTTTACGATTTCTTTGGCGGCCGTTGTGCTCACGCATCAAGTGACTGTAGGGGCACTCGTCACGAGGATGAACTCAAAAACCGTTTTTATGATTACGTGGTTGTGTCTCCTGGAGGCGGCAACAGATCGGCTTTGAAATTCGCCGAAAATTTCGATTATCTTATCAAGTTTTTCAAGGATGCAAATCCTGATGTCAAGATTGTTTGTATTGCCAATCTCGGCGCACACGGATATTCTTCCTTCGGAACAGATGAGCCCGGAATATATAATTACTATAAGACTCTTGCTGAAAAGGGTGTTATAATGGCAGACTGGGGCGGACTTGTTTACAGAATTATGCACGGTATTTATACAGTTCCAGGCGCCACGAATAAATACGGTAAGTACAGTTTTGTCGTCAAGGACGGATATCACCCTAATATGCTTTCGGGGTATATTACTACACTTATGGCGTACTGCGCAATTACGGGTGAAAGTGCTGTAGGACAGCCCTATGATTTCTGTAATAATTACAGGCTTAACAGTAAGTTCAACTTCAAGGAGTACATAGCTGATTGCTATTCGGAATCAAGAAATACGAATTTCCCGGATATTTTTGCCTCCGAAAGTGATATGAGGGGTATTCAGGAGCTTATCGACAAATATCTTGCCGAAAATACTTATCTTGAAACAATAGAAAAACCCAAGTATGAAACAGATATGGTACTTTTGACCGAGCATCCTAAGAAGCCGATCATCTCTGTTATGTTCAGCAATGAAAAGCCAGAGGGCAACGGTTGGATACCTTCTATTTCAAAATGGAGTCTTGCGAATACAGACGGCTATCGCTATTTCTCGGGACTTCGCGGAGATGCAGATGCGATTGCATCCCTTGCAGGTTCAACCACACCGAATAGTCTTACCGAAGAAGAAAAGAAAGATCTTGCCGATATTCGTTACGGTCTTTCTATCATCGGAATGTCTCATCTCGGTCTCTCTGAATATACAGTCACGACAGATAACGGCGGAAAAATGCAGACTACATCGCTTGTAAATCTCTTAAACGGTCATTATGGTTCATCCTATAGTGCGAATATCTATTTTGACGATAAGAATTACACTATCGAGGGCGGTGAAGATGCATCTGCACCTTATACTGCGTTGATTACGCTCAATTTCGGATCTGTCAGAACCTTTGAAGCAATCGGATATTCATCAGGTAATCTCAAGGGATTCCCACAAGCTCAAGATGTTTATGTAAGTGATGACGGACTAACTTGGACGAAGGTTCCCTCCGCTTGCTTTGATACCGATCTTGAGCCTGTAGAAAGTATTGCTGATAAGAGCGGTACTCGCGACCCTTGGAATAACAACGAGCCTAAGCAGGAGATACTTTTCTCGATGGAAAATGTCAGCGGAAAATATATCCGTATCGCCGTCAAGCGCGGTGCCGACGTTGATTACCACGGAATCAACACCAGAGAGATTCTTGTTTTTGGTGAATAAGCCGAATATCATTAAAGCCGAAAGCACATTTTGCTTTCGGCTTTTTTTACAAAAACACTTGACAAATCACAAATTATATGATATGATACATATGCTCTGATTGGAGTATATATATCATATCGGAGGCTGAGCGATGGCAAACGAAAATCTTAATGAAAAAGTATCTGTAAACATTAATACGTCAACTCTCTCGGAGATCGATCTGCTTGTGGACAACGGTTATTACTCAAATCGCAGCGATTTCATCAATCACGCGCTGCGTTTGGCTCTTCGCGAAGACCGCTCGACGATCGACAGAATTATCGAAAAGAACACAAAGGCTGCTGGAAAAGAAAGCAACTGGTTTATTGGGCTTTACGGTTTTACGGCAAAGGAAGTCGAAGAAATGTACGCCGAAGGCGAGAAGTTTTCGCTTTCTGGATACGGGGTTCTTACCATTGACAAAAACTGCGACGAAGAAAAGCTTTTTGCGGTTGTTGAAAGCATTAAACACCGCGGTAAGGTGATCTGCTCGCAGTCGGTGAAGGAACATTACGGATTGAAATAGGAGCTTCTTTACATTTATTAATTGAATGAGAAAAGCACAGCCTCGCGCCTTGGCGCGAGGCTGTGCTTTTGACCGAAACGCCGGCGGGGCGCCGTCGCTTCGGAAGCGTATGGAGATAGTTTCGCCCTCTGAGGAGGGCGACTTAAGGAACTTTTTGAAAAAAGTTCCTTAAGAATCTTCAAAAACTTTAGTCTTTTTTAATAGAGCTCGAAATTGAAGATATGTGCCGTCGAGCTTCCGTAGTCCTCGCACATGGTCTCGCTGAAGTGGGTGGAGAGGGGAATGAGGCGGACAGCCTTTGCGGTGATATCAAGATCGTGCTTGATGAAACGCTGATGGTTGTCGGTGACCTCGATAACGGTGCTCCACTCTCCGCTTGCATCCTGTGCCTCGATCTTATAGTGCTTGATGAGGCACTTGGGGAAGCCGAAGGTGGTGTTATTATGGCTTGCCGCCATAAAGAGGATCATCGAGGTGTGCAGACCGTTGGGGTTGCCGTCGGTGTACTCACGGTCAAGGTCGCTGTCGAATACCAGACGGACGCCGCCTACGTGTGTGGGCTCGTCAAAGGTGTAGGTGATCGCCTTGTTTGTCTTGCCGTAGTAGCCGTTGTCGTTGCCCCAGATGCGGCGGTCGATGCCGTTGAGGATCGCGGAGCAATCGCCGTAATCTGCGGTGAGGGTTGCCTTCTTTGTAAGCTCGGAGGGCTCTCTGCGGAAGCCGGGGAGGAAGCAGTCGTCGTCCATAAGGATCTTCTGGATCTCCTTGATCTTCTGAGCGCAGACCTCGCGGGGAGTGAGATCATTCTTGGTTGCAACAGCCGCCGCAGTACCAACAGCCTGTCCGATAACGCCGATGGTGCCCATTACGCGGGTAGTGCTGAAGCCGATATGTGTTGCGCTGATGTTTCTGCCCGCGAACATAAGGTTTTCGATATTCTTCGAGTAGAGAGCACGGAGCGGGATCGAGTAGGGCTCGGAAAGACGGCGCTTCTGCAGGTGGTTGCCGCCCTTGGCATTCATATGGAAGCCGCCGGGGAGGTGATTGTCGATCTGCCAGCCGCCGTACGCAACGGTGTCCTCAAAGCGAGGGCAATTCTCAACGTCATGCTGAGTGATGACGTAGTCGCCGACGTAACGGCGGCTCTCTCGCTTGCCGGGAAGGAATCCGATCCACTCGAGATCCCAGTTCTCCGCGCCGTGATCGCCGTGGTTCTTGATGTGATCCCAAACGCCGAATGCGATCTTAAGAAGCTCGTCGCGGACCTCTTCGGTGTCGTCGATCGAGTTCTGCATACCGCCAAGCTCGATCCAATAGAAGTTGGTGTTCATCTCATAGAGCTTGTGGGGCTTGTTGTTCATAGCATCGTCGTCGGGGAAGTCGTATGCCCAGACGGGGGGAGTGTAGCTGACGGGATGATCGGTCTCGCGGCACTGTATCATAAGGCTCATACCCATGGTATGGTTGTCTGCCTCATCAAGTCCGAATTCCTCGCCGAATTCGCTCTTCGCCTCGCGGCCTACGCGATACTCGGCACCCGTGAGAGGAGCGAGGATCGAGTCGCCCGAGCTGTCAACGAAGATCTTTGCGTGTACCTCGTGCCAGGTGTATGTGGTGAGCTGGAAGCCCTTGACGTACTCGATCTTGTTACCGTTCATCTTCGCGTCACAGCAGGTGCAGTTGAGCATAAGATCGATGTTATCCTCAAAGCGGACGAGCTCATAGAGGATAGAGTCCCAAATGGTGAAGTTCCTCTTCGGGTTGCGGTGCATATTCTCGAGGAGAAGCTCCTCCATAATTCCCGTCTCCTGAAGATC
>JAZQXP010000068.1:0-19863 GCA_045632925.1 Eubacteriales bacterium | reverse complement strand
TGAAAATGGCTATGTCACGCAAAATGACTGATATTTCAAAGTTTTTGCGTCGCTTTTTTCAAAACGCGACCGCGGTTCCAACGCCGCGTGGCGTTGGTCGACCTCCGCAGAGGTCGAAATGCTCCAGGGGCTTATAAGCGCCACGAGGGGTGAATTTGCAAAGCGCAGCTTTGCAAAGAGGGGAACACACAAGTGGGGGGTTCCCCTAAAAAGCATAATTATCAGTTATTTGATAGGACAGAGCCTGTTTTATATTCAAAAATAGGGTGAAGGAGCGCGAGCCTTCCACTAGGAAAGGCTCGACTCCTTCCGAACAGCCGACGGGGCGTCGTCTGTTCGAAGCGCAGGTTGCGAGGCTCTGCCTCGCGCTCCGCTTAAGGGGCTTTTTGCAAAAAGTCCCTTAAGAAACCTCAAAAACTTTTTATTATATTAAAAAATTATGATAATGATCGAGGCGTGACTTACGTTCAGCGCGGTGGATGAGGATGTTAAAATGCAATAAATAGGGCTGAATCATAAGTGTGATTCAGCCCTTGACTATTTATTCTTCCTTCTTGAAATTCGACTTATCAACTCCGCAGAGGGGGCAGCACCAATCCTCGGGAAGGTCTTCAAATTTCGTTCCCGCGGGAATTCCGTTATCGGGATCGCCTACGGCTTCATCGTATTCGTAGCCGCAGATCTCACATACGTATTTCACGCTTCCATTCTCACTTTCGGTTTTGTTGTACTCGCCCGCGAGCTCGAGAGCGAGTTTTTTGATCTCGTCTCTATTCGCGTCGGTCATAGCGGAACGGACGGTAACGGTCGTGTCGGTAAAGACGATATCCTTGCATTCTCCGAGAAGTCCCTTCATCTTCTTTGCCGCCGTCGGCGCCCAGCTTCCGTTTTCTATTATACCCACGGTACGCTTCTGGTATCCGTGCTCGACGAGAGCATGGATGAATGTATTCATATAGGGGAAGATATCTCCCTGATAGGTCGTTGTTGCGAGGACAAGCTTGCCATAGCGGAATGCGTCCTCGAGAGCCTCGGACATATCGTCGCGCGCGAGATCGCTGAGCGCAACCTTCGGGCAACCGAGCTTTTCGAGCTCCTCGGCAAGGAGCAGAGCCACCTTCTTGGTGTTGCCGTAAACGCTGGTGTAAGCGATCGCCACGCCCTCGCTCTCGACACCGTAGCTCGACCAGGTGTTGTAAAGATCGATATAATAGCCGAGATCTTCGGTCAGAACGGGTCCGTGGAGGGGGCAGATGGTCGAGATTTCAAGTCCCGATGCCTTCGCGAGCAGCTTTCCTACCTGCGCGCCGTACTTGCCGACGATGCCGAAATAGTATCTTCTCGCCTCGCAAGCCCAGTCCTCTTCTGCGTCAAGAGCACCGAATTTGCCGAATCCGTCAGCCGAGAAGAGCACCTTCTCGCTCGACTCATACGTCATCATAACCTCGGGCCAATGGATCATAGCCGCTCCGATGAAGTTGAGTGTATGTTTACCGAGACCGAGAGTGTCACCCTCCTTGATCACGATGCGGCGCTCGGAATAATCGCGTCCAAAAAACTGCTTCATCATGATAAAAGCTCTCTCGGAAGCGACGACAGTAGCCTTCGGGAACTCATCGCAAAAGAGATTGATGTTCGAGGAGTGGTCGGGCTCCATATGCTGAACGATCAGATAATCGGGCTCTCTTCCCTCAAGCGCCGCCTTGAGATTCACCATCCATTCCTCACCGAAACGCGCGTCAACCGTATCGAAGACCGCGATCTTTTCGTCGATAATTACGTAAGAATTGTACGCCATACCGTTCGGAACGTCGTACTGACCCTCGAAAAGGTCGATATCTCGATCGTTTACGCCTATATATTTGATAGAATCGGTAATTTTCATTTATGTCTTCTCCATGTATTTTTTTTAATTATACAATAAAAAAAGACTTATGTCAAGACATAAATCCTCCCAAATATTCAAAAAAACAAATGACCCTTGACCGCGGTTTCTTTACACCTGCCGGCCAAGGGTCATTTGTGATCGATCTTGGTATCTAACATCATTTGATTATCCTCTCTTTCTTTATCTACCTTTTCCTCATCATCACACCTTAAAAAGCATCACATTCTTTTTTCTCTATGGAGAATACCCATATGCTTTTTTGCGCATCTTTGACTATTGGATAAAGGCGAAGGTTTCCTCTGACTCGTATTTGAAGACCTTGACTTGAACCATCTATATAATCGACCATCGATCCGTGTCCTTTATCCACGCGAAGGTGATCTTGAATTTTCTTGCCTTCCGGCTGCGTCCTTTCGACCTATGATCCGTCGTCACAGCATCGAGTTATTCAAGTCTTTGCTTCGGAGAGTCGGTACTTAGTTGTACATTGGCTTATACCTTCCTTTCCTGTGACTATATTATAGCACAGTATTTTCATAATTGCAATATACAGATTGCACAAAATATACAAATATTTTTTGTACAACGCGCCGATTTTGAGCACTTCGCTGAATTTGTTCTTGACATCTTGATTAAGGTGTGATATAATGATAAATGGTGTGTTGTAACTAAATGCAAAACGCAAAATGCAAAATGCAAAATTGGCAGAAAACATCATTTATCTTTCTAAATATTAAAGGACTGAATCATTTTTTGGATTCAGTCCTTTGTTTATATAGAACTTCAAAATTAAATTATCGGTTCATTTTGCGTTTTGCATTTAGCATTTTGCATTTAATCCAGCGTTATGGTCTTATCTCCCCCATCGGCGACGAAGACGTTCTTCGCTCCGACGAGATTAATGATATACTTATTCTCGGGAGTGGTCTTGTTTTCGTCGTATCTCGACTGCGCGCCGGGGAAAAACGCATAGGTCGGCTTACAGACCTTATAGAAATCAAGGCAGGTGGGGTGGTTGATCGAGCCGTGGTGCGCGACCTGAACATAATTGCTCTGCAGATAGTTACCGTATCTGGCGACGATATAATCACCCGCGATCGTCTGCGCGTCGCCGGGCAGAAGGACCTTATCCGTCTTTGCAATAATGCGGGTCACGACCGATTGGTCGTTTCTATAGCCCGAAACGATATTCATTACACCGAGATCCTCGTGAGTCAGAAGGACCTCGATATCGGCTCCGGGAAGCGGGATCAGCATACCCGTATGGAGCTTTACCGCCTGCGCCTTCTTGAACTTCGTCAGCGCGTTCTTGAGCTTGCCGTTGGTATAAATGCTCGTTCCCTCGTTATCACTGCAAAGCGCGGGAATATTTATGCCGACGTAGTCAAGATCCACCGCTCCGCCGTATTCCTCGGCAAATTCAAGGAAGCAATTTGAGTGGTCGCCGTGAAGATGAGTGAAGATCCAAAGTCTTATATGCGGCGTACTGCCTGACGGTGCATTGCGCTTGAGGAACTGATAGAGATCGTTAGCGTCTCCTACCCAACCGCCGTCCCAAATGACGAAGGAGCCGTCGGTCAGCTGTAGCACGTAGGACATTCCGTTCGTACTGCCGCCCGTTGCCGCGTAATTGAGCGCGTGCTGCGTGATCGAAAGAGGAGTCTCGTACTGATCCGCCTCAAAGGTGATCGGAAGATTTCTGTCGTTGAGATCCTCGGTGGTCAGACGCAAGCCGTCCGCCGTGTAGGAAACGAAAAGTCTCGTCTTGGCTTTTTCGGATTCAAGTCTCGCGTGTGTCTCGGCACCCGCGGTGCGCTCCGTCAGCTTGCTGAAGCCCTCAGCCTCCGCCTTTGCGATATAAGCCTCGTAATCGGCATAAGCCGCATCGGCGTAAAGAAGCGTCACAACGTCATCGCCGCAATCGTAAGCCTCGGTCAGAGTCAGATCGATCTCGGGAATATCGTTGCTGTATTCCTTATACTCCCAGATAACGGGCTCGTCATAGGGGAGGATGATCTGCTTTGTTCCGTCCTCGGCAGTGCTTGCAGAGCCCTCGAGCAGCTCGAGAAATCTCTCCGCGGCATAGAAGGTCGCGGGAAGCGTTCTGCCCGTAACTACGATCTTATTTCCGACAACGCAAAAGCCGCATTCGTCAAAGTCATAGAGCGCGCGAGCCTCGGGATTTTCGGGATGACCCGTGCTTCCGATAAGGATCTCAAGCGTCTCGGAGCTGTACTTGCCCGCCTTCGAGAGCGCATCGTTCTTGATCATCTGCGATTTGTTGCCGAGGATCGAATTGATGCCCGACTGCAGCTTGACGTACTCAGCCTTGACGATATCGTTCGCGTTCTGCGAATAGACCATACCGTACTGCGCCTTGCCGCCGAGCGCGATATTCAGAGTCGAGAAGACCTCGCTGACGTAATTAAGATCCGCGGGAAGATACGCGGTGGAGGTTTCGCTGTCGAAATAAACGAAGTTGTCGAGAAAATAATCGACCGCGTAGGGGATGATCGCGTCGCTCGGGGATGCGATAACAACACTCTTGCCCGATATTGACAGAGAAAAGCGAAGCTCACCGCCAAGCTTTTCCATAGCCGCCTGCGATTCGGGACGGTTGGTCGAGCCGACAAGGATCTCAAGCGCACTCTCCTCGGGGGCTTTCCAGTCCTCCGTGATCGCAAAATCCTTTCCGAAGAGCTCGGAAAGCTCGTTTTTCAGCTCGATCGAAGCCGATCTTGCGGTCTGACCCGCCTTTTCCGAGCGGACAACGGCATAATCAAGCGTCAGCGCGAAGCTGTATCCCTCGGGAATACCCGAGGTCGAACCGGGAGTTTCCGCCGACGTATCGGGCGCGCTGCTCTCCTCCGTGGGATCCTGCTTGCATCCGACACATCCGGACGCGAGCATCAAGATTGCAAGGATCAGCGAGAGAAAACGCAGATTCAATTTTTCATTAAACATATTTTTCATTTTTTATGCAGATAGCTTCTGCCGACCGACGTCGGCAGAAGCTTATTATTTGAATTATTGCTTTTTGGTGATTACAGCAAGAGGAATGATGCAGAGGAGAATAGCCGCAAAGGAGATAGCTCCGCCGCAGCCCTTTTCTTCCTTGGGTTCGGTCGTGGAAGGAGTTCCTTCCGAGGGAGCATCTGTAACGGGAGCATCGGTAACCTCAGGAGCGGGAGTTTCCTCGGACTCGGTAACCGCAGGCTCGGTGGGCTCATCGGTAACTGCGGGAGCCTCGGTGGTGACCTCCTCGGTGGTCTCGGGCTCTGTTGTAGCCGCGGGTGCCACGGGAGTTACGGTGTTGAAGATCGGAACAAGAACCTTTGTCTGACCCTCAGCCTCAAAGAAGTTCGACTCGGATGTGATAACGGAGTCTGTGGAGATCTTAAGATTAGCCTCGCCGGGAGCCTTGTAGGATGCGTCGGTGCTTCCGACCTCATCGCCGATAGCCTTGTAAGCATCGCCGAGTGCAACACCCATATTGCCCTCCATTACGTAGAGCTTGGAGAGGTAGCCGAGAACGGCGCCGACTCTCTGGCCCTTAACGCTTCCGAGGTTATAGCAGTTCTTGAGTACGCTGTTGTCAACGTGGATACGTCCCGCAACGCCGCCTGCGACGTCAACAGACTCGACCTCGCCGTAGTTTACGCAGAGCTCAACGGTACCGATCGCGCTCGACGCGCCAACGCCGCCGACTACACCGCCGGTATAGCATACTGCATCCGCAACGGTTGAGGGATTTACGTTCTTGACCTTTCCGTAGTTTACGCAGTACTTGATCAAGCCCTCGCCGCCGACAACGCCCGCGATACCGCCGATGAAGGAGGATCCCGTTACGCTGTAGCATTCAACCGAGCCGTAGAAGGTCGCGCCCTGAACGGTGGAGGAATGAACGATACCGAAGCATCCGCCCATCTGCGCGGTGTTCGACATAATATCCGAGCTCTTGACAACAACGTGCTCGCCGACGGATACGCCCTCAACCTCGGCAAGCTTCATCCATGCGCAGATCGCGCCGCAGTATCTTGTGTCGGTCGTGAAGGTTGCATAGTCAACCTTGAGGTTCTTGATAGAGCCGCCCTTGACAACTCCGAAGAGACCCGAATATACCTCGAAGCACTCGAGGTTATAGATGGTCTGACCGTTTCCGTCAAAGTGACCCGCGAAAAGATTCTTTGTGTCATATCCGATAGGAGTCCATACGTTTCCGCCCCAGTCGATGTCGGCTTCAAGTCTGAAATACGTATCCTCGTATTTCTCGCCGCCCATACAGGTTGCCGCAAGAAGATCGAGCTCCGCGCCCGTCTTGATGATGTAAGGATCGCTCTGGGTTCCGCTTCCTGCCGAGAAGCCCGCTGCCGAGCTTCCGTCCCATACGTCAACTGCTGTTGAGCCCGCAAGCTTTTCAGCAGAAACTCCAAAAGACGCGAGAGAAAGCATAAGAACAAGTGCAAGTGCCGATGCAATAATTCTTTTCATTTTTACTTTTCCTTTCGGTTTTTATTGATCGAAGGACTCGTTGAGTTCCTTGAGATACTTGGTAATCTTCTTATCGTACTGCTTCATATATGACATCCAGTCCGACTTCTTGTTGTTTACAAGAGTGAAGAGTGCCTTCGAGGGAAGACCGCCGATCTCATCGCTGAATACCAGACCGATCTCCATAACAACGCTCTCGCGGAGCTTATCGAACATCATAGCATCGTTACTGTCATCCGAATAACGCGCCTTGAGCGCAACCTCGAATACAACGGGAGTTACGGTGTGGTAGCCCTCGGACGCCATAGCCTCAATAACGGCGCCGCACTTGGAGGTAGCCTTGCAGTTGATCGAGATGCCGTACATTGTATATGTATTCGCCATCAGAGTGTGATAGCTTTCCTGGTTCGTGTCGTAAAGAGGAGCGGGAAGGATTCCGTACTTGACGTCGCTGCTTGCAAGCTGATTTACCGTGAAGCGTACGCTCGCCATAGTAAAGAGCGTGCGTCCCTCGCTGAAGATCTGTGCCGCATTATCCCAGCTCGAGGTGTAGTACCAGGCGTCCTCGTTGTAGAGATAGTTGTTGAGAGTTTCAAGCAGACCCTGCGTCTTCTCGGAAACGTAGCTTTCCGAGAGCTTGATCATACCCTCCTCGTCCTTATCGGTGATCCTGATGCCCATACCGATGCAGAGGGCGTTGATCATACCCGAATAGGTTACAAATCCGTAGCTGTCGTCGATGCTCTTGCCGTCTCCCATAGTATCCTTATAGGAATTGCGGCTTTCGGTGAACATCTGCTCGATGGTCCAGGTCTTGTTGTGAACGTGGGAGTAGAGATCGGAATCGGTCATATCCTTATTGAAGAACATACCCTCCATTCCGAGCAGGGTATTGAGCGAGATATCGCCCGATACGAAGAAGATATTGCCGTGGATGGTCGAGTTCTCGACAAGGTCACGAGGCCACCAGGGTGCCTCGAGGTTGATATGCTCGACCTCGCCGAGGTTCTGGAGATAGCCCGCAGCCGCGACCGCGCCCATTACCATACTGTGTACGGCGACGAGCTCGATATTCTCGCCCGAGTCGATGCCATTGCGCATGTAGTTGACGAAATCTTCAAGATTGCCCTTCGCACCCTTCTGTCCGTTCCAAGCGAAGGTGAAATTGAGACGCTCCTGAACGTTCTCGTTACGTCTGTAGACGACGTCGTTGATATCGGTGCCGTCGGTCTCCTCAACGTAGAACTCGTTGTTGTTCGCGTTTTCCCAATAGAGGATATTGACCTCTTCCCCGCCGAAATCGAGCTCGGGAAGGGTATCTCTTGTCGTTTCCGCGATGATCTCCGACTCGGGAGCGAGCGTTGTAGCCGCGCCCTCGGGAGCCTCGGAGCTCTCCTCACCGCCCGTTTCGGCACAAGCCGCGAGCAGAGGACAGAGCATCAGAAGAGCCAGAAGAAGCGAAAGGAGAGCTTTCACGGTTCTGAAATTCTTTTTCATAACAAAAACCTCTTTATAGATCAAATTTTAGTTTTCGTAATCAACGATCGCGCCGTGTGCGCGGAGATTTGCGCGGAGAAGATCGGTGTTGATATCGCCAACCTCGCATCCGGCGTCAAGAGCCATAGCGCAAGCCTGACCCGCAGCCTGACCCATAGCCATACAAGCGGGAATTACTCTGAACGCGCCCGCCGCCTGAGATTCAGCCGAGATCGGTCTGCCCGCAACGAGAAGGTTCGAGCATCCCTCGGGAACGAGCGAGCGGTAGGGGATCGTGTATTTTCTTGCGGTCTTGCCGTGGAAGCCGCCCGAAATCTGACCGTCGCGGCTGTGGACGTCCATTCCGTAGCCGAAAACGACGACGGTATCATCGAAGAAAACGCCCTCGGAGATATCGTTTACCGTCAGGCGGTACTTTCCGACGATATGTCTCGACTCACGGATACCGAGCACGGGAGCGACCTGCGTGATCTTGCAGTGCTCAAAGCCCTCGGTCTCAAGCAGATCCTTGTAGGAATCGAGGACCTGCTCACGAGCCTCGATGTGCGCGTCGGTCATACTTCTCGCGCTGTTGGCGTTGACGCCGTAAACGCGGTAGTGGTTTATCTTATAAGTGCCGGGGATGGGCTTTCTGTAGCACTTTGTGGGCTGTGTCGGACGCTTGCCTCTGCCCTCGAAAGCCTCGTCATCGGCATCGTCGACCTCAAAGAAGAGGGTTCCGGGCTGAGGAAGCATACCGTCCTCCGAGCCCCACCAGGTACGGACGCCCGATTTTGCGGCTACGTCTGCGTTGCCCGTGCAGTCGATGAATAGCTCAGCCTTGAGAGCTACAAGTCCCTCGGGAGCCGCGAGAACGATCGACTTGATCTTTCCGTCCTCAAGGACGCTGTCAACGTACTTTGTGTAAAGGAAGATCTCGACTCCCGCCTCGATGCACATTCTGTCAAGGACGAGCTGGAGCGCATAAGAGTCGAAGGGAGTCACGCGGCGGTGGTATTTCTTGAGGAAGGAGGTATAAACGCTCGGCGCGTCGGTCTCGTCGGGCGAGATTGCTCCGTTGATCTCGATGGTGCGGTCAACGATCTCATCGAAAAGTCCGCGGACAACTCTCTCCTCGCCCTTGCTGTCATAGCAGGTCATGAAGGGGCCGACAAGAGCCGCCGTTGCCATACCGCCGAGCATACCCGTCGTCTCAACGATGACGGTCTTCTTGCCCTCACGTGCGGCTTCGATAGCGGCGCAAACGCCTGCGGGTCCTCCGCCGATAACGCAGATGTCATACTCTCCGAGATAGGGGAGAGTGCTCGAATACGTAAGCTTATCCATTATTTATATGTACTCCTCCGAATAAAAATATAATTATCAACTTAATTATAACGCGAATTTTGATATGTAGATACTAATATTCCTACCAAAAATTTAACTTTTACGACTTTTTTTAATTCCCGCAACAATGTTGTTGGGTTTTGAGAGCATTTCTGCGCCGACCGTACGGAATTTCGCAGGAGTCATACCCACCGACTTCGAGAAAACGCGGATGAAATACGAGGTGCTGTTGAAGCCGCAGGCATACGCCGTCTCCGTGACGCCCTTTTTGTCAGCAAGCATCGCGCGGGCGCGGTTGATGCGGATGATGCGGATATAATCGTGCACCGTCATTCCCGTGTATTTTGAAAAGACGCGGGTGAGATAATCGCGGTTGATATAGAACCTGCCCGCGATCTCGTCGATGCCCGTGATCGTCTGATAATTATCGCGGACGTAGCGGATGACGTTGTGTATTATCGCGGGGATCTCGCGGCTTCCGTTTCCGTAAGCCGAATCAGATTCGTCCGCGCTTTTGTTGATATAGCTTATGACCTCGCAGAGGCGCGCAAAGATCACGACCGCATCTCCACTCGGGATCGAATCGCGCAGATACTCGAGCCGCTCGATAAGCCCGTCAAGCATTCCCTCACGGAGACTGAACACCCTTCCCTCTCCGCGCTTTTCGTTACCGAAGACCGAAACTGTCGATTCCCTGCCTCCGATCAAAAAGTCGAAAATATCCTCGGGCACCCAAAAAGCATACCGCTCGTAAACCGAGCTTTCTGCGGCAAGCGCGTAATGAAGCTCACCGGGGCGCGCGAAAAAGAGTTCTCCGCGCGACAGGCGGTATGTGTGCCCGCCCGAAAAATGGAGCATCTTTCCCGAAAGGAATATGCATACCTCGAGAAGCGAATGGTCGTGCATATGGTCGTAATAGCTCTCGGGCGAGACGTCCTCCTTCGCGTATCTGACCTTTATCTTCTTTCCGCTCGAAAGCGGAATTGAAATTTCCTGTCTCATTTTCAGCCTCTCCGTGAACTTTTTGAGTTCTTTTAAGATAATAATATCACTTTTGCGACTTGTTGTCAAGATTAAATCTGTTAATATATATCCATACGCTTGACTTGCGCAGAAAAATATGGTATATTTATATACAATGAAACATTTCCGGAGGCACGTGATGATAAAAATTGCCGTATGCGACGACAACAAAAGCTTCGCCGAGGCGCTCGGGCGCGAGATATCCTCATTTTGCGCGCGCGAAATACCCGAAGCATCCGACTGCCGCATTTATCCCGCCTTCACATCCGCCGAGGACGTCCTCGCGCATCTCGAAATCGAGGGCTTTGATCTCATCTTCCTCGACATCGACATGCCGCGCATCACGGGCTTTGATCTCGCCGAGCGGATCGCGGAGCTTTACCCCGAAACGCTGATAATCTTTGTCTCGGCTTACGATAATTTCGTCTACAGCTCCTTTGCCTACAGCCCCTTCCGCTTTCTCCGCAAATCGCACCTCAAGGACGAGCTCATCCCCGCGCTGCTCAAGGCGATCGAAAAGATCACGCAGAAGGAAAAGACGGTCAGCTTCATCTGCACCGAGGGTCCCGTCACGCTCCGCACGTCGGACATCGTCTGCTTTGAAAGCAACGGAAACTACTACTCGATCCGTTGCATCGGCGGCGAGGAATACAAATGTCGCGGCACGATCACCTCGCTCGAATCGCTCTGCGGTGACAGCCGCTTCTTCAAGGTCCACTCGGCGTACATAATCAACCTCGAGCAGGTAAGCAGGATCACAGACAGCAACCGCGTCCTGATGAATAACGGTATGGAGATCGGCATCAGCCGCCGCAAGATCGGCGAATTCAAGGAGATCTATATGCAATTCATCCGCAGGAGGTACTCGAAATGATCCCGATCCTCTTCGAATTCGGCGCGAGCCTCTTCGATTCCGTGCTTGCGATATGGTTCATCACCCGCTTTATCGGAATGAAACCGAAGCCGATATACCCGATCATAGCCGCATCCCTTCTCTTCGCGTTCACTCTCTTCTGCGACAAATACCTCACCGACTTCAGTATGATCGGCGTGCTGGTCTGTATGCTGCTTTCCCTTCTTTATACCTTCTTCATCAAGCGTAAGATCACCTTCAGGCAGCTCCTCGCCGTTATGACCTATTGGATAATGCTGATGGCGACGAGCAGTCTGCTCTTTCTTGCGATCTCCTCCATCATCGGCGACGTCAACCTCCTTTTTCAAGGCAGCGTCACGACCGCGCGATACATCTTTATGGTCCTGCATAAGATCGTTCTCTTCGCCGTCGTAAGACTGATACTCGCATTCTTCTCGATCGACGGATCGCTCAACAAGAAAAGCGCGATCTTCACGTTCCTTATCTCGGTCGCAACCATGATCGGTCTCGGAATGACAATGTACGTCGCCACCCTCGAGAACAGCGGTGTCACGGGATTTCAGATAACCGTCATCGCGCTTGCATTCGTAATGACGAACGTAATGCTCTACTTTATGCTATCGCAGATACAACACCTGCAAAAGAGCGAATACGAGCTGCGGCTTCTCGAGAAAAAGACCGAATTCGACAATGCGCGCCACAAGGAGGCGACCGCACTCTGGCAGAGCGTCCGACATATGCAGCACGAGATGAAGAACAGCCTCTCGCTGATCTCGGCTCAGCTCGACGAGGGCGACACCGAGGCTTGCCGCAGCTATCTGCGCGAGCTCATGCCGAGCCTTGACTCGATGGGCAGAATCATCCGCTCGGATAACAGAACCCTCGATTATCTGATCAACTCAAGACTCGGAACGCTCAAGGACACGCAGATCGTCATCTCGGGCTCGGTCGGAGACCTCTCCGACATTGCGGAGAAAGATCTTGCTTCCCTGATGGGCAATATCCTCGACAATGCCGTTGAGGCGATCGAAAAGGTTGAGGAAAAGCGCATCGAGCTTCTCTTCTCAATCGAAAACACGAACCGAATGATAATCTGCAAGAACACCGTCTCCCGCCCCGTCCTCGCCGACAATCCCGACCTTGCCTCAACCAAGAAGGATCGCGCCGCCCACGGCCTCGGTCATAAGATCGTCGAAAACATCGTCGCCGAATACGGCGGAATGATCGACTATTTCGAGGAGGACGATATGTTCGGCGTGCAGATAATTTTACCGAAACAATAAAAAGTACCGCTTCATCGCAACCGATGAAGCGGTACTTTTTCATTACTTTTCAATCCTATAAAGCGTAAAGGCGTTCTTTTCAAGCGAGAAGAAATGCTTGAGTGTGCCTTCGGCGGAGATTCTGACAGCCTCTGCCGTCATCTCAACCGCCTTGCCCGTGCAGGTCTTGCCCGTGACGACGTTATTATGGCTCGAGTCGCAGAGGTGACCCTTGACGACGTATTCGCCGTCGGGCAATCCCGAGATCTCAAGCTCGCCGACGATCGACTCACCCGAGGTGTTGACAACGATCACGGAAATTCCCTTTTCATCCTCGACGGCAACTGAGCAATATTCGGCATCGCGCGAGAGTGCTTCCTCAACCGTTACTCCGAGCCGCTCGCCGCTAAGGTCGTGGAGCATCTTAACCGCAACACCGTTCGGCGTCATTGCGTAGCTTCCGTCCTCGCAAAGCAGAAACTGCGTAAAGGATATCTGCAGCTTCGGGTTATGGAAGGTGCACCAGGGGAATGGGCAGAGCTCGGGCTCATCCTTGCATCCGAAGGCGAGAAGATAGGTGATGATCCCCGCGGCATTGTAGAGAGAGTCGCCGTCGATGCCCGTTGTACGCGCACGGCCGAGCTCGTTTAAGAAAACGGGCTTTTTCGGCAATTCGTAATCCGCGAGCATTTCGTTATGAAGCTTCAAAAGATGCTTCAGCTTATCGACTCCCGAAAGCTTCGCAACCTCATACTTCTTCTTGCCCACAAGAGTCGGAACCGCGTGTGCGTCGTAGTGATGATAAGAGTAGAAGTCCATCTCGACACCCGATTCCTTAAGGCTTTTCACAATATCACGCATCATATTCCAGACCGTGATTGGATGCGCCGCCGCAAAGCCGCCGAGCTCGAGGGGGAGCTCATAGTTATGCTTTTCATTGAGACGCTTGACGGCACGGTATGCGCAAAGATATATTTTGACGTATTCCTCGGCGGTGAGCAGTCCGAACGAGCGGATATCGACCTCGTTACAGCACTCGATGTATCTGATATTCGGCGCAAGCTCCTTACAATATTCGACAGCTTTCTCGAATATACTTTCATACTGATCGTATGTTATGACTCCGTCCGAGACCTCGCGCTCAAGACGGCGGACGTTCAGGAGAAGCTCGTCGGCTTCCTTAGCATGTGAAGTAAGGTACGCGCGGAATCGCGTTCCCGAGGGAGCGGGGACGATATTTTTCCAATCGTAGGGGTAGTGGAGCTCCTCGGTTGGGTAGCGAGCAACGCCGATGTCGTAGTCGGGATAAAATTCTCCGGTTCTGTAATCCCAATACTCGTCAAGAGTGATCCATACACGCATAATCTCGGCGCAGCCGATCTCCTTCGCCATATAAGCAGGAAAATCCTCGGGCGGCGAATAGCGCAGAGTGCTGTTCTGAAAACGAGTGGGATCAATGTATCTACCGAGTTTTTCGGCGCGAGTGACTTTTATTTTCATAACTTACTCCTTCGGAATGATGGGATAAAGCTGAACGGTATTGCCGCCGTCGACGACAAGCTCTGCACCCGTTGTATTGCGCGCGCACTCGGCGAAATACCAGACGGCGTCCGCGATATCCGCGCCGTCGGCAACGTCGCCGATGGGGGTATAGCGCGAGGGCACGGTGGCGTAGAAATCGGGATTCTTGACCCAACGGTCGGTCCTGATCATACCCGGGAGCACGGCGTTGACGCGGATATTATACTGTCCGAGGTCGATCGCAAGCGCGCGCATCAAACCAAGCTGACCGCCCTTCGACGCGACGTAAGCCACGCGGTCGGGGATCGCGCGGTATGCGGTATTTGAATTGATGAAAACGATGCTTCCGCCGCCGTTTTCCTTCATTCTCGCCGCCGCGTGCTCGCAGAGGCAATAATTCCAGACGACGTTGGTGTTAATGACCTTCATCAAATCGGTCAGCGGATTTTCAAAGATCTTCTGACCGAGTCCCTGATCGGCGGCGTTGAGAACGAGAGTTTCGACGAAAATGCCCTTTTCATCGAGGAAGGCAAACAATTTATCCACACCGTCCTCGTCGACCGTTCTCTCATCGATGAGAGAATCAACGGCGTAGCCGATGATATCGACGTTCGGGAATTTTGCGCGGTAATTCTTCTCTGCCTCGGCAACCTTCGCGGGATCTCTGCCCGTGAAGACGATATTTTTGCCCTCCGAGGCGAATTTTTCAACGATGGCAACGCCCGTGTTGATCGTTGCGCCGGTTATAAGTACGTACTTCATCGCGCACCTCTTAAAAGTAAAACGCAGTTTCGGGCGGACGGATATCGGTCAGCGCGCCCGTGTAGTGGCGGAGGGTATGCGGCTGATAGGGATGCTTGAGGCATTCCTCCTCATTGATCTCGATGCCGAGACCGGGCTTGTCGGGAATGGTTATATAACCGTCGGAATATTCAAGCGACTCGTTCGTGACGTCTGCGCGCCAAGTGACGTCGCTATACATAATTTCGAGGATCGAGAAATTCGGACAGCAAGCCGCGAGCTGAAGCGTTGCCGCGTTTGCAACGGGTCCCGAGGGATTATGCGGCGCGAAGGGGATATAATAGGTCTCCGCCATCGACGCGATCTTTTTGAGCTCCATAATACCGCCCGCGTGGCTGACGTCGGGCTGAATATAATCGGCGGCGCGCATCTCAAAGAGGTCCTTGAAATCCTTAAGCGAGTAAAGTCTCTCGCCCGCGGAGATCGCAACGGGAGATTTCTCGCGGACTGCCTTGAGTGCCTCGAGATTGTCGGGAGGGGTCGGCTCCTCGAAGAAGAGGGGTTTGAATTCCTCAATAAGCTTCGCGATCTTGATGCCCGTCGGCACGTTGAAGCGTCCGTGACCCTCAATTAAAAGGTCAACAGAGTCGCCGACAGCCTCACGGACCGCCGCGATATTGCGCAGAGCGGTATCGAGATCCTTATTTGAAATTTCAAGATAGCTCTTGCCGAAGGGATCCCACTTCATAGCCGTCACGCCGCGTTTTACGGCGATTTTTGCCTTTTCGGCAAATTCCTCGGGAGTTTTTGCGCCCGAAAACCATCCGTTTACGTAGATTCGGCACTTGTCGTTGACCTTGCCGCCGAGGAGCTGATAAACGGGAACTCCGAGCGACTTGCCGAGGATGTCCCAAAGAGCCATCTCAACGGCAGAAAGCGCGCTCATAAGCACGGGACCGCCGCGCCAATAAGCATCGCGGTAAATGTCGTGGAAATGCTTTTCGATTGTTCGCGGATCCTTGCCGACGAGGTATTCCTTGATATGCTCGACCGCACCGATCAGAGCCTTTTCCTTATATTCAAGCGTCGCCTCGCCAACACCGTCGATACCCTCGTCGGTGTAGACCTTGACGAACATCCAATTCGTGCGGAAGCAATCGACCGCAAAAGTCTTAACGTCAATAACCTTCATTTTTATACCTCGATCTCTTCCCAAATCTCGGGAATTACTTTGTTTTTGCAGGGGAAATCCTTTGGATCAAGCGAGTCGAACATACCGAAATGGAGCGGAACGACCGTCATTGCGCGCGTTTTCTTGGCAAATCGCGCGGCGTCCTCCATATTCATATTGTTTCCGACGCCGTTGATGGGCAGAAAGAGGACGTCGATATTGCGCCCCACATCGGGGAGGCTATCGAAAATACGGCTGTTATAGAGCGTGTCGCCCGTGACGTAATAAACGCGATTCTCGACAAGATCCTCGATCACCACACCGATGGCGTAGGGGTCGCTATGCGCCGCGCGTACGGCGGTGAAGCGAAAGCCCTCAAGCGTTACGCTTGTGTATTTATCAAATAGGATGAAATTCTGACCGCAGAGGTCGCCCATCGCCTTTGCGCGCACAGAGGTAGGTCCGAGGACGGACATCGGTTTTCTTGATTTCTTGAAGAAAATTGGTGCGGTCTCGGGATCGTAGTGATCGATGTGGTCGTGAGTGAAGATCATAATATCGGGGTCGATATTGAGAAACGCTTCGTTGACGGGCGAGCGGCGATAGTTCGCGGGCTGAACCTTTTCGACGTAATTCGACAAGTAGGGGTCGATCATGACAGAAACTCCGCCGCGCTCGAATAATAAACCCGCTTGTCCGAGCCAGGTTATTTTCATATTATTTGTACTCCTTGATCAAAAAAGTGTAATGTGAATGCAAAATGCTAAATGCAAAATGCAAAATAGCGGTATAACTGCAGGGACCACAGAGGTCCCTGCAGAAACAGAATAGTTGTTATTTAAGGTTCTTAAGGCTTTCGTTGATCTTTTCAATATTCTTATTGAAGGTTCTGTCATATGCCTTCTGGGTGCTGAGGTAGCTGCCGGGGTTATTTTTACTGATAGCATTGCGGAAGATGCTGTACGACATCTTATCAAGCTCGGTGGTAAAGAGTCTTCCGACGTCGATAACAACGCCCTCGCGGATCTTATCGAACATAAATGCATCGTCGCTCTGGTCAGCATATCTCAGCTTCATAGATTCCTCGAAGAGTGCGGGAGTGATATGGAGATAGCTCTGGTATGCCATAAGCTCGATGGTTGCAGCAGCCGCCTCGGGGATTGTGGATGCTGTCGAAAGCATATACATTGTGTAGGGGAAGGAGAGGCAGGTGCGGTAGCCGTCCTGATCTGCGCTGAACTTCGGAACGGGAAGAATACCGTAAGAGAATGCGGTATCGGAAAGGTTCTTCGAGGTGATGCAAGCACGCTCTACAACAAAGAGAGAATTGCTCTGCGCAAAGACGTCTATGCCCTTTTCGAGCTCTGCTTCGCCGGAAACGTAGAAGAGATTGCAGATCTTATCGAGAAGATCGACCGTCTTCTGCGAGAAAAGATCGGGAGACATAGCAAGCGCACCGTCGGAGTCAACCACAACGGTATTGAGGTCGGATCCGGTAAAGAAAGCATCCCAATGCACGAGGGTAACCGCAATACCGTATCTGTCGGATGTGGAAGCGGCGTTATCGCCGTCCTGATCTCTGTATGCGCCCTTGGTATACTCGATGAATTTATCGATGGTCCAGCTTCCGTCATAAACGTGGTTGTACAAGACCTCGGAGCCGATCTGATGAATATCGTTAAGCATATCCTTGTTGAACGCGCAGAGATACATCATATAAAGGTAGTTTGTCGAAATATCACCCGATGCGAAATAGACACCGCCGTTTATGGTAGCCTTGTCGATCAGGCTCTTCGGCCACCAGGGCTTGTCAAACTCCATAATCTCATAGCTTGTAAGATCCTGAAGGATGCCGTGGGTTGCGATCGTTGCGCCGGTCATGGAATAACCTGCAAAAATATCGTATGCATCGGCACCCGACTGAGTGCTGTTGATGCAGGCATTTACAAATTCCGCCTGCTTTTTATTGTTACCGTTTGTGCCGTTGAAATCAAGCTTGATACCGAACTGTGCTTCGACGTTCAGATTTCTTTTATAGATCGCGTCATTGACAGCCTCACCCGTCTGATCCTCAACAAAGAACTCAACGTTCGGAACGTCGTCCCAGTAAAGGATCTTGACGTTCTCGCCCTCGAATTTCAAATCCTCGGGAATTTCGCTGGGAGCAAAAAGAGTATCCTCGGCAACGGTTGCCGAATCTTCTCCTGCGGAAGGTGTTTCGGTCTCGGGGGGAAGCGTGGTATCGGACGGCTGATTCGTGTTCGCACAGGATACCGCAAAAGGAAGGGTCATTGCCAAAATGAGCAGCGCAATGATGATACGACTAATGTGTTTCATAGCATTTTCTCCTTTATGTTTAATATTTTTATTTCATCAAAATTGCAAGCGGAACGTCAAGCAGGGGAAGATTCTTGAGTCTTACGATGTCCTCACCCGCGTCCTCGATCATATCCTCGCGGAGAGTGTAGATCGATCCGTCGCGGAGGTCGCAAATCTTGATGTCCTCGCATCTTTGTCCGCAAAGTGCAAACGAAATCGTGCCCTCGTAGGTGGTGGTCAGGATGGGCGTTGCATTCCAATAAACGAGCGCATGGCTGCCGTCATCAAGCTCAAAGCCGTAGATCTTAGCCGACTCGTCCTCCTCAAGCGCGTTAATGCGTCTCGACTGATTGTACGCGCGGTAATAAGGGATATTCGCGGGCTTTACGTTGCCCTTGAAAAGGGTGGCAATGGTCTGGAGCGCATAGTAGGAGGGTTTGGGCGTATATTCACCCGTCGCAATGCCGTCCTCATCGAAATCCGCGCCGAGAACGCCGAAATAGCCGTAATCGAGATAGCTCGATTTGTCGCCAACAACGCCGTTGAGTGCCTCGATCATATCCATCGTCGAGAAATACGAGGTGAATTCAACGCCCGAATGGAGGTCTGTGACGAGTGTACGGAGCAGTATCTTCATCTGCTTTTCGGGTGTCCAGGCGAATCCCTTGACCGCGCCGTTGCCGTCGCTTCTCGACTGCGCACCGCCCTCGCCCTGGATCAGACCGATATTAGGGTTGTACATATCAACGAGCGAACGGAGCGCGCGGATAATGTCCTCCCTCTGCCAATCTGCGGCAGAATAGAGATGGAAGGAAATATAATCTATGTAATCGCCGATGCCCGCGCGGAGAGCGGTATTGACGAAATAGGGCGCGCGGGTGTGTGCGAGCGCAAATCCGACGACCTTGGCATCGGGATCGACCGCCTTGATCGCCTTTGAGGTGTCGATCGAGAACTCTGCATACTCCTGCGCGTTCTTCTTGAGGTCGTAATCCGCCTTTGTTTCCTCGAAATAATGCTTCCAGCCGAGCTCGGGCTCGTTCCATATCTCCCAGAACTCGACTCTGCCCTTGAAATGCTCGGTGATCGCGGTCACGTAATTGACCCAACCGCGTCTTGCATCCTCTCCCATCGGAGGGCACTTGACCGCGCCGAAGATCTTGGCGGCAAAATCGGTATAGAGCGGATTGCCGTAGCAGAGGCAGATCCAGGGCTCCATTCCGCGCGCGATGAGATTGTCAACCACGCTGTCGAGCCAGGCAAAATCGTAAACTCCGCGCTCGCGCTCGGTCCTCAGCCAGCCCGACTGGATCCTGACCTTCTTTACGCCGAGAGCGGCGACCTTGTCGTATGCCTTTTCGGGATCGAAAACGCCGCGGTCGAGCTTTTCAAATCCGATTCCGATCCTCGAATGATCTATCTCGCTCGACGAGAGCTTCGGGAGTGTGCCTATCTTTTTGAGTCTTTCCATATTTGCCTCCGATTTTTATTTTTCCTATTTACTTTTTGGTCGGTTTCTGATATAATAAATATGTCATTATTTTAATTATATCACGTTGTTATGCCTTTGCAAAGGCAAAATATACTCTATTTTTGTCACGATCTTACGGTATAGCCGAAGAGAGCCGAACCCATAAGCTCTGCGGCGATAAATTTTCGCGTCTTTCGGCGTGATATATCTCGCAAGGTTAATACCTTGCTTCGCTACATCCCACCAAAATCCATCAAAAATTTATTCGCCGGAGAGTGC